>JBCCEC010000023.1:0-49429 GCA_039030475.1 Bacteroidota bacterium
GAGAAGGATTGTAATACAGGAGTCCTTTCTTCTTGGAATTCAGGTTTTGCAGTTAATTTGTTTTCTGAATCCTTTAAAACAGGCTCATTGTCTTTTTTACTGTTTAAATTGAATTGACAGATAAGCAACCCAAATACGCCAATGATACACCAAGTTACATCTACACTAAACACGTAGTACTGTTCATTGCTCAGGGTTTTCCATATCCAGTCACCAGTAATTAAACCATTGATTACAGGTATGAAAAGTGCCAATACACTTCCTAAAAAGATATAATTTCGGTTCAGTTTGCGATAGTCGTTCCAAAAAAGACCTATTATGGTCAACAGGAGCCAACCCAAAAAGAAAATCGTATTTACGTAAGACACCCGATCAACAATTTCTAAAGGAACCAGTTTATTGGCAATAAAAATAAGTGCCAATGCCGGGAACATGGATAATGAAATGGCTAGGTAGAATTTGGTTACCCTGTGATGAAATCTACGTTGTTTATCGGTATATTTTTTATTGTCGCGCGCTGTTCTCCAAATCATAACCCCGCTTAGGATGATATAGCATGTAATCATTGCAAGGATAAAATAGATAATCTTGAGAAAAATACCCCCAAAAGTGGCGTAGTGCAATTTTATCAATACACCATAAGTTCCCTTTGAATAGGTTTTGTTGTTAGGTTCTATGGCTTGCAACAATTTACCATCCTTATAACCATAAACAAAAATACCATCGCCCGTGATTCCTTTTTTATCATCGATTATTACGTTGACGGTACCATCTTCTCTTCCAAAATTCCTGGCATAGATATAAGTTATGGGGGTTTCAGGATATGAGGTATTAATATTTTCATAGATGCTGTTAATACTCACTCCATCATCTATTACCATGGCATTCTTATCGTATTTGATTCCAGCATCCGGACGTACGGCCTTAATGACTTCATTGGTATCCCCATCGAACATAAGAAAAGCGCTAGGTGCCAATAAGAGTAGTGATAATCCCAATAGTGCACCGGTAACCGCATATATGATTTGAAATGGCAAGGTTATGATACCTAATGATATATGACCATTGGTCCAAATCTGTTTCCATTTACCTTTCGTTGTAAAGGAATAGAACTTATTTACAATATTCTTCCAATGTGTCAAAACTCCAGTAAACACTGCAAAGAGAAAAAAGAATGCTACTAAACCAGAAAGATAAATGCCGATAACGGGTATTTGGTGAAAGTAGTGGAGCTCATAAATAGTCCGGGCCATATGTGTCCTTGGTTCTTCTCCAAATGATAGTATTTTATATTCTGTTGGGTGAATTGAAGCCGTGAATCTTTCGGTAACATCGGAACTACTGGTTTTGCTACCATAAAACTCAATTAGGGGATTCACCTTACTTGGCGGAACAACTCCAAATTGTTCACTTTGATCAAAACCTTCAACATTTACTGCAACAGTTGTTACAATTTTATCATAGTCAACTTCTGCTGGGTTTATAGCTTCGATTCTGGCATTTGGATTTTCCCATTGATAGATTTCATCCATAAATAGTGCTACGGCACCGGCATAAAAGCAAACAAACAAAGCAAAACTTATAACAATACCAGATACGGTATGTGTATGGAACATCGCATTGTGCAATCTTGGTTTTAAAGCTTTCAATTTCATCAAACTAGATTTTACTTTTTGTTAGTTCCCTTAACTATTTGCTCAAAAAAATGATTGATGCAAAAATGATAGATAATAGAATATATAACCCCCAAACTTTCCAGCCATTTTTGGCAATAAAGGCCAATACCAATAACGTGGCCCAAAGTAAAAAGGAAGTATATGCCGTGGTTATTATCAAGCCTCCCTTTTCCGTTAAGAGACTCCCAAGTGCATTATGGGCAAAAATGGTAACCAGATAACCTCCTAAAATACCCGCACTGATCTTTAAAAAACGTTGTCTCGAACTCGATAAGTGTTTTTTATTGGCTGGCATCTTAAAGGATATTTTCTATTACGACCACTACTAAACTCAAACCCGCAAAGAGGTACACGTATTTTTGATTTAAAGGCAATAGTATGATCATTAAGCCTAAGGTTAACATTACTGTTATCATAAATATGACCAAAGCGGTAGCAAAATCAAATTGTACAGTAAATATTAAGATGGAAAGCAAAAAAGCAATATAAGCCACTGCCCTAGTCAAAACTGGCTTTTGCCTTGCTCTTATTCCAACGAAATTTAGAAATTCCGGAAAATGCTTCGATTTTGCATAAAGTAATAAACTACCTATAAATACAAGTATTACACCCACGCTTTTTAGTTTTTGGTGTATCTAAAAATTACGCTCACAAACATACTTATTATTTTTAATAATTCTAAATAAAAATTACTAAGCATTAAAAGATAAGCGTTGTTCAGTTATAAAAAATTAACAGTATTCAAGACGAATTTCTGCTACACAAATCAATGTTTCCATTCGGAATATTTGTAATTTTCGAGTAAAGAAAACCTTCCATGCAACACCACATACTTGTTAACATCTGTGCTATTTTTGGGGTGGCAACAGTCGTTATAATAATCTGTAAATTTTTAAAAATCAGATATATTATTGGCTATTTGATAACGGGAGTACTTCTTAGCCCAAACACCAGCCAGTATTTTGCCGATATGGAAGAAGTAGATGTCTATGCAGAGATTGGCATTATATTACTGCTCTTTACGGTAGGGTTGGAGTTTTCATTCAGCAACTTAAAGAAAATCCAGAAATATGTTTTGGGTGGAGGAAGCGCCCAAGTTTTTTTCACCATTATATTGACCGCCGCACTTATTTGGCTATTGATGCGCCCAAGTGTAGAAGAAAGTATTTTTTGGGGATTCTTGTATGCTCTAAGTAGCACGGCAATTGTTGTAAAGACCTTGCAGGATAGAAATAAGATTACTACCCCACATGGTAAATTTATACTTGCGGTATTGCTGTTTCAAGATATTATGATCGTACCGTTGATGCTTTTTACACCAATTTTAGCAGGTGCTGGTGACGACCCTCTGACCGCTTTGTTATGGTTGCTTGGCAAACTGGTCTTAATGGGCGGTATTGCTTATGTTCTAGCTAGGTATGTTATTCCATTTTTCTTGAAAACGGTGATGAAAGTACAAAGCCAAGAAGTATTTTTAATTGCTACCGTTTTTATTGTAACTGGTATTGCACTACTTACGGAACAATTAGGGCTTTCATTGGCCCTAGGTGCTTTTATTGCCGGATTGATCATTGCCGAGACCGACTACAACCATATGGCCATATCTTGTTTTTTGCCATTCCGTTATGTGTTCATGAGTTTCTTTTTCATCTCTATGGGAATGCTTTTGAACTATGAAATCTTCCTGACGGATTTAGGCTGGATCGTTTTCTGGACCTTATTTGCTTTTGCAGTGAAAGCTATTGCCGGAATCTTGGCCGTAAAAGTCATGAAATTGGATTGGAAAACCGCCATAGCTGTTGGGTTTTCAATTGCTCAAATAGGGGAATTTTCCTTTGTGTTGGCACAAAGTGGTTTGGAATACGAACTTATAAGTGCCACAAATTATCAAATATTTTTAGCGGTATCCATTATCCTCATGTCATTGACCCCCTTCATTGTCGGTAACGCAGAAAAAATACAGCCAGCTTTGTTAAAATTAAAATCTAAAAATGCCTAGTCTAAAACTATACGGAACCGATTGGTGCATGAAGTCTTCCGCCTTACGAAACTACATGCAATCGAAGTGGATAACCTTCGAAGACTTTAATGTAGAAACCGATACGGAAGCCGAAGAAACCGTTCGCTCATTGTATGATGGTAAATTAAAATTCCCTACCATAACCTATGGTTCGGAATTCATCAAAAATCCAAGCATACAAGAACTCTCTTCATTTTTAGAAAAAAACGGAATTTCAGATTGATTCCATTAGTCATATTAAAAAATCATAATCGAGACTTCTCAGAATCCGCTCCTGTTTTTGTCTTTGCTTCTCTAACTTTTTTATTTCCAAAAGGATAGGAATATGTAATTCGAAAAATTTGGGAAAAACCGGATTCTGGCCTATATCTTACATTAAATATATCCCCAAAAGCTTCCCGAGTCAGTGTGCCTACACGCGAACGTATATCGAATGTCCTAAAAATATCACTTACCGAAAATTGAAAACTACTTCCATTTTTGAATTCTTTTTTTAGACCTGCATTCAAAACACCAAAACCAAAAATTTTAGCGCTTCCGTTAAAGTGTCGGGAAGTATACCACCCAGATAGCTCCAAAGAGAAATTCTTAGGCAAGCGCACGGTTTGGTTTCCATTGAAATTAAAGTGTATGTAATGGTGAGTGATTTTTTCATCGGTGTGCAATAATTTGAACTGACGAACTCCCAAAGTACCATTAAGATTCATACTCCACCAATGGGTAAAACGAACGGGGATATTGGTCTGCATAGCTATACTTCGCTGATAATCCATATTTACCGGCGCTATGACAGCTACGTTGCTCTGCGCATTACGCGTAATTTGAAAACGGGAAATTGGATTTTTTTCATTGGATACCAATACCGAAATGCTGAATGATTTATTATTGTAGGTAAGGCCAATATTGTCCGTAATTGCAGGAAGCAATTGTGGGTTTCCACTAAATACGGAGGTTGGACTGTTATAAATTAAGAAAGAAGCCAAATCCGCATAATCTGGTCGCGTGATACGTTTGTTATATGCCAAGTTCAAGGCAGTAGTGTCCGAAAAAGAGTGCGTTAAGAATACCGAAGGGAAGAGTCTACCAAAGCTCCTGTTCAACGTACGATCATCAAAATTTTGGTCCCAATATTCGTAACGCAATCCAACCTGAGCCTTTAGTTTTTTATCAAATGTATAATCAGCAAGGGAATACGCAGCACCTATTCTTTCTTCATTTTCGATGCTACTTATAAAACGATCATCGGTCACAAACTCATCATCTTGTAAAATTTCTATTCGGGCATCATTGACCGTTTTGGACAAAGATCCTTTTACCCCAGCTTCTATAGATAAACTTTCGCTTACAATTTTCTTATAATCCAGTTGTACCACCCCAACATTAATATTAGTTTCATTGATTCCACGGTTTCCACGATTATAGATTTCATTGTCAGGTTGAAAAGGATCTCCATTTTCATCTAAATACGAACTATCTACCCTATTGAGTCTTTGATTATTGTAATTGATGTAATCCGCAGTAATAGCGAATGTGTTCACATCGGTCTTCTTTTCGTAATAGACAGAGGCGTTGCTATTTCTCAAAGTACCTTTGGCATTCAGCCTGATTAGGGCCTCTAAAAAAGGGTCGTCCACAAAATCATACAATCCCCTATTGCGAACCATACTCATTGCTCTTGATCGATTGTACAATAGATTTGCTCCAAAAGAGGATTTTTCCGAAAGTTGAAGATCATACCCTAGATTAATGTTATGGTTTCGGCTAATCTGTTGTGTGCGATTGGTGAAGTCAATACTCGTATTACCCCCTAAAGCGGGAATCTCTGTGGAACCAATACCTCTAAAACCTGAAAAAGTATCATCATATGAAAAGGTATACGAACCAAATACGCTAGCACGTTCCCCTCCATAATTAAGAGAAAGTCCGGTGGTCTGCTTTTCCCCTTCCCCATAGCCAGCACTTAGATTTAGGTTTCCACGGATGCCAAGATTTTCGTTTTTTGCCATGACAATATTGATGATTCCTGCATTGCCATCTAAATCATATCGTGCGGAAGGATTGGTCAATAATTCTATTTTCTCTATATTATCGGCACTCATCCCGTTGAGCATCGTAATCAAATCAGCAGTTGGAATCCGTTGTGCTTTGCCATTGATCATAATAAGCGTCCCGCTCTTTCCATTAAGGGAAAAACTGTTGTTCTGCAGGTCTAAAATAACACCGGGAGAACGTTCCAATAATTGCAGCGCCGTACTGCCTTTCGTTAAAATACTTTGTTGAACGTTGACGACACTGCCCTCTTGGGTACGCTCAATAAATCTACGCTGCCCGGTAACCTCAACACCTTGTAGCGAGGTAACCTCTTCTGTCAATGCAATGGCAGGAAAATGTTTCTTCAAATTGGCATTTGAAAGAACAAAGGGTTCAGAATTCCATGTTTGAAAGGATAAAAGAGAAACACGAAGGAAGTATGTACCTTCTTTATTGAACTCAATTTCAAACAGACCATCATCATTGGTAATAGTTCCCGTTTGCATGATAGAATCAGGGATACTGTGCACCATGACATTGGCATATGCAATCGGGTTGCCATCAGCATCAGTAACAGAACCCGATACTTGTCCGAACATCATTTTTGAACATCCTAAAAAAAGAAAAATGGAAATGCAATACAACTTCATTTGTTTGGATTTGAATGCAAGTAGCATCAATCCGTAGTGTCTTAAAAAAGAGAATGACCAGGAGGGCATTAATAGGTATCACAGGAAGAAACAGTTGTTTTTTGTACCGATTTGCGTCGATACCAGCTATAAAATGTATTTGGTCAATAAAAACTCACCTGACGTCAAGTTGCACAGGATGGTATTTCATAAAGAAAGTTTATCGTTGTACCTTGTTATTTACAACCTATTAATTCTCAAAGAAAACTATGCCCACAAATGCTATCTGGGTCTTTTTAGAACGTTATAAACTGCATCATGTGCTGTTTTGGGCAGGATACCATTTTGCTTGGTGGACCTTGTTTTCAGGCAGTGTAAACGAGGTATTGGAATCACTCACGAAACCCCACGCAATCGTAAAGTATCTTGGTTATGTGGTATACCAGGCGGTTGGCGTCTATTTTTGTTTATATGTTCTTATTCCCAAATTATTACAAAAGGAGAAGTACCTAGCCTTCTTTCTTTCAACTATCGCCGTGGTTTTGTTGATGTCTACCGCTATTACCGGAAATTACTTTGTTGCGGCGACCATAGCAAATGTAAATGTGTATGAACTCTTCAACATTGCGCCAGCTACTCCTTTTAGTATTTTTAGATATAGTGCATTTTCATCCTGTATAGCAGCCACGACATTGGGCATGAGCATTAAATTGGCCAAAATCTGGGTAGTTGCCCAAAAGCGGCAACAAGTATTGGAAAAAGAGAAGTTGGAAACCGAGCTAAAATTTCTAAAATCACAATTCAATCCCCATTTTTTGTTCAATACGATTAATTCCATTTTTGTATTGATCAATAAAAATCCAAAGATGGCATCCGATTCCTTGGTGAAATTTTCCAATCTGCTTCGGTACCAACTGTACGATTGCAACAGTCCTAAAATTCCCCTTAAGAACGAACTAGCTTACATTGAAAGCTTTATCGAATTGGAAAGTCTGCGACAAAATCAAAATTTTGAATTGAAGGTGAACATTCCCCAATTTGACGAGAACTTGGCCATTGCTCCTTTTATTTTATTGCCTTTTATAGAAAATGCTTTCAAACATTTATCAGAAGACCAGAAACTCAAAAAATGGATTCGTTTAAATATTATTTTAGAAGATGGAGAACTACAGTTTGAACTGGAAAACAGTGCGAATTTTGAGTTACGACATACCTTACCGAATGGAGTGGCATACGGCGGATTAGGGTTACAAAACGTAAAACGAAGATTGGCAATTATCTACCCGAACGAACACATCCTCATCATTACCAAAGCAAAGGATACACATACCGTAAAACTACAGTTGCAATTGGAAGAAGAAACGGCAATGTCATTAACAAAAGTAAGCGGATGATGAACTGTATCGTCATAGATGATGAGCCTTTGGCTAGAGAATGTATTGTCAATTATATTGGCCAAGTTGATTTTATGCAATGTGTTGGTACTGGTATTTCTGCACTTGACATTCCTGAACTACTAGGGAGTTTTGAGGTCGATGTGTTGTTCTTGGATGTCCAGATGCCCATGATGAACGGCCTTGAGTACTTAAAGTCAAATCCTAAACCTCCAACGACCATCTTAACGACAGCTTTCCCTAATTATGCCATTCAGGGGTTTGATTTGAATGTGTTGGACTATCTACTCAAGCCCATTTCGTTCACTCGTTTTTTTGCAGCAGCGACCAAGGCCAAACAGCAAATGGAACTCCTACAAAGTCAACAAACTCCTATTATCAAAGAAGAGGAACGCACCTGTTTTTTCGTTAAATGTGATGGGAAATATGAAAAAGTCTATCATGATGCCATTCTTTTTGTGCAGGCCTTGCAAAACTATGTAATCATCCAGACCGATAAGCGAAAATATGTAAGCTTGTTATCCCTCAAAAACGTAATCGAAAAGCTAGACCCCAATGCTTTTTTACGGGTACATAAATCATACATTATTGCCTTGGACAAAATTGAAGGAGTGGCCCAGCATGAGATACAAATCAGGTCACATAAAATTCCGTTAAGTCGTAATTACAAGAAAGAAGTGCTCCCTAAGATTTTGGGCGACAATTTGTGGAACGGGAAAGCTTGACAAAACTATCCAAGCTGGTATTGATGATTCTATTTTTCCAATAATCGTTCTATTGAACTTTTAAAAGTCTCGACCGGATTTTCAACAGATAAAATTTGTATTCTGTTATTGCTACTGTTTAGAATGCTATTCACAAAATTCATTTTCATTAAAAAGTACAACGTCCTTTATTCGATTATATCCATCTATAGCATGTTTCATGTACTTATCATCCAAATCATCAAACTTTGGGGTATTTTTATCAATGGCAACCGAGTTGTCAATCCATTTGTTTGACTCGTAAAGATGTTCGTATTCTTTGAAAATCTTTTCCGACTGAGCCACAATTTCAAAGAGTTCCATACACTTAAAATACAACAAGCTTTCTTTTATATTCTTGACTGTCAATTCCACATCTTCCCAATAATACTCCCAGTAAAAGATGCCAAATCCTTCTTTACTAACTATGGTATCAAGCAAATTAAAATAGTACAGCGCCCTTTGTCCATTAGAAAGCTGGGATACTGGATTTTCACCTGACTTCTTTTTCACAATACCCTTAATAGGTTTGTAAATCTCTTGAAGGAATTCTCGACTAGAATATTCGGATAGCGCATTCAATTGGTCTGCGGAAAGCTTCTGAGAATTATCTGTATTATCTGCCTTGGCCATTTTAATCTTAGTAGTTTTTATAGACTCCTTTATCTAGATTTTGTTCTACTATTCTTCTTGACTAAAAAGATTTTTTTGTTGAATTACATCAACTCGAGCAATCTTCCCAGTTTCATCAAAAGTAAAAATTTCAACAACGGAGCTTCCTTCTTCGCGATCTGGGGTAAGCCAAACGATGTCGTGCATAATGAGTCTGTTATCTATTTCTGCCAAGTGTTGTATCTCATTTCTAACATCTGGGTGGTTTTTCAAATGTTCTGCCCTGTTTTCATATAGGGCTTCTATCCCGTTAACTCGCAGTGCAAAGTTTCCATCTTCGCCATACATGTATACTTTTACATCCTCGCTAAAATTTTCAACATAAAGCTTGGCATCTTTTTGATTTACTGCTTTCACAATATTTTTTGCCCTATCCGACTTGGATACTTCTTGAGCGCAAATCAACATTGGAAATAACGCTATTACCGTTAGTACTATCTGACGAGTTTTTTTCATTTTATATAAATTATATTAATCTCACTTAAAGATTACTGTGTTTAAAAAAGGCTTCGTATACCAAGGTATGGAATTCGATTTGATTGACAGGTATTTAACTGATCTATAGCGGATTCTTTGATTTAAACTTTTAAGGTCTTAGTTTATCCAATAACTTTTCCGCCTCTATATTATCCTTGTCCATTTTTAGTGCCAGTTCTAGATATTTTATGGCTTTGTCATTTTCCTTTTCATAAAAGTAACTTCTTCCCAACAAGAAGTTTAAATAGGAGGATTCTATTTTCTTAGATTTAAGTTCTTGGGTCAACTCTATAGCTTCCAACTCCCTGCCAAGATTGCTCAACATATCTAGAGCAGTTTCCCAATCCTTCGTTGTATAAGATTCGGAATCAATTAGGCCTTTCATTTTAGGATGATCTTTCAAAAAGTAAAAAGCTGGGAGATACACCGACCAATCTGGGTTTTCGGAAAGACCTTTTTTCATCCATTCAATCGCATTCGTTTCTTTTTCAAGTAAAATATTGGCCGCTGCAATTTTAGCATACATTCCGGTCCATCCATCCAACATTGATTCTGCCTCCAAAAGTTTTTCTCTTGCTCTAGAACTGTTCCCTTCCCTATGGGCAAAAAATGATTGATTCAATCGTATTCTGCCATAGTGGAAATCCATTAAAAGCTTGAGGTCTTTTATTGGACTTTTTGAATGGTCAACCCGAAGGTCAATCTGGTTGTACCATTCATTGTCTATCCCCTTGACCACAACTGCAGCGGATTGCTTGCCAGAGATTTGTCCACCAGAATCCTGTCCTGCGGCCAGACTTTTCAAAAGTCGTTGCGCCAATGTTCCTTTCGAAGCTTCAAATGTTTTGGACATGGTTGAAAGCACGCTGTCCGAAAGTTGATTACCTATGACAACATAATTTCTCCCTAAGATTTGAGATGCCCGTCCATTCCAAAACTTTAAGGATTTACCCGTAAAAGCATATACATTTCCATGCTTATCCATACCCGAAATTTGACGATAGTTCGCTCCTTTATCGTCTTCTGCTATTTCCAAAATAACATCTTCAATCGATTTACCCTGCTTTAACTTTTCAAGCCCTTCTATACCGTACCTAGGCTCCGTTTCTGCGATTACTGAAAAAGCCCCCACTCCAGGTTCAATATAGATTGTTGAATTTCCGACATAAATATTGTTCGTAGCTACAGCAATCCCCCATTCTTGTCCATCTTCATCAAAAGCCAAAATGGAAAAGGTTGCGTTTATGTTTTTATCTTTGAGGAGGGACGGTAAATTTTGTGAATAGGAATATGTAAAACTGCAAAGAATAGCTACGGTAAGTATGAGATGATACATTGAATTTATCTTTTTGATTGGTTACTTACTAGAGAAGCATAAATCCAATTTGTTACACTTTGTTGAACCAATACGAAGCACAAAAGTTTTCTTTCCCTGATTTAAGTAGTTACAGGAATCTCATTCAATTTTTCAGAAGTGTTTATGATCAATAATTATACTTTTGGTATTCGCATTATTGTTCATTCACTTCTATTCCTATATCAAGGTAATGCTGAAAAGAATAAATAACTGAGATAGGAAAATATTCCCACTGATAAAACAAAGGCGATTGCGTATCTGATGATGTTATTGCGAGCGTTGATTTTGGCTTCTCTTCGGATTTTCTCTTTTATTTTAGCCAGCTCTTCTGCATCAACTTTTTTGAATTCCAATTCGGTTTTTCCCGATTTTTCATATAGAATATCTTTCAATTCACGGATATTCCGTTTTCTTACGAGCCCTCGATTTTGTTTGAGGCTCAAAATTGCACTGGCCATACTACCTTCTCCTCCCATAGACTAATAACTTTATTATTTGTGCTACGAGTGGTTGTTCTGTTACAAGTAATTAGGTCTTTTCGTTATCCTTTTTTGAATTTTTAAAGACTTCCAATTAAGTCTCCATCATCAAATCCTATGGTAATTGCTTTTGTATTCAATTTTGAAAAGAATCAGTTGAACTCATTTATCATATACAACTTTTGTATTTGATATCGTTTCATGAAATTTTGAATCTACAAAAAAGTTAACTATAAAAGCTAACGGAAAAAAACGGCTAATAGTCCTTAAAAAAATATCAATTTCATTCGGTAAGCCATTGTTTGTCTTAACCACTTTAGTCTGTGTCAAAAAATTCCCGAGTGTCTTTTGATACCTGTACTCCGTGATGAAATAATATAAGAAATACGATAGTAAAATTATGCCTGCATAAATTAACACCTTGTCTTTATGAGCTTCTATTTGCTCCACTTGCCTTGCTGAGACATACATAATTAATGCTATTGCAAATGACGTTAAAGTATCAATGATTGAATTTAACCGTGCATCTGAGTCATTAATTGTTCTATATTCCATAAAGAGTCATACTGTACATGAAACTTTCAATTCTATCTAGCTCTTTAAAGATATCTAAATAGTTTAATTTTAATGTGTGATAAAAGCCATAATCTTTGACCTTGACGGAACGCTAATACAAACCGAGGTACTGAAAGCATCTTCATATGCCCAAGCAATAAATCAGTTGACTCAAAATAGAATTGGAGAGGAACAAGTATCGGATGTTTTTAGAAAGTTCGTTGGGTTGTCAAGAAAAGAAGTGGTTCACAGTTTAGCCAAACATTTTAAAACTGAACTAGGAGATAAGCTAAAAACAAGTGATGTAAAGTTAATCCAAGAACGGCTTATTGAGAAGCGACTGAAGATATATAGTGACATCCTTAATGACACCAAACTTTTATCCAAACACTTTTGTCCTTTTACTCTTGGACTTTTTCATAAAGTAAAATCGGATAATTTTTGCGTTGTTCTTGCCACCATGTCCCATTTAACAGAAGCTGAGAGAATTACATCAATAATGGGTATTTATGAAAAGTTTGACCTGATTCTTACTCGCGATGATGTTAGTTTTGGGAAACCATATGCTGAAATCTATGAAAAAGTAGGGACGTACCTTGGTTTAAAACCTCAAGAATGTCTGGTTATTGAAGACTCAGTTAATGGTATAAAAGCGGGACTCAATGCAGGAATGTATGTTTTTGCAGTTACAAATAATCTTACTAGAGAATCCGTTCACAGATCTAATCTACTTGGTTCCGAATATATAATTGATAATCTAGAGGATTTAATTCTTAGAGTAGATACCTTCATCAAAG
This sequence comes from Bacteroidota bacterium, assembly GCA_039030475.1. Classification (GTDB taxonomy): domain Bacteria; phylum Bacteroidota; class Bacteroidia; order Flavobacteriales; family Flavobacteriaceae; genus Flagellimonas. The sequence goes on from JBCCEC010000023.1 coordinate 12,831, forward strand.
CACAGAAAAAAGTACACTAAGATTCTAATACTTTTTTCAATTTTTACACTATTTCAAGAGTTTTCAAAAAAAATAAGAAATCAATTTGGGAACCTATAATCACCAGAGAAATACATTTTGCTCAATAACATATACAAATAGTAAAAATAAGAGGATTATTAACATTTAAAGAACGCCCAATTCCTCATAAACTAACTCTACAAGTGTTACTCCTAAAGATTTATTCCGCCAAAGTCTTAACCAAACGAAAACCCTCTCGACTTTGAGAGGGTTTCTGACTATAAATTTATAGTTGAAAAGTGCAGGCGATGAGACTCGAAACCCCATAGCTCGGGACACAAAATTCTAAGTTTATTACTTCTAATTCCAGTACTTACTAATTCCGAGACATCATAATAAACTGAAAAAAACCAAACCTCACAAAACCTTCAATTAAGTTTGACATATCTAGAATTATAGATACATTTGAACTGTGAATGTGAAGTCAGCGACAGAAATAGGAAAATGTTTGTCAAACCAAACCAGAGTGCAAATAATGGAATGGCTTAAAGAACCAGAAAAAAACTTTCCACCGCACGAAACTTTGAAGCACTTTAACGATGGTGTTTGTGTAACTTACATAAAAGAAAAAGCAGGACTTTCCCAATCCACGATTTCAACGTATTTGACCAATATGGAAAAATGCGGACTTTTAATTTCAACAAGGCATGGAAAATGGTCTTATCTCAAAAGAAACGAAAAAATGATTAAGGAATATATCAACTTTATAAGCTAAAAAAAAAAATTCAACAAACATATCGACATTTCGCAATATAACAAAACATAAAAACAATATTCGATGTATTAGGTTGGACAGGTTCAGGATTGATAATTCTTACCTATGCCCTAACACTTATTAAAAACAAAAAACATTTAGAATTAGGCAAGTACATGAATCTTTTAGGCAGTTTATTTATTGCATTCAACCGTTATTGTTATAATACTATTCCACCTTTTGTGACAAACTTGATTTGGAGTGTTATTACTACCTAACAATGTTCAAAACCAGAAGAGGAAAAAGAAAGTGTGCTAAAACCAACGTTTAATTTAAAAACACAATAAATGAAAATATTAATTATCGGAGGAAATGGAACAATAGGCAAAACAGTAGTTGCCCATTTTAAGGAAAAAAATGAAGTCCTCATAGCAGGTAGAACACGTGGAGATGTTAAAGTGGATATTGCCGATAGCAAATCCATCAAAAAAATGTTTGAAAATGCTGGAAAGTTAGATGCCATTATCTGTATAGCGGGAGAGGCAAAATGGGACACCTATGATAAATTAACGGAAGAAGATTATCATATAGGGTTGAAAAGTAAACTTATGGGACAAGTGAATCTTGTACGTATCGGTAAGAACTATTTAAACCCGAATGGTTCGATAACCCTATCTACGGGAATCTTGGCGGACGACCCAGTTGTAAAAACAACAAGTGCTTCAATGGTAAATGGTGGAATCCACAGCTTTGTACAAGCCGTTGCCCTCGAAATTGAAAATGGAACAAGAGTTAATGTTGTATCTTCTGGAATGGTTGAAAATGCTTACGAAAAATACAAAGACTATTTCCCAGGACACAATCCAATTCCCATGCCCAGAGTAATCAACGGTTATGTTAGAAGTGTAATGGGGCAAGGAAATGGGGAAATAATCAGAATTTATAATTAACGAAATTAAAGTCGCCCCGAAGAAATTTAATAACAATCTTAAAGTCATTAAATAGGAAGACAAAAATTCAAAATAAGGTAACGATTCATATAGCTCAAAATTCCTTTGGAAACATTGCTGGTGGTTCAGTACACCCATTAATGCTTCAAAAACTCTACAAACACTGCAATTTTAAAACCACAATAAACTATCGAGCTAACTTTATTCACAAGGAAGTAGATGATGCTTTAAATGGTGTTATCAATTTTTAACCCAATACTAAATCAATAAGATACAAACCTAAAAGTTTAGTCTTTTGACCATACTAATTTTCACATTAGTATTTTTATATTAAATTTTAGAGAAGCAAAATAGATAGGTCTAATAATGAAACAAATCGAAGTAAAAAAAGGAACTGTTATTCAATCAGTTGGAGAAGTCGACACTAAAGTATATCATGTAAAATCAGGTTTACTTCGCAGCTATTCTATAGATGAAAAAGGGAAAGAACACATCTTCATGTTCGCTCCAGAAGGTTGGACAATTGGTGACTCGGTAAGTTCAGGGGAAAAAGCTGAATTATTTATAGACACTCTTGAAAATTCTATCGTAATTGAAGTCGAGAAAAACCCAGAGAAAGAAAAACAGAATATTAAACCTATTCTTAAAAGGGTTTCGGTTCTTCAAAAACGAATAATAATGCTAATGTCTTCAAGTGCGCTTGAACGTTATGAGCATTTCGTTAAAACCTATCCTGATATCACACAACGAGTTTCTCAAAAAATGATTGCATCATATTTGGGAATTACTCCCGAAGCGCTAAGTAAGATAAAGAATAAGAAAATTAACAACTCTTAATTTTGACTATGATTTCTTAATCTAGGTTAACCTTTATCCCAGGTAATTTTATCATTTTACGCGGGTGAAGAAAAAATCAAACACATTAATTAATTGGTGGCAGAAACCTAGAGACAAGAACGATTTCGAAGAGTATAGACAAGTATCTTTTCTAGAATTATTTTACGATTTGGTCTATGTGGCTTTGATTGCTCAAATTTCGCATTCATTAGCTGATGAAGTATCGGTTCATGGTATAATTAAATTTATTTTTATTTTCACAATGGTATGGTGGTATTGGCTTAATGGAACGCTATATCATGACCTACATGGCAATAACGATATCCGAACTAGGGTTTTCACTTTTCTACAAATGATTTGTGTTGTAGGAATGGCAATTTTTGCCAGCAAAGCCTTTCATTCTGGGTCGATAGGTTTTACAATTTCAGCAATAGTACTTTTAGTAGTATTATTTTTTCTATGGTGGAGGGTAGGTCATCATCAAAAGCAGTTTAAACCACTATCAAATTTATATGGCAGTATAATTATTATAAATATTGGACTTTTATCGAGTTCGCTTTTTCTAGTGAGTCCCCAAAATAAATGGTTATGGGTAGCAGCAACATTAATTTGCTTCTTATCCCCAATTTTCCTTTCTATGCTTTCTTTTCTTAGCGACAGGGTAAAAATTGAACATACCACTCAAGCCAGCTCATCTCTTGTGGAACGCTTTGGACTTTTTATCATAATCGTTCTTGGCGAAATTATTACAGCTGTGGTTTCTGGCTCTAGTTCTGTTAAACTCAGCAACAGGGTCGCAGCTTTATGTTTTTTAGGTATTTTGATAGCTATAGGAATATGGTGGCTTTACTATGATTTTATTTCCCACCGAAAACCTAAAAGAGGTAGTAGTAACCATATAATCTGGTATTATCTACATCTACCCCTAACTATTGGGATAACAGGAGTAGGAGCATCAATTCTTTATATCATAAAACATGTTAACGAGTACGCAAGCAGTATTGTGTATTATCTATTTTCAAGTTCAATGGCCGTAATTGTTTTTTGCATTGCAATTTTACTAAAGGTATTGGATGAACATTCTGAAACGTCAAAATATTTAAATAATAATACCAATGGTTTACTGGTGATTGCCTGTATTTATTTTGGATTGATGTTTACTAAAATCAATACTGTTTTACTGCTTGCTATTAGTGTATTACTCCTTTTTGTTCCAATATTAAGTTCGATGCTAAAAAACTATTTAAACATAACCAAAACTAATTGAAATGAAAAAATTAGCATACTCAGTTATTGTCCTTAGCGGTATACTAGCATTATTGATTTTTGGGAAGAGCATCATTATTCCTTTTGTATATGGGTTAGTACTCTGGTTTTTGGGTCGTTATTTTAAGAATTTAGTCAATAAAATTCCGTTTTTCAAAAAGTACTTTCCAAGTTGGCTCGTTAGTTCAGTAGTGTTCATCCTAATGGTAATTACAATAGGTTTGGTAACTGGGGTGATACGTTCTAATATTGATACGTTGATACAAGCATACCCAAGTTATCAAAGCAATATAGATAACATTATCGCTAAAATAAATGAAACCTTTGGAATTGATTTCTATGAAAGCCTTACCAAACAGCTGGACGACTTTGAATTTGGGTCCTTGTTACAAAGCATTGCAAACTCAATTACAGGAATTTTCGGGGATCTCATTATGGTATTGTTATACGCCATGTTCATAGTTTCTGAAGAAACCAGTTTTATCAACAAACTAAAAAAAATATTCAACAAGACCGAAGAATTTGAACAAGCCACAGCCATACTGGAAAAAATTAATGTTGGCATCAGTAATTATATTGGCTTAAAGAGCCTAGTTAGTTTATTGACGGGTGTAGTTGGCTATATCTTTTTATCTCTTATGGGCGTTGATGCCCCTTTCTTTTGGGCCCTATTACTGTTTCTGTTAAACTATATTCCTACAGTTGGGTCCTTGATCGCAACAATTTTTCCTGCGTTCTTCAGCTTACTACAGTTTGGGGAGTTTACCCCATTTCTAATCATCCTTATAGGCTTAGGAGTTCTTGAATGGTTTGTTGGAAACGTCTTAGAACCTAAAATAATGGGCAACTCACTTAACATAAGCCCTCTAGTTACAATTTTAGCATTGGTAATTTGGGGGCAACTTTGGGGAATAACCGGAATGCTACTAAGCGTACCTATTACAGTTACTATGGTAATTGTTTTCTCACAATTTAAAAGTACTAAGGCCCTTGCCATACTACTTTCGGAAAATGGAGAATTAAAATGAGTCAGGGGGGCTTTCTTAATCCAGGTTAATGCACATCTTTCTGCTATTCAGTACTTTCAGGTTTTATAATTATAAAACCATCTTGAATATGAAAATACAGATTACATTATTTAGTATGCTTTTACTCCTATCATTCGGGTGTAAGGACAGTTCAGATAACAAACTTGCAGTTGCGGATAGTGAAGACAAATCTTCGATAGAAATACATGACAATATGCTCATTGACGGGGCAAATATTTTGGCGTTCGGACCGGATAACGTCTTATTCATAGGTGATAGCAAAGGTGGTAAACTGCATGCCGTTCCGACTAAAGCTAAAGAGCTAAAAGATGCAATCCCCTATAACATGGAAGGTTTCGATATTTTAATGGCAGAAAAATTAAATATTGCACCAAGAGATGTCATTATTGGCGATATGAAAATCCATCCCCTGAGCCAAGAAGCCTATGTGTCAATAAAACTGGGGCATCGACCTAATGCTAAATCAGTAATAGCAATTGTAAATCCTGCCTCATCAGATATTCAACTATTGGAAATCTCAAAGCAACATACCCAAAGTATTTCAATAACAAATCCTGCCTCATCAGAGCTACTATTTTGGAATGAAACACCTGCAAGTGCCATGAGCATTACTGATATTGATTATAATGATGGTTATGTATATGTTGCCGGATTAACCAATAGCGAATTCGCTTCAACTCTTCGAAAAATTGCCTATCCATTTGAAGATACTCAAGAAATGGTGAATAGTATCGAGATTTATCATGCTGTTCATACCCAAAATGAAACGCGTGCACCAATACGTACCATGCTATTTGAAGACATAGATGGAGAATCAACACTGCTGGCAAGTTATACCTGTACACCTCTGGTTACTATTCCTGCGGATAAAATTCAAGAAGGCGCAGATGTAAAAGGAAAAACTATTGCTGAGCTTGGTTATGGCAATACCCCAATAGATATGCTAACGGTTACCACGCAAGGTTTTGATGGATCAATGAGCAAAAGTTTGATCGTAACCAATAAAAACAGGGGCGGAACAATGATTCCTTTAAATTCCATTCTGGCCGGAGCTAAAGGAAATGGAATGGCCGGACAACGTGCGATGTTTGCAACCGGCTTGGACGGTATTCAAGAAATTCCAACAGCGAATGTAATGCAGGTAGACATCCAGAATTCACAAATGTTGGGTATGGTACGTAGAAATATTGAAACTGGGGATATTGATTTGGTTTCAGAATTAACAGGTACGTTTTTAAGATTGAGCGATTTTATTTCCGAATATGATTTTCCAGATTACCGATATCCCGAAGCGCAAGCTGGCACAAAACAATACCATGACATGGTAAAGCAAATGGAGGGGTATACAGATTTAACTTCTCAAAAAATGGGGAGATAAAATCACACGCTTTAACGTTAGACAAAGCTATGAAATCTTATTTCATATTTTTTTTGTTAATCGTATTGACGGCTTGTGAAACACAAGTTAAAACACCTTTTGTGGAGACCGTCTATCCAACTTCCAAAGTGCTGCCAGAAAACTTGCTCCGGATGTATGTTCAGTTTTCACAACCTATGAAAACCATTGATAATATCGATAAAATTAAGCTCATTGATGAACATGGCAACGAAGTGAAAAATGTATTCTTTAATAACACCCAAGAACTTTGGAACAAAGAACAGACCCAGCTTACTTTGATTTTAGACCCAGCACGTGTAAAAACCGGTTTAAAAGCAAATGAACTCTTGGGACACGCTGTAAAGCCTTATAAAAACTACACATTACTGATTGGCGATTTAGAAGATGTCCATCATCAAAAAATGAAGACTTCTTTTAGAAAGAAAATAACCATAGAAAAATCGGATATAACAATTCCTAAAATTTCGGATTGGAAATTGACCATCCCAGAAATAAAAAGCAAAGACAGCTTTGTAGTGAGTTTTCAGCAAATGTTGGATTACAATTCCTTAAAACAACGACTCGTTATTACTGACGCTAAAAACAATCCTATTGAAGGATCTATTTCAATTAAAAACCAAGAAACCCAATGGAGTTTTCAACCTAACGAGCCATGGAAATCGGGGAGCTATATTTTATACGTAGACACACGTTTGGAAGACCCGTCCGGAAACAACCTAAATGGATTGTTTGACCATAAAATTGGAAGTTTAAAATATTCAAGAGAAGGTGTTCTTGAAAAAATTCCTTTCACCATAAAACCATAGACTATGAGAGTAGACAGTATGTTTCAAACACTAATAATCATACTATCATTTTTAACTGTTTTCGCATGCAAGCAAAAAGAGACAAATGAAAATCACAAGGATGTGACCATAGAGATTTCTCAAGAACAATCACAAACCCTGACATCAACAACAGAAACATTTTTTCCAGGATTTCGAGATGTTGATATTGTAATAGATAGTATAAACATTCACGCAGTCGTTGGTGGTTCTGGCGAACCTCTATTGCTGTTACATGGCGCACCTGAATCCCATGTGATGTGGCGCGATTTGGCACCAAAACTTGCCAAAAACTATACTGTAATTGCTCCAGACCTACGTGGTTATGGACGAAGTGACAAACCCCGGGAAGGTGACTATTCAAAAAGAAGGATGGCAAAGGACCAAATAGAAGTAATGAAAGCATTGGGTTATGATTCCTTTCTTATTGCCTCTCATGATAGGGGTTCTCATGCTGCCAGAAGATTGGCTAAAGATCATCCCAAAGCCGTCAAGAAAATGGTCATTATGGACGTTGTACCAGCAACCTACGTTTGGGAGCATATAGATAGTAAAGTAGCCAACAGATTCTGGGCTTGGATTTTTTGGACACAACCGTATCCTTTACCGGAAAACTTGATGGGACCCCAAGCCGGAGCATTTGCTAAAAACGCAGCAGGCGATGATGAGGCGGCGGGAGAAGACTATGCGGCTACCAATGGAACAGCAGATGCCTTCCACGCTATGTGTGAAGATTATAGAGCCAGTAAAGGTGTTGATATTGAACATGACAAAGCAGATGCAAATGTAAAAATTGATGTACCCACCTTGGTCATTTGGGGAAAAAAATCGAACACAGGAAACTTTGACTACCCAACTATTTGGAAAAACGAAGTGAATGACGTGTCCTTTTTAGAATTGGATGCTGGACATTTTATTGTGGAGGAAAAACCGAAGGAAGTACTGGAAGCGACACTCTCATTTTTTAACCATTAAATGACAACCAAAACCAGTAAACAGAATGAAAAAAATACTAGCATTTGGTGCGAGCAATAGTACTAAATCCATCAATAAAACATTAGCAACTTTTGCCGCCAACCAACTTGAAGACGTAGTAATTATCGTTGCCGATTTAAACGATTATGCATCGCCCATCTATTCCGTGGACATAGAAAAAGAAAGTGGTGTAGATAAAAAAGCAATGGATTTTTACCAACTGATCAATACGAACGATGCCATTATAATTTCCATTGCGGAATACAATGGTCTACATACATCTGCTTTTAAGAATCTATGGGATTGGCTATCCAGGATTCCAATGGAAAAACCGATGAATATTTGGGGAGGAAAACCAATGTTTTTGTTGGCAACCAGTCCAGGCAGAAGATCAGAGAGTAATGTATTTAAAATATCCAAAGAGCTATTCCCACATTTTGGAGCAAACATTGTCTCAGATTTTTATTTACCCTCTTTCAATCACTTTTTTAAGGACGGACAAATTGTTGAACCAAGGCAAAAGGACGAGTTCAATATCCAATTACAAAAATTTCAAACGCATTTAAGGGAATAACACTTATGGAAGTCAAAAATATCATGTTAACAGGCGGTCATTCAGGAATGGGCCTAGAGTTAACAAAAACACTTAAAAATGAAGGGCATAAAATCGGCTTAATTGTCAGAAACGAAAAAAGAAGAAATGACGCATTAAAAGAATTGGGCAATTCCACCCAAATAGATTTCTTTTTTGCGGACTTAAGTAAAAGAGAAGAAATAAAGCGAGTAACGGAAAACATAAAAAACAAATGGACAAAAATTGATGTTATTTTTAATAACGCAGGGGTACTATTGGATAAGCTGTACTTTTCAGATTATGGTAACGAGTTACAGCTTGAGATAAATGCCATAAGCCCTTATCTTTTAACAAAAGAACTACTTCCACTTTTAGAAAATTCCCAGAATGCTTTAGTAGTGAATACGGCAACGAGCGGTCTACAGAACAAGAAATCAATTGATGTTCCAAATTTCAAAAAGCCCAAAAAGTTCACCAAATTAACAGGCTCGTATATAGATTCCAAACTTACAATGGTCTTGTTAATGAACTACTTAAACAGTAAAAATGGTAATCTGCGTATCATTAGTGTTGATCCCGGAGCGATAAAAACAAAAATGACAGCAGGTGATGGAATGCCTTTTTGGTTAAGGCCGATTCGAAATTTACTCTTTAAATCTCCAAAAGATGGTGCTCAAAAAATATATGATGCTGCTTTTAATGGAAAATACAATGGTAAAGGAATTTACATAAGTGATGGTAAAGTGAAAGAAATGAAAACCACTTTGAATAATAAAGAACATAGCGAATTGCTAAAGTAAAAACACAAAAATCAAATTTCAAGAACGCCTAAATAATTTTTAGCAAATATGGAAATAGGTATCGACAGTTTTGCGGCCTCACCAGATGGGTACCAGAACGCTGCAAAAGCAATTCAGGAGTTATTGGAACGCATTGAGTTAGCAGACAAAGTTGGTATTGATGTCTTTGGAATAGGAGAACATTATCGAAAAGAGTTTTTAGATGCTGCGCCAACTACAATTCTAGCTGCGGCAGCAGCACGAACAAAGAATATAAAATTAACCAGTGCCGTAACTGTACTAAGTACCTCAGACCCTGTTCGTGTATTTCAGAATTTTGCCACTATCGATTTGATTTCCAATGGAAGAGCGGAAATCGTTGTAGGTCGTGGTTCATTTGTTGATTCGTTTCCGCTTTTTGGTTACAATTTGAATGATTACGATGCCATATTTTCTGAGAAATTAGAACTTCTCTTAAAGATTAGAGCTAATGAAATTGTGAATTGGTCAGGACGTTTTCGTCCTCCACTTCGTGAACAAGCCATCTATCCAAGACCTGTTCAACAAAACATACCCATTTGGTTAGGTGTTGGGGGCACAACATCATCTTTTGTTAGGGCTGGCAATTTAGGGCTGCCTTTAATGGTAGCGGCCATTGGCGGGCAAACCCAAAGGTTTAAACCTTTGGCAGGCCTATATCGAAAAACCGGGGAGCAAGCGGGTTTTAAACCTACGGAGCTTCCTATCGGGCTGCATTCGTTTGGCTATGTTGCAAAAACTAGGACGGAGGCTATTGATATCTTTTATCCCCAATATGCCAAAGTAATGGCTTCAATGAATAAGGAACGTGGTTGGAGGGCACCGACTAGGGAACAGTTTGAACAACTAAGTGATGAAAATGGTGCTATTGTCATTGGGAACCCCGAAGAAGTTGCAAAAAAGATACTTATACATAGTAAAGTTTTGGGAGGTATATCTCGTTTTAATTTTCAAATGGATGTGGGTCTATCGCATACGCAAATGAAAAAATCAATTGCGTTAATTGGTGAAGAAGTAATCCCTCTAATAAATTAAAAGTAGAGATGAATGAGGAAAATCTTATTTCTTGTACTACTTATTTCAACACCGGGTCATGCTCAAACTGTCTCAAAGGACACCTTGCAATTTAAAGGGAATTTTAATTTATCCGGAAGCTTAACAAGTGGGACAGAATTTCAACGAACGTTTCAATTTGAGTTCAATCCAACTTTTGAAAAACGCTCTTGGAGCTTTGAAAATCAATTCAGGTTTCTATTTAGTGATGCTGATGACGAAGTGCTGAACCGAAATTGGGATGCACTATCGTTATTAAAACTCTATTTGAACGGTAAAAAAAAGTGGTATCCATTTTTTGTCTCTGATTTACAAACGAACCTAGGATATGAACTAGAATTTCGTCTAGGTTACGGAGGAGGATTAACTTATAAGCCAATTTCAAAAAACAACAATAAACTGCTGTTCTCTGTAGCATCCCTATACTATAGAAATCGATATACCGAATCTGTTTTTGTAAATAGCGACCGAATTGGAAACCAGAGGAATATGCTACGATTAGTGCTACACTATGATGGGAGCACCCAAATTTTCAAGGACAAATTACTTTTGAAATCAAACGCGTGGTTTTTGCAATCAACCCGTGAAAGTGTAGATTATATTTTTAAATTATACATAAGTTTGGAATTCAAACTTACTAAGGTTTTTTCGCTCACAACAGATTATCGTTTTAACTATGAAAATGTAAGCTTGGAGAGTTTGGATAATAATCAACAGTTTACCTCAATAGGTATTAGGGCAGACTTTAAATAGACAGTATTGTTCCATGAATGGATGATATCTAGTTACAAAAAACAGCTAGTTAAATTGGCCAAAACCATTAAGACTATTTTCATAAGTGTAACAATTTGATTTTTTGCATATCCTTTATATCATAATCATATCAATGTCATGAAGTCTATAGTATTCTTTGTATCCATCGTATTGGTTACAAATCAATTACACACCCAGACCACAGAATTAAAATCCTTTTTTGATGTATACACCCAAGAACATCAATTCAACGGTAATGTCATGATTGTTCAAAACAAGAACCCTCTGTTTTCCAGAAGTTATGGCTTGGCGAATCAGGAGTTCAAGACACCGAATACATTAAAGACCAAGTTTAGAGTAGCATCCATTACGAAACTGTTTACTAGTGTATTAATATATAAGTTAGTAGAAGATGGAAAACTGACATTGGATAAAACTATAGCCGACGTGTTGCTAAATTACAAAGGAGATGGTGCCCAAAAGGTAAGCATCCATCAACTCTTGACTTCAACATCAGGGATAGAAAGTCTTGAGAGCCATGGTGACGAAATTTATGAAAAGAAATTAAGTTCGGATGAAATTTTAGAAAAGTATGCCAGTGGTCGAATGGACACTATACCAGGTACAAAGTTTAGTTACAACAATGCAGATTACGTCATCTTGGGCAAAATACTGGAAAGAATACATCGACAATCGTTTGAAACGATTTTGAACGAACAGATTTTATCACCTTTTGAATTGAGTAATACTGGAATTCTTGATTACGCGGTAGTTGATAATTTAGCAACCTCTTACTGGTGGAACAATAAACTAAAAAGATATGAGAGGGATATTCCCTATTATGGCGAAAACTATGGGGCATCCGGAAATATGTATTCTACCGTTGGGGACTTAACCAAGTTTTCAGAAGCTTTATATAGTGGAAAAATAATAAGGATGACTTCCTTGGATAAACTTTTGGAAACGGTTGAAGGCGTAAAAGATTTTGACAACTATGCAAGTGGTTTGTGGTCATTTTCCTTTCCCATTGGAAATGAAGAACATCATCATGGAGCATCTAGACCCGGAAATATATGGGGAAGTGAATGTATGCTTTTTAGGTTTATTGAAAAGGGTATAACAATGGTCATACTATCAAATGGTATGGGAACTTCAGACATGTGGGAGATTTTGAGAAAGGTCCAACCCGTTCTTTACAAAGATTGATTTTTGATAAAAATACAATTATCCATTAACCACGGATTCAGTAATAATCAAACTAATGGTTTTATAAAGCAAACAATTTAAAGAACTATGATTTTTGTATGATATTAATAACTTCCAAGTGCAAATGAAGGTAATTGTATTCAATTGATATTCGGATACCGAAAAAAGACAAAATGTTGTACCTAAACAAAAAAACCTCCCAAAAATGAGAGGCTTTATGACTACAAATCTGTAGTTGAAAAAGTGCGGGCGGAGAGACTCGAACTCTCACACCTCGCGGCACTAGATCCTAAGTCTGGTATATATTGCACCAATAAAACATAAACAATCTCATTTTCAATGATTTATGTTTTCAATCATTTTATTTAAAGTCATATAATATCAGTTGATATCAGCATTTGTTGTACCTATGTTGTACCCAAAAGTTCTAATAAAGACGTATCTTTAAGGTGAATTTTTGACAAAATGTTGTACCTGATTTGACTTTCGTATTCAAAACAGGTTTACAATGTCAACAAGTGCAAAAATAATACTTCGTAAAAAACCCAACGCAAAGGGGCTCTATCCACTTGCCGTAAGAATAACCAAAGACCGTCGTTCCACCTATAAGCATATAGGACACTATATTGAATTAGAGGATTGGGACACAAAAAATCTTAAGGTTAAGAAATCCCATCCCAATGCAGAGAGTTTAAATAATCTTTTGACTTCAAAGCTTTCAGAAGCCAGAAAAGGTCTAATCGTTTTGCAGACCAACAATAAGGATGCGACTGCGCGTCAAATTAAAAAGGAAATTTACAAGCCAACTTCCAAGCTCACTTTTTTTGATTTTGCAGATGAACATCTTGAAGCTCTTGAAGCAGAAAATAAAATCAATCGCCATTCTACAGATTCTGCTTGGCTCAGTTATATCGATAAATATTGTAAAGCACGACACCTCACTTTTCAAGAGATAGATGAACGCTTTCTCAAAAAATTTAAAATCTATCTTAAAGGAACTTGTTCTCTTACTGAGACGACGGCTATGAATGTTATGGTTTTGATTAGATTGCTTTTCAATCGGGCAATTAAGGATAAAGTGGTTAGCAAAGAATTATATCCGTTCGGGACTGGCAAGTTCAAAATCAAGTTTCCTGAAACTACCAAGACAGGACTAACGGAAAAAGAAATACAAGCACTTGATAATGTTTCTGAATTGACCGATATGGAAAAGCATTCGTTGAATGTTTGGCTTTTTAGTTTCTATTTTGCCGGAATGCGTGTGTCCGATGTACTATTTACAAGATGGTCGCAAATTTATGATGGCAGGTTGCACTATAGAATGGGTAAGAACTCAAAATTACTATCCTTGAAGATTCCAGTAAAGGTTGAAAGAATCTTGTTGGAATATGTTTCTGAAAGAAGGAACGATGATGATTTAGTATTTCCAGAAATGAAGAAAGCGGACTTAACCGATGCTAAGGATATTTATAGAAAGAAGAAAGTCGCAAATAAAAAGTTCAACGACCATTTAAAGAAAATTGCCAAAAGAGCTGGCATTCGGAAAAAAGTGACAATGCATATTGCTCGCCATTCTTTTGGCAATATTGCCGCAGATAATATTCATCCATTAATGCTTCAAAAGTTGTATCGCCATACAGACCTTAAAACTACTATTAACTATCAAGCCAACTTCATTCATAAAGATGCTGATGATGCTCTTGATAGTGTTGTAAATTTTTAAATGAATAAAAATTCATTTATATTTGCAATGTGAAACCAAAATCAAAAGATAAAGAAGAACGCATTAAACAAGCCCTCATTGACATTGTAAATGAGAAAGGCTTATCCGGCGTTAAGATGAGTGAAGTTGCGAAAAAAGCAGAGATAGCTCAAGGCACCATCTATATTTACTTTAAGACCAAGACAACCTTAATTAATGCTACATATTTGTCTCATAAAAAAATCGCAAATAGTAGCATCATCAGCAACGATTTAGATGAAATGCCATACGTTGAAGCATTGCAAAAACTATGGGAAAATTATTGCAACTACCTGTTGTTCAATAAAAAAGAACTTAATTTTATGCAACAATGTGCTGATAGCGATTTTTTGGATTCTGCTAGTATAGAATCCTCCACTGAATTTATGGATAACATAACAACCTTTTTTCAAAAAGGTATAGACACCAAGCTACTCAAAGACAATCCAATACCACTAATCATAGGTATTTTTGTTGGCTTTTCAAAAGAGTTGATTCAGATACTTTCATATATAGTGGATGACGAAAAAGCAAGAAAAATAATGCTAGAAAATGCATTCGAGATGTGCTGGAATGCTGTAAGGCGATAATATTTTTTTGACTCATAAATGAATAAATAATCACTTAAAAATAAAAATATGAAACGAATTTTAAAAATAATAGGCCTAGTTGTCGCCCTGCTACTCGTTATAGGTGCGGTTATCTTCTTTTTCTTTCCAGGAACGATTGTTGACTTAACAAATAGTCAAAATGCAAGTGCTGCAGGCTTGGTTAAAAAAGAAATAGCTTTGGATGGTTACAATGTAAACTACTTCATCAGTGAGCAGAAAGATGAGACCAAAGACGATTTGATGCTTCTGCACGGTATGGGCGATGATAAAAACAGTTTTGTCTTGGCTGCCAAAGAACTTTCAAAACACTACAACCTCATTCTACCCGACCTATCTGGGCACGGTGAAAATGAAAGAACCGAAGACAGGGATTATTCCATTAAAGGACAAGTGGACTTTGTTTACGCTTTCGTGAAAGCGTTAAATGTCAACTCTTTTCATCTTGCTGGTAACTCGATGGGTGGCCATACCGCTGCTGCTTATAGTATTGAACATCCAGAACACGTAAAAACATTAACACTTGTCAACGCAGCTGGTGTAAAACTAGATGACCACGTAGTGTATGGTGGGTTTGGTGCACCACTAAAAAGTAAGGAAGACCTAGTTGCTATTTTTGATAGAGTATTCTACAAAACGCCCGATATTCCCGGCCCTATTGCCAATCATATGATAGAACAGGTTAATGGAAGTATTGATTTTGTAAACAACACACTTGTCACGTCTATTAAGAATGGGGAATATTTTAACTTAAAAGGAAAGACGCAAAATATAATAGCACCTACATTGATTCTTTGGGGCAAGCACGATGAAGTTGTAAAGTTTAATGTGGCAGAATATTATGACCAAACCATCCCAATGTCTGAATTGCAATTACTGGAAAATGGTTCGCACTCCCCACAATTAGAAATTCCTGAAGACGTGGGCAACGCCATACACAACTTTATACAAAAACCTAAAAACGACCTTATGGCATCAACAAAAAACGACCACGCGGCCAAGACGCAATACTATAGATGGTATCTTTTTTATGAGCGTGATTTTGAAAATTCAAAACGCTTGGCAAATCAGTTAGATATACTTGATGAAAACATAAAAATGAAATCTGCTGCGGGCGAAATGGAAGGAAGAAAAAACTATCCAGAACGTCTAAAAGTTTATAAAGGCTGGAAGAATGCACATCACGTTAAAAACATAGATGTAAATACGATGGATGATGGCACTATTAATCTTGAAGCTGATATTGTCTATCAAAACATCAAACCAGATAACTCTCAAACCAGTTATAGTCTTCATTATAGCACCTTTTTAGAACCGACTGATAAGATGCTTCCTGTTTTTACAGAAATAAATATACAGCCAACGGGTAATATAGAAAATCCGACTTTTGAAGATGCTTACCCTACCAATAGACTTAAATCCTTAATGCACTATTGGCTTCTTAATATAGAACAGTTGGATGGCAATGCAACCCCTTTTGAAGAAATACTAGCTTCAGATTTTGAACTTAATTTCTCCTCCGGAAAAATTACGACTATTGATGCTTTTGAGAAATGGCTTAAGGGTACGCCGAGCCAGCTAAAAATGAGCAACCATTATCCTGAAAACTTTAGTGTAAAAGAACTGGGCGATAATCAGTATGAAATGAAAGTTGAATTTGTTTGGCGTGGACTAGCTAAAGATGGTAAAGCCTTAAAGACCAAGACATCGCATACTTGGCTAGTAGTTGATAATACAGAGGAACGTTTTGCTAGAGTAAAAAGAGTCGATGTAGAAGTGATAGAGGCATTTCAGCTGTTGTAATAAAAATAAATGAATACAAAAGATTTTGAAAAGTTTAAAAGAAACAAAGTATTATAATAATATAGTTAATGAGATTGACCACCCATTGGGTACTGTATTTGTCTTTGATGGTTTCATTGTCGTAGAAATTGATAACTCAAAAGATATTTCTTACGACAAACTTGAATTTGAAATAAAAGAGGGCTCTGCTTACTTAAGAGATATTGAATTAAAAAATACAGTTATACTATCGAATAGAATACATTCATATTCATTAGATCCGTTAGGGTGGAAGAAATATTTTGATTTAGGTTATACATTAAAAGCATTTGGTGCGGTTATTTATACGAAAGAAATGGAAACACATACCGAGTTAGAAAAAATATTCTTACCGATAGACATTCCCACATTTAATACTTTAGATGATGGTATTTCTTGGGCGAAAGGGATTTGTTTTAAAAGAAACTTTTATGTGCCTGACGCCCCTAATAATTCTAAATCTTCCGTATCAAGCTCTAATTTTACAGCTTCGTAAAACGATTCAAGATGCGCTGGCTTTGAAGCACTAGCAATTGGTGCTGTAATACTTGGCTGTGCCATTGCCCAAGCAATTGCAATAGCCGATTGCGATACGTTGTGTTTCTCACTTACTGTTACAAGTGCTTTTAGTACCTTGTAGCCTGTTTCTGTAAAATATTTCTTCAGGAACGGCTCTCTTGAAGTGCCTTCTATTTCTGAAATATCGCTGTACTTTCCAGTCAAGAATCCGCTGGCTAATGTGAAATAACCCATCACACCAATATTGTTTTTTACGCAATAATCCTGATAGTCTTTTTCAAAATCGGCTCTTGCAATCAAGCTGTATTCTGGTTGATATACTTCGTATCTCGAAAGACCATTTACCTCTGCTATCTCCTGAGATTCCACAAATTTCTCAAAAAGAAAATTAGAAGCACCTATAGTTCTGACCTTACCATCTTTTATCAATTGGTCATAGGTCTTTAGCGTATCAGTTATCGGTGTAATCTCTTCAAAAGCGTGACTAAAATATACATCGATGTAATCAGTTTGAAGACGCTTTAGGCTATTTTCAATTTGCTTATGGATGTTTTCTGGTGATAAAACAGCTTTGGTCTCTTTTGTCAAATAACCCAGCTTCGTTGTTACGACCACCTTGTCACGATTGCCACGAGCTGCCATCCATTTACCAATAATTTCTTCGCTTTCTCCACCTTTGTTCCCGGGATGCCACGTTGAATACACATTTGCCGAGTCTATAAAATTGAAGCCTCTTTCAAAAAGTTCATCCAGTAATCTAAACGACATTTTTTCGTCTGCTGTCCAACCGAATACATTACCACCAAATGAAATGGGTGCAACTTTGATATCCGATTGTCCTAATATTTTATGTTTCATTATATACTATGTTTTACGACTACTTATCTTCCAATTTTTCCTGCAGCCAAGGCCTTAAACTTTATGATTTTGTACTTGCCACTTCCTTTTTCTGTGCCGTTATTAAACGGTGCTGCCTTATGAAGCTCGTTCACTATTCCATAGAAATAGCCATCACCTCCATACGCCATACCATCCATCCAAGAAACTTTAGGACTACTAAATAATAATTTATAGTTGTCCTTGGTTGTTACGCCCACACCATTTGCAGAGACATCCGTTATGTAAACGTTACCTGCACCATCTATACTCATTCCGTCACTTGCTGGCTTTGGCCCATATTTTTCAATACTCTTCTTTAGGTCTTCATCTGACTTTGAAAAATCTGCTAAGGTTTCAGATTTAATTCTATAAACAAACCCTTCTGTCATTGTGGAATAATATAACCATTTATTATCGGGCGATATTACAATGGGATTTAATCCTAGATTAACTTGAGCACCATTTACATTCAATAATTTGCCATCCACGGGAAGTCCCGTATTACTAGGTAGAAAAGTTGGGTCATTTTCAAGCACCCTTTTGGTTTCACCCGTTTTCAAATTAATAATTACTATGGCAGGTGCTTGTTCTCCAATTAAATCGGACCTGGTCATATCTGCTATATACACCATTTGTCTTTCGGTATCTATCGCAAAATCCTGCATAAATGAAGTTTTGTGAGCTACTGTACTCGGGATATTGTAAATTCTGTGTAATGCATCATTTTTTAAATTCCAAACCACAAGTCTTGCTGGGTTTGTGGCATTCCCAAAATCCAAAACATATAGTAAATCTTCTTCCGTAGCCTGAATCCCAATGGCATTAGCTGTTCCTATTCCTTTTACGGGATTTGATGCCCACTTTTTGTTTGGATAAGCGGTATGTTTTCCTTCGGGACTTACTTTCATCAAACTAACATCGGCGCCATCAAGCGGGTGCATAGTTACGTAAACTGTTCCATCTTTTGCTACTGCTGGATTTGCCGGACGTACTCCTTCAAATTTCGCATAAACTTCGTAATCTTGTGCGTTGCAACTTGTACAAAGTGACAAGAGTACTATACTGAATATTTTGACTAAATTTTTCATTGCTTTTTTTTATTCGTTTCCTAAAAATTTCTTTTGTGTTGCTGGGTCTATCCAGATGACATCGCTTGGGTCTCTTGCTAAAGTGTCAAAAACCAAAATATCCAACGGTCCTTCCAAGATATTCCCAACACCGTGAGCTGTTCCTTTCGCCCAAAAAATGAGGTCTCCTTTTTTTGCTATGATGGGTCCTTTATCTCCAATGAAGAATTCGCCTTTTCCGTTTAATACATATAGATAAGCATCAGACTTTGCGTGGTAATGCATTGGTACTTTGTCATATAATCTGAATACCCGAGCACCTACGTGTTCACGGTCTAAAATGTGAATATCCTTAATGACACCATCGTGTTTCTCTGGTAGTAGTTTAACGTAGTCGTCTATATGGATTAACCCATATTGATTACCCACATTTATTTGTTCCTCTTCCTGCGCCCATATTGTGGTGCTAATTAGAAGAGTGATTAGCATTATTTTTTTCATTTTGTTTTAATTGAATTCATTTAAAGTTTCGGGGATACTGCTAAGTTTCTTTAGTATTATAGTTTCAGCACTATCTAAAATAGGCTCTCGTAAACTGTCACTTCTATTTATCCAAGCGGTTTTGAAACCAAAGGCATTTGCTCCAGAAATATCCCATTGGTTAGATGAAACAAAAAGTATTTGTTCTTTTGGAATCCTCAAATGGTGTAAAGCAATACCATACACTAGAGGGCTAGGTTTAAATGTCTTTACATCTTCCGCCGAAAGCACAAAATCAAACGCATCAACTAACCCTGTATACTTAATAACTTCTGAAAGCATTTTGCCCGAGCCATTAGATAAAATACCACAGCGAATACCACTTGTTTTTAATTCCCTAACTGTTTCTACAACGTCATCATAATAATTGGGCGTGAGGAAAATTGTTTTTAGCTTTCGCGAAAGCGTAATATCTTTTAAACCCACTTTTTTAACTGCATATTTAATGGCCATCATAGTGATTTTTTCAAAGGGTAAATATTTTCCCATCTGACTATATAACCACGAATACTCCAATTGTTTTTGCCTAGAGATTTTTAGTGCTTCTAAAGCAGTTTTATTGGTCGCTACATCAACTGGCAAATCCAATTGAAAAAGTGTTCCAAAGGCATCAAATACACAGACTTTTATCATAAATACACTTAAGAAATTATTATTTATTGTTCATTCTAACAGCTACAGATTGATACACTATCTTACCGTTCACGATATGGAAAGTATCTGTACCCAATAAGAAATCAGTCTTAGCTGAAGAAGCGTTCCAAGCGATGTATGCGTATTCTCCCGTCACATCAAGCTTCTCCATTTCAAAGTCTGATCCTGGCGGCAATACGCCTAAAAGCCACTCAAAGAAAGTGCGGATTTCATCAATTCCTTTATACGTTTTCTCTTGGTCTACCAATACCGAGTCCTCGGTATAATCACTTAGTACTTCATCGATGTTAGCACCTCCAAATGATTCTAAATGATGGTTCAATATTTGTTCTGTTGTCTTACTCATTGTATATTTTTTTAAATTAAGTTTTCTGGTGTTTGTAATAATTCTTCAATAGTTTGAAGAAAACGAGCTGCCGGTGCTCCGTCAATTGCCCGATGGTCAAAGGTGATGCTCAACGGCAGTTGTGTACTTTGCCCCATTGTTTGCTTATTTTCTCCTTTAAAGATTACTTTTTTCTGAAGTCGTCCCACACCTAAAATTCCAACTTGCGGTGGGTTCAATACAGGTGTGAAATACTCAATGCTCAGACCGCCTAAATTGGTGACGGTAAAAGTGCCTCCACTTAATTCGCTGGATTTCAGCTTCATATCCTTTGCCTTGGATTGTAATGCATTGGAAGCCTTTGACAAGTCAGCCAAAGAATGCTTTTGGGCGTTTTTGATGACAGGTACCATCAAGCCTTTTTCGGTATCAACGGCAAAACCAAGATGAACGACTTTTGCTCGTTTTCGAGTCTCGTCATCTACCCAATGTGCATTCATATCTGGGTGTTTCTCTAGAGCCACAACAACAGCACGCAATACCCAATCGTTCCAACTGGCATCCGCGGATAATTTTTTACGTTTTCTATTCAGTTCAGAAACGTCTATCCAACGCTGTAAGGTAAGCTGTGCCGTATTCTGTAAACTGGCCAACATATTTTTTGCTGTCGCTTTGCGTATAGGTGAGTTTTGGACGACCTCAAAATCTGGGTCTGCAGCAGAATTTGAAGCTTTTTCTAAATCAGCTTCGACGATTTTTCCTCCTGGTCCTGAACCTGCAATGGTAGATAAGTCAATACCTTTTTCCTTAGCCTTTTTCTTGACCAATGGTGATGCTTTTATGGTTTTATTAGCAACTGGTTTGGTTTCTTTCTTTGCCTCAGTTTTGTTTTCTTCATTGGTCCTTTCTGTAACAGCATTATTGGCTTCAGCTTCGCCACCTATGTTCATTTTTGCCATTACGGCTCCTACAGCAGCAACTTCGCCACGTTTGACCAAAATTTCGGTAAGCACACCATCTTCTGGTGCTGGTAGTTCGTAAATGGCTTTATCGGTTTGTACTTCGACAAGGATTTCGTCTTTTTCAACATCGTCGCCTTCTTCTTTGTACCACATTACGACTAAGCTTTCCACGTCTTCGCCTACTTCTTTGGGTAATATGACATCTATGATATTTGACATACTATTTTGTATCTATATATTAGTTTGATTTAAAAAATGGCAGGCTTCACTTTGAAGAAAGCCTACCATATATACTTATGAATCCATTAATTCTTTTACTGCTTCGACGATGTTATTTTCATCTGGAATGACAAATTTCTCTAGTACTCGGCTATAAGGAATCGGCACGTCTGGTACTGCCAATGTTTTTACAGGTGCTTCTAAATCGTATAGTGCTTCCTGTGCTGCCAATGCTGCAATTTCTGAAGTGATTCCGTAAGCGGAATAATCTTCATCTACCACTAATAGACGGTGTGTTTTCCCAATAGATGTAAGTATGGTTTCCTTATCAATAGGCTTGATAGAACGCAAATCGATAACCTCACAACTAATGCCCTCTTTCTCTAAAATCTTAGCCGCTTTTAGTGCTTCAACCGTCATCATTTGTACACCGACGATGGTAACATCTGTTCCCTCGCGAGCAACTTTTGCCTTATCTAATGGTACTATGTAATCGCCATCGGGCACCTCGCCTATGGAAGCATCAATTTGGTCCATCCACCCTAATCCTTGTAGTGTTTTATGAAACATAAAAATGACTGGATTATCGTCTCTAATAGCGGCCAATAACATTCCTTTTAAATCGTGTGGTGTTGTAGGTGCGACTACTTTCATACCTGGTAAGTGACCAAAGGTTGCGTACAGACATTGTGAATGTTGTGCTGCATCACTATAACCGCCACCAACAGCCGTAATCAAAGTAATAGGCATTTTTACCGCTTGACCTGACATATATGGAATTTTTGCAATGTGATTGTAAATCTGGTCAAGAACGACACCTACAAAATCAACAAACATCAACTCTACGATGGGACGCATTCCCTCTCCAGCTGCTCCTACTGCAGCACCGATGAAGCCTGTTTCTGAAATGGGCGTATCCATAATACGCTCGTCCCCATACTTTTCGTGCAAGCCGGTAGTTGAACCAAAAATACCGCCATACTTGGCAACATCTTCTCCCATTACAAAGACCTCTTTATCATCTTGCATTGCTATATCTATGGCCTCTGCCATCGCCTTACTTCCCGTAAGTTTTCTAACTTTTGTTTTTGTACTCATTTTGAAATATTTTAAGATTGAACCTTTAGTTTTAATAGATTAATGTGGCCTAACAGAAGACATCATTAAGTGCATCTTCGGGCTTTGGTAAGTCACTATTAATAGCAAACTCATAAGCCTCATCTACTTCTTTGAAAATCTTCTTATCCAAAGTCTCAAAGTCTTTTTCAGTAGCCAGTTTGCTTTCCAACAAATAGGCCTTTACACGCTCAATCGGGTCTTTGGCTCTTAATCCAGTTGCTTCTTCTGGGTCTCTATAGGTTTCAGGGTCACCTTGAAAATGACCTAAATAGCGATAGGTTTCAATCTCGATGATGGTTGGACCTTCTCCCTTTCTAGCACGGTCAACGGCAAGTTTAGAAACGCGATACATTTCAAAAGGGTCATTGTCTTTTACCAAGTGTCCTGGGATTCCGTAAGCAGCACCTCGTAAATCATTACTTGGAACGCTGGTCGAAGCAGACTTTGCCACAGAAATTCCCCAAGCATTATCTTCAACTACAACAATTACTGGAAGTTTCCACAGCGCAGCTAAGTTTAAACTCTCGTGAAAAGCTCCTGCATTTGCAGCACCTTCACCTATAAATGCCACGGCAACCCAATCAGTACCTCTCTTTTTATTTGCCAATGCAGCACCTACTGCGTGAGGCATTCCAGCAGCGACAATACCACCACAAGAGAATTTTGTTTTCAGGTCGAACAAGTGCATATGACCTCCTTTTCCTTTACCTGAACCTGTAACCTTTCCAAATATTTCTGCTGTCATTGGTTTGAGGTCTACGCCCTTTGCAATGGCATTGTGGTGTGGTCTATGCGGTGCTGTTACTGTATCGTTGTCGGTAAGGTGCACACAGATTCCTGCCGCGGCGGGTTCTTGTCCATTAGATAAATGCATCTCTCCCGGAACGGGACCTGCACCAATATTAAAGACAGGTTGTTTCCCTTCGAGGTAGGCTGTTTCCATTCGCTCTTCGAAGTAACGCGATGTCTTCATTTTTTCATACATCCACAGTAGGTCTTTCTTGTCGATTTCCATACTAATTGTTTTTTAAGGTTAATTACTTTTTCTAAAAAAGTGTAACACAGCAAGACTGTTCTAACACCTTGATCTATAGTTAAAAAAGTCGTGCCATTCTTGTGTACTTCATAAAAAGTGAATCGTAAATAGCGGATATATAGATAATTATATTTATATTTGAATAGACTGGTCGTTTATTAATTGTGTAGCGTTGTTACACTTTGTAACACCAAAAAACATCTCTGTTACAGTCTATGTTACACGTTTCAGAGGAATTAAAAAACTGAAATTATGGTACAATCATTTGGGGAATACTCGAAAACAGATACACTATTGCATAAAAAATGGACTTCTTTTAATGAAGGAAAACCATTGACCGTTGATGCTGGAAGCGATTATATTTTAAATTCTTGGAAAAGATGTAAATCTTTAAATACCAAACTGAAATCTACCAACGCACCCACTCTTCTTTCAGACCCTCAGATTAAGGAACATCAAGTCAAAAATCAATTTTTGATAGATATGGCAATGCCACACCTCAATAATCTACACCAAACCTTGGAAGGGATTGACCCTTTTGTAACCCTATCTGACCATAAAGGAACGGTACTCAAATTGCTTCAACCCAAAAACTCAAAAGTTGCTGATAAAATTAACCTGTTACCAGGTGCTTCTTGGGATGAATCTTATTGTGGTACTAACGGAATAGGAACCGCTCTGGTAGAAAATAAAAGTATCTCTGTTTTTGGCTACGAGCATTTTTGTGAGAGCTGGCACGATTTAATCTGTACGGCTGTACCCATTCACGACCCATTAATGGGCAATCAATTGGGTGTCATAAACGTATCGGGAAACAAGCGTAGCGTGTTTCTACATAATACGGCATTGATAAAAACCGTTGGCAATCTTATTGAAACCAATATGTATGAACATTTAATGTTCGATAATAGCAGTAGTTATCGCGAATTATTGAATGGACAAAACCCAATAGTTCTTTTTAATCAAAATTATGTTATTAGATACGCCAATACATACGCAATGCGCGAATTGGGCTTTGTTACTGGCGAACGTCTGCAATTGTTTCCACCGAACGAACTGTCCAGTTTTTCGCACCATCCTATACAAAGTCAATATGAGGACAGTCGTGGTCGTAAATGGAAAGTGAATACCACCCCATATATATTAATGGGAAGGATGATGGGCAGGCTGGCTAGTTTTGAAAAAATCATTGAAAACCCTTCTGTTGCGCTTCCGAAGAAACAGATCCCATCTGGTCTGAGTGCCGTAATTACGCAGAATACCCAAATACAGGACCTAAAACGGAAAGCTGAACAGATTGCAAAAAACGAACATTCCGTTCTTATTTATGGCGAAACTGGAACGGGTAAAGAGCTTTTCGCGAAAGCGATACACTTACACTCTAAACGGTCTCACGAAGCTTTTGTAACGGTAAATTGTGGTGCATTACCAAAAGACCTGATTGCAAGTGAACTCTTTGGGTATGTGAAGGGGGCATTTACCAATGCCAATGCCAACGGAAAAAAAGGAAAGTTTGAACAGGCTAATAAAGGCACATTGTTTTTAGACGAAATAGGCGAACTGCCAATGGAATCGCAAACCTATTTGTTGCGCATACTGGAAGAGGAAATGGTGTACCCATTAGGCTCTGAAAAAGGCGTACCAATTGATGTTCGTATTGTAGCAGCGACCAACAGAGATTTATCGCTTGCGATGGAACATAAAACGTTCAGATCAGACTTACTCTATCGTCTAAAAATAATGGAACTTGAAATTCCACCATTGAGAGAACGTAAAGGGGATATTACATTTTTGTTCAACCATTTTATTAAGGATAGGACACCCTTTATTTCAGGTGTAGAAAAAGATACGCTAAGTCTATTAGGTATATATGAGTGGCCAGGTAACGTTCGTGAACTTAAGAACAACTGTTTGAAAGCCGCATTCAACGCGCAATTAAGGGGCGATACTATTATTAAAGCTGAAGATTTACCAAGAGAATTACATTCTGAGACCGTAATTTTAGATACTAAAAGTAGTGATGAATCTTCAGACGAACTCACCAAAGAAGTTCTGGAACTGGCCTTACAAAAGGCAAAGTGGAACAAATCTAAAGCCGCTAAACTTTTAGATGTTTCTAGGACTACGGTTTATAGAAAAATTAAAGAGTTTAATATCTGATACTGTAATTAACGAATATTTATGTCAATACCAATAGTACTAGATAAATCTACCTTTCAAGGCTTCAACTATGAGGATATAATTGAACTTCATAAATATTATATCGTTAATATCACACCCTTGTTGGTTTCCGAAATTCTTGGCGACCTCGCGAAAGAAGAAAAGGCAGGTAGAAAAACACCCAAAGACCAAGTTACTGACCTTGCTAAAAAAATGTTCCCTTATAATGCTTATGTAAATATGAACTATAGTGTGTTGGTTGAAAAATCGTTGACTGGCGAATTTACCACAGCCGATAATCGACCTTTTTTGAATGCCGCAAAGTCTATAAGTACACCAACTAAAAAGGGTATGACATTCGTTGAAACACCTGAAGAGCTCTCTATTAAACGATGGAAAAAAGGCGAGTTTGACAAACTTGATGAAATTATAGCTGAAGTCTGGCGAACAGAATCTAAAGACGAAAAGGTAGTTGAGGAATTTAAAGGAAAATTTGACCATCTTAAAGACATAAAAATAAAAGACCACAAACCTTCAAATGAAGAGAAGTTTCTTGCATTAAAAGAACGATTACAGGAACGCCTCTATGTTGAACTTGAACCTGAAGATACATTAAATCTCGTAATAGATTATTTTGAAATCAACCCAGATTTAAGAGAGTCAATTCAAGCTCGATGGAAAAACGAGTCACATCCGGATTTACAAAGTCTCGCCAATTATGCTATGTATTGTTACGAAGTTGTCTGCCTCTACTTTATTGGCATAAATAACTCTTTGTGTGGCGAACGGTTGACAAACCTCTTGGATTTAGAATACTTATTCTATGTACCTTTTGCCAGAGTATTTAGTACAAATGACAAATTTTTGAAGAACCTCTTCTTCGCTGTCCAACCTGCGGACACATTCTTTGTAACATTGCCAGAACTTAAAGACGACTTTAAAAAATTCAAAGAAGTCAATGAAGAAGGAAAAGTATTTGACGAACCACCAGTAAAAGACACGGAAACATATCGAATTTGGGATAATATATTCGATATGGCACTTACAAGACGATTAAAACCATCAAAAGCTGAATTAAAAGAGAAAGAGGCTGAGTTTGAGGAAATTCTTAAAATAGCAGAAACCGGTGCAGAGGGTAAGTTTGAAGGTGAAGGGGATTTTGTCGTAAAAGAGACTTTTATGTCGCCTGATGACCCCTGTTTTTGTAAAAGTGGAAAACCTTTTAAAGATTGTCATTTAAAGGGAAAGATGATAGATGGGAAACAATATTGAATTACCTCAATTATTGAGTTTTGAAATTCTTTAGAAAAATTTAACACAAATAAATTTGGAAACAACCGGTCTATTATTATATATTTGCATTGTAAACGAACGGTCTAATAATGGCAAAGCACGATATAAATAATATTTTAGAAAAGGGTATAGAGCTATTTCGCCTTAACGGATATCATAGTACAGGTATCAGAGATATACTGAAAGCTTGTGATATGCCTAAAGGTTCTTTCTATCATTCTTTTGAAAGTAAAGAAGACTTTGTTATTAAGGCTATTGCCCACTTTGAGGAAATGATTGGTAAGGATTTTGAAAAAAACCTTGCAAATGAATCATTGTCATACTACGAAAGAATAAAAAATCATTTTGAGATTCACATAAAGTGGTACACGAAGAATGATTTTAAGGTAGGTTGTCTATTAGGAAACCTTAGTACGGAAGTGGCAGGTACAATAGACCCTGTTTCGAATGCCATATCTGGCGTATATGATAGATGGTCCAAAGGATTAGCCTCTTTTATCAAAAAAGGTCAAGAATCTGGGGAAATCATAGATAGTATTGATGCTCTGCATTTAGCCAATTATCTTTTTGATAGCTTTAACGGTGCGCTAGGTAGAATGAAAGTAGAACGTAGTTCAGTACCTTTAAATCAATTTCTAGACATAAATCTAGCATTTATAAAAGTCAAACAAAAAATAGCAAGCTGACCATCTGCTTTTTTTTGTCTATAATAATAAACGAACGGTCTACTACAAATAATAATTTTAAATGAAGCAATACTACAGAGACATCAAATAGCAAAAGAAAATTAGACCATTTTTTTTGTTGTCACATATAAACGAACGGTCTGTTAAAAATTATAATATATCGAAATAATAAAAATGAAAACTTTAAACAGAATATCAGTAATTGCATTAATAGCACTATTCAGTATTGCTACGCTAAACGCACAAGAACCATTACACAAAGAGCCGCAAACCAATGTTTCGGCTAAATCAAAGTATGCAGACAAGTACAAGTTTGTTGACATATTGGGTTCTAAAATCGCCTATATCGATGAGGGAAAAGGCGACCCTATCCTATTCTTGCACGGTCAACCTACATCATCTTACCTATGGCGTAACATTATGCCATTTGTAGAAAATCAAGGTCGTGTAATTGCACCAGATAATATTGGTTTTGGGAAATCAGACCAACCTGATCTAGCCTACACTTTTGATGACCACTATAAGTATATAGATGGATTTATCAAAAAACTAAATCTTAAGAACATCACATTAGTGGTTCACGATTGGGGTTCTGGTTTAGGCTTGCACTATGCGCAATTAAATCCAGATAACATAAAGGCAATCGTAACTATGGAATCCATAGTTGCACCTACTATTCCTGCTAAAAGTTATGATGAGCTACGACCAGATTTGGCAGGTTTCTTCACGATGGTTCAAGGACCAGAAGGAAAGAAAATGTTGATAGATGATAATGCCTGGTTAAAAGAAGGTGGTTTCCTTGATGGTTTCACAGTACGCTCGTTAGATCCTGTTGCACTTGCTGAATATCAAAAAGCTCACAAGACAGCAAAATCTAGAAAGCAAGTATATCAATGGCCTTTAGAAATGCCTATTGGTAAAAAACCAAGAAACGTGCACAACTATGTTTCCGACTATAACAAATGGTTAGAAAAAACAGATGTCCCTTGGTTATTCCTATATGCAACACCAGGTGCATTAAATCCAGAAGCTGCTGCGGACTATTGGTCTAAAAAAGCCAAAAACATTGAAACGGTTTACATCGGTGCTGGACTGCATTATGTGCAAGAAGACCAACCGTATGCAATTGGTAGAGCGATTTCAGATTGGTACAGACGTATCAATAAATAATAAATCATACCCAATGCATAAGCTGACCACTTATGTATTGGAATAAAAATCTAAGGTCATAAACAAAAATATTAATTTTTAAAATTTAAAACAATGGCAACAATTGAAAAATTGAAGTACGACGTAAAAACAATCGAGAACGCACCTGCAAACTCAAAACCAGCCTTAGAAGCTGCAAAAGGTGCCTATGGCTTTGTTCCTAACCTTTTAGGTACAATGGCTAACCACCCAGCACTTTTAAAGAACTATTGGGAAGGTAGTGCAACACTAGATGCCAACAGCACTTTAACAGGTGAAGAGCAACAAGTTGCTTATCTATCTGCCAGCTATGAGAACAACTGTCACTATTGTATGGCTGCCCACACTTCTATTGGACAGATGCACAAAATTGACCAAAGTATTCTTGATGCTTTAAGAGCAGGAACTACTATTCCTAATGCAAAATTAGAAGCATTGAGTCAATACGTGAAGGCTACAACAGTAAAAAGAGGTCGTGTATCTCAAGAAGATATCGATGCTTTCTTGGAAGCTGGATATACACAAGAAAATGTACTTGAGGTAATCACTATCGTAAGTTTAAAAGTGATGACCAACTACATTAACTATGTAGCGCAAACACCAGTAGATGGTGCTTTTGAACCAAATGCTTGGGAAACACTTGCAATCTAAATTTAATTATTGTTGTGAAGAGCCTGTCGGTAAGATTAATGGTGTCGGCGGGTTCTGAACAACAATTCCAAAAACAAAAATTATGTCATTAGTACAATCCAATATGATGGCCTTGGGAACAAAAGCACCAGACTTTACACTACCTGATACGGTAACAGGTAAAGTTATGTCACTTTCCAAGTTAAAATCAAACACAGCAACGGTTATCGCATTTATATGTAATCATTGTCCATTTGTCCATCACATCAATGAAAAGCTTGTTGAAGTCGCCAACGAATATCAAGCAAAAGGTATCAACTTTATTGCCATAAGCAGTAACGATGCCGAATATTATCCACAGGATGGCCCTGAAATGATGAAGCGTGTAGCTCAAAATGAAGGCTACTCTTTTCCATACCTCTATGATGAAACACAAAAAGTGGCAAATGCCTATCAAGCAGAATGCACACCAGATTTCTTCGTATTTGATGCTGATTTAAAATTGGCGTACAGAGGTCGTTTCGACGAGACAAGACCAGGAATGGGAAGAGCTACTGGTAAAGAACTTTCTGCGGCATTAGCTGCAATGATTGAAAACAAAGAAGTTCCATCTGACCAAAGACCAAGTATCGGTTGTAGCATCAAGTGGAAGTAATCAATAAAAATAATACGCAACAATAATAACCATTAAAAACAAACAAAATGAAAAAAGTAATTTTCACATTAGCATTAATCGTAGTAGCAAGTATAGCAACTGCGCAAACAGGAAAAGAACTCGTAGCAGAAGCCATTGAAGCTTCTGGCGGAAAACAAAATTTCTACAACTTAGGTTCAGTAGAATATGATTTGGAATACCGTACACCACCAGGTGAAGGTGCAATAACGTTAGTGGCCCACGAAACCTATGTCTTCGATGGCGAACTTTCGTATGCTACGTATACAACCCACAGTTTAACGGGTGCAAACGGCAAAGTAGTAGAAGGCTATGACGGAAAAGATGCTTGGGTAACATTCGATGGAAAATTGTCTAATGACGAACAAGCAAACGGTGTAGCACGCTTCTTAAGAAAGACAAATTACTATTGGTTCTCTATGTTTTTCAAACTATTGGATGATGGTGTAAACTACGAAAAACTGTCAGACCAAAAGGCAAATGGCAAGGACTACAATCGTATAAAAATAACATTTGGTGACAAGGTGGGTGATGCCCAAGACACTTATATCCTCTACATAAATAAGAAAACCAAAATGATAGACCAGTTCTTGTTTACTGTAGTAGCTTTTGGGCTTACAGAGCCTAGCTTAATGACCTTTGATTATGAAACCATCAACGGTATAAAGGTGCCGTCTAAACGAAAGTATGCTGCAGCTAATTGGGATGGAAAGGTCAAGGATAACGACTATACAATCACAAACTGGACAAACATCAAATTTAAAATTGATGCAGATAAGTCTATGTTTCAAAAACCCGGGAAATAGGATTAATAGCAATTTTCCCCCAATGCCCTCGGTATCCCCTATTATTGAGCCGAGGGCATTATTAAATTTTAAAAAAGAAACAGTTATGAAAACTAAAATAAACGCACTTCTGGTTACTGGCGGTCATTGGTATGATGCCGAACCTTTTTTTGAAATGATTTCTGAACTTAAAGATTGGGACAAAGATGTTGAGATTTCGTGGACACACGCACCACAGCCAGAGGCACAGGCTTTCTTTAAACCAGAAAAGGCAGCACAATTTGACGTATTTGTAATGTACGATATGCCAGGCGTTGCATTTACAGGCACAATTCCAAGATTTTCGTTAGAAGATCCTTCAGAAGAGCACAAGGCAGATTTTCTGAATTTGTTGGCGGTTGGAAAACCGTTTGTTTTCATACATCACGCTATCGCGAGTTGGCCTACTTGGCCAGAGTTTGCCGAAATTATTGGCGGACGATTCCATTTTGTTCCTGGTAAGCTAAGAGATAAGACCATTCCTGGTTCTGGTTATCGCTTCAACATACATCAAGAAATTGATGTATTGGATACATCACACCCCATCGTAAAAGGTCTTGGCGATTCTTTCGAAATTAAAGATGAAGTCTATATGTATGCAGTTCTCGAAGACAGCGTAACCCCTTTGTTAAGGAATACCAATTTCAAATTCATTCCAGAGAATTTCCATCACGGCGGTGATGAGTATAAAAGCCATCCTGAAGGAAGTGACCTCGTAGCTTGGACAAAGACCTATAAGAACTCGCCCATTGCTTACCTAATGTTTGGTCACGGACCACAAGTGTATTATGACAAGCAGTACCGAAGTTTGATTGTAAACTCTGTAAAATGGGCAATCAGCGAGAAAGCTGCCAAATGGGTAGAAGAAAAGAATCTTGAAGTAAAGCAGTAAACGATGAAAAAGTTTATCTGCATCATTTTAGTGTTGGTTAGTTTTTCTAATGCGTTTTCGCAGGTAAAAGAATATGAAACGTATTCCGCTTTCGCGAAAGCGCACTTAGAAAATCTTGAAGAGGACAAAGTGTATGTCATTAATTTTTGGGCGACCTGGTGTGCACCTTGCATCAAAGAACTTCCTTATTTTGAAAGTTTGTCAAAAAGTATTGATGGTCATAAAACCGAAGTGCTTTTGGTCAGCCTCGACTTTGGTAACCAAATAAAGAACAAACTCTATCCATTTGTAGAAAAGAAACAACTCAAAAGTGAAGTAGTTGTGCTGACGGATGGTAATGCAAATAGTTGGATAGAAAAGATATATCCTAGTTGGACTGGTGCAATCCCAGCAACATTAATCCTTCACAATGAACAATTGGTCTTTTATGAGAAATCATACCACTCTAAAGATGAGTTAGAAGATGACATAAAGAAAATTTTAAATTAAAAAACTATGAAAACATTAAGGATAGCGGTTTTGGCATCACTTCTTATGATGCTCTCTGCCTGCAATCAAAACACAAAAAAAAAGTCAAATAAAGAAGTTGCCCAAAGTAACGCTGTGAACGCAAAACCTATAAAATCAACTATTGTTTACGGTTATAAAGTAGGTGATATAGCTACCGATTTTTCGTTAAAGAATATTGATGACACAATGGTTTCGTTATCTGATTTCCCAGAAGCAAAAGGTTTTATTGTAACCTTCACTTGCAACCATTGCCCATATTCAGTCGCCTATGAAGACCGTATTATAGCGTTGGATAAAAAGTATAAATCCCAAGGGTATCCGGTTATTGCCATTAATCCCAACAATCCCAGAAATTATCCAACGGATAGTTTTGAGAATATGAAAATACGTGCAAAGCAAAAAGGTTTCACGTTTCCATATTTATTTGATGATGGACAAAAAATCTATCCTCAGTATGGTGCAACCAAGACACCGCACATTTTTCTTTTACAGAAAACAGATGATGGCAATCGTGTAGAATACATTGGTGCTATAGATGATAACGTGCAAAACGCAAATGCGGTAAAAAGAAAGTTTGCTGAAGATGCAATCGATGCCCTACTGGCAGGAAAGCAACCAACAATTACCTATACGAAAGCGATAGGTTGTTCAATAAAAATATAATAATCCATTTTAAAAAATAATGAGTGGTAACAACTTTACAAAATGTCTAAATCTTTATTATTTATACCCGATATTTCTGGCTTTACAGAATTTGTTCAAACCACCGAGGTTGAACATAGTCAGCACGTAATTTCAGAACTTCTTGAAACGCTTATAGAAGCGAATACGCTAGGATTAAAACTTGCCGAAATTGAAGGGGACGCCTTATTCTTCTACTTGGAAAATAAAATTCCTTCCAAAGAAGAATTAATGGCACAAGTGGAAGCGATGAACATTGCTTTTCACAAACATTTGCAACTACTTAAAACCCATAGGATCTGTCCGTGTAAAGCTTGTGTATGCGCTACAGAACTTCAGCTCAAGATTGTAGCCCATAGCGCAGAATTGTCATTTATTAAAGTTCAGAAAAGTGTAAAACCTTTTGGCAAGGAAGTCATAGAAGTACATAGATTGCTTAAAAATTCAATTGATAGTGACAACTATGTTCTAATAAGTGAACAGCTTGCAACTGATATGAATTTATCAAGTACCTATTCGCATAGATTGTTCGCTTTTGAAAACGGGCTGGAAAGCTATGACGGCAATGAAATCAAGTTTATGTATGCAAATATCAATAAACACGACCTAGAAATTCCGCCAGTATCCATTCCACAAACATTGGAAATGAACGCAAAACCCAACATAAAATTTGAACGTACATTTTCTGTTTCAGCTAAATCACTTTTAGAGTTTATTACCAACTACTCTTATCGTCCACATTGGGCAAAAGATGTGGACAAAATGAGCTATCGCAAAAATGAAGTCACTCGTTTAGGCACAGAACATTCGTGTATCATTAATGACCAATTACTAGACTTTACTGTAGTGAAAAAAAAGGGAAATTCTTCAGAATTGGTTTATGGTGAATTTACGTCTAGCTTCAGTTTATTTGATAAGCTGTATATCTTTTATGTTATTACGCCACTTAGCCCAAATACCAGTTCGTTGCAGCTAGAACTGTATTGGAAGACGTCCCCATTAAAGAAAGTTTCAGTATCGCTTTTTGGAAGAAAAAATATAAAAGAATTATTTGAAAAGGCTTTAAGGAATTTACGAAACTATATCACCTCGATAGTTAGTAGTGATTATACTCTAGCTGAATAATTAGAATCAAAAGAAATGAAATTAACAGTAGTTGCAGATGTATGGGTAAAACCAAGGCACATCAAAGACCTAAGACCTTTATTCACAGAATTGCTGGATCACACTCTTAAAGAAGAAGGTTGTATTGAATACTCATTGCATCAGGACAACGAGGATAAGAGTCATTTTATGTTTTATGAGATATGGGAAACCAAAGCGTTTTGGAAAAAGCACTTAGACCAACACCACGTTGTACATTTTACAAAGCAAACAAAAGAAATGATTAGAGATTTTAAAGTAAAACAACTTTCAGAAGTGAACTAAAACAACCTTAATACCTATTTGCTGAGTATAGCAAGTGTTTAATATTACCAGCGTCTATGAAAAAATCAAATACTCAGTAAATCTATGAAGGAAAAACTAAACCAAATACTTAACAGTTTTAAAGAGGAAATATCATTAGTGGATTCTTTAGACTATATAGATTTTAAAAATTTAGAGAAAGGTATTAGGATATCTAGAGCACATCTACAAAAATTACGCTTTCTTTTACGTGAGGAAAAATTTGAATCTGAAGAACAAGAAATTAAATTCTTTAAAGAACAAAAGCCCTATATCTACGGTAGGTTAAAATTTTATGCCAAGCTCTATAATTTCAATTTAAACAGACCTGTAGGAACAATTAAATCCCAGCGTAATTTTATTGATAATGAAATTGATGCACTACAAAAATTTTATGGTAAACATCTTGAATTTGTAAAGTACTATCGGAACAACCAAACATTTTTAGATTCTTTCTACTTTGTACGAGGTAAAGATGACTTAAATTTAATTCCCGATACATCTCATTTTTATACCGATGAAGAATTTTCCACTAGCCACGATAATTCAGTAGCTAAGATCATCGCTTACGATTTATTGCTTACACACTATTCTGAAGAGATAGACAATTTAAGAAATAAGCCTAGCCGTAGTAACAATTCCGTGAAAAGACATTTTAAAACCTTGGATTTGGGTTGGACAGCCAACAAAATAGATTTGATCGAGCTGATATATGCTCTTCAGGCTTCTGGTGCTATTAGAGGTGGTAAGGCGGGAATAAAGGAAATGGCAATGGCTTGCGAACAGATCTTCGATTTAGACTTAGGAAACTACTATCGCAAATTTTTAGAAATAAGAGCTCGAAAAATTGAACCAACAAAATTCCTTGATAGGCTTAAGACTGCTCTTGAAAAAAGAATGGAAGATGCCGATGAATAGTACCCCCAAAAACACAAGTTCCCTCAAACTTGTGTTTTTAAGTTCTTCATTTTATTTATGAGAAATTGATACTTCTCTTCAAAAATCAAACCTTTAATTCGCTCTATTTCATCGCATTACCTATGAGTCAAAAAATGACCCAACTTGGGTATATCTTGTGAACAAAGTAGTCTAAAACTTACCAAATTTGTAGAACGAAAGTCAAATCAGGTCAGAGGCTATCAAATTAGTTGACAGCAATGTGGTAGCCTCTTACTATAAAACCCGTTCTACTATGCCCACAAGTATAATTACAACAGACGACCTTCGAGATTTCAAAATAGAATTGCTCGATGACATTAAAAGACTATTAACAAATCAAGCCAAGGGGAAACTTAAAAAATATCTAAAATCTTCAGAGGTTATGGATATGCTTCAGATAAGTCCTGGTACATTACAAAATCTTCGCATCAATGGAACATTACCTTATACAAAGGTTGGCGGAATTATCTTTTATGATTCCGAAGAAATCCAGAATGTGATGACAGCAAACCGTGTACAGCACGGTCTAAATTCTTAGGTAATGAACTATATAAAGCTACTCAATGCGGCTTTTGAAAAGTTCTATTTTGATGACCGTCTAAATCCTACCCATATTAGTTTGTATATGGCGTTGTTCCAAGAATGGAACAGTAGCTGGTTTGCAGATGAGCTTTATGTAAACCGTAGAGACTTAATGCGAGCTGCCAAAATTGGCTCAAAATCTACATA
>JBCCEC010000024.1:0-48514 GCA_039030475.1 Bacteroidota bacterium
ATTCCTAAAAAGAACAAACCAAAAATGAAGAGAACAGTATTTGTTTTTTTACTCTTACCAATAACCTTTTTTGCTCAGAACAGATTTAATATTACAGGTACTATCACCGGTGATGATGGACAACCATTGGCTTTTGCCAGTATTGCGCTTGACACAAACAATAAATACGCAATTGCCGAGGATAACGGGAGTTATGCTATTCAAAACGTAAAGAGAGGGGAATACACGGTAACCGTAAGTTCGCTTGGTTTTGAAACCATTGTTCGTGCCATAACAGTGGACAAAGATTTAAAACTCGATTTTGTCCTGACCGAGAGTGTACAACAATTGGATGATGTCACCGTGCAAGGAAAGAAAACTGCTACCAAGCAAGCGGAAAAAGCGATTACGATTGGAAGTTTTGAGCTTGCGGATATTGTTGCCCAAACCAATATTATTACAGATGCAATAGATCGTATTTCTGGAGTGCGGATACGGCGTTCAGGTTCATTGGGGGACAACTCCGATATTTCAATCAATGGGTTGAACGGCACAGCGGTACGGGTTTATATTGATGGTATTCCGTTGGAATTTTTATATCCTGGACTTGATTTGGCCACTTTGCCCTTAACAGATATAAAAAGGGTAGATGTATACAAGGGTGTACTTCCCGTAGACATTGGAACGGATGCATTGGGTGGGGGAATCAATATCATAACGGAGACAAAATATACGAATCGCATTAAAGCTTCCTACAGCTTGGGTTCTTTCAATACCCACCTTGCGGATATGAATCTTACTTTAACCGATGGCAACGATAATTTTCTAAGTCTGGCAAGCGGAATCAACTATTCCGATAATGATTATACATTTAGGGCAGACTTGTTGGTCAATAATCCCTTTGCTCCCGAAGGAGCACCACCTATAGAAATCGAAAATCAGAATATCCGACGTTTCCATGATATGTATCGCCTACAGTACACGTCAGCTTCATTAGGAACTACTAATAAAAGCTGGACGGACAATGCCCAAATCAATTTTAATTACCTCAATTCGTTTCGGGAGATTCAAAATGGTCTGCAAATCACAAATCTTGCTTTTGGAGAAGCTTTTGGAGAACGGGAAAATGTGTCCGTTGTAGCCAAGTATGACAAAACGATTTTGAAGGATAAGTTAAAACTCAGGACCGTTACAAATTATAGCGACGAGCTTATAAAGTTTGTGGATACGACCGCAAATGCATACAACTGGCTGGGAGAGGTGATTTTTAGGAACAGACCCGGTGAGTTTAACGAAGGAACTCCGGCACTTACGGAGACCACTACCAAAAGCGTTGTAAACAGAACATCGTTTAATTTTGATATTTCTGAAAGCAATAGACTCATCCTAAGTAACCTATTAGCGAATCAAAGAAGGGAAATAAAGGATTTTGATATAGACAACCCTACCGAATTTGAAACTATTCCAGAGCAGAAAATCACAAAGAACATTACCGGGCTACAATACGAAGGTGGATACTTGGACAATAAACTGGAATTCTCTTCGGCATTGAAATACTATACCTATAATTTATCGGCCATCGAATTCAATAGCCAGCAAATCATAGAACAGACCGAAGGCTTCTTTGGATGGAACGTAGGTCTTAAATATAACATTTCCGATAATCTAGCAATACGAGGTTCCTATGAACGTGGTTTTTTAATTCCAGAAATCTTTCAGTTTGCAGGGAACGCCACCGGTATAGTCGCAAACGGAGAGATAGCTCCGGAAGAAAGCGATAACTATAATCTTGGGTTCCTTTTTTCAAAACGATTTAATGATAATTATGCATTTTCTTTAACGACCAATGCATTCATCAGAGATCAGCGCGATATCATTTTTTTGGATATTAACCAAACACCACTACGTTATATAAATGCCGAAGATGTTAATTCAAAAGGGATTGAAGGTGAAGTGAAATTCAATTTTTTAAAGAATTTTGACTGGACTTCGAATGTGAGTTACATTGATAAAACCTTTACCTCTTTTGTCAACTCTGGCGTTACCAATGACTTTTTGGTGGATAGTCCTTTTCCCAATACACCCAGTTTCTTTTTTAATACAGAACTATCATGGTCCAAAGATAATTTTTTGAATACAGGTATCGGTGTACGTGTATATGGATTGTTTAATCATGTAGATACGTTCAATTTTGTTATTGTAGGTGCCAACGATACAATAGACACGAATCCTAGTGCATTTGTTCCCGAACAAAATAGACTGGATGCAGGTTTTTCGTTCCAATTCTTTGATGAAAAGTTTACAGCTGCATTCAATGTTGTCAATATTACGGACGAAGATTTATTTGACAATTTTAGCATTCCGCGTCCAGGACGCAACTATAATTTTAAACTCATATATGAAATCTCAAATTTTTAGTACAATGAAAACCAATGACAAGTTTATAGCAGTATTGAGTTCATTATTTGTGTTCTTAGGTTCTTGTGAACCTGAGGCAGTGGTTACCGAAGTAACTGTAAACCAAGGTCAGGGAACCGATGGTCCTGATGAAGCCTTATTCAAAACAGAAGGCTTTATAGTTTCGGCTTTCGCATCCACCACCGGTGGAAATGCTACGTTTGCAGGATATGTGGATTCCAAACCGGTCGGTAATCTCGATTTGACACAGTTCAATTCATTTTCTGGCTATTATCCTGAAGTAGTCTATAAAAATTTCGCCTATGGAGGTCCATTGGATAATCAAAACTTTGAATTGAATCGATACGCAGTAGATGATGAATCGGGGCAAGTTATTGCCGCAGGTACCATCCCAACTACGGCTCAAGTTTCGAACATAAAGATTTTGAATGATGATATGGCGGTTTATACGGTATTTGATACACAAAAGTTATTTGTGTTCAATCCGCTGACAATGGAATTTTTACAAGAAATAGATTTATCCCAAGCGGTAACTTTTACAGAGGGGCAAGACCAACGAAACTCCTACTTTCAGATTGTTTATAGACCCCAGGATAACAAGGTGTTTTTGCCCTTGATTACGGATATTCCTTCAACAGGGCCTTTTTATGATCAGACAAGTGTTTATGTAGAGGTTATTGATATGAACGCAATGGCATGGGAATCTACAGCTGAGTTGGCAGACGCCACATATCCCATTACTCGGGGAATGGAAAACAGTGTTGTGGACGAACAAGGAAATATTTACATTACGTGCCAAGGCTCTTATAGTTTGGACGGACAGGCAGGTCCTACGGCAGCTTCGCGGTCAAGGCCTCAAATCTTGAAGATTCCTGCTGGAAGTACTGAATTTGACCCAAGCTAT
The DNA here is from genome assembly GCA_039030475.1 of Bacteroidota bacterium. Lineage (GTDB taxonomy): Bacteria > Bacteroidota > Bacteroidia > Flavobacteriales > Flavobacteriaceae > Flagellimonas. The sequence continues at coordinate 3,302 of JBCCEC010000024.1, forward strand.
AGATTTAACCCTGTAGACTTTTTAGGATTTAACTTTGTTGTTGCACAATTTGTGACAGGAACCACATACGGTGCCAATGGTATTGCCTATGCAGCTATTTCTGCAAAAGCCGATGATGCAAGAGTGTTGGAATTATTACAGTTGGTAGGAGCTGGAACTGCCACGGATGCCGAGTTTAATGAACTTCGTAATCTTGTCATCAACGGAGCGAATTCGAGATGGGCCAAATTGGATTTAAACGCACAAATAGCAACGGTAATAGAAGATATTCCTTTTACGGCTGGGTTTGGATATCCATTTGGGTACAAATACGATGACAAAATGTATTTTCAGACGTTCAATCAAGAGGCAGGTATAAATGGATATTATGAGTATGATCCCGCTACGGATACCAGCTTTAATATCTTTAATATTACGGCCGGTGGTATCGCAACACAGTTAGTGAAGCTACAAGAATAATTCGGAGTTTTATTTGAGTTTTTTAGTTCTCAAAAACGCCCTCGATTGGAGGGCGTTTATATTTCTAAACCTTTTGTAGGTGTAAAATACTTTCTAAAAGTTAATACCAAGTTCCAACTCAAAACCAAAGTTTCTTTTATACACCTTGGAAGTTTGCAACTGATGAAACAGACCTGCTCCAACGACGATTCGTAATCCTTCCAAGAACCGATAAAAATCCTCAGAAACAATCAAAGTAATCTGCTAAGTAGTAGAGAAACGTCTAAAAGATTCATAAATGTGATTTGAATCTGGACAAAAATACACTCATTCTATGTATTGGACCAACATGAAAAGGTTTATTAATCAAGGTATCCAAACGGTAGAAAAAGTTAAAAAGGCAATCTTCCCAAATCTACATTACCACCAGAAATAATTATGCCTATTTTCTTATTGGCAAACTGGTTCTTTTCCTTTAAAACTGCGGCCAATGCAACGGCACAAGAAGGTTCGCACACTATTTTTAAGCGTTCCCAAATAATTCGCATAGCACTGATTATTTCTTCTTCTGTTACCCGTATTATTCGTTCCACGCACTGTTGGATAATTGGAAAGTTTTTATCTCCCAGTTGGGTCTTGAGTCCATCCGCAATAGTATTGGTAGTTTTATTTGTTTCAATAACCCCACTTTTTAAAGAGCGATACGCATCGTCCACTTCAAAAGGTTCCCCGCCAATGACTTTGCAATGAGTACCAAAATATTCGACTGCCAATGCAGTACCTGCAATGAGGCCACCTCCTCCTACCGGAGCTATTACGTAATCCAGGTCAGGATAACGTTCAAGTAACTCTACACAAGCGGTACCCTGTCCCAAAATGACGGCATCATCATTTGAAGGATGAAGAAATGTTGCTCCCGTTTCCTGTGCTATTTTTTGCGTAGCTTTTTCTCTGGCTGTCAGCGTAGGCTCACATTCTATAATTTTTCCACCGTAGGCCTTAACAGCATCTTTTTTTACCTGTGGGGCACTGGAGGGCATTACAATATATGCGCGGACATTTAAGCTTTGTCCAGCCAAGGACAGAGCCTGTGCAAAATTACCGGAAGAATGGGTAACGACCCCGCTGTCTTTTTGTTGGTCAGAAAGTTGCATAATGGCATTGGTTGCTCCCCTCATTTTAAAAGCGCCCATTTTTTGAAAATTCTCGCACTTAAAAAAAAGCGAGGAATTAGCCATGGCATCAATAAGTCTTGATGTAAGTACCGGAGTGTTATGAATAAATGGTTTTATTCGATTATGGCATTCAATAAGACTGTGTTTATCCATTTTCTTCCTAATGTAACAAGTTGCTATATGGAGCAAAATTGTTCATATAAAGATAGAAAGGGTAATGGATACCACAAGATTTTATCGCATGAATCAGCAAAAAACAAACTAGATAATTTTTGAATTACCTAGAGACAGTTTGCTTTTTCTCTACTTGCTGTTTTGAAACGCCGTTCATTCCCAATTCTGGAATGACCAATAAAGGAATTTGTGTATGGAACGCCGTTCGTTTTACAATAGGCTCACGGGTCATTTTTTCCATATAACTATGCTGGTAGTTCAAAAGTGCTAACAGGTGAATATCCAGTTCCTGAGAAAATATCTCTAAAGTCTTGGAAACCGAGTTGAGTTCGGATACGGTATGCACATAATGCTCCGTATCGCTCAAGTACCTTCTTAGCATATTTAAATTGAACTGTTGTAATTCTGACAGTGCTTTGATGCCATATTGAACATGAACAATACGAATGGTAGCTTGGAACATTTTGGCCAAATCCAGTAATGGCCTTAGTTCGGACATAGTGTAAAAACGATTAAAGTCCGTTGCGAAGGCAATCTCCGAAGGTGTTATAAAATCAAAGTACTGCGGAATTGCTAGAACGGGACATCTTTTGGTGTTTTTAATGATACGAACAGAATTACTTCCCATAAATACCTCATCTATTCCCGAAGCACCCTTGGTTCCCGTAATCACTAAATTAATTTCAAAAGCATCCACAATATCCTTTACTTCCTCGACCAGCAGATTGAAAGATGAAATAGTCTCAAAACTATGGTTTGTATTGCCATATTTGCTCTTAATTCTATCCACCGTTTTGGTCAACCCCTGTTCTGAAGCATTTCGTACGGCATCCACAATACTGACCCCATCTATCATTTTGGCCATAAATCGGCTACTCGGAATAACGGGAGTGTATGTATTGAGTAAATAAAAAGTGCAACGTTTGTTGCGGAACAACTGCATGGCATAATTGATGGCATTCCATGCATTGTCTGAAAAATCCGTAGGTATTAAAATCTTTTGCATCACGCTAATTATAAGGATGTAATAAAATTAGCGTTAAGTGTAGGGGGAGACTATGACAATTATCAGCTTTTCAAAAAGGGTTTTATTTAGAATCCTTCTACCAATTCCACCAGCTTCCGTTCGTTCTTTATCCCTACTTTCTTGCCAGAAGTATGAATGAGTCCTTTTTTCTTAAATTCTGAAATGATTCGAATAGCGGATTCTGTAGCTGTGCCTACAACATTGGAAATGTCTTCCCTTGATAATGTTAATGCTAAAAAGCCATTTTCATCCTCTCCGAAATTATTTTTAAGATATAAAAAGGCTTCTGCAATTCTTTGTTTTACAGTCTTTTGCGACATGTTTACAATTACATCATCAGCCTCTTTTAGATCATGGGCCATATGGCGCAGTACCTCAAGGGTAAAGTTTGGATTTTTTTGAAGCGTGTGATTTATGGTCTCTTTTGGAATAAAGCAAACTTCCATATCATTGACTGCAATTGCGGAAAGATTAGCACATTCCTGTGCAACAACGGAACGTTGTCCAATTACTTCGCCAGTAGATGCCAATTTAACAATTTGATCTTTGCCGTTTGAGCTGAGTTTGGAAAGTTTGGAGACACCATTGCGTACACAATATACACCATTCAACTTATCGCCTTCCTCAAACAAAGGTTCCCCTTTTCGTATTGTTTTGGTTGTTTTGGAATCGGAAACGGCTTTTAATTCTTCTTTGCTCATAGCTCGTAAAGAGTTGAACTGACGTACGATACAATTCTCACATCTGCTTCCCATAACTATTTGGTTTTACCTGACACGTAAAATTACGGCTTATTCAATTAAAAAAAACTATAATTTTTTAGGTTCATATTAAATCAATTCTCTAAGCTCTTCTTTTGAGTTTAAAACGATTTCACTTCGGTTTACTTGAAGAAATCCTTTGTTCTTAAAATGCGTCAATAAATTGATTATATATTCTTGAGAAGTCCCTAGAACAGAAGCCATGTCCTCACGTTTCAGCCGTATCATTAATTTTCCGCTAGGGTCTTGTCCAAATTTCTCTGCCAGATATAGCAATAGTTGTGCTAATCGTTGTTTAATGCCTTTGTTTGCGCAATAAATTGTTCTGGTTTTATCAACAGCATTGGCATCTTCTATAAATGCATGTAACAAGTCGTTACAAAAATCAGTATTTGTCTTTAGATTGTACTGTATCTCACTTTTGTCAAAACAGCATAGTACGGTTTCCGTTAAGGCTGTGGCCGTTACATTTGCTCCTTTGTTCGATATTATGGAACGTTTGCCCATAATGTCACCTTTTCCCAAAAAACGTAAGATGTGCTCTCGCCCCAAATTATCGAACGTACTGAATTTACAAGCCCCTTCCTTAATACAGTACAGTTTGTTTAAAAGTTGGTTTTCTTTGAAAATAATAGCGCCCTTGGACACAAATAAGGATTCAGAGGTTTCTAAAACCCTATCTAAGGCCATTTTGGAGAGCGATTCAAAATTCCTTAATTGTTGTGCCTTTATGATCGTACACCTTTCCATACCGCAAAGGTAATGGTGGTAACTTCCTTAAAAACTGATATTTATCATATTTTTTCCGCCTATCATGGTACACCTTTGCGTCAGGTATAAACGCGAATGTGTATGAGTGCTTCCAAATGTTATCATTGTGGTGATGATTGCAATAGGACAAAGGTGTTTTTTGATGAAAAGGAGTTTTGTTGTAACGGCTGTAAAACGGTCTATGAGATTTTTACCACCAATGGACTGTCCAACTTCTACGATATAGAGGAAAGGGCTGGTACTGCGCCTAATGAGATTCAACGTAAATATGATTTTTTGGAAAATCAAGATATTGTTGAAAAGTTGGTCGCGTTCAATGATGAAGGAGTTCAGGTTGTCAATTTAAGTATTCCATCTATTCATTGTAGTTCATGTATTTGGGTATTGGAAAACCTTAACCGTCTCAATGAATCCATTACAAGCTCTCAAGTAAACTTCCCTAAAAAAACGATTCGCGTTACCTATACCATTAATGATTTCTCGTTGAAGCGCTTAGTGCTCATGTTGAGCAGTATAGGTTATGAACCTTATATTTCTTTGGATGAATACAATAAGAAAGAAAGAAAGGTAGACCGTTCCCTAACCTACAAGTTGGGTGTTGCAGGTTTCGCTTTTGGGAATGTAATGTTGTTTTCGTTTCCAGAATATTTTGAGGTAGAGGAATTCTGGCTGGATCAGTACAAACTTGTGTTTCGTTGGTTAATGTTCGCCTTTTCCTTGCCCGTGGTATTTTATGCGGGCAGTGGTTATTTTGTATCGGCCTACAAAGGATTGCGCTCTAAGCTATTGAATATAGACGTTCCCATTGCTTTAGGCATCCTAACGTTGTTTTTAAGGAGTACTGTAGATATTATTTTCGATTTAGGCTCTGGTTTTTTTGATAGTCTCACCGGACTGGTGTTCTTTTTATTGCTTGGAAAGTTCTTTCAGCAAAAAACATACTCTTTTCTTTCTTTCGAACGTGATTACAAATCATATTTTCCAATTGCTGTGACCAAATTAAATAAGAATGGCGATGAGGAAAATATCCAAATTTATAAAATAAAGATAGGGGACCGCCTTTTAATTAGGAGCAACGAAATCATTCCGGTGGACTGCATCCTTATTAAGGGAATGGCAGAAATAGATTATAGCTTCGTTACAGGAGAGTCCCAAGCGGTCTTTAGACAATCTGGGGAGAAACTTTTTGCTGGCGGAAAGCAGCTTTCTGGTGTTCTGGAAGTTGAGGTGTTGAAATCCGTGTCCCAAAGCTACCTTACCCAGCTATGGGGGAATTCGGTTTTTGCAAAAGATAAAATGACTGCCTTCCAAACACTAACGGACAGTATTGGAAAACGTTTTACTATTGGTGTCTTGACAATTGCTTTTATAGCCACTGCCTTTTGGTTGTTCCATATGCCAAGTATGGCCCTCAATGTATTCACAGCAGTTCTCATTATTGCATGTCCTTGTGCAATCGCCTTGGCAGCTCCATTTACGTTGGGAAATATGTTGCGCATATTTGGCAAGAACAAATTCTATCTTAAGAATACGAACGTAATTGAGCGTTTGGCAAAAATAGATACAACCATTTTTGATAAGACAGGAACAATTACCACTACGGAAAAAGACACTATTCTATATGAAGGAGTGGCACTTACCGAAGCCGAAACAGCATTGTTAAAAACTACCTTACGAGCTTCAAACCACCCTTTAAGCCGATCTCTTTACGAAATTTTACAGTCAAATGCCATTATGACATTGGATGAATTTCAAGAACATACTGGCAAAGGGATAGAGGGTAGGTCTAAGAAACACTCTATTAAAGTGGGTTCAGCAAGTTATGTAGGAAGTAATCCTTCCAATACCATTGCAAGTACTGCTGTTTATGTAAGCTCAGATGAGAATTATAAAGGATGTTTTGTGTTCAAAAATAAATACAGGCAGGGAGTGGGTAAGCTTTTCCGTTCCTTGGGAGAACATATGCAACTTGGAATTCTTTCTGGGGACAATGACGGCGAAAAGCAGCAACTCAAAAAAATACTTCCAGAGAACACTGATTTACTGTTCAATCAAAAACCAGAGAACAAGCTTGAATACATAAAAGGATTACAAAAAGAAAGAAATGTGTTAATGGTTGGTGATGGTTTGAACGATGCGGGAGCTTTGGCACAAAGTGACGTTGGAATCTCTGTCTCAGAAAATATTAATGTCTTTTCACCCGCTTGTGATGCTATTTTGGATGCTTCTGTGCTTAGTAAGTTGCCCTTATTTATCAAAATGTCCAGAAAATCGATTCAAGTTATAAAATTGAGTTTTCTTCTCTCCTTATGCTATAATGTTGTTGGGTTATATTTTGCGGTTACAGGACAGTTACAGCCCGTGGTAGCTGCTATTCTAATGCCTTTGAGTTCAATAAGTATCGTTGTTTTTACGACACTTTTCACCAATATCTTGGGAAGAAAAATAAAAATTAATGAAAGCTGATATATATCATTTTTTGAAATTAAAGGTAAAGGTAGCTTTACGCTAAATTCAGGTAGGTATGAGTGTAATATATGTGTTATTGGCCATAAGCATTTCCGTGGCGATAGTTTTTTTTGCCGCCTTTGTCCTTTCGGTAAAGAGCGGGCAATACGATGATGCATACACACCTTCCGTACGCATGCTCTTTGAGGATGAACTGCTGCCCGATTCAAAAAATAGCACTGACGAAAAAGAAATTAAACTAACTAAAAGTACAAACCAATAAATATGGAAATACAACAATTTAGCTACGACAATAAGATCGTACAAAAGTTTTTATATGCCACCATGCTATGGGGTGTTGTTGGAATGGTAGTAGGTCTTCTGCTTGCATTTATGTTTTTGTTTCCCAATATTACGGATGGTATTTCGTGGTTGAGTTTTGGGCGATTGCGTCCCTTGCACACAAACGCGGTGATTTTTGCGTTTGTCGGGAACGCCATCTTTGCTGGGGTATATTACTCTACGCAACGACTCCTAAAAGCCAGAATGTTCAATGATTTTCTAAGTAATTTTAATTTCTGGGGCTGGCAATTGATTATCGTGGCAGCAGCCATCACATTGCCTTTAGGATATACCACATCAAAAGAATATGCAGAATTGGAATGGCCTATAGATTTGGCCATTGCCGTAGTTTGGGTTGTCTTTGGTTGGAACCTTATCGGTACCATCCTAAAAAGAAGACAACGCCATTTGTATGTTGCAATATGGTTCTACTTGGCCACATTCGTTACAGTTGCGGTGCTCCATATTTTCAATAGCTTGGAATTGCCGGTAGCTGCGCTGAAGAGTTACTCGGTATACGCAGGAGTGCAAGATGCCTTGGTGCAATGGTGGTACGGGCATAATGCTGTTGCTTTCTTCTTGACCACGCCATTTTTGGGATTGATGTACTATTTTGTTCCTAAAGCGGCAAACAGACCTATATATTCTTATCGTCTTTCTATAGTGCATTTCTGGTCATTGATATTCATTTATATCTGGGCAGGACCTCACCATTTGTTGTATTCTTCTTTACCGGATTGGGCCCAAAACCTTGGAGTGGTTTTTTCAATAATGCTGATTGCGCCATCATGGGGTGGTATGATCAATGGATTATTGACACTACGTGGTGTATGGGATAAAGTAAGAAGCGATGCTACATTAAAGTTTATGGTAGTGGCAATTACAGGCTATGGTATGGCCACTTTCGAAGGACCCATGTTATCCCTAAAAAATGTGAATGCCATTGCTCACTTTAGTGACTGGATTATTGCACACGTGCACGTAGGAGCATTGGCTTGGAACGGTTTCCTAACCTTTGGTATGATTTACTGGTTGGTTCCTAAAATGTTCAAGACCACACTTTACTCAAAAGGCTTGGCCAATCTACATTTTTGGATAGGCACCTTGGGGATTATACTGTACGCACTGCCAATGTACGTAGCAGGATTTACCCAAGCGTTGATGTGGAAGGATTTTAACCCAGATGGTACCTTGGTATACGGAAACTTTCTAGAGACCGTTACCCAAATTATTCCAATGTATTGGATGCGTGCCATTGGAGGTACCATGTACATCGTTGGTATGCTAATCTTGGTCTACAACATTGTGGTCACTATAAGAAAAGGTAGCTCTGTAGAAGATGAATTGGCAGAAGCACCAGCATTGACACGAGTATCCAAAAAACGTGTTGCCGGTGAAACCTTCCACAATTGGTTGGAGCGCAGACCTGTACAACTTACGATTCTGGCAACAGTGGCAATTTTAATAGGTGGGATAATTCAAATTGTTCCGACCATATTGGTAAAATCCAACATCCCAACGATTACAAGTGTTAAACCGTACACACCTTTAGAATTGGAAGGGCGTGATCTATATATACGCGAAGGTTGTGTGGGATGTCACTCACAAATGATCAGACCGTTTAGGAGCGAGGTGGAACGCTATGGTGAATATGCCAAAGCGGGAGAGTTCGTTTATGATCATCCTTTCCTCTGGGGAAGTAAAAGAACAGGTCCGGATTTATTGCGAGTAGGCGGAAAATATTCCGATAACTGGCATCTAAACCATATGTACGACCCACAAAGTACCTCATCAGGTTCTATAATGCCAGCGTATCAATGGTTGGTCACAAGTGAACATGATAGAAGCGCCATACAGAATAAAATGGAAGCGATGGTCAAGTTAGGTGTCCCATATACACCAGAGGACATTGCCAATGCTGAGGAGTCTATGGCAGAACAAGCGTTACAAATCGAGAAAAACCTATATACGGACCCAGAGTTTGCAAAAACCTATGAAGCGGATAAGAAATACGCCCAAGAAAACGGGGAGGATTTTATACAGATGCGCGATAGGGAAATAGTATCCTTGATAGCGTATTTACAGCGATTGGGTACAGACATAAAAATTAAGGACAACGACGGATTGTTGTCAGAAAATAAAGAGTAGATAAGAATCAAGATACAAGAGCCAAGAGCCAAGAAAAAAATGACTCTGTAATCTTATTTTAAAATTTAATTGAAAATATGGGCGCAACGCATCAAGTCTTGCATCTCAATTCTAGAAGTGAAGCGGTCTAAAATCTAGTTGCCATGTTGAAATTTGTTAAGAACCATATGGAGAGTATAGAGGGTATCGCAAGTTACCCCATGATATCCCTATTGATTTTCTTCGTGTTTTTTGTATTGCTGTTTTGGTGGGTTTTTACCGCTACCAAAGCACATATAAAAGAAATGGAAGAACTCCCTTTAGATAACGATTACCATAACCAAAAATAGTATTATGAGCACAAGAACACCTTGGTGGATACGCATTCCGGCCCTATTCTTCATCATCTTCGGATTAATGGAGTACTTTATAGATTCAGGTGATAAGCCAGCGATTATCGAATATCCTATTACGCAGTTCTTTATGCTAATGGTATTACTGATTTTAATTGCTATCGAATTGATTTTGAGTTCCATTGAGAACGTAATGTTCCAAACCCTTTCTCCTGAAGCCAAAGAGCGTTATCTGGCGGCCAAGAACAAGAAAAGGGAATGGACCTGGATCAATAATGTCTATGCACGCCTTACAAAGACCCGTGCCATAGAAAAAGAAGGAGAGATCATTATGGACCATAATTACGATGGTATACGTGAGCTCGACAATGTTCTGCCGCCTTGGTGGGTATACATGTTTTACGCAACCATTGTTTTTGCGGTAGTTTACTTAATACGTTTTCATATTGCAGGGGACTATGACCAAAAGTTGGAATACGAACAAGAAGTTGCCGCTGCTAAAATTGCCATAGAAGAATATAAGAAAACGGCAAAAGACCTAGTGGACGTAAACACAGTTGAGTTTCTTGCCGATGCTTCGGATTTGAGTGCCGGTGAAAAAATCTTTACCACGAATTGTGTTGTCTGTCACATGGCAGATGGCGGTGGTGGAATTGGCCCGAACCTAACAGATGAGTATTGGATTTTGGGTGGAGGTATAAAAAATGTTTTTAATACGATATCTGAAGGTGGACGTGATGGTAAGGGGATGATCGCTTGGAAACAAAGTTTAAAGCCTGCTGAGATGGCACAAGTTGCAAGTTATATATTGACGATGGGAGGCACAACACCAGCAAATCCTAAGGCGCCTGAAGGTGAGATTTGGGTAGACCCAGATGCTCCCGAATCGGAAAAAACAGAAGAAGAAGCAATACCGGCAGAACAGGTTACGGATTCTACGGATGTTGCCATGAACTAAGAAACAAATAGCATCCTTTAAGGAAAAAGGTGTTCTAAAGATGGAGGAGAATTTTAGAGATTCCATAGGAACTATAGCCGAAGACGGCAAAAGAGCTTGGATTTACCCCAAAAAACCCAAAGGTAGGTTTTTTGAATACCGTAAGTACGTAAGTTACGGACTCCTACTTTTCTTGTTTGCTTCACCATTTATAAAAATAAATGGGAATCAGTTCTTACTTTTCAATGTGTTGGAAAGGCGGTTCAATATTTTTGGATTTCCTTTTTGGCCACAGGATTTTCACCTGGTAGTCATTTCAATGCTTGCGGGCGTTATTTTTATAGCACTTTTCACAGTAGCTTATGGACGTATTTTTTGCGGTTGGATGTGTCCGCAGACTATTTTCATGGAGATGGTGTTCCGTAGGATAGAATATTGGATAGATGGTGATCGTGGAGCACAGATGCGATTGGATAGGTCCCCTTGGAACGGCAAAAAAATTCGAAAAAGAGTGTTGAAATGGACCGTCTTTTTTATCATCTCATTCTTGATAGCCAATGTTTTTTTAGCATACTTAATAGGAAGCGATAAACTGATTCGATACATTTTAGATGGGCCAATGGCGCATTTAGGAACAATGGTTTCCTTATTGATTTTTACGGGGGTCTTTTACTTCGTATTTGCTTGGTTTCGGGAACAAGTATGTATCATAGCTTGTCCATATGGCAGGTTGCAAGGTGTGCTTCTCGACGATAAATCCATAGTAGTGGCCTACGACCATCAACGTGGGGAAGGAGAAAATGGAAGGAAGAAGTTCAGAAAAAATGAAGATAGGGATGCTTTGGGTAATGGGGATTGTATCGATTGCTTTCAATGCGTAAATGTTTGCCCTACGGGAATAGATATTCGTAACGGGACACAATTGGAATGTGTGAACTGCACCGCATGTATAGACGAATGCGACCATATTATGGAAAGCATTCAAAAACCTAAAGGACTTATTCGGTACGCCAGTGAAGATGAGATAAACAAGAAGTCTAAGTTTAAGTTTACCGCCCGCATGAAAGGGTACACGGCAGTTTTGACAGTGCTTATAGGTGTTTTGATAGGAATGCTTTTCCTTAGAAATGAATTGGAAGCAAATATCTTAAGGCTTCCAGGTCAGTTATATGAAAGGAAAGCCAACAACATCATCAGCAATGTGTACACCTATAAACTGTTGAACAAAACATCTGATGACATAGAGAATATCAGTTTTAAGCTGATGTCACACAAGGGAGAGATAAAGATGGTATCCCAGGCTGGCTTCAAGGTTTCGGCAGAACAACTGGCAGAAGGAACGTTGTTCATAGAAATAAATAGTTCGGCATTAACTGGCGACAAGGATAGGTTGAAAATTGGAGTATACAGTGGAGAGGAACTGGTAGAGACTACCGTGACACAATTTTTGGCACCACGAAGCTATCACTGATATCACTTTGTAAAAAGTGAAAATGAAGAACGGTCATAGTTATTATAAGATTACTTTATGATTAAAGCTTAAAATTAGAATATGAAATTAAACTGGGGAACAAGTATCGTATTGGCTTTTATAGCATTCATTTCTTTTATACTCTATTTTGTAGTAAGAATGAGTATGGACGATAGTGCGAACCATGATTTGGTTACTGACGACTATTACAAACAAGAATTGGCCTATCAAAAAGAAATCGATGCTTCTAACTCAGCTACAGAGATGGGGGCAGACCTAAAACTGGAAAAATCCGAAGAAGGTTTAAAGATTTTCTTCCCAGAACAGTACGATCATAAAAAAATTAAAGGTACAGTGTCCCTTTATAGACCGTCTAACAAGCATTTGGATGTTGACTTTCCTATAAGTTTGTCCAAAACACATTTGCTCATACCTGACAATAGCTTGCTGGACGGTCGCTGGGACATTAAAATAAAATGGCAATACCAAGGTAAATACTTTTTGCACAAACAGAAACTGGTCTATTAAAATATGTTGTTATCCGCACTGGTATTGGGTTTATTGGGAAGTCTGCACTGTCTGGGAATGTGTGGCCCCATAGCCTTTATGCTGCCGTTGGAAAGGGATAACAAGGTCAAAAAAGCAACACAACTTTTCATTTACCATGCAGGCCGCTTATTGGCATACGGAATAATTGGTGTGCTCTTTGGTTTTTTGGGCAAAGGACTCTCCTTATTTGGAATGCAGCAAAAATTGTCCATTGGTATAGGTGTGATCATGATTCTTTTGGTAGTGCTGCCAAGTAAGTATTTCGACAAGTATAAACTTTCAAAACCTATTTATAGGATTCTGGGAAAAGTAAAGTCAAAATTAGGAGCAGAACTTAAAAAAAAGACCCCAGATGCCTTTTTGACCATTGGGTTCTTAAATGGATTCTTGCCTTGTGGATTGGTGTATATGGCATTGTTGGGCGCTATTGCCTTTGGTAACCCATTGCAAGGAGGACTTTATATGGTGTTGTTTGGAGCGGGCACTATTCCATTAATGACGCTAGTAGTCTTTTCTGAAGGATTATTGGGGAGTCCGACAAAATCTAAGATTAGAAAATTGGTTCCAATATTTGTATTGTTGATTGGGGTGCTGTTTATCATTAGAGGACTTGGATTGGGGATTCCGTATGTTTCTCCCAAAGTTGCTCCAACAGATTTAGTTTCCTCGGCAATAGAATGTCATGAACCCTAAAAACATACTTAAAAAGTGAAAATAACATCAGCAGAAGAAGTAGTAAAAGTAGTTAAATCAGGTGACCGTGTTTTTGTTCAAGGAGCAGCAATGACTCCAAATGAACTTGTCAATGCGCTTTGCGACCGTTACAAAGAATTAAAAAATATAGAAATCGTCTCAATCCACACGGAAGGAGACGCTAAGTACACAGAGGAACCTTATATTCATTCTTTCGCTTTAAATTCTTGTTTTGTCGGTGGTAACGTAAGGAAAAGCGTAAATACGCCCAACGCTGGTTATATTCCAATTTTTTTAAGTGAGATTCCTTGGTTGTTCAAAAGAAACATTTTACCATTGGATGTTGCCATTGTACAGGTTTCTGTTCCCGATAATCATGGCTATTGTTCTTTGGGCGTTTCTGTGGATGTTGCATTACCAGCCATAAGAACTGCCAAGAAGATAATTGCACAAATTAACCCAAGTGTTCCAAGAACGCATGGAACCGGTATCGTACACGTAGATGAAATTGAGTTTGCTACAGAAGTAGATCGACCTATACATGAACACGAAAGTGGTGTAATATCTGATGTAGAACAAAAAATTGGCGTCAATGTAGCCTCTTTGATTGAAGATGGTGCTACATTGCAGATGGGCATTGGAAATATTCCCAATGCTGTATTGGACAATCTAAACAACCATAAACGTCTTGGTATTCATACAGAGATGTTTTCTGATGGAGTGCTACCATTAATTGAAAGTGGTGTAATTACGGGAGAAGAAAAGATCATTAAACGTGGCAAGATTGTAAGTTGTTTTGCTGTTGGTTCCAGAAAACTATATGATTTCATAGATGATAATCCAATATGCGATTTCCGGGATTCAGGCTATACCAATGATACTGCTAGAATTCGTAGAAATCCTAAAGTAACGGCTATCAATAGTGCCATTGAAATTGATTTGACAGGCCAAGTCTGTGCGGATACTATCGGGAGCTATCAGTTTTCCGGCGTAGGTGGCCAAATGGACTTTATAAGGGGCGCTTCGCTTTCACTTGGGGGCAAGCCTATTTTTGCAATGCCTTCGGTCACCAATAAGGGCATTTCTAAAATTACGCCCTTTCTCAAAGAAGGTGCAGGTGTAACTACGACAAGAGCACACGTTCACCATGTTGCGACCGAGTTTGGTGTTGTAAATCTTTATGGTAAAAATTTACAACAACGTGCAAAGGAGCTCATTTCCATTGCGCATCCAGACCATCGGGCGACATTGGAAAAAGCTGCTTTTGAGCGTTTCAATAGGTAACCATATCTTTTTTGAGTAAGAGTGGAAAGTTCTGAGAGAGATGATATTAAAAACTCGCTAAAAGAGTTGGATGAAACCATAGAAGCATTTGTTTTCTTTTTCTCTCAGAATTTTGATTACACTAAAAGAATCAATACTCGTTGGAATGCAAAAGATATTTTGGGACATATTGTAAAGCTTTGAGCGTAACCTTAGATGCGTTGCAACGGGGCTTAAACCAAATGTACTTAAAGGCAAACTATCCGAGGTAAATAAGCAGAGTGTCGATGTAACACGTGATGTTGATATGCATACACTTTTAGATAGGTTGAGAAAAGCTCAGCAAAGTATACGAAGGCATATTTTCAATACTTCGGTCCAATGTATCCCCTACAAAAAGGGCTCTAGGGATTATTCGAGACTGGAACATTTGCAAATAGTGGATGCCCACATCAAAAAGCATTTGAAACAACTAAAAAAACGCATATGATATGGCACGGCCGAAAACAAAGAAGGATTTACTGGAATTGAGTACGGCAAACTTTAAAAAGTTAGATGATTATGTCGCTTCTTTTTCTCAGGAGGAACAAGAAAACGATTTCCCAGAAGGAACAATGAACCGTAACATAAGGGATGTACTTGGACATTTGCACCATTGGCATTTAATGTTCTTGGATTGGTATACGGTTGGCATGAAAGGAGAAAAACCCGATATTCCTGCAAAAGGATATAACTGGCGTACACTACCTGCGTTGAATAGGGAAATTCGTGAAAAATATGCAAATCTGGATTTGAAAGAAATTAAAAAGCGATTTAATACATCACATACCAAGGTTATGAAGCTCGTAGATTCACATACCAATGAAGAATTGTTTGAGCGCAAGCGTTATGGATGGACCGGAAATAATGCTGTAGGAGCTTATGCAATAGGGGTGTTATCGAGCCATTATGATTGGGCTTATAAACTTATAAGAAAAGCCAAAAAGTAAAATGGGGAACTTTGTAAAGGCTCCCCATTTTTGTAATCTCAAAAAACAATCAAAAAAAATCAATCAACTATATTTTAAATGTAATGACCGGAGTTTCGGAATGGTTGGCAATATCTTCTCCAATACTGCCCATAAAGAAGTGCGATAACCCTCGTCTACCATGAGTAGGAATTCCAATAAGGTCTGCCGCTATACTTTCACTATAGTTAAGGACTCCCTTTTCAACGGTATAGTCATTATAAATTTCAACTTCCAATCCTAGCTTGGCAATATTCAAGAATCTTGAAATTCTATTGTAAGCGTCCTCGGTACTTAAAAACTCATCACCAGGGGTATTTATATAAACAAGATGTAATTTGGATTTGAACAATTCCGAAATACTGATGGCTTGCTTAAGTGCCGGAATATTTTCCTCCTTAAAATCACATGCGAAAACAAAACGTTCAGGAGTGAACTGTTTCTCGTCACCTTTAATGACCAATACGGGAACGTCAGAAGTTCGTACCACACGCTCGGTGTTGGACCCTATAAATACTTCCTGTAATCCGTCTGTGCCGTGTGACCCCATGACCACCAAGTCGGCATTGTGCTTTTTCACGATTTCGTTGACCTCACTAAATACCTTATAATGTTTGATTACGGGTATGATTTTCACATCTTTTAGATAGGGTTTGTCCAAAAAGTCAGAAAAACGTTGCTCCCCTATTTTTATAAGGTGCACTACTTGCTCTTGTGATACATAACCAGACTCGCTCATAATAGCCGGAGAAAGTTCCAGCATATGCAACACGATCAGTTCTGTATCGCCATTTTTTGCTAAAGTAGCTGCTGCTTTTAGGGCTTTTTCCGATTGTTCTGAAAAATCTACGGGTACAATTATACTTTTCATTTGTTTCTTTTTAATGGTTAAACGGTCATTGAAAATAATCGGGCCTCTGGTTTTTTTCGATGTAATTTTAAATCAAAGGCCATGCTAATATTTCTAACAAAAGGTCTTCCTTTTTTGGTTACCTTAATTCCTTCGGATTCAATTTTTACCAAACCGTCTGACTCCAGTTCAGATAAATTATCAATGATTTTTTGAAAATCTCGTATCTGTGCCTCGCCCAATCCCCAGTTTGTTTCAAACTGGCACATAATATTGAGTATATGTTTTCTTATAATTTGGTCCTCCTTGGTTAAAATATGTCCCCTATAAATTGGGATTACACCGCAAGATACCAAGTGCTCATATTCTTCCAAACTTTTTACATTCTGCGCAAAACCATACCAACTGTCCCCAATACTTGAGGCTCCCAAACCAATCATTAACTTGGTTTTGGATGAGGTGTACCCCATGAAGTTACGGTGCAAGGTCCCCTTGATGAGTGCGTTATGTAAACTATCTGATTCAAGTGCAAAATGGTCCATGCCTACGTCTTTATATCCAAAATCCGTCAGCATTTTTTTGCCCAATTCGTATTGCTCCTTTTTTTCTAAAGAAGTAGGTAGGTCGTTCTCTTTGTAACCACGTTGGCCGTTGCCTTTTAACCAAGGTACGTGTGCGTAGCTGTAAAAAGCAATTCTGTCGGGCTTGAGCGCATTGGTCTTTGCAATAGTTGTTTTTACGTCTTTGGAATCTTGAAAAGGCAATCCATATATAATATCATGTCCAATAGAGGTATATCCTATTTCCCTGGCCCATTCGGTTACCTTTTTAACATTTTCAAAAGGTTGAATCCTGTTTATGGCTTTTTGAACCTTATGGTTGTAATCTTGCACACCAAAACAGACTCTTCTAAACCCCACATCAAAAAGAGCCTGTAGGTGTGCCTTTGAAGTGTTATTTGGATGACCTTCAAAGCTAAATTGAGAATCAGAAGCTTTTTTTCCAAGCCTAAGTATTCCTTCTACAAGTATTTTTAAATGTTTTGGTGAGAAAAATGTTGGGGTGCCTCCACCTAGATGAATTTCTTTGATTTTTGGCTTCGCCCCTAAAAGTTCACAGTATAACTGCCATTCCTTTAAGACCGTATTAATATAGGGCAGTTCAACTTCGTGTCTTTTTGTAATTCGTTTATGGCAACCACAGAATGTGCACATACTTTCACAGAACGGAAGGTGGATATAGATACTTATACCATCTTCCGGATTGTCATTGTACGCTTTCGCAACGGTATCCTTCCAGAGTTTGCCAGAGAAGCTGTCCAAATCCCAATAGGGTACCGTGGGATAGCTGGTATACCTGGGACCTGGGACATTATATTTTTGAACAAGTTGGCACATAGTAGGATGTTGTTATTGTTCAAAATTAATGGGGGACACGCTTAAAAAACATGATAATTATCAGGTATGCGGTATTTCTTACATATGACAACCGTCATATTTTAATTGATTGATGCTTTGTAGTTTAGTGGATGTACAACAACTATCAAGTTCTTAGACATGGGAGAACATATTCCTAAAAGTAAGTCCGATGCTCGAGAGCGTAAAGCTTTTGTGAAGCACTTGCTTAATGATATTAAAGCTCTTGAACTTCTTTTAGAGCGTGATTTGATTGAAGATGGTATCGTAAGAATTGGTGCCGAACAAGAAATGTGTCTGGTAGATAACGAATTCAGGCCTTCCGGAAAATCCCTAGATCTTCTAGAACGTATTGATGACCCACATTTTACTACAGAATTGGCAAGCTATAATCTTGAAATAAACTTAGATCCATTTCAACTGGGCGGTGACTGTTTTTCAAAAGTGGAAGAGCAACTAGGGCAATTGCTCAACAAAGCTCGCACAAAGGCAAAAGAACTGGGAATACATATTCTGTTGACCGGTATTCTGCCTACCATCAGTAAAAATGAATTGGGTATTGACTTTATGACACCAATTCCACGTTACTATAAACTGAATGAAATTTTAAAGTCGTTCCGAGGGGATCATTTTTCATTAAAAATAAGAGGGGTAGATGAATTAACGCTACGACATGATTCCGTTCTTTTTGAAGCATGTAACACCAGTTTTCAACTCCATTTACAGATATCACCCAGTGATTTTATTAAAAGCTATAATTGGTCACAGGCCATAGCGGGTCCAGTTTTGGGAATATGTTGTAACTCTCCTTTTTTGTTGGGTAGAGAACTTTGGAAAGAGACCCGTATTGCTTTGTTTCAACAAAGTTTGGACACAAGAAAATGGTCTAATACGCTCAAAGAGCAGATTGCCAGAGTGGGTTTTGGAAATCATTGGCAGAAAGATTCCGTAGTAGAAATTTTTAAAGAAGATATTTCAGCACATCGCATTATTTTGACCAAGGCCATAGAGAAAGAATCATTGGAGGTCTTAAAAAATGGAGGTGCCCCTAAGTTAGATGCCCTCAATCTATATAATGGAACGGTTTATCGCTGGAATCGCCCATGTTATGGGGTTGGAAATGGAAAGCCCCATCTGCGTATTGAGAATAGGTACATTCCGTCTGGGCCTACTGCAATAGACGAACTAGCGAATTTTGCATTTTGGGTTGGACTTATGGTAGGAAGACCCAAAAAGTTTGATGACATGCCAAGTGTTATGGATTTCAAAGAAGCCAAACTCAATTTTATAAAAGCTGCGAGAACAGGGAGGCAGACTGTATTTTTCTGGCTTGGAAAGCCCATAACGCTGAAAAAATTAATTGTAAATGAATTGCTGCCAATAGCTTATGAAGGGTTAAAAAAGCATGGAGTGGATGAAAAGGATATTGATAGGCTACTTGGTATTATAAGGGCAAGAACAAAAAAAGGTACTGGGGCAGAATGGCAAGTAGAGAATTTTAGAAACTTAAGAAAACATATGAAATTGGATAGTGTTTTGGTCGCATTGACAAAAGCTATCTCCGTAAATCAATCAAAAAACATACCTGTACATACATGGCCTAACCTAGAAGGTGTAAATGGTGACGAATCTTTATCGTACAAGTGGGTAGGACAAATTATGTCCACCAAGCTCATGAAGCTGTACGAAGATGATTATATTGATTTGGCAGTTTCCATCATGCGATGGAACAATATTCATCACATTCCTGTTGAAAATAACATTGGAGAGCTTATCGGACTTTTAACCTGGAGTCATATTGAAGAACTGAGAAAAAGACAAGAAGAAAAAGATGCTAAAATCGCTGACATCATGATAAAAAAAGTGGTGACAGTCCAGCCAAGAACAACCATAGAAACCGCAAAACAATTAATGAACGATTACGAAATTGGCTGTTTGCCAGTTTGTATAGGTTCAAATTTAGTGGGGATAATTAGTAAAGTAGACTTGGAACATGCCAAAAGTATATAGTCTTGCCCTTAACGAGACAGCTGAGGTTGAACGGATCATAGACCATCTGAAAGGTGATGGAGACGGGCCCACTGTGATTTTTTTTGCGGGGATACATGGCAATGAACCGGCTGGTATATTTGCCCTTAAACATGTTATCCGTGAATTGAAACTTGAGCAAAAGTCAATTTATGGAGAAATTTATGCCATCGCGGGAAATTTAAAAGCCCTTGAGAATAATGTACGATTTCAGGGTGAAGATTTAAATAGAATTTGGTCGCCTGGCAGGATTGATGAAATTAAAGAGCAGGAAGAACACAGCATGGATGAAGAAAAGGAATTACTGGCATTGTATACGTTGTTCAATGAAATTTTGGAGAAAAGTACCCCGCCATTTTACTTTATAGACTTACATACAACATCCAGTGAGACCTCACCATTTGTCGTTTTGAACGATAGTTTACTGAATAGGAAATTCGCAATGAACTACCCATTGCCCATTGTTTTGGGAATTGAGGAATATTTGGTAGGGGCTTTGTTAAGTTTTATCAATGAGTTGGGGTATGTATCTCTAGGCTATGAAAGTGGTCAACATGATGATATCAATGCTATAAAAAATTGTATCGATTTCGTTCATTTTACGTTGGCACTGACTAATTCTGTCAATCTATCCAAGGACGAATTGACGACACTCAAAAATGGGGTTATGAACTCAAGCAAAGTATCGAACAAGTTTTACGAGATTTATTATCAGTACGATATAAAACATGGGATCGATTTTAAGATGCTTCCAGGGTTTGTGAATTTTCAAGAGATTTCGGACGGGGAGAATGTTGCTTTGGAGAATAATGCCATTCTAAAAGCCAAGGGAAGAAAACAGATTTTTATGCCTTTATACCAAAATCAAGGCAACGAAGGATTTTATTACATAAGGTCGATTCCAACAATACTGTTATGGATGTCAAAAGGCCTTCGCAAAATAAAGGCCGATCATCTTTTGGTAAGATTTCCTGGGATTCGATGGAAATCGTTACGGAAAGATGCCTTATTGGTCGATCAAAGAGTGGCAAGGTTTCTGGCCAAATCTATTTTTCACCTTCTAGGCTACAGGACAAGACAATTTGACAAGACACATTTAGTGGTCAAAAGTCGGGAAACTGCTTCTCGAAATAAAGAGTACTTGAATACTGATTGGTTTTAGCACAAAAAAAGAGGCTCCGATCAAATATTCCGGAGCCTCTATTATAGATGGTTAAGTTAGTTACTGCATCACAAAGTTTATTGGGATTCCGTAGTTGACTTTAACAGGTTTTCCTCTTTGTACACCAGGTTTCACTGTCGGCAGTGCTGCAATGATTCGTGCAGCTTCGTCCTCCAACAATCTATCTGGCCCTCTCTTTTTGATGTCCCTTACCTTGCCCTTGGAGTCGATTACGAATTGGACGTAAACTTTACCGCTAATTCCCATTTCAAGAGCTGTGGGAGGATATTTAAAGTGCTTTTTCACGTGTTCTTGCACCTTTCTGTTAAAACAAGCTTTACGCTCTTCTTCTGAACTTAAGTTTTCACATCCTGGAAATACCGGAACATTTTCAATAATGGCAAAAGGCACTATCTCTTCTTCTTCCATTTCGCCAACCTCAACATCGTCTATGCTTACCGCATCGTCAACAAAAACTTCTTGGCTACTTTCTGTACTTTCGATAATAGTTTCTTCGATGTCCTCAACATCTTCAACAATTTCTATAACATCCGGAGCTGCTGGCGGAGGTGGCGGGGGTGTGGTCAACACGGTTTCTGTAATCGGGACATCCTCTTTAAGATCGTCCATTACTTCGATTACATTTGCAAAATCGGATTCTTTCTCATATGTCTTCACTTCTAATGATTGCCATGTAACGAAGAGCACAGAAGTAAGACCTATCATAAAATAAAGACTGCTATTGCGTCCTATATCAGCGTTGGGGTTCTTTTTTGGTTTCATGACTTTTCTTATTTAATTGAGATAAAGTTATGCAGGGGTTAAAAAATAAAATATGATAATAATCAGGTATGGGCGATAAAAAATTTTCTTGCCTCATGATAACCTTACTCAGCGGTATTGTGTGCCATATCTTTTTTTGTAAAATCGGTCTTAAAGGTTAGCGACATGCGAACCACGTCATGGTCGGATTTATCAAAATGATTTTTTAAGTACCCAATATCTACCTTAAGAGAAGGGGTTATTGTTTGTCCCAAACCAATATAAAACCTATTTTGATTAAATAGCTGAGGCTCTATATTTATAAAGAACTCATTGAATGTTCTAAAATGCACATTCTTGTAGAGGGGTCTGATAAATTGAAATCGATACCTTAATCTATTATTGACACGAACATTATTGGCATTTTTTTTCCATCTTGTTTCAAATCTCCATCTATGGGAAATCTTGTTTCTTTTAGATTTTGATTTTAAGCTGTACTCTTCATAAACCCAAAACTGGGTGGCATTTTGAAATTCTTCTGATCCGGTATAATTTTTGGAGCTTAAATAGGCGACACCTGCGGTCAACGCAGATGAGTTATTGATTTTATATGACAATCCCGTCCTAACAAAGGCAAACTCATATTTTTCGAACATGTCGTGATGTCGAAGGATACCTACCAATGGAACACTCCACTTCTCATGGACCTTATTGGTACCATAAAGAACAAGCCAAGAGCCAGATCTGTTTTCACTATCGCCTTGCCCGTAAGAAGTTGTGTTGGTTAAAGTAAAGAATGCTATGAAAAAAATAAAAAATGGAAATTGCTTTGCACCTCCCATAAAAGCAGCTTTGAATATTGATATGCAAAGTTTTGCTTTTATTGATTCGAAAAAATATGATACTTATCATTCTTGGTGTAGAACCTTCAAATATGCGGGCCAATAAAACGGTATTGAAACAGGTATATTTTTAGCCAAAGCTGGGCTCTTTACGGTTTAAGAAATTGATTTTGTGGAGTATGGATTATTAAAAGAGCTTCGAATAAACCTAAAAATTACTACGCTCAATTAAACTAAATAACAGAAATTTATTTTTTGATCTCCCAAATTAGTGCGGCAGCTCCACAGATGGCGGCAGTTTTACCGTCCATTCCGGATTCAAGTAGTTTTACCTTACCTTTATATACATCCAAAAGATATTCGGTGAAATATTTCTCTAGGGGTTCTTTTATCCATTTTCCACTATTGACAAGGCCACCCATTAAAATAAAAGCTTCCGGTTGGGTGAAAGCGGTAAAATTTGCCAAAGCCAGTGCCATTATTTTTGCAGTATAATCAAATGCCTTTATAGCAATAATATCACCTTCCTCCGCAGCTTTTGTAATATCTTCTCCATGAAGGTCGTTGTAGGCCACATCCTTGAATCTTGAGTCCACAATATATTTGCTCAGCATGTACATTATGGTACGCTTTAGACCTGTAGCGGAAACATAAGCCTCTAATCCGCCACGGACACCCAATCCTGTTAATCTTCCATCTCCTATGGTCATGTCCACATGGCCCAATTCTCCGGCAAAACCGTCATAGCCGTCTATAAGTTGACCATTGGCAACAATACCAGCACCAAAGCCTGTGCCTAATGTTACTACTATAAAGTCGGTCATATTTCTGCCTCTTCCAAAAAGCATTTCGCCCAATGCAGCGGCACTTGCATCGTTCATGATTCTCATGGGCATATCCATGCGCTCCTTTAGTTTTTCAAGAATGGGAACACTACCTTTCCAAAGTAGATTACTGGCATTTTCTATAGTACCTCTTTTACTGGAAGCGTTTGGTGCCCCAATACCACACCCCAGAACAGTGACTTTTTTTCCAAGGCTTTCAACAAGTTCTTCCGATGTGGTGCGAATCTTATCTAGATAAGTATCCAAATCTGGAAACTCTCTGGTTCTAAAGAAAGTCTTGACATGGCATTTTCCATTTTTGTCAACCAGTCCTATTTTAGTCTTGGTTCCACCAATGTCTATTCCTATAACAATTTCCATGTCTTCAGTCGTTTTTCAAAATGATTTTAAAGATAGCCAATATGTCCAAAATTTCTTCTTTGTGCATGATGAAAAAAAATAGAAATCGAGTTTTCTACCGCTAAATATTCAAAACCTGATTTCCATCATGTTTTAGGTCGGTGTCCAGCTATAATTTTGAGGTCATGAATTCTTTCATTTAAATTTTTCAGGTATGAATCTAATTACTAAAATTTTAATCCCTTTTGATTTTTCAGAAGCCTCGATAAATGCTTTGAGGTATACAATGAATTTTGCTGGCCCAAACAGGGATATAGAGATATTGGCGCTATACGTTGCCGCTATGCCGATAACGGAGTCCGAAGAAAAAACCTTAAAAATAGATTTCTCCAAAGCTTTGAAGTCTTTTAAAAGAAAGGTGAAAAATCCTCCCTCTTTCATTACGGCCAAGGGTGACATGATAAAAAAAATTCTTGAAACACGATCAGAACATGGAGCTAACTTAATAGTTATGGGTACCATGGTAGATAAAAGTACGGATGAGGCTATAACGAACACTTCTAGGCTCGCATTGGAGGCCAATTGTCCAATGATATCAGTTCCTTTTGGATGTGAAATCAAAGAACCTACAGACATAGCATTAGTCTTGGGCAATGAGAAAATAGACGATAGAGAAGTATTGCGTACACTTTTGGATATTTCCAGAACTTTTGACTCCAGGGTACATGTATTGACAATCTATAAAGAATCTGTTTATGCAGAGGAAACTGTTGTGGATAGTAATGAAAGTCTACTTAAATACTACTTGGAGCATTTTTACGAAGAACATGCTTTTAGTAAAAATGAAGATGTAGAAGAAGGGATTTTCGAGTATATCACAAAAAAGAATATTGACCTTTTGGCAATTTTGCCCAGAAATCATACAAAAAACAGTACCCCATCTGAGGGACGCTTAACAAAACTGTTGACTTTGCATTCGGAAATCCCTGTTTTAACCTTGGATTAATGCCAACTTCAACAATAACGCTATGTTAACACTACTCGTAATACTAGGTATTACAATTACTTTGTTTGTCTGGGGAAAATTTCAACCAGATGTTGTCGCTCTAATGTCAATGTTATCGCTCTATTTGACAGGGATACTAGATGTAAGTGAGACCCTAAGTGGTTTTAGTAACACCACGGTAATAATGATTGCTGCACTGTTTATTATAGGTGAGGGACTCTCAAGAACTGGTTGGACGGCTCTGGCCGGTCAGCGTTTTGTAAGCTGGGCAGGCAAAAGCGTTCCAAAATTACTGGTCATTGTTACATTGGGTGCCAGTGTTCTTTCTGGTTTTGTTAGTAATACAGGAACGGTTGCGGCTTTGCTGCCAGTAACTGTTTCAGCAGCTTGGAGTGCAGGGACGCTGCCATCAAAATTATTAATGCCAGTGGCTTTTGGTTCAAATACTGGAGGGTTGTTGACCCTAACAGGTACACCGCCAAATATTATAGCAAGCAATACGCTTATTGAAAACAATCTTGAAGGATTTTCATTTTTCGAATTTGGCCTGATAGGTCTGCCACTGTTGATTATTGCCATCATTTATTTCAGATATATAGGATATCGATTGTTGCCCAAAAGGCAGACGAATGAAAGACCTGCAGATATTGATGCCGAGATGCACAAATGGATTTCAAACTATAGTATTGGGGACAATTTATATCGACTTAGAATTCGCTCTATGTCTCCTTTGATAAACACTAAAGTTGGAGATTGGGATTTTGAATCGAAATATCAAATTGCTGTGATGCGTTTAAAGCGAAGACACCCTAGTCCACTTCATAAACGGGTGCCGCAATTTGTGGAACTGCCTGAACCTGATACGGAAATGCGGTATCATGATATCATTACTGTAAAAGGAACGCCTGAGGCTGTTGATAAATTAGTACTAAAGTTCAGTCTAGGGGTGATTCCAACACCTGTGGAGATGGACACATTGAAAAACGAACTGATCAATCAGGAAGTAGGTATGGCAGAAATGTTATTGACACCGAACTCTATTTTCGTAGGGAGAACCATCAACTTGGGAAATTATTTAAAAAGGGCAGGGGTACAATTACTTGCCGCATCAAGAAATAATAGGCCACTTTCAGGTAAAATAAAAATGGAAGCAGGTGATGCTTTTGTAATAAGAGGTCCTTGGGAAAATATAGAGACCTTAAAATCGCTATACGAGAATGTGGTTATTTCTGGGAGTCCAGAAGCACTTTCCAAAAATGTTGCTACGCTCAGCACACGAAGTTATATAGCAATGGGAACGCTTATCTTGATGATATTGCTGTTGGTTTTCAAAGTATTCCCAGGCGCAATAGCTGCACTTATTTGTGCTGGTATCATGTTATTGACACGATGCGTACCCATATCGAAAGCCTATAAAGGTATTAGCTGGACAAGTGTTGTCATGATTGCCGCCATGATACCAATGGGAACTGCACTACAAAAGACTGGAGTCGCTGAAATGGCAGCTAATGGATTAGTGGATATGTTGGGAAGTATACACCCAACGGTTCTTTTAGGAGGGATTTTTTTACTGACGACAGCATTTAGCCAAACCATTAATAATTCAGCTACCGCAGTGCTCATGGCGCCAATAGCGTTATTGGCGGCAACATCATTGGGTGTTTCTCCGAAACCCTATTTGATAACGGTGGCCATAAGTGCTTCAACGGCATTTTTAACCCCTGTAGGAACCACTACAAATGCAATGGTAATGTCTTCTGGGGGATATAAGTTTATAGATTATATAAGGGTCGGTGGACCGTTATTACTGCTATTTTTTATAGCAACGATAGTGATTGTACCGTTGGTTTGGAGTTTTTGAATTTAACTTTTGAATTGACAATGTGGTACTGATTTTAATAAAAACATCAAGCAATAAATCAAATATACAATGACCGAAATGGAAATGACCCTAAAAAAGCTTCCGGTTGGAAGCATTAAGGAACTGGAAGACTTGTTGGAAGTAGCGCCAAGCGTTACCGTTGCAAGAAATGCACAAGAATTGGTGGAGCTGGCCGCTGGTGGTAAAGATAGCAACTTTCATGAAGTGCGATTCGATTTACCAGATGGACGAAGCTATCTTGAAGCCGAAGTAGCTCGTACCAAAAATGGTATTGCAGCCAACTATATAGAAGCATATATGCGTCGACGTGATCCAGACTGTATGGTGATAGCTGATAATCTGCCCACAGATAAACCCACCTTTGAAAAACGGTTTGGTTATGCTTTTGACTCGCTCAGGGAAGAAACCTTTGAATGGTTGAAAACACAGGATTTGGCACTATTCTATTTTAATGCTGGCCGACCTGGTATGGGATACGATGCAGTAGCGATCATTCCGGCCAATACAGGTTTTTTTGGACTGGGACTGGCTCTTTTGCAAGGTATACTTGATCCGGATAAATTACCAGAAGATTTTGCGCCAGAAGCGGTAATATATGCTGCCCCACCTTTTCGACATACTCATTTTGAAGGAAAACAAGTGGTGGTGCACAACAGAATACCGGGTAAATACGAAATGTTTGCATACAACTTGTATCCGGGGCCTAGTGCAAAAAAAGGTGTATATGGAATGTTGATCGGAAAAGGAGAAGATGAAGGTTGGATTACGGCTCACTGTTCAACCGTACGCGTGATTACACCTTACGATAATGTGATAACCATGATGCACGAAGGAGCAAGTGGTGGTGGTAAAAGTGAAATGTTACAGTTGCCTCACCGAAAGTCTGATGGTAGTCTGCTACTGGGTAAAAACGTACTCACCGGTGAAGAACGTACAATAGAACTTCCAAGAACCTGTGATTTGGAACCTGTAACCGATGATATGGCATTGTGCCATCCTAACCTTCAAAAGGACAAGAAGAAGTTATGGTTGGAGGATGCGGAAGATGCTTGGTTCGTGCGTGTAGACCATATCGATGAATATGGGAAGGATACCATGCTTGAAAAAATCACGGCGCAACCAAATAACCCTTTACTGTTTTTAAATATAGAAGCTGTTCCTGGAGGGCATGCCATGATTTGGGATCACAAGGAAGACGAACCAGGAGTACCTTGTCCAAATCCAAGGGTAATCTTACCACGGGAATCGGTGCCGGGAGTATACTCCAAACCAGTAAAGGTAGATATCAGGAGCATTGGCTTCCGAACACCACCTTGTACCATGGAAAACCCAAATTATGGAATTGTGGGTATGATGCACATATTGCCACCTGCACTGGCTTGGCTGTGGCGTTTGGTAGCTCCAAGAGGCCATGCAAACCCTAGCATTATACAGACCAAAGGTATTGGTAGTGAAGGTGTGGGTAGTTATTGGCCATTTGCTACGGGCAAAAAGGTGAAACAAGCCAATCTATTGCTCGAGCAAATACAAAATACCCCAAAGGTGAAATATATTCTTACACCAAATCAACACATTGGTGCTTGGAAAACAAGCTTCATGCCGCAATGGATCAGTCGTGAATATCTTGCGCGTAGAGGTAATGCCAATTTTTCCCCGCATCGACTAAGTGCTTCTAGGTGCAGCCTATTGGGTTATGCCATGAATACCATGAAAGTAGAAGGACGGCAAATTCCAAAGTGGTTCCTTAAAGTAGAATATCAGGAGGAAGTAGGAAAGGAAGCATATGATCAAGGTGCTAAAATATTGTATGATTTCTTTATTCAAACATTGGCACAGTTTCAGGATGATACGTTGAACCCATTGGGTAAACAGATCATTGAATGTTGTCTGGACAATGGTTCGGTAGAAGATTATGAACTAATGTTTAAATCTTAAAAAATTGAATGAAGCATATACAATAAAGTAAAAGTTCTTAAAGTGGTATAAACCTTTTAGATTGGGTCGAACCCGCTTCGCCTTTTGGCATGCGGGTTCTAACCCATAAAATTTGAGTGAAGTAACGATGTAGTCCCGTTAATAGTTTTTTTGATTTTTAAGGTAAGTGACCACTAGTATTGTTTTTGTAACCGCGATGCAGTTGCACCGTTGGTCTATAATTTTTGGACACGAATTTTAAAATAATAATATTATGAAAGCTATTAAGAGAGACACAAGAGAATTGGAAAAGTATGGAGTCAAGGATGCCAAAGTACATTGGAACTTAAACCCTGAGACCCTTCAAAAAATTACTGTTGAAAAGGGGATGGGTACCGAAAGTGACAATGGTACACTATCCGTTAATACAGGAAAGTTTACCGGGCGCTCACCAAAAGATCGTTTTTTAGTAAAAGACGATTATACTAAAGATAGAGTATGGTGGGGTAGAATCAATAAGCCAATTTCCCCGGATAACTTTGACAAACTCTATGAAGAGATAACTAAATATTTGTCTGGTAAGGAGGTTTATGCTAGGGATGCCGCTGTTTGCGCACACCCAGATTATACCATGAACGTTCGTACCATTACTGAGTTTCCTTGGTCCAACTATTTTGTCAAAAATATGTTTTTACGACTTTCTGAAGAAGAATTAAAAGATTTTGATGAAGAGTGGTTGGTGCTATGTGCTCCTGGTTATGAAGCCCCTAATCCAGAAGAATTTGGTATTATTGCTGGAAATTTCTCTATTCTTAATTTTACACGTAAAGTTGCTTTGGTCGGTGGGTCCGAGTATCCCGGGGAAATTAAAAAAGGAATCTTTTCCGCATTGAATTTAATATTGCCAGTTGATAAGAATGTCTTACCAATGCACTGTTCTGCAAACGTTGGCGAAGAAGAGGATACTGCAATTTTCTTTGGTTTATCCGGTACTGGAAAAACAACTTTATCAGCAGATCCCCATAGAAAATTAATAGGTGATGACGAACATGGTTGGACAGCCGAAAATATCATCTTTAACTTTGAAGGGGGTTGTTATGCTAAAGTAATCGACCTTACCGAAGAAAAAGAACCGGATATTTTTAGGGCAATCAGGCCTGGTGCATTATTGGAAAATGTTGTTTTTAAAGAAGGAACCAAAGAGGTGGATTATTTTGATAGCTCGATCACTCAAAATACGAGGGTAAGTTATCCGATCGACCATATTGATAACATTCAAAAACCTTCTTATGCATCAAATCCAAAAAATATCTTTTTCTTAACGTGTGATGCCTTTGGTGTCTTGCCTCCAATGTCTAAATTGACATCTGGTCAAGCAGCATATCACTTTATCTCGGGATACACTGCCAAGGTTGCTGGTACAGAGGCTGGTATTAACGAGCCCGTACCATCGTTCTCGGCATGTTTTGGAGAACCTTTTATGCCATTGCATCCAGCTGTTTATGCTGAAATGTTGAGCAAAAAGATGACAGAAGCAGGAGTAAATGTGTGGCTTGTCAACACTGGATGGAGTGGAGGTCCTTACGGAGTTGGATCAAGAATAAAGTTAAAGTACACAAGAGCAATGATATCTGCAGCCTTAGAAGGTAAACTGGATGATGTGGACTTTGATGCCCATCCTGTTTTTGGGTTGCACATGCCAAAATATTGTCCAGGGGTACCAACAGAAATATTAGATCCTATGAACACTTGGTTGCAAAAAGGGGCATATGTCAGTAAATCCATTCAGTTGGCGCACTCTTTCCACATTAACTTTGATAAATTTGCAAGTCAAGCTTCAGAGGAAATCCTTAACGGTGGTCCACTAATTGATTCACATCATAGTTTGGACCATCATTTTTAATTAAAAAGAAAACGTGGATAACAAGAATAAATTTACGATTGAAAGTCTAGGTGACCCTAAATTTAAATCTCCCCTACAGTTAAGTACTGTTAGGGGAGATAATATTTTTAGTTTTATCAAGGAAGATGATAAATTGGTATATGACCTCTCCTTGGAGAATTACAACCAATGCTTAAAGAATAGTGAAGCTCCCCAGTGTTTAGAAAAGGCTGGCCCGCGGCAAAATGTTTTTTTTGAACCAAGTAAATCTACTGCAGCTATTGTGACCTGTGGTGGATTGTGCCCAGGAATCAATAATGTCATACGCGGAGTGGTAATGGCGCTCCATTATTTTTATGATATCAAAAGAGTCATTGGGATACCATACGGTTATGAAGGCCTAATTCCAGAAATAGGTCATGGTTTTGTAGAACTGAGTCCAGAAAAAGTTAAGGATATCCATCAATTTGGAGGAACATTTCTAGGGTCGTCCCGAGGGGGGCAAGATGTATCAAAAATGGTTGACACGCTTGTAGAGAACAAGGTAGATATGTTGTTTGCCATAGGTGGCGATGGAACCTTAAAAGGAGTTAATGCCATTGGCAAAGAAATCAAAAAAAGAAATGAGAATATCAGTGTAGTAGGCATACCAAAAACCATAGATAACGATATTGATTTAATAGACGAATCTTTTGGTTTTGAAACTGCTTTTGATGTTGCAAGTCCCATCTTGCGAGACGCCCACAATGAAGCAGCTGGTGCCTTTAACGGAATTTCCATAGTCAAACTTATGGGTAGGGACAGTGGATTTATAGCCGCTTCTGCAGCATTGGCCATGCCTGTGGTAAACTTTGTGCTAATTCCCGAAATGGATTTTAAATTAGAAGGTGAAAATGGGTTCTTAGCGGTTCTTAAGCAACGTTTGGACCGTAAGAAACATGCTGTTATCGTAGTGGCGGAAGGCGCTGGTCAGCATCTTTTTGAAGGTGAAAATACCGTCAAGGATGCATCAGGAAATGTAAAGCATGAGGATATTGGTCTATTTTTAAAAGATAAAATTGCAGAACATTTTGTGGATTTCCCTGTGACCATAAAATACATAGACCCCAGCTATATTATTAGAAGCGCCCCTGCAAACTCAAGTGATAGTGTTTATTGTAGTAGATTGGCGTACCATGCCGTGCATGGAGCAATGGCGGGAAAGACCAAGTTTGTTGTCAGTACGGTGAACAACAGATTTGTTTATGCACCCATTGTGGAAGTCACAAAAAAGCGAAAGAAAATAGATTTGGAAAGTGAGTTTTGGTTCTCTGTTTTACAGAGTACAGGTCAACCTTTTTCAATTAAATAGGTTTTCATTTTTCGAAAACTGACAGATGTCATGTTTTTGCGTATGACAAGTTCCTAGATTTGGTATAAATCAAAAAGGCAACTTGTTATGGTAGTAAATATTCAATATCAAAAAATGAAAACCAGTGAATCCTTAAACGAGATTCTGCACAAGAAACTTGATAAGTTAGGGGAAAAATACAGTTGGGTCATAAAAGCCAATGTGCGTTTCAAATT
Organism: Bacteroidota bacterium; assembly: GCA_039030475.1. Lineage (GTDB taxonomy): Bacteria > Bacteroidota > Bacteroidia > Flavobacteriales > Flavobacteriaceae > Flagellimonas. Next base: position 35,331 of record JBCCEC010000024.1, read on the forward strand.
GGAGAATGATAGAACAGGAGAAGAAAGTAAAATATGTGAAATTGAATTAAGTGCTCCTGGACCCCGTCTTTTTGCAAAATCCAAAACGGATAATTTTGAAAAGTCAATGGCCGAAACCATTCATGAACTAAATAAGCAGCTAGAAAAGCGACAAGGTGTCTTTATTAGGCACTAACGTATGAAAATTCCAAAGTAACCATATAAAACGTACTCCGATGAAACCAAAATTAGTAGCCCTTTGTATGTTGCTCCTAGCGGGTTGTTCATCTACAAAGCTCGTTAGTACCTGGAAGAGTCCGGACATTGTTTTGTTCGATGCCTACAAAGTACTTGTGGTAGGCATGACCGAGGATGAAGATGTACGTGCGGCATTTGAGACTAGACTCGCCGAAAAACTAAGAGCAAACGGCGTTGAAGCAATGCGGAGTATGGACCTTTTTGATGTTGAATTTACATCTTCAAAAAAATCAGAAGAGGAACTTTCAGAAGTTGAAGAACAGTTATTGGAAAAAGGATTTGATGCCATTCTTTTTACCAAAGTGGTTGGTACAGAAAACAGGCGTACGTTGAAAGGAAAAATAAATAGTTTCAATGATATGTACACTCGTTTTAGTACAGACTATCTTGATAATCAAGATATTTATTATAATTCTGAAGATCATGAGACCTTCAATATCTATAATGCTGAAACCTCATTGTACTGTATTTGCGTGGATAAGGAAAGAGAGCTTATATGGAGGGGTAACTTAGATATTATAGAACCCGTAAAAATTGAAAAAACTATTGATTCTTATGTAAAAACCATAGCCAATGCAATGAAGGAGCAAGATGTTATTTTTTAAAAAAGTTAACCTTCCTGCAAAAAAATCCACTTAATTGGCCACGGTATACGCAATTAGTTATTCTTGATTATCTATCCTAGAATTCCTAGAAAATCCAGTAATATGCAAACGGGGATGGCAATAAGGATAAGTACAAGAACGAATACCATTAGCCGTAAAAAGCCAACTAGCATTTTACTGCCAAAAGAAACTTGATCAGTCATAATAGTGTTATTTTTTCCAATGTACGGAAATATTCACTCATCAATCCTAAATATCATGTGGTTATTCGATTAACGGACATTTTTAGCTCATGTTCCGTAGTATCGCTAGCTGGACTTGGTGTTTTTAGCACTTAATTTTCTACCCAACTCTTCTAAAGAAACTCCTTTTGTTTCAGGCATAACGAATAGCACCCACGCAAGTTGGCAAACCATCATCAGAGCAAAAAACAAAAATATAGGCCAAGGATTATCTTTAAAAATCCCTTTGTCCGCATCTAAGAAAATAGGTGTTACCAAAGTAATTATGGCTGCAAAAATCCAATGGGTTCCCGTGCCCCAAGATTGGCCATATGCGCGTACTTTGTTCGGGAATATTTCAGAAATAAAAACCCAGATTACGGCACCCTGTCCAATAGCATGCGAAGCGATAAAAACCAAAATAAAAGAAAGCAATAAGGTTGAGCTTGCATCGCTATAGAAACACCATCCAACAACTGCCAAGCTCACAATGTAGCCTATCGAGCCTATTTTCATGAGCTGTTTTCGACCCAGATGATCAATCAACCGAATGCCGACCAAAGTAAAAATCAGATTAACAATGCCTATGGAGATAGAACTAAAAAGCGATTCTTTGGCCGCTAATCCAGCTCGTTCTAAAATCTCTGGGGCGTAGTAGAGTATAAAGTTAATTCCAGACAGTTGATTGAAGAAAGCCAGAAAAAATGCCAGTAACAATTGCGGTTTGTATTTCCCTGAAAATAGACTGTCCTTGGAAAACGTCTTCCCTAAGGCCTCTTTTATTTCAAGCAACCTTTTCGCAGCTACTTCTTTATTGGAGATATATTCTAAAGTCTTAAGGGCTCCATTTTCATCTTGCCGTTTCATCATCAACCATCTTGGACTGTTAGGAATACTTAAAACCATAACGGTATAAGCCAATGCAGGAATTGCTTCTACGCCCAACATCCAACGCCAATCATTTGCGCCGCCAAACCCTTCTAACAAATAATTGGAAATAAAAGCGATGAAAATTCCAAAAACAATATTAAACTGGTACATGGCACCTAGTTTGCCACGGTTATCTGGTGTAGAAATTTCGGAAATATATATTGGCGCAGCCACTGAGGAAGCACCAACTCCAACACCTCCAATAAATCTAAAAAAAGAAAAAAGATAGGGGTCATGGGCAAGCGCTGAACCTAAGGCGGAAATAAAATAAAGAATTCCGATCCATATCAATGTTTTCTTTCTTCCTAGTTTGTCGCAAGGTATACCGCCAAATAAGGAGCCTATAACAGTGCCCCATAAGGCCATGCTCATGATGAAAATTCCATGGAACAAAGGAGTTGTGTTCCAAAGTTCCTTGATAGGCAGGTTTGCACCAGAGATAACGACAGTGTCAAAACCAAAAAGAAAACCCGCTAAAGCAGCGGTCAATGATATTTTAAAAATACGGTTGTTCATGATTAGGTTGATTTCGCTAAAACTAGGAAAAAATCAAAGAAGCGTATGTATAAACTCCATAACAAGTTCAGTTGCTCCTAAATTTTCCTTTATATAATCTGTATTTGTATTTCCTGTTTTATTTCTGAAATCACTATCAGAAATAAAACGGTTCATTAAGCCTGTAAAGGAGGAATTGTCCGTGATAACGTGGATTCCATTTCTGTCTACCAAGTCCTCCGCTTCCCTAAAACCCAGGTAATTTGGGCCTATTATTACAGGAATGCCATACACGGCCGGTTCTAAGGTGTTGTGGAGTCCTGTGGCAAAAGCCCCGCCTACATAAGCTACATCTGCATAGCTATAAATTTTTGTCAAAAGTCCAATGGTATCTATAATAATGACTTCATAATCCGCTACGTTTTCTTGTGCTAGTTTAGAATAACAAACTGATTTTTTAGTTAAGCTCGCCTGTATTTTTTCTATATGTACAGGCTTTATGGTATGGGGAGCAATTACGTATTTTACGGTTTTTTCCGAAGAGTTTATAAAATCAACTAGTATTTCTTCATCCTCAGGCCAAGTGCTTCCTGCAACAAGGCAGAAGTCACTTTTTTTGAAGTCTTTCATGAACCCCAACACATTGTCTTGTTTTAAAATCTCGGAAACCCTATCAAAACGAGTGTCGCCACTTACAGTAACATTTTCAAAATTTAAAGAGGCTAACAGGTGTTTTGAGGATTCATTTTGAACGAAGAAATGAGAGAAGGTCTTTAAGCTTTTTCGCATAAACCCACCGTATGGTTTGAAAAAAACTTGTCTTTTAGAAAAGATAGCTGAAACCAACAGTGTCGGAATACCTCTTTTTTTCAATTCATACAGATAATTGGGCCAAATCTCATACTTTATAAATATGGCGATTTCAGGATTGATGTTGATTAAAAACCGTTTTGCGTTGGATAACGTATCCATTGGAAGATAGACAACAACATCTGCTATTCCAGTATTTTTTTTCACTTCGTAACCTGATGGCGAGAAAAAGGTAAGTGCAATTTTATGGGATGAATATTTGGATTTTATCCGTTCTAAAATGGGAAGCCCTTGTTCGTATTCCCCTAAAGACGCTACGTGCATCCAAATAAATCGATCATCGCCAGAAACTTTTGCTTCAAGTTTTTGAAACACCTCTTTTCTTCCAGAAACGAACAATTTCATTTTGGGGTTAAAAAGAGCAATGACCTTTAAAACCATCCAAGATAGAGAAATCAGAATAGTATAGATAAATCGCACTGGCATCATATTTCCGCTAAAATACATTCTTTCATCAATAGGTTGTTGTGGCGTGTTAATTTCTTAATTTTAGGGCATAATTTATTTGGATGAATAAAATACAGATGGTTGACCTTAAAGGTCAATATGAGGGCATTAAAGATAAGGTGAATACTTCCATAACGGAAGTTCTGGATTCTTCGGCTTTTATAAATGGCCCACAGGTTCATGAGTTTCAAAAAGAACTGGAAGCTTATTTGGAGGTTAAACATGTTATTCCGTGCGCAAATGGTACAGATGCACTGCAAATATGTATGATGGGACTTGGTCTGCAACCCGGTGATGAGGTAATCACTGCCGATTTTACCTTCGCCGCGACCGTTGAGGTCATAGCGCTATTAAACCTTACCCCTGTATTGGTGGATGTTGAACCTGATACGTTTAATATAGATATCAAGGCCATTGAAAAAGCAATCACTCCAAAGACAAAAGCTATTGTTCCAGTGCATCTTTTTGGACAATGTGCCAATATGGATGCCATTATGGATTTGGCCGAGAAACATGAACTCTATGTGATTGAAGACAATGCCCAGGGAATTGGTGCGACCCATACTTTTAAGAATGGGAAAAAACAAAAGTCGGGAACCATTGGGCATGTAGCATCGACCTCTTTCTTTCCATCCAAAAATTTAGGCTGTTATGGAGACGGGGGCGCTATTTTCACCAATGATGATGAGTTGGCCCATACCATACGTGGAATGGTGAACCATGGGATGTACAAAAGATATCATCATGATGTGGTAGGCGTAAACTCGCGATTGGATTCGATTCAAGCAGCTGTTTTGAGAGCTAAACTACCTAATCTGGATTCCTACAATGAAAAGCGAAGAGGGGCCGCAAAAAAATATTCCAAGGCATTCGAAGGGCATGCGAACATTGTCACGCCCAAAACTGTAAATGGTTGTGAGGGTATATGCGATACTTGCGATTGCCATGTTTTTCATCAATATACCCTAAAGATTGTAAACGGTAAAAGAGATGCGTTGGTGCAACATTTAAACGATAACGGCGTTCCATGTGGTGTATATTATCCCATTCCTTTGCACAAACAAAAAGCGTACGTGGATGACCGTTACAATGAAGCTGATTTTCCTGTAACGAACCAATTGATAGAAAAGGTTATCTCGCTACCTATGCATACGGAATTAGATAATGAACAGATTGAATTTATTACTAGTTTGGTCATAGATTTTGTAAACCAATAATACGATGAAAATACTTGTAACGGGCGGATTGGGATTTATAGGGTCCCATACCGTAGTTGAACTTCAAAATGAAGGTTTTGAAGTCGTAATTATAGATAATCTTTCCAACGCCGATGAAAAAGTTTTGGATGGTATCGAAGCCATTACCGGAAAGAAACCCATTTTTGAGAAAATGGATTTACGGGAAAAGCCTAAAGTTGAGGCGTTCTTTGCAAAACATGGCGATATTGAAGGGGTAATTCACTTTGCAGCCTCTAAGGCAGTTGGTGAGAGTGTTGAAAACCCTTTGTTGTATTACGAAAACAATCTTGGAGTTTTGGTTTACATGCTTCAAGAGCTAACAAAAAAGAACAAGGCGAGCTTTATATTCAGTTCTTCATGTACCGTTTATGGTCAGGCAGATATTATGCCAATTAAGGAGGACGCTCCGGTAAAATCTGCTGAGTCTCCTTATGGGAATACGAAGCAGATAGGTGAGGAGATTATAAAGGACACTTGCAAGGTAAATCCACAACTATCGTCTATTGCATTGCGTTATTTTAATCCGATAGGAGCGCACCCCACTGTCGAAATAGGAGAATTACCTATCGGAGTACCCCAGAATCTGATTCCTTACATTACCCAAACGGGTATCGGGTTGCGAGAGCAGCTTTCTGTTTTCGGAGATGATTATCCAACCGATGATGGTACATGCATTCGTGACTATATTCATGTGGTCGATTTGGCCAAGGCACATGTCGTAGCACTGCAACGACTTCTAAATCAAAAAAATGACTCAAATTTTGAAGTTTTTAATCTAGGAACTGGTAAAGGAAGTTCGGTTCTTGAAGTGATAGAGAGCTTTGAACGCGTTTCTGGAAAAAAGTTGAACTATAAAATAGTGGATAGAAGGCCTGGGGATGTAATTCAGGCATATGCCAATACGAAAAAGGCTAATGAAGTCCTTGGTTGGAAAGCAAGCTCATCTTTAGATGATTCCCTGAAGTCTGCCTGGGACTGGGAGCAAAAGATTAGAAGCTAAAATGTTGCCTGACTTTAACAACAGCATTGAACTACTGGAATTTTTGCATAAAGAACCACTTTATGAAAAGTTTTTGTTGCAGTTGAAAAAGGATTTTGAATTGGTCACTGTAAAGTTGGATTTCCAGTTGGATATACTTCCTACAGATTTAAAGCAACTGGTCCACGAGAAGATTTATTTTTTGTTGTTGGAGCAATTCCAGAAATATTTAAACCTACTCTACGTCGTAGATATTCCAGAACATGCAATAAAAAATATCAACGCTTTGGATGAAGTGGATGTTTCGGATGAGGTTTGCTTTTTAGTATTAAAAAGAGAGTGGCAGAAAGTTTGGTTCAAACACAGATATAGTTCTTAAAAAAGCCAATTTATAAATTGAGATAAATTTTGTCAAAGATTTCCCTAAACCCTTAAATAACCCTAAATAAAGTAACCCAGATATATTTTTATTGTATTTTTGGTTAAATTTTTCAGATAAGTTTTAGCTGTAAACTGTCTATGGATAAATATTCTTTTTTAAATGCTGCGCACACTTCATTCTTTGCGGAGCTATATGATAAATACCTAACAAGTCCCGATAGTCTTGAGCCCAGTTGGAGGGCTTTTTTTCAAGGTTTTGATTTTGGCCAAGAAGGTTCTTTGGAAGAACTCGGCATTGAATCCGAAAATGGAAGAAAAGTTGTTCTTTCAAATGGAAGGGAAATCGAAATTCCCGAAAGCCTGCAAAAAGAATTTGAGGTTATCCGCCTGATAAATGGATATCGTTCGCGAGGTCATTTATTTACACAAACAAATCCGGTAAGGGAACGAAGAAAATACGAGCCTACGTTGGAAATATCCAATTTTGGCTTGTCCGAAGCAGATTTGGACACTGTTTTTGATGCAGGAAAAATTATAGGAATAGGTTCCAGCCCGTTAAAGCAGATTATTTCCCATTTAGAACGTATTTATTGTGATGCTATAGGAGTTGAATACATGTACATTCGTACTCCGGAGCGTATTCAATGGATTCAGGATCGTTTAAATGTCAACGATAACCATCCAACTTTTTCGCCAGATGAAAAGAAAAACATCCTACGAAAATTAAACGAAGCCGTTTCTTTTGAAAGCTTTTTGCACACCAAATATGTTGGGCAAAAACGTTTTTCTTTAGAAGGAGGTGAGTCGCTTATTCCCGCTTTGGACGTCATTATGGAAAAAGCAGCGGATGCAGGTGTCAAGCAGTTTGTTATGGGTATGGCACACCGTGGTAGATTAAGTGTATTGACCAATATTTTTGGGAAGTCACCAAAAGATATTTTTAGCGAGTTTGATGGAAAGGATTATGAGGAAACCATCTTTGATGGAGATGTAAAATACCACTTGGGTTGGACTTCCAGAAGGGAGACCGATTCAGGAAAGGTGGTCAATATGAACATTGCTCCAAATCCTTCGCACTTAGAAACGGTCAATTCGATTGTAGAAGGTATCACTAGGGCAAAACAGGATAGTGATCATCAAGAAAATATTTCAGAAGTATTGCCCATATTGGTGCATGGGGATGCGGCTTTTGCTGGTCAAGGTATTGTTTACGAAATAATACAGATGGCCCGTTTGGAGGGATATCATACCGGTGGGACCATTCATATAATAGTCAACAATCAAATAGGATTTACTACCAATTACTTGGACGCCAGATCATCAACCTATTGCACAGATGTTGGTAAGGTTACCCTTTCACCAGTGCTACATGTAAATGCAGATGATGCGGAAGCCGTTGTGCATGCATCTATTTTTGCTTTGGAGTATAGAATGCGCTTTAAAAGAGATGTTTTTCTAGACTTATTGGGCTATCGCAAATACGGGCACAATGAAGGGGATGAACCTAAATTTACGCAACCGCTACTTTATAAACTAATTTCCAAGCACAAAAACCCAAGGGATATCTATGCCGAAAAGCTAATTGAACAAGGGATTATAGATAAAGATTACGTAAAGAAACTGGAAACGGAGTACAAGAAGAATCTAGAAGAAGATTTACTTGATTCGCGGAAAGTAGAAAAAACTAGAATTACCCCATTTATGAAAGATGAATGGGAAGGATTTAGCCAGAAGACGGAAGATGCTATGCTTAGTGCTATCGATACTTCTTATGAACTGGCAAAGCTTAACGAGGTTGCCAAAAGCATTACTGCGCTTCCCAAGGAAAAGAAATTCCTTAGAAAGTTAGAACGATTGGTAGCGGCCAGGAATAAAATGTATTTTGAGGATAACCAGTTGGACTGGGCCATGGGTGAACTCTTGGCTTATGCGTCATTGATAGAGGAAGGATACGATGTTAGGATGACAGGACAAGATGTGGAACGGGGAACTTTTTCGCATCGCCATGCGGTCATAAAAACAGAAATGCACGAGGAAGAGGTTACCCTTTTAAACACTTTGGGTAAAAATCAGAATGGAAAGTTCCATATCTATAATTCGCTCTTATCTGAATATGCCGTGATGGGATTTGACTACGGATACGCAATGGCAAGCCCAAAAACATTGACCATCTGGGAAGCACAATTTGGTGATTTCAGTAATGGCGCACAAATTATCATTGACCAATATCTTTCTTCCGCCGAGGATAAATGGAAGTTGCAGAATGGACTTGTATTGTTGTTGCCACATGGTTATGAAGGTCAAGGTGCAGAACATTCATCTGCGCGAATGGAACGGTATCTTCAGCTGTGCGCAAAAGATAACATGTACATGGCAGATGTGACCACACCTGCAAACATGTTTCATTTATTGCGCAGGCAAATGAAGGCTGATTTTAGAAAGCCATTGGTTGTTTTTACGCCAAAAAGTTTGCTAAGGCATCCCAAAGTATTATCAACAAAAGAGGAGATGGCCAACGGAAGTTTTCAGCCATTGATCGATGATGAAAAGGCATCTGCTTCCAAAATTAAAACGTTGGTTTTCTGTACAGGGAAGTTCTACTATGACCTGCTCGATAAAAAAGAAAAAGAAAAAAGGGACGATGTGGCTTTGGTACGTTTGGAACAACTGTTTCCGCTGCCTGCTAAAGAGATACAAGGTATCCTTAAAAAGTATAAAAATGCGGACGATGTGGTTTGGGCACAGGAAGAACCCAGAAACATGGGTGCTTGGGGGCATCTATTAATGCATTTTGATGAAGCAAAGCAATTTAGGGTAGCTTCTAGAAGGTTTTACGGTGCTCCGGCAGCTGGTAGCGCAGTGAGGTCTCAAAGAAGACATGCCCAAGTAATAGAATATGTCTTTGATAAGACCAAAGACAACATGAAATTAAGATAACATTATAGCATCAAAACTAGAATAACATGGTTTTAGAAATGAAAGTTCCCTCACCTGGGGAATCCATCACCGAAGTGGAAATTGCAGAATGGTTGGTTCAAGATGGAGATTATGTGGAAAAAGACCAAGCAATTGCTGAGGTAGATTCGGATAAGGCAACGTTAGAGCTTCCAGCAGAGGAAAGTGGAATTATTACTTTAAAAGCTGAAGAAGGAGACGCTGTTGCAGTAGGAGAGGTGGTCTGTTTAATTGATACCAGTGCCGCAAAACCTGAAGGTGGCGATGCTCCAGCGGCTGAAGAAAAATCAGAAAAGAAAGAGGAACCCAAAGTGGTTGAATCTAAAGAAAGCGCTCCTCAGGAGAAGGTAAAGGCCAAAACGTATGCATCCGGTACCCCATCACCAGCGGCAAAGAAAATTCTTGATGAAAAAGGTATAGCGCCCACTTCTGTTTCAGGTTCAGGAAGAGATGGACGCATTACCAAGGAAGATGCAGTAAAAGCAGTTCCTTCCATGGGAACTCCTACTGGTGGGAATAGAGGTGAATCACGTTCTAAACTTTCTATGTTGCGACGTAAAGTTGCCGAGCGTTTGGTTGCTGCTAAAAACGAAACTGCTATGTTGACCACCTTTAACGAGGTTGACATGTCGCCCATTTTTGAGCTTCGAAAAGAATACAAAGAGATTTTTAAAGAAAAGCACGGTGTTAGTTTGGGCTTTATGTCCTTTTTCACAAAAGCCGTAGTTAGAGCTTTGGAGCTATACCCAGCGGTAAACTCTATGATCGATGGCAAGGAGATGATATCTTATGATTTTTGTGACATCAGCATAGCCGTTTCAGGTCCAAAAGGACTAATGGTTCCAGTAATCAGGAATGCTGAAAACCTAAGCTTTAGAGGAGTGGAAGCTGAGGTGAAACGATTGGCAATTCGTGCACGTGAAGGTGAGATCACCGTAGATGAGATGACCGGCGGTACATTTACAATAACCAATGGTGGCGTTTTTGGTTCCATGCTATCCACACCAATTATTAACCCGCCGCAGAGTGCTATTTTAGGAATGCACAATATCGTTGAAAGGCCTATTGTTAAAGATAGTCTTATCGCAATTGCCCCAATAATGTATGTTGCGCTTTCGTATGACCACAGGATAATTGATGGGAAAGAATCCGTAGGGTTTTTAGTGGCGGTTAAAGAAGCATTGGAAAGCCCAGAAGAATTATTAATGGGCGGGGATGTAAAGAAAGCATTGGAGCTTTAAAAAATAATTATTTCGAGTACGGTCGAGAGGTTTATGTAACATCCATAAAGTTCTCGACTGCCCTTGAGCAGACATTTGATTATCTATTCTTCAAAAACAGATATTTCTTGTCATAATCGATAACCGCTTTTCCTTTGTTAAGAATATCAGCACCTATAATTCCGTCCACTGGGGTTACATTGTGTGCGGTCAACGCATGGTTTACATGCACCAAATCAAACAAGACAATCTTTTGTTTGTTTTTTTTCCACTCCCCAATTTTGATTTTGTTCTTGGTGGAAACTAAGGTTTCCATTTCTGTGGCTCCTGCTCCTGCTGCCTTAATATCCGAAACTTCAGAAACCATTTTAAAAAACTCAATTTTGTCTATTCCTACACACGTATTGGAAGCTCCGGTATCTAAAATAAAACGTCCCAATACCCCATTGATTTTGGCTTCGATTTCAAAGTGATTGGTTTCGGTAAGTGATAAGGATATTTTAGTATAATCTTTGGATTTAAGAAATTTCTGGAGTGATTTCATGCATTTTTATTGTTCTACTTGTCATGCTAAGCTGGACTAAGCATTTTATAGGGCTATTTTTTATTCAAATCAACTATTACAAACGTCTAAGATAAACCTATTTTTGCTTTATGATCATAACCGATACGCATACCCATTTGTATAGTGAAGCTTTTGATGAGGATCGTCACGATATCATGAAAAAAGCTATTCAAGCCGGTGTTGAACGCTTTTTTATTCCGGCAATCGATTCAACATATACAAAAGCCATGTTGGATTTAGAATCCAATTATCCTAACAATGTTTTTCTAATGATGGGATTGCATCCAACGCATGTAAAAGAAAACTTTAAGGAGGAGTTAGCCCATGTGGAGCAGCAATTGGCAAATAGAAATTTTTATGCGGTAGGTGAAATAGGAATCGATCTATATTGGGACAAAACTTTTTTAAAACAACAGCAAGAGGCGTTTGTACATCAAATTAGATTGGCTAAAAAGCATCGGTTGCCCATTGTGATACATTGCAGGGAATCCTTTGATGAAATATTTGAAATTTTAGAACAAGAGAAGACAAATGATCTGTATGGTATTTTCCATTGTTTTACAGGAACATTAGAGCAAGCACACAAAGCAATATCCTATAATATGAAATTGGGCATAGGTGGCGTGGCTACTTTTAAAAATGGCAAGATCGATCAATTCTTGGATAAAATCGATTTAAAACATATTGTACTTGAGACGGATTCACCGTATTTGGCCCCAGCTCCATTTAGGGGAAAACGGAACGAAAGTTCTTACATCCTAAAGGTTTTGGAAAAACTTTCTATAATTTATGGAAAGTCCAAAGAAGAAATCGCTGAAATAACAACTGAAAACTCTAAAGAAGTCTTTAGTATTTAGAACGATATGCAAAACCAAACAAACATATTGCTCATATATACCGGTGGAACCATAGGTATGGTCAAGGATTATGAGACAGGCGCCCTAAGGGCCTTCGATTTTGAAGAGCTAACGGGGAATATTCCGGAACTAAATCAGTTGGATTGTAAACTAACGGGGAAATCGTTTGATACGCCCATAGATTCTTCTAATATGAACCCTGATTATTGGGTAACGATGGCCTCTATGATAGAGGAGGACTATGATACGTATGATGGGTTTGTGATATTGCATGGCAGTGATACCATGAGCTATTCTGCTTCTGCACTCAGCTTTATGTTGGAGAACCTTAGTAAACCAGTAATTTTTACAGGCTCGCAACTCCCAATCGGTGATTTAAGAACGGACGCGAAAGAAAACCTGATTACATCTATCCAAATAGCAGCGTTAAAAGAAAAGGGAAAAGCAGTTGTACAAGAAGTAGGTTTGTACTTTGAATACAAACTGTATCGGGCCAACAGAACAACAAAAATAAACGCGGAACATTTTGAGGCATTTACTTCATTGAACCACCCGCCATTGGTAGAATCCGGTGTCCATTTAAACGTTCATTACAATTACCTTTTTAAGCCTTATGGTAACTCAAGAAAAAAATTGAAGGTGCATAAAAAAATGGATACCAATGTTGCTGTTCTTAAGTTGTTTCCGGGACTTAATCCTTCTGTCTTGACATCGACCTTAAAAATTCCAGGATTGAAAGCTTTGATATTGGAAACTTATGGTGCTGGTAATGCCCCTACCGATGAATGGTTTTTAAATACCCTAAAAGAAGCTATAACAAATGGCCTTCATGTTATTAATGTTACACAATGCTCGGGAGGTGGCGTGTCAATGGGGCATTACAAGACAAGTCTAATGCTAAAAGAAATGCAAATGATTAACGGAAAGGACATTACAACAGAGGCTGCTCTTACCAAGGCAATGTACCTATTGGGCAGTAATGTTTCCGGAAAACTCTTCAAGACTATTTTTGAAACATCACTTCGTGGTGAAATGCAGTAAAATTAACGCCTCAAATTTTATTAACTAATTATTTTTTTGTTAATTGGTCGGCCTAACTATAATAATAGAGAGGTGGCCGAGTGGTCGAAGGCGCACGCCTGGAAAGTGTGTATACACCAAAAGTGTATCGAGGGTTCGAATCC
>JBCCEC010000025.1:0-48049 GCA_039030475.1 Bacteroidota bacterium
ATCATAATCACCATTTTTATTTAAATTATTAAAAAGGAAAAATAATAATAGTATGTATTGTTAATAAAATCAGTTTTGATTTACGATTAGTTTCTGTTCCTACTAAGGTCAAGGATTATAATTTGTATTTTTCGAAAAATTAAAATTACAAATGTCAAAAAAGAAGAAGAGGACAAGAAGTCAGCGAAAGAATGAGATAACTAAAGGCATTTTTACAGTACTTGAAAAAGAACCTTCAAAAACCTTCAATTATAAACAAATTAGTGCAAAACTCGGTATTACCGATACACAAGGACGTAACGAACTTATCAAACGTTTAGGTCAGCTCAAAGCAAGTGATAGAATTATAGAGGAAGAGAAAGGAAAGTTTAAGAAGAAACCTTCACTCCATACGTATTTTACAGGAACAGTTGATTTGACTACCAGTGGAAACGCCTACATTGTAGTTGATGATTTGGATGATGACGTTTTTGTTCCTTACAATCGATTGAACAAAGCATTACATGGTGATACGGTAGAAGTTTTTCTTAAACCAAAACGCAAGGGAAAAAAGCAAGAAGGAGAGATTGCTAGTGTTATTGAGCGCAAAAAGACAAGCTATGTGGGCATTGTGGACAAACAAAAGACCTTTGCTTTTATAAGACCGTCCGACCCACGAATGTATACCGATATTTTCATTCCCATGGAAAAGCTGAAAAAAGCCGAAGACGGAGACAAGGTTTTGGTAGATTTAGGAGAATGGCCCGATAATGCCGACTCACCCTACGGAGAGGTGATACAAGTTCTGGGCAAACCAGGAGAACACAATACCGAAATACACTCCATTTTGGCGGAATACGGACTGCCTTATGAATTTCCGTATGAAGTAGAGCAATTTGCCAATACGTTGGATACCTCAATTAAGGAATCTGAAATTGCAAAAAGAAGGGATATGCGGGATGTGCTCACATTTACCATAGATCCTAAAGATGCCAAGGATTTTGATGATGCTCTTTCTTTTCAAAAATTAGAAAACGGTAATTATGAAATAGGTATCCATATTGCAGATGTATCGCATTATCTACAACCAAACACAGTTTTGGAAGACGAAGCATACGAGAGAGCAACATCGGTCTATCTTGTTGATAGAGTCGTTCCCATGTTGCCAGAAGTATTGTCCAATAATGCATGTTCGCTTAGGCCTAACGAAGAGAAATATACGTTTTCCGCCATTTTTGAAATGGATTCCAAAGCAAATTTGATAGGGCAATGGTTTGGGAGAACGGTAATTGATTCCAACGAACGTTTTGCTTACGAAGAAGCACAGCATATTATAGAGACAGGGAAAGGAACAATTCCAGATGATGTATCTATTAGGGAGTCGGGTTATAAAGTTTCGGATGAAGTTGTAGAAGCAACATTGACCTTTGATAAGTTGGCCAAGATTATGCGAAAACAACGTATGGACAATGGTGCTATTTCTTTTGATAAAATTGAGGTGAGATTCAATTTATCCGAAAACAATGAACCGGAAGGTGTTTATTTTAAAGAAGCAAAAGATGCCAATAAATTGATTGAAGAATTTATGCTTTTGGCAAATAAAAAAGTTGCGGAATTTATAGGCAAACAAAAGAAAACATTTGTCTATCGTATTCATGATGAACCAGATGAAGAAAAATTAATGGCGTTGAACGGAGTTATTTCGAGATTTGGCCATAGTATAAACCTTAAGGATAAAAAGAGCCTCAACAACTCTTTAAACCAACTTTTAAAAGACGTAAAAGGAAAGAAAGAGCAAAACCTTGTGGATACCCTTACCATTAGGAGTATGAGCAAGGCAACCTATACTACGGAAAATATAGGACATTATGGTTTGGGATTTGAATACTATACCCATTTTACATCTCCTATACGAAGATATCCAGATGTGATGGTGCATAGACTTTTGCAGCATTATTTAGATGGAGGAAAACCACTAAAAGAAATGGTTTACGAAGAAAAATGTAAACACTCATCCAGTATGGAAATTCTTGCGGCAAGTGCGGAACGGGACTCTATAAAATACATGCAGATCAAATTTATGCAAGACCATAAGGACTCAGAATTTTTGGGTGTGATTTCTGGAGTGACCGAGTGGGGTATCTATGTAGAAATAGTGGAGAACAAATGTGAGGGCATGGTGCGGATTCGCGATATTAAAGATGACTATTATATATTTGATGAAAGACAATATGCCATCGTTGGTGAGCGAACCAATCGCATGTATCAATTGGGAGACGAAGTTTACGTAATGGTAAAGAATACAGATTTAGTAAAACGTCATTTGGATTTTTCGTTGATTGGTAAGAAAAGTAATACTATTTTGGAATAAAACTTGTTATTCTTTTGAGCATCAAATTCTAACACATGAAAGTAGCAAAGATTGTATTGTTAGTTCTTTCGTTTCAAGCATTGAACGCCCAAGATGAAAAAATAACACAGGAACTCAAGAAATTTACTGAGGTCAAAGGGTTCGACGGACTTTCTATAAATCTTATTAAGTCTGATGTGAACAGGGCTGTCATAACAGGAGCGAATACAAAAAAAGTCGCCATTGTCAACAATGCCGGAGTATTGAAATTACGAATGGAAATAGATAAAATTTTCAGTGGATACAGAACATTTATAGATTTGTACCATACCGAAGAAATAAAGATAATCGATGTTAACGAAGATGCCAGAATATCATCTGAAGCATCAATAAAACAGGATATTTTAGAGCTAAAGGCACAAGAAGGCGGAGAGCTTTTGATTAATTGCCAAACAGAACAATTATTGATAAAATCAATCACTGGAGGAGAAATTACCACAAAAGGTTTCTCTGATAATCAGGATGTACGTATCAATACTGGAGGAACGTATGATGGAAAAGAATTTAAAACAAGACTGACCACGGTTTCTGTGAATGCAGGAGGAAATGCTAAAATTTATGCAACTGACTATGTTAAGGCTGATGTTAAGGCAGGAGGTGAGGTCATGGTATATGGTAATCCACAGAAAATGGACGAAAAAACAGTTTTTGGTGGAAAAATAAAACGTGTAGAGTAACAAAGTAGTATGATAGACGATATTCAGGCGGCAATTCCTCTAGGGTTCCTATTGAGCTTTATGATAGGGCCTGTTTTCTTTGTGCTGTTGGAGACAAGCGCAATTAAAGGTTTTAGAGCAGCGGTTGCTTTTAATATAGGGGTTATTATTGCGGATATCGTTTTTTTGACCATTGCTTATTTCAGTAGTTTTCAGTTATTGGATAACCTGAGCAACCAACCTGGGCTGTTCGTCTTTGGAGGTACAATTTTACTCGTTTATGGCGTAGTAATTTTTATAAAAAAAACGAAGAAGAAAGCAAGTATAAAAGCATCTACCGGCACTTACCTAGGGCTTTTGATAAAAGGGTTTTTATTGAACTTTATCAACATCGGCGTTTTGGCTTTTTGGCTGGGGTTAATTGTAATTGTGGGGCCAAGTTTGGACAATAATGGCAATAGAATATTGGTCTTTTTCAGTACGGTCATTATTGTTTATTTTACAACTGACCTAGTAAAGATAATATTGGCGAAGCAGTTGAAAAGATACTTGACTCAAGAAAAGATAGTTTTGATAAAAAAGGGATTGGGAATTGTGATCATTGTTTGCGGAATTGTTCTGATAACCAAAGGATTTCTGCCGAAAGAGAAATTCAATATACAAGATGGAATAGATAGGATAAATGAAAAAAAGCCCAACAAATCTGTTGGGCGTTTTTGAGGCATCGAGCGGATTCGAACCGCTGTACAAGCTTTTGCAGAGCTGTGCCTAGCCACTCGGCCACGATGCCAATTTAGTGGAGCAAATCTATAAATAATTTATGAAATACCTTCGGGAACTGATGCAAAAGTAAGTTTCTTACTAATGAAACGACTTAGAGGCATCGGGTGGACTCGAACCACCATAAAAATCCTTGCGGGACTTTGTCTATCCAATTCGACCACAATGCCATTTCATAACGCAAATTTAATAAAAGCGTAATACTAATACGCTGTTCATATACAGTCGTTTACCGAGTATATTCAACTTTCACCGAAACGCTTTCCACATCACCACCAATAGGGGGATTTATTTTTGAAACTTCAATTTCTGCATTATTAACAGCAGGTAGTTCCAAGAATATTCTATCTATGATGCGTTTGGCTACGTGTTCCAAAAGGTTGGAGCGTAAACCCATTTCTTCTTTCACAATATTGTTCAAATGAACGTAGTCAACGGTTTCTGAAAGTTTATCTGATTGAGAAGGTTTGGACAAATCGGCAGATACCACCAAGTCTACCCTATAATCACTACCGATAAGCATTTCTTCCTTAAGACATCCATGATTGGAATGTACCCTAATGTTGTTCAATCTAATTTTACCCACTATCATCAAAAATTAAGACGGACAAAAATAGCTCAAATCAAACAATTAATACATACATCTACAATTGCTTAAACCTTGGAACAGATCCATACCCACAGTGAGTACATGTGTTCCAGAGCTATACCCAAGAATTTCATTGGTGATTACCTGATAGGAATATCCAAAATAGAAGTTACTTTTCTTCAAACCGGCAATAGGTGCTATGTATAATGGCTTTCCTATCTGATCATTCAAAAAACGATAGGTAAGTCCTACATAGTAATAATCCTCAAAATCATGAAACCTAAATTTCGTATTCAAATCCGTTACCGAACGACCATCACTTTCAAACCACTGGAAAAAAACGGAAGGTTCTATTTCCAATTTACTGTTTTTACTTTTAGAAATACTGTAACCTGCATAGCCATAGTAATTCCGTAAAGTATTTGGTTCAAAAACAGGATTGAACTGCTCCAAGTTCTTGTTCAGAATATTGGATGCATTTAAGGTGATATAGAATTTATTGTATCGATATAAAAAACCAAGGTCAAAGTTATGGTTGGTAGTCGATTTATCATCTGTTGGAAGCTGTCCGTTGTTATCCCTAAAATTTTCAACATCAATCCTAAACTGGTTAAAGTTATAAGAAATTCCAAAAGAAAGAAAGATATCATCGTATCGATTAAGTGTAAGGTGATGGGCAAAAGTAAGCCTAGATCCTCTTTGCTTTGTTTCACCATTGCTATCGTTGTACAACAACATACCAATACCTGATCGGTTACCAATTCTAGCATCTGCTGCCAAAGTTTGAGTGTCAGGGGCATCTTCGATACCTACCCATTGGGTAAGTCCGGTAAGTCTAACCTTTATATGGTCACCAATTCCAGCATAGGTAGGAGACATTATGAAAGGGTTGTCAGCTATATACTGGGAAAGCTGTGGAATGGTCAACTCCTGCGCTGAAACACCAAAGGTGAGCAAAAGAGTAAAAATTGGGGTATAGAGTTTTTTAAACATGCTGCTGTAGGTTAAGCTATCATTGTCGATATAGGGTAAAATGTCCAATAAATTCACGGTCATCAGTCTCGCCCTGAAGCTTTATGATGTGCCAGTAATCTCCTGTGGGAAGGTCACTATTTTGATATGCCCCGTCCCATCCGTTATCGCCATATCCCATGCGATAGAGCTCTCTACCATAACGATCAAAAATGATCATTAGTACGTTGGGGAATGCTTCAAGATTTTCGGGTAACCAAGTATCGTTCAATCCATCGCCATCCGGTGTAAAGAAAGTAGGAATTTCAATGTCTATGAACTCCAAGAATATCTCTGCAATTGTTTCACATCCGTTCTGGTCCACAACCGTAACTGTATAGGTATCAGTCCTATTGATAATAAATGTATTATCGTCACCATTATCCGTATCGCCAAAATAGAACGTATAGTCTTCCAACCCTCCAGTAGCCGTAGCCGTGATTTCATTAATATTGCTATTTTCCAATACTAATTCCAGAGGTTCAAAAGCAGTTATGCTGAAAGTAATCGTATTAGGACAACCATTGGAATGTAAAATAGTAAGACTATGTTCACCTGGAGCAATATTGGTGAAATCTGGTGTCAATTGCATTGCAGCAGGATCTGTTGTATCCATTCCGTACAGCACTTCACTTGCTACCGTTGGATCCTCAAATACGATCTCCAAACGATTGGTAGGTAAATTACCAGAACACTCGTAGACAGGAGTTACCGTAGCTGCTAAGTTGACCCCAGGATTTATTTCCACAAACACATTGGATTCACATCCCTGAGCATCTCTTATAAATACAACGTGTGTGCCTGCAGGAAGATTTTCGAACAATGTCTGGCCCAATACATAATCAGAATCCAAATTAGAATTAAGGGCTGTTTCATAAGGAGCTGTACCCCCGGTAATATCTACCTCAAAGGAACCATCTTCACTATTAAAACAAACTTCGTCCATTACATTTATAGCATTTGCTACAATTGGTTCTGCGGGCTCTATCTCAAATTGGAATACTTCAAAACAACCATTGCTATCTTGAGCTATTACATCATAGATGCCGGGAGCAAGATCTGTAAAGGTGTTTACGGTATCAAATTGGTTTAAGTTTGGCGTAATTGCATAAACAATATCACCCGTTCCACCAGAAACTTCAACGGTTATGGTACCATCTTCAAGACCAGAACAAGTTACATTGGTCGATTCTTGTCTATCTATTTGTAATGGTGTTGGGTCTATAATATTTACTACAGCACTGGTATACGTACAGTCCATACTGGTAACATGCACGTAATAGGTTCCTGCAAGCAATCCATTGAACTCCCCTGAAGCCTGAGAACTTCCTGTAACTGAATTCGTCAAACCGGCATCTGTAAACAATTCATAAGAATAACTTCCCAATCCGCCAGTAGCTGTAGCACGAATCGTAGCAGAAGCTTCACCTGCACAATTAATAATTGCGGCACTGTCGTCAATAATAGCATCCAAAGGAATAACAGGATCTATGCTAATCTGGTTTGATATCATCGCCTCACAGCCATTGGAATCCCTTACTAAAAATTGATACGTATCAGGAACCATATTGGTAAAGGCATGGATATTTCCACTATCAAAATTTGTCCAGGTAGACGTACTGGTATCAAAATACTGATACGTTCCACCTGTATTTCCACCTATAGCCGTTAGCAATAGACTTCCATTTGTGCCACATGTGGCTTGGGCGGTCTGTATCAATGAAGCCTCGACTTCATCCGTAGGTTGAATTTCAAATTTTGGAGTTTCATCATCACAGTTCCAACCATCGGCTACAGTTATACTGTAAATGCCCGCACCAAGATTATTAAAGGTGTCATTAGCTTGGAAACCTGAGCTTGAAATTGGTGTTGCATCCGCAAGGTTTGCATAAACGTTCAATTGATATTGATAGTTTCCACTACCGTCCGTAGCTGTAGCTGTAACACTACCATTGGTATCTCCAAAACAAGTGAGTACCGCTGGACCACCAGCAATTGTTGCAGTTATTGGGGTAGGTTCAACCAAGGTTGGTACGGCTGGAGTAATAACACATCCGTTATCATCTGTAATTTGCACGGTATATGAACCTGCTGAAAGTCCAGAGAACACAAAACTGGCCACATCGGTTTCATTATATACTTGGGTTGTTGTCGTATTGGTCAACTGAATGTCATACGGCGGATATCCACCATCTGGTGAGATTTCAATTTCACCTTGATCGTTGGTACAAGTTACATTGGCTACTTCAACAGGTGTAGCGGTCAACATTCTATCTGGTGAAATAATGGTAATTGTATTTGAATCTTCAACACACAATGGATTACTGGTTTGTGTTACTCTCACAAAGTAATTTCCACCTACCAATAATGGGTCGGTTATGGACAATGGGTTGGTAGCCGTATTTCCACTATTTGTAATAGTAGTTGTAGTACCATCCGCATTGAACACTTCATAGTCATAGGGACCGGAATATCCTGTAACATCAATTTCCAAAGTACCTGCGCCTCCAAAACAAACTGCTGGTGCAGTCGCCGTGGCTGTAACTTGAATCAAGTCAAAAGGAAGTATTTCATACGGAGCTGTATCAAAATAACAACCTGTACTTGTGTCTGTTACTCTAAATGTGTAGCTACCAGGAGCTGTTAAATCAAACTCTGCTTCAATATTTGTAGGTGTGCCTGTTAAGCTTCCGGATGGGTTCCCTGTTGGCAACAGCTCATAGGTATACACATTTGAAGGATTTCCATCATCGGTCACGGTAATCAACACTTCTTCGGCATTAGCACAACTAATAGCTATATTTCTTGTTACAGCAGCAGTGAATACATTTATTGGTTGAATAGGTGCTACTATAGCTGTTTGAGGACAGGAATTTCCATCGGTCACAAAAACAGTAATATTTTGAACAGCGCCGTTATCTGTAATATCGAACGTATTTGATGTTTGGAAATTCACATTGTCGATACTATATAAATAAGGTCCCGTACCACCAGAAGCAGTAACTGTAATGGTAGACGTATTTACGGCATTACTTGCATTACAAGCAAATGGAGTTGCTGATGCCCCAACAACCAAAACACTAGGCTCTGTAACGGTTTCATCATAAAAATCATCACAAGACTTTGAAGAGATTACACGCACACGGTAATCACCTGCGGGAAGATTAACAAAGGTAGCACTGGTTTGCGCAAACCTAAATGGAGTCACCAGGTCAGACATTTCATAAAGCTCATATGTATATGTTGGGTCTGTTATGGTTGCTGGGTCCAGCTCAACAGTTAAACTTCCATCTGTTCCACTAGTACAGCTTACAGGACCCACCACTACATTTGTGATTGTTGGGTCAACTTTATCCTCTAAAATTTGTGTTGTGGTTGCTGTACAAGGTGTGGCTGTATCTCCATCCGTTACAGTAAACGTATAGGTTCCTATTTGGGTGAGACCTGTAAATACACCAGTGGTATTTGTTGCCGTTGTAAGACCGTCAGGGAACAACACCTCATAATCAAGATTAGAAGAGCCTCCAGTGACGGTAATAGTCACTTGACCCCCTGGATCAACTGTACAGTCAATTGGTTTTACAACTGTAGGTGTAGCAATCATTTCATCATAAAGTATTGCTGTTCCGATGGTTGTAGAACATGACCACTGATCAGCAATCAATACCTCATAAGAACCAGCACCTAAGCCAGTAAAAATGGTACTTGGTTGTGGGGAACCAACAGCACTACCATTTCGGATAAGCTGATAGGTAAAGTTGCTGTTTTGACCACCGCTTGTTCCAACAACTTCTATCTCACCCTGAAGGCTCGTACAGTTTTCTACATTGACCTGTAGAGCAGCGGTTATAAGAGTAGGATCAACAAGTATAACATCAGATAATTGATGTTCACAATCAAATTGATCTTTTATCCATACTTGATATGTTGTTCCCGGGGCAATACCACCTGAAAGATTTTCGAACAATGGAGATCCAACATAGTCAGTTGGTACTGAAGGTGCTGTTGTTCCAACATAATAGGAGTATCCTCCCCATCCACCAGCAGCATTAATGATTTCGATACTTCCATCATTTAAGTTACAAGTAACTTCGGTAACTTGAGTACTTGCCGAGATACCAACATTAGGACCGGCAATTGTAAACGATTCTCCGTATGTACATGCGGAACCTGGTGGATTCGTATCCACGACTTCCACGTAGTATGTTCCAGCTAGAAGTCCGGTTATTGTGAAACTTCCATCTGCGTCACTACCTGTAGAGGTTATATCATCCAGTAAATCCGTTGGTGTGTTGTTCACGTCATAGTATAGGGTATAGCTGGTAGCACTACCGTATGTTACGCTACTGGCATCTTGAAGGTTCAATTCCACTTCACCGTTGGCATCACCAAAACAGGTGATATTTGTGGTGCTCACGACATCCAAATCCAACACTTCTGGGTCTGCAACGTCATGAGAGGTTGTAATGATACATCCTGTTACAGTGTTTCTTATTTCAAAGTTGTTGATTCCAATAGGTAGACCGGTAAAACCGCCAGAGACTTGGAAGGTGCCAGCAGGCAATAGTCTAAACTCGTAGTTAGCTGGCGTACTGGTAGAGTTGGTTATAGAACCAGTAGCTGTTATAGTTATCTCTTCACCAGAAGTACAGGTTGCTGGAGTATCTATAACTATGCTTGCAGACACCAATTCATCAAAAGGATTTATGGTTTCTGAAATAGTTCCTACACAACCATTGTCGTCATAGACATTTATAGTGTAAACACCACCTGCAATATCAGTTTCTATAAAAGTTTGATTACTTCCAGATTGAACGATTGCTGGGGGCTCAATAGCACCGGTATTTGGGTCGTCTTCTTCAACAAACTCATAGATTACATAGGTACCACTACCCCCGGTAATAGAAGCTCCATCAATAGTAATGGAAGCATTATCTTTATTGTTCCCAGTAGCGCATTCAAACTCAGCAACCGTAGCGTTGATATTGGCAATGGCATCTGGTTGGGTTATCGTTTCGGTCCGTGTTGTTGTACAACCGTTTGCAGCTGTCACCTCAATCGTGTAGGTAATGCCTGCCGCAGTTCCTTCTAGACCTGTGAATGTCGCATTGACATTGTTAGATGTAGTTGCAGCTATTGGAAAAGCAGCGGTACTACCAGGACCAGAAATGATTTCAAAAGTATATGGACCAATCCCATTGTCCGTAGCACTTACTGATATTATTCCATCATCAGCTCCATGACAAGTTAAATTAGTTTGGGATGCTATACTAAATATTGGGGAAACGATTGCGGGCACTTCCACTATAATTGTACCCAAACAGTTGGGCACTGCTGTAGAAGCATCATAAACAGTAACGGTATACGAACCAGCAATACTGGCATCGGACCATACTACAGAGTTTCCGCCCATTGCGGTGCGTGATTGATCAATTGCACCAGGACCATCAATCTCATATTCGTATGTTCCAGAACCTGTGGTTACATTGATTGTAATTTCTGCATTGTTGTTTGGTGCAGTTTCACAATCCAACAAGGTAGTCAGGTTGGCATTGAACTGTAAGGGAGGTTGTATATCAAACGTACTAGTATTTATACAACCATTACTATCTCTAATCGTGACCGTTTGACCAAGTCCAGAGCTGAGCCCTGAAACGATATGAGTATCATTTAGAGCTGTAAATGAAACATTTTGGAACGGACCTCCGTTTACACTAAGCTGATATGGGGATATTCCCAACTGAGTGATTTCTACTTCCAATTCAAAAGTTCCTTCGCCGACACATTCATCCACAACCGTGGAGCTGATTAGAGGAGGTGCGTCTTCACCTACAGTAATGTCAAACTCTGCAATACAATCATACGCATCTTTTACATAAACGGTATAATCGTCATTTGCAAGACCGCTAAAAAGGCCATTAGTGTTGATACCTGTCCATGTGGTGACAGTTGGAGGAGTAGCAGATTGCAATTCCAGTTGGAACTCATAGGAACCTGCACCAAATTGGGCGGTAGCACTAATGGTTCCTGTGTCACCACAAGATATATCGTTTGTAGCCGTAGCTGTAATATCCAACAAAGTTGGTGCCTGTAAGATGACAAACGGGTCAGAGGCCATTACGCACCCAACGTTTGGTCCACCAGTTTCTGTAAAAAGTATATAGAATTCGCCTGGACCTATTCCTGTAGCTGTATCTGTTTCCGGCCCACCAACCGCACCAGAGATTGTTCCGGTAATCGTTGTGGTTGCATTGGTTCCAGCGGCAAAAATTTCATAGGAAACATTGCTTCCGCCATATCCAGAGACAGTAAACTCTACTGTTCCATCAGCTGACCCCGTACAAGTAACATTTGTTGTTGCGTCTATATTGGAAACCAAAGTAGATGAAGTTAATACAGGTACAGTAGCTTCTTGTACATATTCACAGTTCGTGTCGGTATCGTGAACGATAAAAGTGTAAGTTACCCCAGGAGTCAATCCTGTAAACAAATGGGAGTTAATTGGATTTGGAGGTGACGGGTCTTCAGTAAACCAAGCTGGGTCAGCAGCATTGAATGGCGGGGCGGGGAAAATTGCAAAATAAAATGTTCCAACACCGAGCGTACCATTTGAAGCCTGTGCCTGAACCCTCATTTCACCGCTCCCTGGAGTACAGCCAGCAGCTCCTTGGGTTGCAATAAGAACATCTGGACCAGTTGTAATCGTAACCGTATTTAAACTTTGACATCCATTAGCATCTGTAATACTTACTGTATAATCTCCATAATCAAGACCCATGAAGGTATGGTCGTTTGTTCCAGAAGAAGTATCGTATGTTTGGGAAACACTAAAATCTACATTGTAAACATTATAAATATAGGTTGCTGTTCCTCCTGAAGCATCAACTGTAATAGTTCCAAGCTCAGTTCCAGAAGGGGTACATTGCAAATTGGTACTGGATAGATTAGGATTGATGACATTTGGTTCTGTAATACTTACTAACGTTGGCACTGAAACACATCCCTTACTATCTGTTATTCTTATTTCATAATCTCCAGCGGGAAGATTGGTCGTTTGAGTTCCGTAATTTGTTGTTGGACCGTTTGTCTCAATTACTTCAATAATATAGGGAGCAATACCGACCGAAGTATCAATGATTATACTTAAAGAACCGTCGGTATTTCCGTTACAAACAACATTGGTCGGGGTTACCGAAGTGATTATGGGTATGCTTGCGGGAGTTATCACTACTGTGTTGGTAACCATAGTACAAGCGGTTGGGTTGGTGGTATCTGTTACTCTAAATTGATATGTTCCATCTGTTGAAGTATTGAATACGTTCCCCGTAAAGTTTGTGCTAAAATAATTTGCTCCCGCATCGTTGGACCACTCGTATGAATACGATCCAGACCCCCCAGAAGCACTGATTGTTGCTGATGCACTTACTAAACAAGTTAAATCTTGATTTAATACTGTGCTGGCAATCAATTGGTCATTAATTGTAAGGTTTTGAACCGTTCCTTCACAACCAAACCCATCTCTCACGTTAATAGTATAATTTCCTGCGGAAAGATTGTCAAAAGTATATGATGTCGCTGCAACAGGAGTTGGGATTAACCATGGACCTCCGTTCAAGTTAAATTGATAATCTCCATTTCCAGCTGTAACACTAACGATAATAGATCCGTCATTATTTCCACTATAACACGCTATAGGTGTTGAGGTAAATGTTATAGGGGTTGGGCCCACTACAGCTATAGCAGTATCAATAGGGTCCTCGCAAGAGTTTGTATCTCTGGTCCTTACGATATAATCGCCTGCTGCTAGACCAGAAAATACAGCTGAGGTCTGGTAAGCAGTAATAATACCACCAACATTATCTTCTAACTGATATTCGTAAGCGGGTGTGCCTCCTGTTACAGATGCAGTAATTGTTGCGCCACCGTTAGAACAAGTCGCTACTTCAGTAACCGAAGCGGTTGTAACAAGGGCGTTAGGTTCTGAGATAGTTTGGTTCAAAGTTACGGTACAGGAGTTATCCAAGACATCCCTTACTTCAATAGCATAGCTGCCTGCAGATAATCCGTTAAGGACTACAGGGCTTGTTGTTGAGGTGGTAAAGGTGCCGGTAGAACCAACTCTATATTCGAAACCATTTGTAGTGTCAAAATTCTCCACTTCGAAAGAGATGCTACCGTTCGTTCCTGCGTTACAGGAAATATCTGAGAATGCAGTGATGGCAGCATCAAAAGCACGACCGTTTTCTATTACGATATCAGTGGTAAATGAACCCGCACAAACTTCTGGAAGTTGAAATGCTCGAATATCATCTATGGCCACATCATTTCCACTAGTACCAGTTGCAATAGTTCTTATAACAATATCAATCGTAGTGTTGGCTCCAGGGTTTAATGCAGGAATGGTAAGGTTTTGCCAATCGTTCGGACCTGTATTTTCTGGGATTGATCCTGTTGTACCGCTGGAAATTACCGTCCCAGAAGGGTCAACAAGCTCTACCAGAATGTTGGGTTCAATTATATTTCTGCCCTGTCGAACCAAATTGAATACTGCCAATGAAAACTCGACATCCCTATTTGGAATGACCTCAACGTCTTCTTTAAAATAGACGACAGTATTAACACCTGGATTACCCACGTTAACAGCAAGGTATCTTCCATTTGGAGTGAGCGAAGCATCATTTGGGCTAATCCAGGCGCCAAATGGAGCTACAATATTGTTGGTTACGCTATATTGCAAATCATTGATTTGGAAGTTAGCGTCAGGACATGTTCCTAAAGAAGCGTCCTGCGATTCATAACAGTAGAAAGCAGTATCCACTTGAGGAATCGATGTATTGGGCCCTACACCAAAATCTTCCAATAAGAGCACACTAGGAGCTGGCGGAATGTTGCTGGTGTAGTTAACTGTAATTGTATGAGATCCTGCGGGAACATCACTAAAAATATTTGATGTTGCTGGAGAGTTTGGAACTCCTCCAATATCGTAAGTATAATCAAAATCTGCGCTATCCGGTGTTATGGTAACCGTTCCCTCACCATCACATTCATAATCAATAGTTGTGGTTATACCAGGAGCTGTAGGCTCTGGGTCTACAGTGACTGACATTGGGAAAGCACAGTTGTTGGCATCGCGGATATAAACCGTATGGCTGCCTGGAAGCAAAAAGCCTATAGGACTAGCGACATAATTTGTTCCACCATCAAAACTGTATTCATAGGGAGCGGTTCCGCCTATGGCGTTTGTAATTCTTATTTCAGCGCCCAAACCTGGGTTACACTCTGCCAGTTGCGTCACTGCCGCGGATGCAGACAATGTAAAAGGTTCAGTGATGTTATAGGCTTGAGAGATTTGGCAGTTATTGGCATCTCTTACTCTAATATTGTAGTTTCCTGCTGATCGGTTTACAAAAACATTTGAAGTTTGGTATGTGGAACCATTGTCAATACTATATTCAAATGGAGCTTCTCCACCTGAAGCGGTAATAGTGATATTGGCCTGTGCCTCACCACTACATTGAATACCTGTATCAGAAATAACCAATGATAAAGGCGCATCTTGTACAATTGTTAAATCGAATGAGGCTTCACAGAAACCAGAAGCACCACCATTGTCTCTTACATAAACGTCATAATTGCCAGCTCCTGTAATATTAATTGGATTGGTTGTTGAAAAACCGGTAGCGGCAGCTCCATCGGCAACAATTGCATATACATAATTACCATCCCCTCCGGCAGCAGTAATGTCTACATTGGTAGCCGTACCACATGCAGTGATATTTGGTGCAGACGCAACGACACTAAGTTCTGGGTTTATTGTTATGGATTCAGAATCGGTACAATTGTTACCATCTCTTACATCGATAGTATACGTTCCTGAAGTCAATCCAGAGAATACGTTGTTCGTGCCAAAGGCACCACCATTTAAGCTATATTCATAATTACCATCACCACCAGAAGTTACATTGGCGGTAAGGGTCAAACCTGTAGCATCATCATAGCAGGCATTGTTAGGAACAATAGCAAGAACAGGTGCTATGGCGGCACTTAAAACAAATGTTGTATTAACGGCACACCCGTTTGCATCGGTAACTGTAGCGGTATAGGTTCCTGATTGTGAAAGCCCAGTGAAAGCACCGGTACTGTTTGTTCCAAAAGTAGTTGCATCTGGATTGGTAAGTGTAAATGTATTACCGCCCCACCCTCCGGTGGAGGTTAGTGTTACACCACCGTCTGTTGTGCAGGTTGGTTGCGTTTCCGAGGCAGCTATAGTCAATGCAGCGGCGGGTGCATTTACAGTAACACTCGCTGTAGCCGTACAGTTTGTAACGTTATCCGTAACCGTAATATCGTAAGTTCCATCATCTAGACCGGTTAATGGAATAGTAGTATTTGTTTGGCTGTTTGCCGAAAAGTTTGAGGGTCCGGTTACGGTATAATTGTAATCCGTGTTAAAATCCGAAACAGTAAACGTTACTTCACCATCTGTGTCCGTAAAACAAGTGATATTGCTTACCAATTGCCCAGTAACATTTATTTCTGAAATAGGGTCTACGGTAAATGTCTCTTCATAAGAACAGTCCTGACTATCGGTTACTCTAAACGTGTAAGTTCCTGGAGCAAGACCATCAAAATCTGCAGCGTTTCCTGTGATTGTTGTAGCTGGTACAGCAGAAGGCGCGGTAATTTCAAAAATGAAAGGAGCAACACCATCAGTTGCCGTTACGGTTACATCAGCAGTTAATGCAGGACAAGTTGGGGTTGATGCGGTAAAGTCTAAATTGGTTGGGGGATCGGTTTCAAAAACAATCTGGTTTGTTGTGAACGTACAGTTATTGGCATCCCGAACGGTAATAGTATACGTTCCATCCGCTAGGTTGGAAAAGCGTTCTGCCCCTGCCCCGTTGACAAAGGTTACGCCATCTATACTATACTCGTATGGAGCAGTACCTCCCGATACATTTTGAACTTCTATACTACCGTTTTGTAAACATGTAAAATCTTGAATTACTGCTGGGTCTGCATCGGCCGTTACAGCAGATGTTTGCCCTCCAATAGTAAAAGTTTCTACAAAATCACATGAAACCGCTCCTTGGGTTTGTGTTATGGCTAGCGAATAGTTGCCTTGAGGCAACCCTGTAAATAGTCCAGAGGTGTTTGATGAGGTAGATGTGTCCGGATACGTTAACGTGTAGGATAAAGCATATCCGTTCGAGTTGGAAACATTTACTTCAAAAGTTCCGTCAGTAGCTCCAAAACATGTTTCATCTGTTTCAGTAGTCGTATAAATTGCTGAAGGAGCAACTGCAATGGATACACTGTTCGAAATAAAGGAACAGTTGTTTCCATCAACTACTATAAATTCATAATCTCCTTCTTCGCCATTAACGAATGTAAAGTCGTTCTCAACTTGATATGCACTTCCGGGAATATCCCCCACAGTGGCATACAAATCAACACCATTGTAGCTCCAAATGGCGTAAGCGTATTCAGGGTTTGGAAAACCGCCTGTACCTGTAACAGTGATTATTCCTTCGGTACAATCAATACTTTTTGTAGTCAGTGCTGTTACCGCTAAGTCGGTAACATCGTTTATGGTAACTTGTTCTGTGTACGTACAACCGTCATCCGTAGAAACAGAGATGTCATAAACACCATCATTTAAATTTTCAAAGGTATAGTTGTTATCGTTTGAAGGACCAAAGGTGTCAATGGTAGTTCCGCCTTGAGCCACTTCGTAGTAGTACTGTGCCTCAACATTAAGAATGGAAATAGCTATTTCTCCCAGACCGTTACAATCGGTGTCTTTGGTGTCGACATCAACTTGGAAATCCCTGTCCAATATACCAATGTTGTCCAAAACAAAAACACAACCATCTGTTACGCCTTGTTGTCTCATTTCAACAGTGTAGGCACCGTTGGTCGTAATGTCAAAGCTAGGGCTGGAATTGTATGCAACCACCTCACTACCAGTATCTTGATTTATCAATCGATACTCATAGTTGATGGGCATGTTGGTTACTGTAATGTTTCCATCGGTATTACAAATAATGTCACTTGTGGTATATTGAGGGTCTAGCGGGTTTTTAAAAATATTGAAGTAAAAACGGCTAAAACATCCATTTTGATAATTGATGACCAATCGATACTCACCAGCATCGGAAGCTAGAAAATCACTTCCCGTACCTGCAGAATTCCAAGTACAGGAATTATTTGTGTTGGCACAATCCTGGGTGGAAGCGCCACAACTTGCTTCGTCTAATTTTTCCCAAACGATACTGTCTGCATCTGGTATGTTTATCTGTACCAATTCGGTATCGTTCAACCCACATAAAAAGATTTCTGGGAGCTCACTACCATCGTTGGGGCAAATTACGACTTCACCGTCAACGGTGTTCGACGTATCGTTGATCAATGCTGAAATTGGATTGGACTGTGTAGTACCAAAACGCTCAACAACAATGATTTCCCTAAAGTCCTTACACGGATCAGCTACAATTTTATCTACCATAAAAGTTGCGGCCTCATCCACTAAAAGCGTACTTAGGTCGCCATCTGGGTTTCCATCATTTAAAACGGTGTCTCCACCATCGATTTGGTTGTTGCCATTTTCATCACGGTACCAGATATAATTGTCAAACCCATCACCCGCATCGAGCACCACATTGGCACCACAAAGCAGCACAGTTCTGGTAAAATTACACGCCGTTAAGTCATCTAAAAGAAAGTTAGTGGCACCAGGCGTTGTGAACCCACAATCATCAAAGTCGGACACACTGGGGTCATCACTAATTTGGTTATCGTTTATAACTCCTTCATATGTAGAAAAAGCCACGTTTTCTATAATATCGGTACAGGCATCAACAAAATCAAAGCAATTTTCAGCCACTTGTACCCGCATTCGTATTTCAGAAATAGGATCACCCTCTTCTACCAGATTATCTGGAACATTAAATATGATTTCTTGTGTCCCGGAATTAAAGGTATAGGTAACACCCGTGGGTACGGTTATAGTTGTGTTGTCCAACGTAACGTTTGCGGGAAGAATATCTCGAATCGTGTAGTTGGTAGCATCATCGTTTCCTGTATTGACAAAAGAGAGTACATAATCTAAACTTTGTCCAAGATTTACACCTTGACCCGTAATGTCGTTTCCTCCAATATCTTCTACTTTTTTCTCAAGTACAATATTGGGTTCTATGATTTCTATACCAAAAGTCACCAAAAAGGCTCCAAAACCATCACCTTGTGTCCGAAGCCTTAACGTAGCATCAGTTTCTTCATTGGCGATAACACTGTTCGCAGGGTTGCTTATCTCAAAAATATCAGAGTCGTATCCCAGGGTATTCGTCGCTGTAATGTTACGGGAGGTTACGTTAACACCATCAATAGTAATATTGGAGTTGAAAAAATTGTTTGCTGGATTTGCTCCGTTTGAAAGATTTGTAAAACCAGGGTTTAATGGCGTCTGTATTCTAAATTGGTCACCAGTAATACCTCTATCGCCTTCCACAACACTCGCTCCCAATCTCGCCCTTACAGGCCCTGAGGGAATAGAATTAAAACCAGAGACATTGATATCGGCATTTGAACTTCCACTTACACCGGCATAACCATCAAAAACAGAGATGTACTTTCCGGTCAATGTTGGGTTTTCGTAAATAACGACCAAGGTCCAACCTCCTGCTCCACCAACACTTCTACCGCGGGTTGCTCTAACATTACCAACAAAATATTCTCCAGATGGGTCAGCAAGTGCCTGTAGCTCATTGGTCACATTTTTAAAACAGGTATAGGGGGAATCCTTAAAAGAAGCATCATCATGTATAATGGCATCTTCTTCTCCAACAGGATCAGGGTTATTATCAGCGACAATATCGATATAACTACCACCGGGCACTCTAAATTTTATTTGTGTAAAATCTAACCTTCTGGTATCATTTTGTGGAAGAGTAGGAATCTGGGTATTATTGACCACCTCTTGCTGATAGTTGGCCGACCAGTAAAGTCCTGCCCAATATATCCTTGAACAAAAAGGCACAGTTAGTGTGGAACTACTTGAGCTAAATGTTGAGGCATCTGAGTCCACATCAATATAATCCCTATGGAATCCATTGTTGTTTGAACCACCATTATAGGGATCATTTGCGGTGTTGCTACCGTCAACCCTATTGATGATACTATTGGACAAAAAGGTATAATCTCCCTTAATATTTATATAAGAATCTGTCAGTCTCGGGGTAAACGGAACTTCTACTTGAGCATTAACTCTAGAGCCTATAAACCATATGCCTATTAGGCATAGAACTGTTCTAATAAATCGATTGGTCATCTAACTATTGAGGTTTGGTTTTACTCGCATAATCCACATTTTGTCATCATACGAAGCATTAAGTTTGGTGTAATAAGAGGTCAGCGCATTGGTCCAGGTATCATGTCTTTTAATGTACACGTACCTGTAGTTGTTTTCTGGGTTAACAAAGTAACCGGCATTCAACCCTTCGGCTTTCAGTTTTTTCACGAAGCGGTTTGCATTTGAAGCTTTTTCAAAAACATTGGCTATAATGTAAAAACCGGAACCTAGACCGTCAACATCATAATTGGTGTATGATACTTGAGAACCTTTGCGTTTGGTTTTGGTTATGTTATTGTGTAGGGTGTTATTATTCTTTTGGTTGGAACCGTTGTTTGTAGCAATCGAATTGAATCTATTATTAGAACTGGAGTCCACTCCGTTTACGTTCATGACCCATGCGTCGCCTTGATAAGCGCCATTAAGTCGTGAATGGTATGCATCTACGGCGTCTTGCTTACTTCTATATCCTTTTAGATATACGTAATTAAGACCATTTTTTGGGTTTTCGAAAAACCCTGCATCGATTCCTTGCGCCTGTAGCTCTTCCAGAAAGGAATCTACATTGTCAACGTCCTTGAAAACGTTTGCTATTAGGTAATGGCCACTTTCTACATTAGGAATCGCAAACCTTTTAAATCGACTAACCTTTTTAGTATTATACCGATTGGTTCTATCTCGTTTAGCAGTAGTGTTTTCAGCTAGATTATCTGGTCTGCTTTCATTAAGACGAATTACTTTTTTTGCTGCCGTTGTGTTGGATAGCCCGTTTTCTGCCAAGGCAGGCTCGTTTCGTTTACTGGATTTGATATCCACACTATCCATGTTGGCAAAATAGACCTCCTTTGCTTTTTCTTCCAACTCGGGCATTTGTCCGCGAGTTTCTCTTCGCACCATTTTCATTACGGTCTCAAACCGCCTTTCAAGGTCACTTGTTCTATTAGTTTCAATGGAATCTTGGCGTAAAAGTAGTTCGTCCAAGATGACATCGTTTTCCGCCAATTTTTCTTCTAGATATGCTATTTTAAGGTCTTTTTCTGAAATGGTAAGCTCTTCTTCGGGTGTAGTTTCATTCTCAACCAAACTTTCATCTTCTTTTTCGAGCATCACTCGATCTTCTGTTAAGTTTGGCGTGAAGGAATAGGCTAAGGAAATTTCATGACTGACCCCAAAATTTTCAAAGTTGTTGGTCAAACCTTTTTCAATGGTGTAACCCAAAGAAAGGTTTCTGTTCAAATTAAAACCAAGTCCTGCTGCTGCTCCATAAAAATCATCGTATCCAGCTTGAATCCATCCAAGTTTAGGAAGGTCCAAAAGAAGGCTTCCACCTAAAACAAGGTCTTCTTGCCCTACTTGGCGAACTCTAGCCAAGGGCATTAACCTTCCTTGTTCCAACAGCCCAGAAGCATTTTCAAACTGATGGGTATATTGTAGGTGACCAGAATATGTTTTTTCATTAAAATCGGTAACGGATTCGCTGCTCTTAAGGTTATAGTCAAACAGATTTTCGGCAAAGACTCCAAAATCGAACTTGCCATAAGAAAGGTTGAAACCGGGTTGAAAAGTAACCAAAGAGCTACTTTCCAAACTATTTAAAAATGGGTCATCATCCAACGCATTTGCCCTATCTTGGTTAAAAGCACTTTGATAATATGAGAAGTTTGCTCCAAAGGTAAAATTGCTCTTTTCACTCAATTTAATTCCATAGGCATAGTTGGCATGTACGCCAAAGTTGTTAAATAGCCCTTCACGATTGGTGAATAGACTCAAACCAACACCGCTTCTATCTCCAACCCTACCACTGTAACTTAGAAAGTAAACTTGATTGTTATCATCAAAAGAAACCGATTGGTTTCTGTGAAACAGATTAATGTAGGATTTGTCCTCTCTAACTGTTGAGAATGTCGGGTTTATCAAAAACCTGTTGAACTTAAGCAGGTTTTGGGACGGGACATTATATTCCACAAATGGGGTCTCTTCTTGGGCGCGTACTCCAGAAAGAGACAGTATTAGGATTATGAACAGTAGTAGAGGTTTGTTGTTGTACATTCTGTTTATTTAATCACAGTTATGGTTCCTTGTTTTAAACTTTCCCCACCCTTGGTGATTCGATAATAGAAAATCATACTTTGCTTATTGAAAGCAGTAGTGGATTGGGGCCAGTTATTTTCATAGTTAGTTTGACTAAAGACTTCTTTACCTCTCTCATCATAGATGGTAACCAAAGTCTCTTGATCTCTAGAATAGGTGTTGGGCAGTACCCATAAATCGTTGATTCCGTCACCATTGGTGGTAATAACATTTGGTATGGCAAACGTATCCCTGAACGTTACGGTGATTACCCTGCTAACGGTACAGCTTCCAAAGCTTGCTACCAAAAGAAACTCCCCTTCTTGATTAAAACTGAAGGAATTTAGCGAACCCAAGAGTGAATTGTCCGAATTAAACCATTCATAAGAGGTTGCTCCACTTGCGGTCATGGTCACCGTTTCGCCTTCTATAATAATAAGGTCTTGTGGTCTATCTAGAACAAGTAGGGACTCATCAAAACTTACGATGGTTATTTCATTGGAAACTATTGGACAATCATTGGTTTTTATAATTAATTGATATGTTCCTATTTCTGTTGCAGTCAGGTTTTCAGTAGCGGTATCGATGATTTGGCCATTCCTTACCCACTCAAATGTTTCACTGCCCAAGCTTTTAGAGCTTTCCAAAACTATAGGGTCGGACCCTTCGCATAATACGGTTTCGTTAGAAGTAATGGTCAATACCTCATCTGTAGCTAGTTTTACGTCCAAGTCATTGGAAGAAGCATTAAAGGTGTTTAATATACCCTCTAAACTGTAAACTCCATTTTCGTTAAAATCTGGAACGGTTATCGTTCTAGAGGTCTCTCCACCAATGGTATTACCGTCTTTGCTCCATTGATATGAGAAGGAGGAGAGTAAATCGGACGTAACATCTGTTTTTGTTCCAGAGCTGCTTACCGCATTTATCGTCGATAGATTAAGGGTAGCTTCGGTATTTTCGCAAGAAGTATAAGTACCGACGAAATCGATAACAAATTCAAAAGAACTGGGGGAAACAATCGTCGTGCTTTCAGAATCGATAGGAGCTGCAGAACAACTTCCACCTGTTTCCGTAACTCTAACAAAATATACCCCTATAGCACTAATCTCTAGATTACTTTGATTTGCACCGGTAATTGCTGAACCATCTTTAAACCATTGGTATGTTGGTGTAGTAGCTGTAGTCGTTACCGATAATGTTTTTGTCTGCGAAGGAAGAAGCACGATATTGGCGTCGTTCTCTCTTGTTATGTCAAAACCGCTAAGATTTCTTATGGCTACGGGAGCGGAACGTTCCAAACAAGCGCCTGCCCCACTAATTTCAACCTCATAGTCACCTTCATAACCAGAAGCACTTGAGTTGACAGCATACGTATGTGCGTTAACGGTTGGTCCAGATACTACAGCACCATCTTTATACCAAGTATAGGTGAGTCCACTACCGCTAATATTAGCGGTTAAGGTATATGGGTCACCAGGACAAAGACCAACATCATTAGAGCCGTTAATAGCAATTCCTTGACTCGTTCCTGCTGATATTTCTATAGTGTTGGACAACGTGTTTGCAGAACCGGAACATACAGACCCGTAGTCCAATTCTACATAGTACATTCCCGTAGTAGACACCGTTAAGTCTTTTGATTTTTCACTAAGAAGTGTCCCGCTTCGGTACCAGTTATAACTGTAATTGTTAGGGTTGGGGATGTTATGGGGAGAAAGTGTTACTGAACCACCGCCGCAAATTTCAATCGTACCACCAGAAGGGATAGACCCGCTACCATTTTCGCTGATAAGCAATGGGGAGTTGAAGTCTACAAAATACATGGGGTAAGCATCGGTTGCGGGGCTTGTCTTTGCAGGGCTGGTACTGCGAACTCTAAGCTTGTAGTTTTCACCGTTTACATCTGTAGGTACGGCAAAGGTAAAATCAAAATTAAAGACCACGTTTTTGTCCGAAAGCCTTGAAAGTTCTCTGGGAGATCCAAAATTTCCGTTAGCGTCAGATAGTTCTAGAATAAATTCATTGTTAGAATCTACTAAAGGAGGGTTCCATCCGAAACTAACATCATATTCATTAAAGCCAGCAGAAGCACAAGCCGCAGTCCAGACGGTGGTCGGCTTGTTCAACACTTGAGCATGTAGCGAATTAGCCCCAAGTACTGCTATTGCACATGCAATAAGAAGAATGTTAAAATGTGAACCAATTGTCTTCATCAGAGTTAGTTTTAAGAGGTTTTAGGCAATAATGCCCTATTAAAATTGTGCCCCTTAATTTTATTCAGTTCTCAAAGGCGTTCGTAAACACCTCTATTTTCATATAACATTCTATAACAAATATGATTTTATTTTAAAGGAATGGAAAGATATTGTTGTGGGGTATACCAAAAGTGTTGTGAAACGGCTTTCTTTGTATACACCAAATTATGATTTATAGCTTTAAACGCTGGATTTCATTACATTTGCGCTTCAAATTTTGGGTATGGGAGAAGATGCTAAATCACTTAATTTTATTGAGCACATTATCGAAGAGGATTTGGAGAATGGCTATGGGAAAAAAGACCTGCGTTTCCGTTTTCCGCCAGAACCTAATGGCTATCTTCATATTGGGCATGCCAGTTCTATTTGCCTAAACTTTGGACTTGGATTAACGTATAATGCTCCCGTCAACTTGCGATTTGATGATACCAACCCGGCCAAAGAGGAAAAAGAGTATGTTGAGGCCATTAAAAGGGATGTAGAATGGCTAGGCTTTAAATGGGATACCGAAAGGTATGCTTCAGATTATTTTCAACAGCTTTACGATTGGGCAAAGCAGTTGATAAAAGAGGGCAAAGCCTATGTAGACAGCCAAACTTCTGAGGAAATGGCGGAGCAAAAAGGTACGCCTACCGAGCCCGGCAAGGAAGGTCCCTATCGAAATAGAACCGTAGAAGAGAATTTACGCCTTTTTGAAGGGATGAAAAATGGAGATTTTGAAGAAGGAAAGCACGTACTACGCGCTAAAATAGATATGACTTCTTCCAATATGTTGATGCGTGACCCTATCATGTATCGCGTACTGCATAAACCACACCACAGAACAAATACCGATTGGTGTATTTATCCAATGTACGACTGGACACACGGAGAAAGTGACTATATAGAACAAGTTTCGCATTCGTTGTGCACGTTGGAGTTTCTGCCACACCGAGAGCTTTACAATTGGTTTTTGGACCAACTGGTGGATAGTGATAAACTAAGACCAAAACAGCGAGAGTTCGCCCGCAGAAATCTGAGCCATACCGTGGTAAGTAAGCGAAAATTGTTGCAATTGGTGGAAAGTGGAGTTGTAAATGGATGGGATGACCCAAGAATGCCAACAATTTCAGGATTAAGGCGAAGAGGCTATACTCCGGAATCCATTCGTAATTTTTCCGATACTATAGGAATTGCTAAACGCGAAAATGTGGTTGACGTTTCTTTGTTAGAATTTCACGTACGCGAGCATCTCAATAAAATCGCTCCAAGGGTAATGGCCGTTCTTAACCCATTAAAAGTGCTCATTACCAATTATGATGATGGAAAAGAAGAATGGTTAGACGCAGAAAACAATCCCGAAGATGAATCCGCAGGAAGCAGAAAAATTCCTTTTTCAAGAGAAGTCTACATCGAACAGGAGGATTTTAGGGAAGAAGCAAATCGTAAATTCTTTAGACTGAAGCTTGGTGGTGAGGTACGTTTGAAAAACGGTTACATTATTAAAGCTGAAAGTTGTACTAAGGATACCGATGGGAATATTATAGAAGTGCAATGTACGTACGACCCTAAAAGCAAAAGTGGTAGCGGCACCGAAGAAAGTTTACGAAAAGTAAAAGGCACCTTACATTGGGTTTCAGTGGAACATGCAATCGAAGCGGAGGTAAGAGTTTATGACAGACTTTTTACTGACGCCACACCCGATGGTCATAAGGACAAAGATTTTATGGAATTCGTAAACAAGGATTCTTTTCATAAGGTTACAGGATATTTGGAACCAAGTTTAAAGGATGCAAAAGTTGGTGATCGTTTTCAATTTCAACGATTGGGGTATTTTAATGTTGATCTTGATTCCACAGAAGTAAACCTTGTTTTTAATAGAACGGTAACTTTAAGGGACACTTGGGCCAAATTAGAGCAGAAAACCAAGAAATAACTTTTCTTTATTATTATAAAGAAAAGCATAGTCCAAAACTATTAAAACCGATTGGTTTTTAATGGTTTTGCGGATATTTTTTATGCAACGAATGTCTTCCTTTAGCTATTGGTTCAAAAAGCCCTTAGAGCCCTTTAAACTTAAAAAATCACATTCTTTGTAGGGTTTATGATATTTTTTCGTCTGAAGATGGGAAATCTGCATCCTGTGAAAAAGTTATTCCTGTCCTATCTCCTATTTTGTTGCGCGTTTGGGTTTGCGCAAGAACAAAAAATAACCAAGTTAGAATTTGAAGGTCTAAAACGTACCAAAGAGTCTTTTTTAAGAAGATTGGTAAAAGTTAGAACAAATACGGTCTATGATTCAGTATTGGTAAAGCAAGACATAGAGCGGTTAAAACGATTGCCAGGAATAGCGAACGCAAAAGATAGTATGTATACTCTAGGCAATGAAAAAACATTGGTCTATCAAATAGAGGAAAACTTTACCATAATTCCAGGCTTACGTATTGCCACGGCAAACAATGGTGAATTTGCCTATAGAATCTCGGCTTTTGAGTTCAACTTATTTGGGAACAATCAACTTATAGGAGGTTTTTACGAGCGAAATGTATTCGATTCTTATGGTGTTTTCTGGGAACACCCTTTTTTGTTCAGCGATAAATGGGGCATAGGATTTAATTATCAGGACAACACAACACAAGAGCCTGTTTTTTTCGAGGAAGGGATAAAGGACTATCGTTTTAACGCAAGAAGTGCAGAAGGAAGTTTGTTGTTCTTTTTCGATTTTAAGAATGAAGCGGAGCTTGGTGCTTCTTTCGTAAAAGAAAGCTATGACTTCTTTGGAGAAGAACCGCTGCTTGGGAGGCCTCTTTCTTTACAAGCGGATAAGC
Organism: Bacteroidota bacterium; assembly: GCA_039030475.1. Lineage (GTDB taxonomy): Bacteria > Bacteroidota > Bacteroidia > Flavobacteriales > Flavobacteriaceae > Flagellimonas. The sequence goes on from JBCCEC010000025.1 coordinate 26,911, forward strand.
TAATCTACAGAGGACAATATCGATATGTAGATTTAGAAATCGATTATCAATATTTTGATGGTACCATCAATGAATTCACTATACAGTATATTAGTTTCTTGAACGGGGATGAACTGGGAACGCAATTTTTAGGGGATTTTATCTCTTTTAGAAACGATTTGATTCACTACAGAAAATTAGGAACTAAGGGAAATTGGGCAAGTAGGTTACGATTTGCTGCCGCTTTTGGGAATGAAGACTCCCCTTTTGCACCGTTTACCTTGGATAACCAATTGAACATAAGAGGTGTTGGGAATACCGTGGACAGGGGGACAGCGGCCTTGGTATTGAATACGGAGTACAGGCACACCTTGTATGAAAAGGGATGGTTTGCAATTCAAGGAAATGCTTTTATAGATGCAGGATCTTGGCGAGAACCTGGAGAAAACTTTGGGCAGTTGTTCGACGGCACTTCGACGCGCCTATATTCCGGTCTTGGTTTCAGATTGATACACAAACGTATTTTCAATGCAGTATTCCGATTGGATTATGGCTTTGGCATTTCAAATGAATCCACAAATGGAATCGTATTTGGCATAGGGCAATACTTCTAGATACCCGTTCAACCTAATTTTGGGTATTCAGGAATAGCTAAAACCTTAATGCTTACACCTTTTGCGGCGGTGTTCAATATGGACTGGTCTTAGTGTAGCTAATATAGAAGATTGTGATCTGGCCCAACTGCAGACCTATTTTTGGGAAGGTTCCAAGAAATTCCGTCAACCCAAAATGGGCATTCATCAAACGAACAACTGTATCCGTTCATTTAACTGCTTTGCTATCATCAAGAAATCCCAAATTGTACAAGTTCAATTTAAAATTCAACAAAGATGAAAAAGAACATGTACTTATTTTTTAGCCTTTCTCTTTTTATGTTCTCTTGCGGCAAGGATGATTCGCCCAAGGTAACTCCAGAGGAAGAGAACAGGGCCCCGGTCATATTGGAACAGGTTTTTACCGTTGCCGAGGATATCACCAATGCCCAGGCCATTGGAACGGTAACCGCGACTGACCCGGACGGGGACAGCCTTACGTTTTCCATAGAAATGGACGATGACGGGCTTTTTGACATTACCGATGCCGGCGTCCTTAGCCTAACCGCCGGAAAATCCCTGGATTTTGAGACCAAAACGGAGCATAGCCTTTTTGTGAGCGCTTATGATGGTGCAGAGGAAACAAATGCCAAAGTTACGGTCAATGTCCAGGATGTAATTGAAAGTACCCTGGCAGAAAATGAAGATAGTTTTGTGACCACCTGGAGGACCACTGTGGATGGAGAGAGCATAACGATAGGCTTAGTAGGAGGCTTTGCATACGATTTTACGATCGATTGGGGAGATGGCACCATTGTGGACATTACTCAAATTGGAAATATAACGCATTCTTATGCAACGGCCGGGGAACATGTTGTGGCGATTTTGGGAGATTTTCCCGCTATAAGAATGCTAGGGCTCCCAAGTGTGCCCAATCTTATTAGTCTGGATCAATGGGGCAATATGAAATGGGAGAGCTTGTCATTTGCATTTATGGGCTGCGAGAACATGGTCTACAAAGCGACCGATGTGCCCGACCTGTCACAAGTCTCTTCCCTTACGCATATGTTCCGTGATGCCAAACAATTTAACGGGAATATAAGCGATTGGGACTTAAGTACTATTGGGGATATGAGTAGCATGTTCCAAAACGCTTCTTCCTTTGACCAAAATATTGGTGGGTGGAACACGGAAAACGTCACCGACATGGCCCAAATGTTTAGTGGTGCATCGTCGTTCAACCAGGATATTGGTGGGTGGAATACAGAAAACGTCACCAACATGGCTGCAATGTTTAGGTATGCTTCCTCGTTCAACCAGGATATTGGTGAGTGGAACACGGAAAAGGTCATCAACATGGACAACATGTTCGAGGAGGCTTCTTCCTTCGATCAAGATATAGGCGGTTGGAACATTGCCAGTATAACCACCATGGATAACATGTTCGATAACAGTGGAATGTCTATAACAAGCATAAACAACACGGTGATCGGTTGGTCCAATTTTGTAGAAAATAACGAAGGACCATACGATATTATCTGTGGTATGGAGGGTTTGGAGGTCTGTACTGAAATTGATGAAGTTTCGGATGCAATTAATTATCTCCTCTTGGGCCAACAAGGTAATGTTAATTGGGATTTGGAAGGATTAATTACTATTCCTAATGGATGCCAGTAAAACCTGATCGTTAAGATCTTATAAAACCGCCCTTAAAATTTTTAAGGGCGGTTTTTTTATACCGTTTCTGATGTAAAAATGCTCAAATAAAAAGCGTAAAAGTACTACTCCATGTCACATTGAGCCTGTCGAAACCCTCCTACTGATAAGCGGTAAATCAAATATTTCGACAAGCTCAATATGACATAAAATAAAAGCAAACGCTATTTCTTATCCTTTTCTACATTGGTTTTTTTCATGGATTCCCCGATCATATTGCTCGCCGTGAACGAAGCGACCATATTGTTCAGCATATCGCTACCCGCTTGCGGGGAGTTCGGGAGAAGAATTAGGTTGGTATTGGTTTCCTCTCCAATGGATTGTAGCGTATCGTAATGTTGTGTCACCACGATAAGAGCAGAAGCTTCTTGCGAATTAATGCCCACTTTGTTCAATACCTCGACAGATTCTTCCAGACCTCTGGCAATTTCCCTACGCTGGTCCGCAATACCTTGTCCTTGCAACCGCTTGCTTTCCGCTTCGGCCTTTGCTTTTTCTACGATAAGGATTCTGGCGGCATCCCCTTCAAACTGGGCTGCAATTTTTTCACGTTCCGAAGCATTGATTCGGTTCATGGCTTCTTTTACCTGTGCATCTGGATCAATATCGGTGACCAGGGTTTTTATGATGTCGTATCCATATTCAGACATGTATTCCTGTAGTTCACGTTTTACGGCAATGGCGATATCATCTTTCTTTACAAAGACGTCATCCAGTTTCATTTTAGGGACTTCGGCACGTACCACATCAAAAACAAAGGAAGTGATTTGATCATGTGGGTATTCCAATTTGTAAAAAGCATCATACACTTTGTCCCTAATGACGACATACTGAACCGAAACCTTAAGCTTCACAAATACGTCGTCCAAGGTTTTGGTTTCGATCATTACATCCAACTGCTGAATTTTAAGGCTAACCCTTCCTGCAATTCTTTGAACAAATGGAATTTTAAACTGTATCCCCGAGTTTCTAACACTGGTAAACCGCCCAAAGGTTTCAATGAGAACGGCAGTCTGCTGTTTAACAATAAATATTAGAGAAAAGAAGATAAAACCCACAATAAGTATTGTAGGAATAAGGTATACTAGGTTCATGGTAAATGGATTTTAAGTTACGATGTTAAATTACAAAAAGCCTGTATGAGATAAGTAGGTTTTAAGAAGGAATTGTTACAATGGTTTTAGGAACTAGAGGTTAGTTGATAGGAAATAGGAGTTTTCTTATCTTGTGTGCGATACGTCCCTCTTTTAAGTTTAAATCAATTATACTTGTTATAATGAAGGGTAGACTTGAGTTTTTTAAAGAAGATATTGAACCATTAGATTTTATACTAAATAAAGTAATAAAAAAATCACATGTTGAAGCAAATGATTTGTTAGATGCTGGATTTATAAAGAATGTTAGTAATGAACTCGAATTTAACGTGCATTATAAACCTGAATTTGAATTTATCCGTTATTGGAATATTGTCAAAGAGTATGGTGTAGCTGAATGTAAAACAACTAAAAATGGAGCATACATTAGAGTTAATGAAAAGACTTTACATTTTCTAAAACAAAGTGGGTTGAAGAAAACTCATAAAGATATTCTTGATGAAAAGGCTTTAAATGAGATTGAACAACGAAAAGCTAAAGTTGACTTAGAACTAGCAGAAAAAATACTTCAAGAATATCCTAGAACTAAATGATTTGCACGAATCGGTTTTTTCATAGCAATAGGATTGGCAGTCTTTGAAATAGTTAAATATTTTACCAGTTAGGTTATCACTATTTACGACTGGGACTGCGAACGATGGCTAAGATTATCAGCCCAAAACCCCCAATGCCCTTTTAATCCTGCCAACACTTTCTTCTTTGCCTAATAGCGCAAGAATATCAAAAATATGTGGCCCCTTCATATCCCCAACAATAATCAAACGCAACGGCCCCATCACTTTACCAAAAGAAAGCTCGTTGTCGGTAATCCAGTTTTTTACATTGGTTTCAATGGTTTGTGAGTTGAAATCAGGAGCTGTGCCCAAAATTTCCGCAACCTTTTGCATTAATTCTGGTGTACTTTCTTTCCACTGTTTTTTAACGGCTCTTTCATTGTAGGAAGTTGGTGCTTCAAAAAAGTAATTGCCCAATTCCCAGAAGTCGGTCACAAAATTGGCCCGCTCTTTTATGAGGGAAACTACTTTTTCAAGATAATCAGTATTCTGAGCTATGCGAGGAATCTCTCTGTTGTTTAACATCGAACCAAATAAACTAGAGAGCTCTGCATCACTTTTCTGCTGTAAATACTGATGATTATACCACTTGGTCTTATCAGGGTCAAAACGCGCACCTGATTTATTCACACGTTCCAAAGTAAAGGCTTCTATAAGTTCTTCTAAGCTAAACAGTTCTTGTTCTGTGCCAGGGTTCCATCCCAGTAAGGCCAAAAAGTTGACCACGGCTTCTGGAAAATACCCTGCTTCGCGATACCCTTCAGATTCGTTCCACGACAATGGAAAAACAGGAAAACCTCCTTTTTCCCCATCACGCTTGCTAAGCTTTCCTTTACCAACTGGCTTCATGATAAGCGGTAAATGTGCAAACTCGGGAGCTTTCCAACCAAAGGCATTGTATAGCAGTTGATGCAATGCCAAAGAGGGCAACCACTCTTCGCCGCGAATCACATGGCTTATTTCCATTAAATGGTCATCCACAATATTGGCGAGATGATAGGTAGGCATTCCATCACTTTTGAACAGCACCTTATCATCTAAAATATTGGTGTCTATTATGATTTCACCCCTAATGCTATCATGTAATAGTAATTCTTCATCCTGTGGTGATTTAAAACGGATAACATAGTCTTCTCCTGCAGCCAGTTTTTGTTGTACCTCTTCATCAGACAGTGAAAGTGAATTGGAGAGTTTTAAACGGTTGTGCCAATTATAGATAAAGGTCTTTCCCTTGGCTTCATGGTCTTTACGATGAAAATCCAATTTTTCGGCGGTATCAAAGGCATAGTACGCATGTCCTTTTTCAATGAGTTCCATGGCGTAAGCCTTGTACAGGTGTTTACGTTCACTTTGGCGGTACGGGCCAAATCCCCCACCTTTGGATGTGCCAGTCGAAACAGGTCCTTCATCAAAAGGAATTCCGCACCAGTTCAACGCTTCTACAATATATGCTTCGGCACCTTCAACATATCGGTTTTGGTCGGTATCCTCAATCCGAAGTATGAAATCGCCACCGTGTTTCTTGGCAAACAGATAATTGAACAATGCTGTGCGAACACCTCCTATATGTAATGGCCCGGTTGGGCTTGGGGCAAAACGAACCCGAACTTTCTGACTCATGTGATACCAAATTGAGCCGCAAAGATACGGTGCATTCAAAAGGTAAAAAAGGGTTTAGGAATGCGTCTCTTTCATTTCGGCGGGAATTCTAGGGTTCATAATGCTGAACCATAAAGGAGGCAAAAAGGAAAGTACCATAGATGTTGGATAACCGTACGGCATTTGCGGCGAGATATCATGGTAATCCAATAACTGGTATTTTTTGGATGACTTGTAGTGATGGTCACTGTGCCTTGTGAGTTCGTAAAGGACAATTCTTCCAATGACATGGTTGCTGTTCCAAGAATGGCTTTCGCGCACACGTTCGTACCTTCCAGAGGGCAGTTTCTTTCGGATTAAGCCATAGTGCTCAATATAATTTACGGTTTCCAATAACAAGAATCCAATGATTCCAGTTGCTAAAGCAAAGAACAATCCATTCAAACCAAACAGATAAAAAACAAATGCCAAATAGGTGACTTGAAATAAAGTATACCAAAGCATGTCGTTTTTTAAACTTAAAAAGGATTGCTTTTCACTTTTCAGCAATTTAAATTGAAGCTTCCAAGCACTAAAATATTGGCGAATGGTAGAACTGAACCAAAAGGAATATAGACTTTGATTGTATCTAGCCGTGGCAGGGTCTTCTTTTGTGGCGGCATTGGCATGATGGCCAAAATTATGCTCAATATAAAAATGCATATAGAAAGAGGGCAGCAGTAAAAGTTTTCCTAAATAGCGCTCATAAGTGGATTGTCTATGGCCAAGTTCGTGGGCCACATTGATACCATTGACACCAAAAACGATTCCCACAGAAAACACTAGCCCAATTATTTCATACAGTGCGTATGTTGTTGTGGAGAGGTCCCAGAGCGTGTAGCTTAAAAAGCCAAAAACGATAGGTGCATTCAGATAGAGCATCCAATCGAAGAACTTGCTTTTTTTCTTTTCAAAACGCTCCTCTTCGGACAAGTTGGTCGAGTCTTGTGGAAGCAGCACTTCTAAAAACGGAATAATAGCAAAAGCGTAGAAAGGTGTAAAGAAACTCCAATAGCCCTTAAAATAAATACTGATGACGGCAGAAAGCGGAATCGTCATAGCAGCTAGGTATTTAAAATCTTTCATATCAACGGTTTTAACAAAAAATTTTCAGCGCAATCCCTTGGTATCAGGTATCTTGGTAATAAATATAACGGATTTTGAACAGTTATCATAAGATACTAGAAAAGCTAAATCGCTTTATAAAGAAGTATTATACCAAACAATTGATCAAAGGAGGACTCCTTTTTTTAACGCTTGGCTTACTTTTTTGGATAGGGATTCTTTCTTTGGAATATGTATTATGGCTTAGTCAAGAATGGCGGCTTACACTATTCGCGGTTTTTGTTTTTGTGGAGTTGTTCTTGTTGTATAAGTTTATTTTGGTACCGTTGTTCTATCTATTGCGAATTAAAAACGGAATCTCCAACAAAGAAGCCTCTCGTCTTATTGGCAAGCATTTTCCACAGGTAGATGATAAGCTATATAATTTGTTGGAATTGTCAGAAAATCGGACAGAGTCAGAACTGCTGCTCGCAAGTATTGAGCAAAAAGCAGAAGGCCTTAGCGTTATTCCTTTTACCGAAGCTATCAATTTTAAGGAAAGCTTCAAATACGCAAAGTATATTGTGGTTCCTTTGTTGCTTCTTGGTTTTATATGGTTGTCGGGTAATATTGCTTCGTTCTTCAATTCGCATAAAAGAATAGTAAATTATGATTTGGCCTTTGAGCAACCGGCGCCTTTTAAATTTCAGGTATTGAACGATAAACTGGAGGTTTTGGACAATGAACCTTTGGTGGTCACTGTTGCGGTAGTAGGCGATGTAAAGCCAGAAAATGTCTACATGGTTGTAAATGGTGAAGAATTGCTGTTGAAACAGACTCAGGGAAGATACACCCAGACATTTGAAGCACCTGTTGAAGAAAACACCTTTTATTTGACGGCCAATGGGTGGGATTCAAAGAACTATACCATTAAGAGTTACAAGACACCTGTTTTGGTCGATTTTAAAATGAAGCTTGATTTCCCAAACTATTTGGGAAGGAGGAACGAAGAGATTACTGGAACTGGAAATGCAGTTGTTCCAGAAGGGACAAGAATATCTTGGCAAATTGAAGGGGATAACGTAGCGAATATATCCATGGTTACTTCGGATACGGTTCAACTTTTTGAAAAGGCAGGAAATACCTTTTTGTACAAGAACAACATCTACAATAATCTAGCGTACGAACTCAAAACTTCAAATACGCACGTACAGGACTTTGAGAAATTGGCCTATACTTTAGATGTGGTTAAGGACCAAAGCCCTACGGTAAAAGTAGAGCAGCTATTGGATTCTATTAATCCCAATCAATCATTTTTTACGGGACAGGCTGCAGATGATTACGGCCTTAGTAAGATTAGAGTAGTATGCTATCCATCAGATAATCAAGAAGATACGCGAAGGTTGTTGTTGGAAACGCCGAATACAAATGTTCACCAGTTTTATTATACATTTCCTTCAGGGTTGGATTTAGTAGAGGGAAAAAATTATAAGTTGTTTTTTGAAATTGTTGACAATGATGGGCTTAGAGGTGGAAAAGTAATTAAAAGCCAACTGTTTGATGCTACATTATTGAATGTTAATCAATTGAAAAACAAAGAATTAGAGTTTCAAAATTCAGTGATGGACAAAATGGGAGAGACGCTGGAACAGTATAAGGAACAGCAGGAAACATTGTCCAAAATTAACATCAAACAGAAAGAAGAAAAGAATTTAAATTTTGAAGATAAGAACGAGATAAAAGATTTTCTACAAAAGCAAGAAGAACAGGAAATGTTGATGGAAAAGTTCAGCAAGCAACTTAAAGAAAGCCTTAGCAAGGACGATGAAAATAGCGAGATGAAGAAAATGCTTCAAGAGCGTTTGGAGCGTCAAGAACAAGAGGCAAGGAAGAATGAAAAACTGCTTGAGGAATTGAACAAGCTAGCGGACAAGATCAACAAAGAGGAGCTTAAAAAGAAGTTGGATGAGTTGGGTAAAAACCAGAGTAAAGGAGCACGAAACCTAGAACAGATTCTTGAGCTCACTAAGCGTTATTATGTAACAGAAAAGATGGCTCAACTTTCACGAGAGCTTGATAAGCTTTCCAAAGAACAGGAGCAATTATCTAAAGCTGCTGATGAAAAGGTCAACGATGAACAGCAAGAATTGAACAAAGAATTCGATAAGCTTTCAGATGAATTGGATGAACTAAAAGACGATAATGAGGATTTGCAAAAGCCGATACAAGTTGGTGTCTCTAAAAAGGAACAGGAGGCTGTAAAGAGTGATCAACAAGATGCCCTAAAGGAACTCAATAAGAATAGTGAAGAGAATTCCGACCCATCAGAATCGAAGAATTCTGAGTCAAAACAAAAAGCATCCCAAAAACAAAAATCGGCCTCTCAGAAAATGAAGGAAATGAGCAAGTCTTTGCAACAAAGCAGTATGGGAGGCGGAGGTTCTTCCATTACAGAAGATGCTGAAATGCTGCGTCAGATTTTGGACAACCTGATTACGTTTTCCTTTAAACAAGAAAACTTATTTGAAGGAACCGAGAATGCTAATTTAGATGTTTCGCAATTTTCAAAATCAGTTAGGGACCAAAAGGAGCTTCGACGATTGTTTGAACATGTGGATGACAGTCTTTTTGCATTATCGCTTCGTAGGGCCGAGCTTTCGGAATTTGTTAATGAGCAGATTACCGAGGTGTATTATAACATTGATAAGTCCCTGGAAAGTATAGCGGAAAGCCAAGTATATCAAAGTGCTTCATACCAGCAATACGTAATTAATGCCACGAACAAGCTAGCTGATTTTCTCGCCAATATTTTGGACAATATGCAGCAAAGCATGCAATCGGGTCAGGGAAGCGGTCAGGGTTCGGACTTTCAGTTACCAGATATTATTGAGGGGCAAGAGAGCATTAAGGAAAAGATGGGAAGTTCTGGTAAGCAGAGTGGAAAGGGGCAGCAAGGTGAGCAAGGAAAGCAGGGGGATGGTGAAAATGGAGAAGGTGAAAAAGGCGAGGGCGAGCAAGAAGGAAATGGAAAAGGTGAGCAGGGGCAACAGGATGGTCAAGGAAAAAACGGAAATGGTGAAGGTGAAGGTAAAGAAGGCGAGAATGGAACCGGAGGTGCTGAGGGAGGGGAAGAAATGGGGCTTAATGAGATTTATGAAATTTACAAGGAGCAGCAATATTTACGTCAGCAGTTAGAAAAACAGCTAGAAGATTTAATCAACAATTCGGATAAGAACTTAGCCAGAAAGCTAATTCAACAAATGGAAGATTTTGAGAATGATTTGTTGGAAAACGGGATTACGCAGCGAACGAAAAACAAGGTAAATACGATTCAACATGAATTACTAAAGCTGAAGAACGCTACATTGAAACAAGGAAAGAAAAATGAGCGTGAGAGCAGTAGGGTCAAAAAGAACTTCACAAATCCTATTATAACAAAGCCTGAACTGCTCAAGGAATATCAAAACGACGTTGAAATATTAAATAGACAAGCATTACCTTTGCGGCAAAATTATGAAAAGAAGGTAAAGATTTATTTCAATAATGATAGACTTCCATTTTAAGTCTGACTTCATTTTAGAAGACAAAGAGAAATATTCCGATTGGATAAGTAGAGTAATTAAGAGTGAAGGGTGTAGTTTAGATACTATCGATTACATTTTTTGTACTGATGATTACCTTTTAGATATCAATAAAGAATATTTGCAACACGATACTTTTACGGATATTATCACTTTCGATTATTCGGATGACAAACATATTTCTGGTGACATCTTTATCTCTTCAGATAGGGTGAAGGACAACTCAAAGTTATATGGTATTGCCTTCAAAATAGAATTATTGAGAGTAATGTGTCACGGTGTTTTGCACCTGATTGGATATGGGGATAAATCCGAAAAAGACCAGCAGGAGATGAGGCTAAAGGAAGATGAAAAGATAAAAATGTTCCACGTGGAACCATAGTTATGTTTGAGAAAGATTATGAGGTAATAGTTGTTGGTGGCGGACATGCAGGAGCGGAAGCTGCGGCTGCGGCTGCTAATATGGGCTCTAAGACTTTGTTGGTTACCATGAACCTTCAGAATATAGGGCAGATGTCTTGTAATCCTGCTATGGGCGGGATTGCTAAAGGACAAATAGTGCGTGAAATCGATGCACTTGGAGGCTATAGTGGAATAGTCACAGATAAATCTGCGATTCAGTTTAAAATGCTGAATAAATCTAAAGGTCCTGCAATGTGGAGTCCGCGTGCTCAGAACGACAGAATGCGTTTTGCAGAAGAATGGCGATTGGCTTTGGAGAATACACCTAACGTGGATTTTTATCAGGAAATGGTTTCTGGTTTGTTGGTTGAAGGAGATTCTATTGTGGGTGTAAGGACATCATTGGGAATTGACATTAGGGCCAAGGCAGTGGTGTTAACAAACGGCACTTTTTTGAACGGACTTATCCATATAGGAGAAAAGCAATTTGGAGGAGGTAGGGCAGGCGAAAAAGCGGCTACAGGAATTACCGAGCAGCTAGTGGATTTTGGTTTCGATAGCGGACGAATGAAAACCGGAACACCGCCTCGTGTTGATGGACGTTCCTTGGATTATGATAAAATGATTCCGCAACCGGGGGATGAAAATCCAGAGAAGTTCTCTTATTTGGAAACGACTGTTTTAAGAACGCAAAGGGATTGTCACATGACCCACACCAGTGCTTTGGTTCATGACCTGCTGCGTGAAGGTTTTGACCGTTCTCCAATGTTCAATGGCCGAATTAAAAGTATTGGACCGCGGTATTGTCCCTCTATAGAGGATAAAATAAATCGATTTGCAGATAAGGATTCCCATCAAATATTCGTTGAGCCAGAGGGATGGCATACGGTTGAGGTCTATGTGAATGGATTCTCTACTTCACTTCCTGAGGACATTCAGTATAAGGCATTAAAATCTGTAAGAGGTTTTGAAAAGGTCAAGTTTTTCAGACCAGGGTATGCAATAGAATACGATTATTTTCCACCAACACAATTGAAACATACGTTAGAAACCAAGTTGGTAAACAACTTATATTTTGCTGGGCAAATTAATGGTACTACGGGATATGAGGAAGCCGCCTCTCAAGGGTTGATGGCGGGAATAAATGCGCATCTAAAAATTAAGGAGAAGGAACCTTTTATCCTAAAAAGGGATGAGGCTTACATAGGCGTTTTAGTGGACGATTTAATCACAAAAGGGACAGAGGAGCCGTATCGAATGTTTACATCAAGAGCAGAGTATAGAACTTTGTTAAGACAAGACAATGCCGATTTAAGGCTGACACCAAAAAGCTTTGAAATTGGTTTGGCAGGTGAAGAACGTTTGAAAAGAATGGAGGATAAGCAACGGAAGTCCGATAGTTTTGTTAGTTTTTTTAGAAAGACAAGTTTCACTCCAGATGAAATCAATCCAATTTTAGAGTCGGTTTCGTCTTCAACAGTGCGTCAATCCGATAAGCTTTTTAAAGTTTTTTCTAGACCAAAAGTGACTATGGAGCATATGCTACAATTGGAATCTGTTTCTTCCTTTGTGAATGAGCATGAATTCAACTCCGAAGTACTGGAGCAAGCAGAGATTCAGGTTAAATATTCTGGATATATAGCCAAAGAAAAAAACAACGCTGATAAATTACACCGCCTTGAAAATGTAAAAATCCCAGATAATTTTGATTATTCAAAGCTAAAGTCATTGTCTTATGAAGCAAGGGAAAAACTCGAAGCCATAAGACCGGTCACTATTTCACAAGCTTCAAGAATAAGCGGTGTTTCTCCCTCAGACGTTAGTGTGTTATTGGTTTTTTTAGGGAGATGAAGCAATCAATTTCTTTTGAACAACAGAAACCAAGCACGATTATTATTTTAGGGGTTTTCACGCTAGCCTTGACATTGTTTTTGATTTATGAAGGAGTTGCCAAGTTGGACCAAATACTAATAATGGCAATTATTGGAATCGTTTTATTGGCATATTCAACTTCATATCAAGTGCACAACGATTTTAGAATCTTAAAACATTTTATGTTATTCGGAATACCACTGTTTAAACAAAAGGAGTTTTCTTTTTCTCCTGATCACATCAGTGTTTTTCCTGCATTATTTAAAATGAACGCTGATTGGGGTCCGATTGCCGCTCTGGGAAAAACCGCTGAAAGCAAGAGCTATGTTATTCGCATGTTCAATGAAAACAAACATTTTACCGTTTTTAAATCAAACTCTTTTGAAGTCATTTCCGTTAAAGCCAAAGAACTTGGGATGATGTTGGATGTTGAAGTGAAGGTTAGAGAATAGGTTTTGTTCCACGTGGAACAAATAAACTTTTGTTTACCTTGAACATTGTTTTGGTTTAGTTTTTGATTCTATCTTCTTGTCAAAAAACAACTTCAACAATGCGTAGAATAGCCATATCATTTCTATTGTTTTTAGTACTATGTTCCTGTACTCCTTTCCAAACCGCTCCAACCATAGATAATTATAAGATTACTAAAGGAGCACAATTGAAAGAAGGACTTCCCGCCAAGAACTTATATGTGTTCGAAGATGATAAAGATGCAGATGAATTCTACAATTACATCAATAAAAAATTTGGGTTGAACAATTATTATGTTGATGTAGAAGTGCCGTTTTCGCTTGTAAATGAAACGTACTATATGTCTTTTTATGAGGTGGAACTTCTAAATAGTACAGTAGATACATTTGGCACAATTTTAGGGATTCTAGCCGGTGAAGAATTGGAAGAAGAACCAGAGGAGTACAAACACTATATTGCAATTGAGGTCTACAGTAAAACGGATGATGATTGTTTAAAGGAAGGTTCTCCATCTAAAGAAACAATAATACAATACCTTAACAACCTTAAAAAAGAGTATTTAAATGGTGAAAACTGGAATAGAGAAGTTCGGGTGAAGTGATTTTGCAATAAGCCTATGGCGTGGTTTTTGCTATTGGTTTCATGCCAATCTATCTTAAATGAAAAACGCACTACTACTTTTAACATGTATGACAATTTTGGACTCATGCATTCCAATACGAATTGCACCAAATATCAATGACCATAAAATAGCCAAGGGAAAAAGGTTTAAAAGAGGATTGCCAAAGAAGACAATGTTCATTTTTGAGGATCCTAAAAACGAAAACGAATTTTACAATTACATCAACACGAAATTCCAACTTCAGGATTATTATGTGGATGTAGAAGTTCCGTTTGAGATTGCAAGTGAAAAGTTCTACTTATCTTTTTATGAAGTTGAGATTCAGGATAAGACATTAAATCTCTTTCCTGCAATTTTTGATGTCGCTCTTAGTACAGCAATAGGTAGTGAGGAAATAGAACCTATTTTGTCCAACGATGCTGAACCAATTCTTAGAACAGGAAACTGGTACATTGCCATAGAAGTTTTTAGCGATAAAGAGAAAGATTGCCTGCATAAAGATTCTGAATTTAGAACCATGGTTTTACCGTATCTTGGACAACTGAAAAAAGAGTATTTGAATACGGTGAACTATAATGAAGTTGTTTTTAAAAACTAAAGACTTTTCTGTTTCAGGAGAATCCTTTGAGCTGCATCAAGATGATGAATTTGACATGCTCATTACGCATCCCCAGCCTGAGAACTTAGCTAAATATTACGATAGCGAGGTCTATATTTCACATACGGACTCCAAAACGTCATTGATTGATAGATTATACCAGTGGGTCAAGGGCTATAGTCTCAAAAAAAAGATTCAAATAATTGATAATCAGATAGATAAAAGGAGTTCGCTGCTTGATATTGGAGCTGGAACAGGTGATTTTCTAAGAAATGCGGTATTAGAGGGTTTTGAAACAACAGGAATAGAGCCAAATGAGAAAGCAAGAACAAATGCAAAACAGAAAGGAATCATATTGCAACAAAGCTTAACAGATGTAAAGCACGCAAAGTTTCAGGTAATCACCATGTGGCACGTGCTGGAACACTTGCCCAATCTTCAAGAACAAATAATGGAAATAGCACAGTTGTTGGAATCAGGCGGAACCTTGTTTGTCGCGGTTCCAAATTTTAAATCGTTCGACTCAAAATATTATGGAACGTATTGGGCGGCTTTTGATGTACCTCGACATTTATGGCATTTCTCAAAACATTCAATTAAAAGGCTTTTTGAAAAAGAGAACATGGAAGTCGTTTCCATAAAACCAATGCTATTCGATGCTTTTTATGTTTCCTTACTTTCAGAAAAATATAAAGGCAATCCATTTTATTTGTTCAGTGCATTTTTTGTTGGTCTGTGGTCAAATATTAGCGCATTCTTTTCAAAAGAGTATTCTTCTTTAATTTATGTCATTAAAAAGAAGGATTAACCGTTATCCGCGCTTTAGCGAGCTATTCCTGTGTTAAGCTTTGTAATACCTTTTCAAAAAAAGAAACGCGTTACGAGGCCTGTTTCTGAAAGCCAGTTATAATAAGAAACCCTGATCACACTATGGTTTTAAAATAGAAATCCCTTATACTTTAGAAAACAGTTACATAGATTCACAAAAAGATAATAACCTTCATTCAAAAAGCTTTTCTATTTTTGCGCATCATTAAAAAAATAAAAATGAAAAAAATTATAGTATTTGCGATTGCGCTAACCGCTGTTGCGTGTCAACAAAATAAAATAGGTTACGTCGACAATGTGAAGCTTATGGACGGCTATCAAGAAAAAATTGATGTTGAGGCAAAGTTCAAAACCAAAGTGGATGCTTTGACCAAGAAGAGAGATAGTATTTCCCAGGCATTTCAAATAGAACTTCAGGCATTTCAAGCAAAGGCGCAAAAAATGTCCCAAAAAAGTGCACAAGAGGAATATGGCGTGCTACAACAAAAAGGACAGTTCGTGGGTCAACAGTTGCAACAAGAAGAGCAATTACTACAGCAGAACAGCCAAACGGAAATGGATTCTTTGGTAAGCAAAGTAAAAGATGAAATAAAAGCTTATGGTAAAGCCAATGGCTATACTTACATTCTTGGTGGTGGCGATGGAGGAGCAGTACTATACGGGGAAGATGCCCAAAACCTGACAGGTGAAGTTTTAAAGATTCTTAACGATAAGTACAAGAGTTAAAAAAGTATTCTAAAAGAAGATGAAAGCTCTTGCATTTTAATGCAAGAGCTTTTTTTATTGTAAAAGATAAACCAGAACTAAAGTTGGAATCAAATAAACAACAATTGTTCTTGCTCCCTCATAATCCTTTGCAACACGCTGCCCAAACAATAGCATTAAAAGAGTTATCCCAGATAGCATTGCGCCATAAAAACCCAGAACACTGTCACCAGAAATGATAAATTGAACCATACCTACTACCGATAAAACACCAGAAACCAACTCCAATAATAAAATTGTGCCCAAAAGCAACGGAACAGTATTCTTTAAAAACGTTTTGGAAAAATGACCGGTAAGCCACGATAAATTTCCTTTCCAGTCCATGATTTTATCGATACCGCTCTGTAAAAACGTAATCGCTAAAAAAATGAAAAGAAGAATTTGCGTAGGGTAACTAAAAATGTTGTCCATAATAGGGTAGTTTTTAAGCCGCTTTGGTATGAAGTAGTCGTGTAAGTTTTATAGAGAGATCAGTAAAAATGATTTTGGAGTTCCCATTGCGTTCCACATGAAAAATTGCTTTTTCCAATTCCTCAACAATATTCATAATGTTGTTTTCGTGAACAAAAGGAGCAAATTTACGAAGGTCAAAACCTTCTAAATGTATCTTGGCATAAACTAAACTGTCCACGTTATAATTGAGTAAGAGTGCTTGGCGCATCATCGTTAGGCAATAGTTTAAGAATTGTTTTTGCACCTCTCTTCCCGTTTTGGCGACTTCATCACTCCATAAAATCAACTCCTGAATGGCGCCCTTGTTTCCCTTGGCCTTAAACGCACTACGCACCCATTGTATGAACCAGCGTTCAAATACCA
Organism: Bacteroidota bacterium; assembly: GCA_039030475.1. Taxonomy (GTDB): domain Bacteria; phylum Bacteroidota; class Bacteroidia; order Flavobacteriales; family Flavobacteriaceae; genus Flagellimonas. Next base: position 43,544 of record JBCCEC010000025.1, read on the forward strand.
AATCTTCAGAATCCTTGTTTAGTAGGTCCAATGCTTTGTTAAAGTTGCCATTGGCTTCTTGGGCCATGGAACGTGCTTCGTTTTCGGCAGCTCCATTTTCAACCAATCCTTGAGTAATGGCATCTTCGCCCAAAGGTGGGAAATGTAGGATTTGACAACGCGATTTAATCGTGTTTATAATTTGTTCCTCTTCTTCGGCTATCAAGAGCAAAACAGTTTTGTTGGGAGGTTCTTCAATAAGCTTTAAAAGTTTGTTGGAAGCCGAAATATTCATTTTTTCCGCCATCCAAATAAGCAGCACCTTATAACCTCCTTCATATGATTTTAAAGAAAGCTTTTTTACAATATCCTGAGCTTCATCAACTCCAATTTGCCCCTGTTTTTTTTCGACCCCTATCAATCTGTACCAATCAAAAAGATTGCCGTAGGGCTGTTCTTTAACAAACTGCCGCCAATCTTGCAGATAATGATCGCTCACCGCATGGGACTTCACTTTATCCGAATTGGAAACCGGGAAAGCAAAATGCAGATCAGGATGGCTTAGCGTATTGCATTTGGTATTGCAGACCACATTTTCCCCATCGTTTTCCCCATTTTGGTTGTCGCAAAGTAAATACTGGGCATAGGCAATGGCCATTGGCAATGTGCCAGACCCTTCAGGACCAATAAACAACTGCGCATGGGCAACCCTGCCGGAATTAGCAGTAGTGGCAAGATGGTTTTTGATATGCCCGAGCCCTAAAACATCTTTAAAAAGCATGTTTCAAAGATACATTTTTTAGGTTCTGAAAAGTTGGGCTGTGTTTTTAAATAGATACCCTAAGAGCAACCCCAGAAGACATTAGAAGTTCTGAGCATCAAACTTCAAAAAAAGATTTGTTATAAGATTTGTGCCAATTAGTGTAATTCGTGTCCAACAATTCCAAAGGAATTAAAACCCCATGAAATTAAACCCTAAAAATATGACAAGTGTTACCCCTGCAAAAAGAAGGAAATCTTTACTTTTGAACGTACCTAAACATAGATATACATGAAGACCATAGACGATTATAACTTTAAAGGAAAAAAAGCATTGATCCGTGTAGATTTTAACGTGCCTTTAAACGATGATTTCAATGTAACCGATACCAGCAGGATCGAAGCAGCAAAACCTAGCATTTTAAAAGTTTTGGAAGACGGCGGATCTGCTGTTTTAATGAGTCATTTGGGAAGACCAAAAGGCCAAGTGAATCCAGACATGTCATTATCCCATATTTGTGAGAAGGTATCGGAGATTATTGGAGTTCAAGTAAAGTTTGTGGATGATTGTATTGGGGATGCCGCTACAAAAGCCGTATCAGAATTAGAGGATGGGGAAGTATTATTGTTGGAAAACCTTCGTTTTTATGCCGAAGAAACCTCTGGAGATGCCATTTTTTCCGAGAAACTTTCCAAACATGGGGACATTTATGTAAACGATGCCTTTGGAACAGCGCATAGGGCTCACGCCTCCACCACTGTGGTTGCCAATTATTTTGATGGAAACAAATGCTTTGGATATCTTTTGGCAAAAGAAATAAAGGCCATAGAAAAGGTCATGCAGACAGGTGAAAAACCTGTAACCGCTATTTTGGGAGGTGCAAAAGTTTCATCCAAGATCACGATTATTGAGAACATTTTGGATAAGGTCGATAATCTGATTATAGGTGGAGGAATGACCTATACGTTCATAAAAGCGCAGGGTGGTCAAATAGGGGATTCCATTTGTGAAGATGATAAGATGGACCTGGCTATGGACATTTTAAAACAAGCAGAAGAAAAAGGAGTTACAATTCATTTGCCTGTAGATGTTCTGGCAGCGGATGCATTTGATAATGGCGCAAAAACCCAATTCGTAAAAGTAAACGAAATTCCTGATGGATGGCAGGGGTTGGATGCCGGACCACAGACCTTGGAAGCATTTAAACAAGCTATTCTGGACTCCAAGACCATACTTTGGAACGGCCCCGTTGGCGTTTTTGAAATGGAAAGTTTTGCAAAGGGAACAATCGCTGTTGGTAACTTTATTGATGAAGCAACCCAAAATGGTGCTTTTTCCCTTGTAGGAGGAGGAGATTCCGTTGCTGCAGTGAAGCAATTTGGCTTTGAAGATAAGGTCAGTTATGTGTCTACCGGAGGGGGGGCAATGTTAGAAAGTTTAGAGGGAAGAACACTACCGGGCATAGCCGCAATATTGGACTAATTAGCACGTTATGATTTAATAGGAGAAATCCTAAGAACGATATGTTTTGAACTGAAAGCTTTAATATTTCAGAAAAAAACACCATTTTCGTTTGTCCCAGAAATAAAAACGTTGTCCAAAATGAATCAAAATTTAAAAACTGTTACGTTAGTAGCACTATTTCTTTCAACCCAACTACTCGTAGCACAAGTGCAAGATTCCACTGGGGTAAAACAAGCGGACAATTCAGTAGCAAAAATAACGAATGCCCAGAGCGATTCCATTTCTGCAAAAGAGATTGTGCCTTTACAACTAAAAGCAACAGAAAAAGCAATCGATGGCAACAGGGGCTTAGTTGAATTAAAAGGTGCGGAAGGATTTAAATTGCAAGATTTAGAAGAAGCTAGAAGATACGACAGTTTGTGGCTTAAAGAATTGCATAACAGCGCACAATTGTTCAGTGAAATGCTTTTAGAGGTTCAAAACCCAAATAGTGAAGAAACAATGTTGTTGGATTTACCAACAGATACTTTGAAAGCACGATTGGCCAGAATCGATGAGAAAACACCTTTTAATATTGCCTACAACCCATCACTGGAAAGTGTCATAAAATCATTCTTGACTAGGAAAAAGGATTTAATGCAGCGGATGCTAACGGCCAGCCAGTTTTATTTCCCACTTTTTGAACAAGAACTGGACAACCACAATATTCCACTGGAAATAAAATATTTGGCGATAATAGAATCAGCGTTGAACCCACGCGCCAAGTCACGGGTTGGTGCCAAGGGCCTTTGGCAGTTTATGTACAGTACAGGGAAAATGTACAATTTAGATGTTAGCAGCTACGTAGATGAGCGAAATGATCCTATCCTAGCCACCAAGGCAGCCAGCAAATATTTATCCAAATTACACAGTATTTTTAACGATTGGGATTTGGCCCTTGCGGCATACAACTCTGGCCCAGGTAATGTAAATAAGGCAATTAGGCGTTCTGGCGGTTATAAAAACTATTGGAATATCCGAAGAAATCTTCCACGTGAAACAGCAGGATATTTACCAGCGTTTTTGGCAACGATGTATATTTTTGAATATGCCGAAGAACATGGACTTCAGTACAAAAAAGCAGATAGGCCCTATTTTGAGACGGACACCGTACATGTAAAAAACCTCATCACCTTTGACCAAATCTCAAAATTGGTAGATATAAGTACGGAAGAGTTGGAAATGCTGAATCCTGCCTACAAGTTAAATATCATTCCAAAAATAGAAGGCAAGACCTACACCCTAAGGTTGCCAGTGACCAAAATAGGAAAGTTTGTAAGCAACGAGGAGGCCATCTATGCTTATGCAAAAAAAGAGCTGGATTCTCTCGAGAAACCACTTCCGCAATTGACCGTTGCAAAAAACCAGGTTAGATATAAGGTTAGAAGTGGAGATTATTTAGGAAGAATTGCAGAGCGCTATGGTGTTGGTGTGAGTCAAATAAAAAGATGGAACGGTCTGCGGAGCAATAATTTAAGAGTAGGGCAACGGCTTACCATTTTCCCAAGAAAACCATACATTGCCAAACAAGCGACAGCTAAAACAAAATCATCAAAATCAACATCTTCAGTAATTTTGGCAGATGGTTCAAAGGTGCACACTGTAAAGGAAGGCGATTCGCTCTGGACTATTTCAAGAAAATATCCAGGAGTTTCTATAGATAATTTACGAGAATGGAACGGTCTTAGTGGTAACAATCTAAAACCGGGCACAAAACTAAAATTGTGCGATTGTTCGGTTCGATTCATCCTTACCAAGAAGTTACCGTGTATCCCCGGATAGCTGGACAGCTTACTAATTACTCAGTGTATCCTGGTGACAAGGTTTCTTCCGGACAATCTTTAGCTACCCTCGATGCTGCCGAAAAGATAACTCAAGTAGCCGAAGCTGCCGCAAATGCTGATTCGATGGAAACTGAATTAGAAGCATCGCAAATCGAAGTAAACGAGCAAAGGCAAGAGATTGAGCGACTAAAAGCCGAATTAGAATATCAACAAAAGAAACGCGATCGCTATGCTTTATTAGTTAAAGAAGGAGCAATTTCTCAAGACCAATACGATATCGAAGATACCAATACAAAAACCGCTGAAGCTGCGTTAAAAACAGCACAGGTAAAATTAAGAAGATTAGAAGCCCAGGTTCGCAGCGCTCGCAGTAATGTTAAGCAAGCTAGAGCCAAAAGCGCTACCGCTTCAGTTATGAAAGGATATACCAAAATCCAGTCACCCATCGCCGGTATAGTACAAGAAAGAATGGTTGACCCC
>JBCCEC010000026.1:0-47686 GCA_039030475.1 Bacteroidota bacterium
TCCCAAGGGCATCTGAAGAATATAAGAGCTCTCCGTGATCAAGGAGGATATGCTCGTCTCAAAACATTCGATTATTACAGAGCTGAAACCCCTTGGACGACTTTCCTGACAGGGTGCTCACCCAAACCCTAATAGCAAAACAACAAGAATCATGATGCCCCATAACCACCATTCATTTTCAAATAATGGTTCTACCTGTGGTTTTTCGGTTTTTGGAATTAATTGTTCGGGTCCCAAACTAAGTTTAGATAGGTTTTCAGGGATATTACTTTTTGTTAAAGTAATATCGTATAAAGGTTTTTTTGCATTGGAGTTTCCGTAGACTAGAAAATAGTCAGCAGGTTCAGTAAAACGGGTAACAAGTTCATGAGCATATCCTTTAGCCTCTATAGCTCCAAATTTTAAGGGTTGATTATCATTATTCTGAATTTCTATCCGTAATCTTTTTACCAATGTACTCGGAACCTTAAATTCATTTTTTTCTATAGAGGTTAGAATTCCTGAGGTAAGGTTTCTGTAATAATACTTCCAGCCTTTTTCGGTCTCTACACTATCCGTAACATATTTAATGGTTATTGGGCGATAGTAGTCAAAGGTGTCTTTCACGTTTATTTTTAGAAAACTCAACGGAACACGTTGTTTTAGATAAATATCGATATAGGTTTCTTTTTCTACAGGAACTGTCCTAAACCCTTTTATTCGATGGTCCGTATAGGTAGCCTTGACCGTGTTGTCCATTGCGATACTGGCTGAATCCAAAATAGGTTTTTCATCAGTTTGTATAAAAACACGGTAATATGAATATTTTGAATTGGGAAAATCCAATTCGGTAAAACTATAATTGGTCTGCGAGTTTTTAATGGAAAGGATACGATAATCTTCCAAAATGGTGAACCAATCGTTTTGGTTTTGGCTTCCTTCCAGAATCAGTTTTGCATCAAAGTTTTCATTAGTGATGTTCAGTTTTATGTGATTGATGACTTCTGTTGTAGGAACTTCGAAAGTGAAGTAATATCCGTTATCATCCTTAGTGGTGTTCAGTAATTTGAAGTCAACGTTTTTTTTAACGCTTTCTCCTTCCAAAGCTTTAAGAATATAAGGTGCTTCAAGGGTATCAGTAGCAGTTATACCATAGATACGGATGTCAGACATGTCCTGTTTTACCTTATCAAAGACTGGGTTAGGTAAAGTAACGGAATGCCATTGGTCCGTTATTCCTTCTAACGCCATTTTAGCATCGTACTCTTGCAATTGTCCAAAAATCGAATTACAAAAAAGAATCAATAAAAGACCGTAAAATTTATTTCTCGTCCTCATCTGTGATAATGTGTTTGTATTTGTTATAAAGAAAAGAGATGATCAGTAACAGTACACCAAGGGATACGAGTACTATAGTTTTGGAAATGGTATTTAGCGATGCAATATCGTAGAAGAAAAGTTTTAAGAGCGTTATGCCAAAAAGAACTATTGCCACAATGCGCAAGTATTTTTTCTTTTTCCAGATACCAAGTACTATTAATAATAGCGAATACAGTCCCCAAAGAATACTCAACCCTAGCTTATAAGATTGGTCGGAACCATAGATATCCATCCAATTGAGCAACTCACTGCTCGCAATCCAAAGTATAGAGGTATGAATAAGAATTTCGAATGGAATCTTGAAATTTATACCCATAAAGGTTTTTTTTATCATTTTATTGACGGTTATCAACAAAACCGTAAAAAAGGCGATTGCAACATACCTGATCCAAATAGCATACGAAGTTACATCGTAATACTCCGCTAGAGTTTGGTCCAGATAACTTTCCCTTAGCTCGCTTAGAACATACAGCCCACCTGTCAAAAAAGAAAAACCGACCAAAATGGATAGGATGAGCGTTATGATACCCCAACACTTTGTTTTTCAGTTTTTGAATATTTACAACTGCCATAACACTAAGGAACAGAAGCGAATAATTGAAAATCCAGACTGAACTTAGTTTGCGTAAGTTATAATTGAACTGATCGTAGTTCATACTTTCTTCAAGTATTTCGATCTTCGAATTTTTGAACAACTGGTCCCAATAATAAACGATTTCCAAGTAGAAAGAAAAGTACAAAGTGATGATTAATAGGGCCGGAATTCCTATTGACATTATAATGGATACGACCGTTTTCTTTTTAATTTGATATTTACTGTTTAACCAATTGATAAAACCAAAGGATAATGATGTAATTATCGACGTTAAAAAAGTTATATTGAGTACAGACTTAAAAGCTACTTTTTCTTCACCGAACCAATTATCAAAATAGCTTAGCATCCAATCCTGGGTAAGACTAAAAAAGCCCAAAAGCATCAATGGATATGACAAATGTTCGTATACAGGTACATTTTTAGTGCGGCCTATCCAAAATAACAACAAGGCCTCCAACATCCATAAAAGTGTAACCCAGTTACCGTCCAACTGCACGGGTACCGCAATTGTTATAAAGGTCAACACTAGTCCGGATATGAGGTAGAACAGATTCCGGTCAACCAATTTTTTCTTGAATATTACAACACTAACAGCAAAATGAACCAATGCATTACATAGGGTAAAAACACCTAAAAGTTGTGCTCCCGTATCATTTTGAGATAGCAATCCACAGCCGAAACCATAAAATATAAAGGAGTTGAGCAATAGCATTATAACATCAGATGCTCTAAATTTTTCTGAGCGTATTAGTTTGTAAGCAAGAAAAGTAGCATAGAAAATGGCAAAGAATACACTTGCCACTATCAATGCTAATGCAAACTGTTTTTCTTTTTCATATGAAGCAATAATCCAAAATAGATAGATGAGCCACGAAAAGGAAAAAGCAGCATAGTATAGCGGCTTCCAATATTTTTTAAAAGCTATGATCATAATTCCAATATTGATGATGACCATGTATCCGAAAAGTACAGATGCGCTACCAGAGCCATCACCTAATAAGAATGGCACGGCATAAGCGCCTACAAGGCCAATATGGGCAATCACTTGCTTATTGTAATTAAGCGCTGCAACCACACCAAATGCCGTAAATACGAGCATTAGGACAAAAGCTAAAGTCTGGGGAAAGAGCGCATAAAAATCATAGGCCGTAAATGTGATAAAGTAGAGAACCGCTAAAGCACCACTGACAAGGACAGCACTATAGTTTTCATACTTAGACTTCAGTTTAATGCCAAAGCCTATCAATCCTAAACCAACAAGGTATCCAAGCACGATTCGGGTAAGTGGGCTTATTAAATTATTTTCGATGGAATACTTGGCACCTATGATAACCCCGATTACCGTAATAAGTATACCAATTTTATTTATAAGGTTTTCTCCAATAAACTTTTCCAAACTGGATTTGCCTTTTTTTGGTTGTACTGTTTTAGTTTGTGGTATTGGCTCAGGTATAGGTTCTTTTTCAACTAAGCTTGTATTCTCCTTAACAACTGGTTTTGTTTGTTCGGTAGGCTGTTCAATTTCTTGAGTGCTTTTTTCAGGAATATCAACAGTGTCTTCTTTAAGAACACCCTCAACTTGAACATTCTTAAGGGTTTGAATATCTTTTCGAAGTTCGTTTATCTCTACAGTAAAGTTCTGCTGCTTTTGTAACAATAGTTCCAACCTTTCTAGAAGCTTGTCTATTTGTTCTTGGTTTTCGGCCATATTTGGTTAATTAAGCTGGTTTCTACCACCTTTATTGGCTAATAAAAACGGTCGTAACCTTAATTTGTTGGAAAGATAGTGGGGTTTTTTAATATCAAAACACCCCGTTTTAAGGGTATTTTTTTAAAAACTACCTTTTTCGTTCTAATTCTATAGTATAGATCTGACGTCCTAATTCAGCTAAAAAAGGTATTCCAATTTCATCGTATTCATATATATTATCGTTAAAAATACCATTTTTATTTACCAAGATTGTTGCCGTTACCATAAAATCGATGTTGTTCTTTACATCTTTGATATAGGCACAATCAGTTAGAGTTCCGTAGGCATACCCAACTTTGTTATAGATTTTAATGTAATCTGGCATTGTATTTTCAGAATCACCGAACATGAGGAACTTAACATAGCTGTCATAATACTCTTCCGTATCATACCCTAAATCTTTTGGTAGTGTATGCATAGCTTTGAGTAATAATTCATGCTGGGTTTCACTAATATTAAAGCGTTGTTCCTTTGGAAAGTACTCAGGAAAAATAATCCGTTTTAACAAAGCATGCTGAGCATCGATGGGGTAGTAATTTTTTAAGGAGAAATCAAAAGCGCCCGTATGTAATGAGTCTTCGTTATAAAATCCAGTTCCTTTTTCAATTTTATAAAGTTCAAGTGGTTTTGGTGCCGTATTAATGATGCGTTCACTTGTTGTTGTTGTAGAATCGTTCAAATAAGTCACCAAGGGCTTTGTAGTGACATCATCTGCATTTGGCGTGGATAGGCGATGGGCTATTCGAATTGGTTCTACCCCCTTGGACTCCATGCGCTCATTTAACCCATTTTGCCCTAAAAACTCTAGTAAGCGATTGTTTGCTGCATTATCTGAAACGGCAAAGATTTGTGAAATAGCCTCTGCAAAGGTCGTTTCAATGGAGTCACCTTCAATGTAGAATCGGGTAGTAACGGAAAGAGAGTCCATTTCGTTGACTTTTTCCAAAGCAGCTACGGCAGCAGGAAACTTAACAGTGCTTGCAGGGTAGAAATAATGTTCCTTATCAACCTGAAAGTCAAAATCTGTAAAGCGAACACTATCGTTCCTTCTATCTATTTGGGTGTAGCGTATCTGAACCTCATACTGATCTAGGCTGTCCATTACTTTTTTTATCAGTACGTTATTGGTGGAAAGTACTTTTTGTAAGGGGCCTTGTTGGGGAATATCAGAACAAGAAAATCCTGCTAGCACTAGAATTAGCAATATAGGTACAACGTATTTTTTTGACATGTTGGTTGGTTTATTTGCTTTCAAGATAGATTTCTCCCCGGTGTGGTTTTAAGGCATCACGAACCTTTTTCATTTCAATCTCTTCCACCACCAGATAAGCTATACTATGCATTTCGTTAAACTGTTGGTGACCTGTAATATCTAACTTTAGTTTTTCAAGGGCAACGAATTCATTTAAATGTTTTTCATGGTGTTCTGCAATTTTTAGTGCACTGGGACCACGAAAATCCCAAATCAGTTTTATTTTTCTATCCAAAGCTTTTTCCATTTCTATCAGGAATCAAGTACCGATGTATTGTTTTCCGCGAACGCCTTAAAGTCTTCCATGTATTGTTTGGATTGCTTTTTAAAAGCTCCGGGCATTAACAAACCTATCAATTTCATGCCAAAACCAGAAAAAATAAATTCATTTTCCGATACCCATTTGGTTTTTTCACCTATTTCGCTAAAGTAGTTCTTCTGTATATTTTGTACGCCTTTGGTATCGTACATGGAGTGGAGTTCTTCGGGAAGATTATTTTTGATGATGGTCTCTATCATGTTGAACTCTCGTTTACCCATTTTGTACTGCATGCTCATTTGAGCACCTTCTTCTCCGGGATTTTTTGAAAGCTGTTCATAGCTGATCAAGTCTCTTTGCCAATGTTTCATATCTTCTGGGTTGTTCAATTTTTCCAGGAACGCCTTACGATTTAAATTGACCGTTATTTCAGAAGTATACTTCATCTTCGAAGGTTTTTCACTAATGTAAGAAATTATATGAATAGCCTTGCCTACTAAAAATCTGTTAATGAGAACAAAACCTTCTTGCGGGGCTTTAAGTTATTGTTATTTTTGCGGAATGCTTTTTCTACGGAGAAATAAGATTACTTGCCTTTTAGTTATAGGACTACTGTTCTTATCATCATGTAATTCACTTTTTAAGGACAAGGAAGAAAAAGAACCTTTGGCTAGGGTTGGAGATGCTTTTTTATATGGAGAAGATATTGCTTCTTTCATAAACGATGACATGTCCAAACAAGATAGTGCCCTTTTTGTAAGCAATTACATTAACAATTGGGCCTCAAAACAATTGTTGTTGTCAAAATCCAAAATAAACCTTCCCGAAGAAAAATTGAGTGAATTTGATCGCCTTGTAGATGACTATCGGGCAGATTTGTACACAAGGGCATACATAGAGGCACTGGTATTGCAAGCCCAAGATACTGCAGTGACGACCGAGCAGTTAAGGCAGTATTACGAAAAAGAAAAAGAAAACTTTAAGCTTAGTGAACGATTGGTGCAACTCAGATTTGTAGGCTTGCCAACCCAGTTTTTGCACAAAGACGATGTAATCCAAAGCATGAAGGATTGGAAACAGAAGGACAAGCGTTATTTGGATTCTGTAGCCGTACAGTTCAAAAAAATCCATTTTAACGATTCCATTTGGGTAAGTGCATCTAGGGTTATAGAGGAAATACCACCGTTAACTTCACTAAACGAAGAGGACTATTTAAAAAAATCACAATTTTTTGAATTACAGGATTCCTTAGAAGTATATTTGGGAAGTGTGAAAGATGTATTGGAAATCAACGATATTGCTCCTTTTGAATACATTTCACCAGATATAAGACAATTGATCATTAATAGAAGAAGATTGGATTACGTTCGGAAACTAGAAACGGAAATCCTTGACGAAGCAATACAGAAAAACGAATTTGAAGTTTATGAAAAAGATGAACAATAAAGTATTGGCCCTACTGTTTTTTGCGGTATGCGGACTTTTGAGCGCACAAGAAGAAACTGCAGATGAAGCGGTAATGGTGGAAACAGACAGTACGAGCAACACCAAAAAAATAAAATTAGATGGTATTGCCGCAGTTATTGGTGATTATGTTATTCTTGATTCCGATATCGAAAAAACACTTATCGATTTAAAAAGTCAAGGTGCATCCACACAAGATATTACAAAATGTAGTTTGTTGGGAAAATTAATGGAGGATCGTCTTTATGCCCATCAGGCGGTACAAGACAGTTTACTTGTTTCTGATGATCAGGTGAATGCACAGAGCGATAGACAAATCCAACAGCTGGTTGCTCAAGTGGGTTCCATGGCGAAAGTCTTGAAGTTTTACAACAAAACCGATATCGAAAGTTTTAGAGCGGAGCTTTTTGAAATCAATAAACTTCGGATGCTTTCAGAAAAAATGCAAGGGAAGATTGTGGAGGAGATAGAAGTGACTCCAGAAGAAGTACGGCAGTTTTTCAAAAAGATTCCAGAAGATCAAAGACCGGTTTTTGGAGCTGAATTGGAGATTGCACAAATCGTGAAACAGCCAGAAGCTCCGGAAGCGGAGAAGCAAAAGGTTATAGATAGATTAAATCAGATTAGACAAGATGTTCAAGATAACGATGCTAGCTTTAATGTAAAAGCTATCCTATATTCCCAAGATCCTGGGTCTAAATCTAAAGGTGGGTTTTACACCATGACACGAGAAACAGGTTTTGTTAAGGAGTTTAAAGATGTTGCCTTTAGTTTACAAGAAGGCGAGATTTCAGAACCTTTTGAAACAGATTTTGGATATCATATCATTTATATTGAAAAAATCAGGGGACAAGAATTGGATTTGCGCCATATTCTTTTAATCCCTGAGATTCCTCAATCTGAGATAGACAAAGCTGTAAAAGAACTAGATACCATTAGGCAACAAGTCCTTGACGGAAAATATACTTTTGCGGAAGCTGCATTAAATTTTTCGGATGAAAAAGAGACCAAATTTGATGGCGGATTGCTGCGTAACCCTATCAACTTTGATTCCCGTTTTGAACTTACCAAAATGGATCCAGAGCTATACAACCAGGTCAGAAATTTAAAGGACGAAGAAATTTCTAAACCGATACGGGAAAACGATCAAAGGGGAGGACCTCCAAAGTTTAAGGTTATGAAAATCTCCAATCGCTTTGATGAACACGAAGCCGATTTTGCAAAAGATTATCTAAAAATTCAAGAATTGGCCCTTAGGGAAAAACAGTTTGAAGCAATCAAAGAGTGGATGGCAGATCATATTGAAGATACCTATATTCACGTAAACGATGCGAACAGGGATTGTGATTTTGCAAACAATTGGGTAAAGGAGTAAATGCATGTCAGACGTTATAGCAGTTGAAAACCTTGTAAAAAAACATCAAGCTTTAAAAAACGAGATTGCCAAGATTATAATAGGCCAAGAGCATGTAATCGAGCAAATCTTATTATCCATTTACACAGGAGGACATTCACTTTTAATAGGTGTTCCCGGTTTGGCCAAGACTTTAATGGTCAATACAATTGCCCAAACTTTGGGATTGGACTTCAAGAGAATCCAATTTACCCCAGATTTAATGCCCAGTGATATCTTAGGAAGTGAGGTCCTTGACCAAAACAGAAACTTTAAATTTATTAAAGGACCTGTGTTTGGGAATATTATTTTGGCCGATGAAATCAATAGAACCCCACCAAAAACCCAAGCGGCACTTTTGGAAGCTATGCAAGAGAGGGCCGTAACAATCGCAGGCCAACAATATAAATTGGATATGCCCTATTTCGTGTTGGCCACACAAAACCCAATTGAACAAGAGGGTACCTACCCACTCCCAGAAGCGCAATTGGACCGTTTTATGTTTGCTATAGAACTAAAGTATCCTTCAATAGAAGAAGAGATAGATGTGGTAAAATCCACTACGACCGATGAAACCGCAAACATCAACACCTTGTTCAATGCAGAAGAGATTATTGCCGTACAACATTTAGTTCGAAGAATTCCAGTACCGGACAATGTTATAGATTACGCTGTAAGATTGGTAAACAAGACACGTCCTGGGTTAAATGGGGCATCGGAGTTTGTCAATACCTACATAGATTGGGGGGCAGGACCAAGAGCCTCACAAAATTTAATTCTCGGAGCAAAAGCAAATGCCGCTGTACATGGAAAGTTTTCACCGGATATTGAGGACGTAAAAGCTGTCGCCATGGGTATATTACGTCACAGAATTCTAAAAAATTACAAGGCGGAAGCGGAAGGCATTTCTGAAGAAAATATTATTTCAGAATTGTTATAAATTAAAAACTTCACCAGTATATTTAGTAGATTCTAATTCCTAAATCGTAGGTATTTCACTAAATTTACGAAATTACAAAATCTTAAAATCCAATTGTAGAATGGCGTTTGACATTGATATGATTAAAGAAGCATATGCTTCTATGGGAGAGCGAATAGAAAAAGCCCGTGAATTAGTAGGTAGACCGCTGACTCTCGCAGAAAAAATATTGTATTCACACTTGTGGGAAGCAACACCAAGCAAAAAATTTACCAGAGGTAAAGACTATGTTGATTTTGCACCGGATAGAGTAGCATGTCAAGATGCAACGGCTCAAATGGCGTTACTACAATTTATGCATGCCGGCAAGCCAAAAGTAGCAGTTCCAACGACGGTACACTGTGATCACTTGATTCAAGCTAAGGTCGATGCAAAAACGGATTTAAAAAGAGCAAACGAGACTAGCAATGAAGTTTTTGATTTTCTGGAATCCGTTTCAAACAAATACGGAATAGGTTTTTGGAAACCGGGAGCCGGAATTATTCACCAAGTTGTATTGGAAAACTACGCATTCCCTGGAGGAATGATGATAGGAACCGATTCCCATACGGTAAATGCCGGAGGTTTGGGAATGGTTGCCATTGGAGTAGGAGGTGCCGATGCGGTTGATGTTATGGCCGGAATGGCATGGGAGCTTAAATTTCCAAAATTGATCGGGGTAAAATTGACTGGAAAACTATCCGGTTGGACAGCCCCAAAAGATGTGATTTTAAAAGTTGCCGATATTCTCACGGTTAAAGGAGGAACGGGAGCAATTATTGAATATTTTGGAGAGGGTGCCGTATCTATGTCCTGTACAGGAAAAGGTACTATTTGTAATATGGGTGCCGAGGTAGGTGCAACAACATCTACTTTCGGTTACGATGAATCCATGGACCGTTATTTAAGAGCAACGGATAGGGCTGATGTTGCTGATGCCGCTTTAGAGGTGAAAGAACACCTAACGGCAGATGCCGATGCTTATGAAAATCCTGAAAAATACTTTGATCAGGTTATCGAAATTGACTTGAATACACTTGAACCACATTTAAACGGACCTTTTACGCCAGATTTGGCAACACCCATATCAGAAATGAGTGAAGCCGCTAAGAAAAATGATTGGCCTTTAAATGTTGAGGTTGGTTTAATAGGTTCATGTACCAACTCTTCGTACGAAGATATTTCGAGGGCAGCTTCTTTGGCAAAACAGGTTTCCGATAAAAAATTAAAGATGAAGTCGGAGTTTACCATAACCCCGGGTTCTGAGCAAGTACGCTACACGATTGACCGTGATGGGTTCATAGATACCTTTGATAGTGTAGGTGCTACGGTATTTGCGAATGCCTGTGGTCCGTGTATAGGAATGTGGGACCGCTACGGCGACAAAGCTGCCGATGGCCCCCGTAATACGATTGTACATTCGTTCAATAGAAACTTTGCGAAACGTGCCGATGGTAATCCAAATACACTTGCCTTTGTAGGTTCGCCCGAACTGGTTACTGCAATTGCAATTTCTGGGAGATTGGATTTTAATCCAATGACCGATAAATTGATCAACGAGGATGGCGAAGAAGTACTTTTGGACGAGCCAAGAGGTTACGAGCTGCCACCTGAAGGGTTTGCTGTTGAAGATGCCGGTTATGTAGCTCCCATGGAAGATGGTAGCGGTGTTCAGGTTGTCGTCTCTCCCAGTTCAGAAAGATTGCAACTACTAGATCAATTTGTACCTATTCAACCTGAACAATTGCAAGGAGTTAAACTGCTGATCAAAGCATTTGGTAAGTGTACTACCGATCATATCTCTATGGCAGGACCTTGGTTGCGCTACAGAGGACATTTGGATAATATTGCCAACAATACATTGATTGGTGCTGTAAACGCATACAACAAACAAACTAATTTTGTAAAAAATCAGTTGAGTGGAGAGTACGGAGCAGTACCCGATACCCAGCGTGATTACAAAAAAGAAGGTATTAAGACCATCGTAGTGGGTGATCATAACTATGGGGAAGGTTCATCAAGAGAGCATGCCGCAATGCAACCAAGACATTTGGGTGTTGCTGCAGTGTTGGTGAAATCATTTGCCAGAATACATGAAACCAACCTGAAAAAGCAGGGAATGTTAGGGCTTACTTTTGCTGATGAAAAAGACTATGACCTAATTCAAGAGGATGATACTTTCAATTTTGTGGATATCGAAAGTTTTGCACCCGATAAGCCCTTAACAATAGCGGTTGTTCATAGTGATGGCAGTACGGATACGATAATTGCAAATCATACGTACAATGATGCACAAATCAACTGGTTTAAAGAAGGATCTGCATTAAATGTCATTAAAAAAGAGAATGCATAGTTCATCTAAGCGATAATTTGGAAAAAACTCCTGATATGTATCAGGAGTTTTTTAGTTTTAACAAAACACTCTATGAAATGAAAATTAATAAAAAGACTATAATAAATATCGTAGTAATACTTTTTATACTTTCATTCTTTGTTACCCCCATGGGTCATTACGGAAAAGTTCTACTAAATAAATTATTTGCGTTCTCCCCGCCAGTTATTGAAGAAGCGAACAGGGAAAAAATAACAGATTACGATTGGAAGCTGAAAGATGCAGATTGGAATTTTTTCAATTTCAAGAAATCTAAAGGAAATGTGGTTTTTATCAACCTATGGGCTTCATGGAAATTACCTAGTGAAGCGGAGCTGGCCAGTATTCAAACAATGTACGATGCTTACAAGGAGAAAATGGATTTCTACATTATCACTAATGAGAACAGGCCACCGGTTGAAGCATTTATGGAGAAGCATGAATTTACTTTTCCTGTTACCTATTTGATCATTGGTGAAAAGATGCCCATAAATCCTGATGTTGTCCCCTCATCCTACTTGATAGACAAATCAGGAAATATCGTAATCTATAAAGAGAAAATAGCAGATTGGGACACGGGTACCGTGTTTGGTTTGTTGGATAAGTTAATAGCTGAATAGTTTCATGAAACTGTCAAAAAATCAAATCAGCAATATTGTATGGATTTTGGTCATCGTATTGATTCTATTTACGCCCGTTGGTTTTCATTTACGTGTTTTTGCAGGTAGGATTTTTGCCGGGAGTCCAGACATCGTATTGAATGAAGAAAAACAAAAGCTTATTGATTATGATTGGCAACTTTTGGATTTGAATGGTAACATTCTAAATTTTGAAGAAAAAAAGGGAAGGGTGATTCTCTTAAACTTTTGGGCAACTTGGTGCCCTCCATGTATTGCGGAGCTCCCCAGTTTGGTTAAGCTATATGCAGATTACCAGGATGAAGTTGTTTTTGCATTTGTAGCTAATGATGACCAAGATAAAGTGGTTAGCTTGTTGAATAAAAAAGGATATGAGTTCCCCGTTTTTTTTGAAGCGACCGATATTCCCTCAGTATTATCACATAAAAGTATACCAACAACGTACGTCATTGGTAAATCAGGGAAGATTGTAGTTGCTGAGCATGGAGCGGCCGATTGGAATTCAGAAAATACCAGAAATCTACTGAATAAACTTTTATTAGAATAAATGGGGCAAGTTACTACCATAACTATTTTTAAATACCCTTCTTTTGGAGCTAAGTTTTGGGCTTTTCTAATGATGCAGTTTGCGCATTCCCACCTTAAAAAAGTAGACGGGCTACAATTCTATAAATTATGGGGGAGTGGCAAAGAAGGATTTAACCCATTACCGGATTGGAGTACTTATGCACTACTTCAGATTTGGGAGAATGAAGATCGTGCAAGTCATTTTTTTAAAACATCCTCTTTAATGGAAAAGTATCGCTCGCATTCCAAGGAACATTGGTGCCTATATTTAAAAAATCTCATAAGCAGGGGGGAGTGGTCTGGTTCAAACCCGTTTAAGAAAAGCAAAGAAATAGACGAAAATAATCCGTTTATAGTTGCTATTACAAGGGCAACGATTAAAACCAAATTATTATATACATTTTGGAAATATGTTCCTGTTTCCCAGGAACAGCTGCTCACTAACGAAGGTCTCATTTATACAAAAGGCTTCGGTGAAGTTCCCATAAAACAAATGGCAACGTTCAGTGTTTGGAAAAGCAAAGCTGCTCTTGACAGTTTTGCGTATCAGAGTAGGGCACATGTAAAAGCGATTGGGCATACCCGGGAGTTGAAATGGTATAAAGAAGAATTGTTTTCAAGGTTTCAGCCATACCGCTCTATTGGGACTTGGGGCGGAAAAAATCCTTTGCCAAGACTAAGCAATGGGGAATAGATGGAAAAAACCAAAGAATAAGAACTGCGCTACGTATAAATTATAGGATAAAATAGTGTTTCCGTACATTTTGTACTTCCAAATAATTACATGCATTATAAAGCCCAGTATGAACCAAGTCACATAGTTTTTAATGGGTATATGGCCTTCAAAGTCCCAAAAATCGAAACTTGGCGCGCTTTGTTCCATCAAAAAATCGAGAGTCACCATTAACAAAGCTGATACTACAAGCTTTACCCACCTAGGTATCTTAAATATTTCAACCATAGAAGCTGTAATAAATGCCAGTAACGCCCATAAGCAACCGATAAGAAAAGGAACGCCATCCAATTTAGGGCCAAAATTGGAGCCATAGGCATACTCGCCAAAGAGTGAGCTATAATTAACGCCAAGCCACTCTGAAAACATACCCATGAAGAAGAACAATAGCGTAGCTGCTATTTTTTTCTTGGAATTTATAGGAAACAACCAGATGAAAAGTATCAGACAGACAAATAGATTTAATGGAGTTTTCGTTAAAAACCAATCTTGATATCCTATACTAATTCCTATGATTCCGGATATATGGAAGAGCCATATCAATCCTATGGCTATCCAGAGCTTATATGTTGACAAAAACTTCATATTACGCTTCTGGGATTAGATCGTTAACAATTTTCGCAGACAATAGGCATAAGGGTATACCTCCTCCGGGATGCACAGAACCACCACAAAAAAATAGGTTGTTTATTGAAGAGCTAAAATTAGGATGCCGAAGAAATGCCGAAAATTTTGAATTGCTAGCCGCTCCATACAATGCTCCTCTGTAGGAACTGGTGTTGTTCTCGATACCCACAGGGTCCAGTATGAATTCTGAATCTATATATTGTTCTATAGCTATGCCCAATATATTATTGAGCTTTCGTAAAATGTTTTTTTTACTCTCTTTTATCATCGTTTCCCAATCCTGTCCATAATTGCCTGGTGCATTGATCATGACAAACCAGTTTTGGTGATTTTCCGGTGCATCACTTGGTTCTTCCTTACTGGTAATATTTATGTAAACTGTTGGGTCGTCATAAAGACTTTTCTCTTCAAAAATGTGCTTGAACTCCCGTTGATAGTCAGCACTGAAAAAAATGTTATGAAGATCAAGCTCCTTAAAACTTTTGGAAATACCCCAATAAAAAATAAGCGCTGAGCTAGAACGCTCCTGCTGTAAGACTTTTTTTGGTTGTTTTTGTCCTGAAAGTAGTTTTTTAAACGTTGGATAAATATCCATATTGGAAACTACGATATCCGATTCATAGAAGTTGTTCTGGGATTGTACCCCTTTCGCCTTTTTGTTGACTACTTTGATTTCCTCAACCGCTTGGCCAAACTTAAATTCAACTCCAATATCTTTTGCCAAATTATACAGGGATTGTGTTATTTGGTGCATTCCGCCTTTTGGAAAAAATGTGCCATAATGCATTTCAAAATGCGGAATCATTGACATTATTCCTGGTGTTTGATAGGGTGAGGAGCCATTATAAGTAGCATATCTATTAAACAGTTGGACAAGTTTTTCACTCTTGAATGCCTTTTTGTTGGAATGGTCTAAAGACGTGTTTATATCTAGCTTTCCCAGTTGTAAAATGGCCTTCAGGGTATCTTTGGAAAGATAGGTACTTAGCTTATGTAATGACTTTTCAAGAAAGAGCGATGCGGTCAAGTCATACTTTTTACTACTTCTGTTTAAATAATCCGTGATATGCTTTTTTGACTCACCAAAGGTTTTGGAAGCATTTTTTATGAAAGTCTCTTTTTGGGATTTGGCCGAGAATCTGGTGCCATCGTCCCAAAAGTAGTTGCAGACAGTATCTTTTTGGATGTAGTTAAAATAATCTTTAGGATTTTTTTGATGTAGTTGAAAAAGCTCATCTACAAAGTGTGGCATTGTAAATAGCGAAGGGCCTAAATCAAATCGATATCCGTTTACCTGTTTTGAATGAAGTTTACCGCCCGGATACTCATTGGCTTCAAATACAAGTACGTTATAGTTTTTGGCCCTTAAGCGGATTGCGGTGGCTATTCCACCAATACCAGCGCCAACAACAATGGCTCTAGGCATTATTTTTTGAAGTATTTAAAGGGTACAAACAACATTCCAAAGCACTCACCTTTATCTTTCCCTAGGTGTTTATGGTGCATCTTATGGGCTCTTCGTACACCTTTGGCATACCAGTGATTAGCATTTCTAAAGAGCTTAAAACGTTGATGGATAAAAATATCATGTACAAAGAAATACGCTATCCCATATGCCAATATTCCAAAACCGATCGGCCAACCGTACCAAAAAGTGGTATTGTTGGCTATCATGATGAACGACATACTTACAACTGCATAAAAAATGAAAAAAAAGTCGTTTCTTTCAAACCAAGAGCCATGGTCTTTTTTATGGTGGTCCTTGTGCAAGCTCCATAAAAAGCCGTGCATTACATATTTATGGGTGAACCAGGCCATAAACTCCATAATGGAAAAAGTTCCAAAAAAGATAAGAATCCAAAGGGCAATTTTCATTTAGACAAGCTGTAATTTATAGTTGACATAAGATTGTGCCAAAAGTCCGAATTTTTGGTAATTTGGAACACGGATTCGCGTATTTTTTATTTCCAAAGGTGGTGTGCTTTGTAGTTTTTGGAGAAGTTTGCTATAATACTTGTAAGCGGTATAAACTCCAAACTTAGCTTGTTCCGGTAATTTTACAATGCCCGAGTATCCTAAAGCAAAATCCGCTTTGATCTCATCTACAATTCTTTTTTTAGAAGCCTCGTCCAATTCCATTAAATTGGTATTTGGAAAATAGGTGCGTTCCAATAGTTCGTAATCAGCCTTTAAATCCCTTAGAAAGTTTACTTTTTGAAATGCCGACCCCAAGGCCATTGCGGAATCTTTTAATTCTTCATATTTGTCCTTGTCACCATTTACAAAAACACACAGGCACATTAAACCCACCACATCGGCGGAACCATAAATATATTCTTGATATTCCTCAAAAGTATGGTACTTTTTCTTTGAAAGGTCCATTCGCATACTTTTCATGAAAGCTTCTACCAAATGGAAAGGGATATCATATTTGTGATAGGTACTTTGAAAAGAATTTAGAATCGGATTTAAACTGATTTTATTATCGATAGCATCGTTCATGGCCTTTTCAAAATTTTCGAAAAGCAGCTTTTTATCATAATCATGAAACGTGTCCACAATTTCATCGGCAAAACGAACAAATCCGTAAATATTATATATATCGCCCCTAATGGATGATGATAGCATTTTTGTGGCCAATGCAAATGAAGTACTGTAAGATTCTGTCACAATCTTACTACAGTTGTAGGATACGTTGTCAAAAATAGTTTTCATCTTAGTTAGGTATTTTTAATTATCAAATCGGACACCAGTTTTCCTGATATCAAAGATGGTGGAACACCAGGCCCCGGAACGGTTAGCTGACCGGTAAAATACAGGTTCTTTACTTTACTGCTTCTTAGGTTTGGTCTTAAAAAAGCTGTCTGACTTAGGGTGTTGGCCATGCCATAAGCATTCCCTTTGTATGAATTATACTGTTCTACAAAGTCGTTTACGCAAAAGCTTTCTTTAAAGATAATAGAATTTTTAACATCTTGTTGTGTGCGTTTATCGAATCTATCTATTATTAAGTCAAAATATTGGTCCCTCAGTTGTGGTGTGTCTTCCAAGTCTGGAGCAATGGGAACAAGGAAAAAACCAGTTTCGCAACCTTCTGGGGCCATAGAGGAATCCGTTACTGACGGGAAATTTACGTAAAACAACGGATTACTTGGCCATTGTGGATTGTCATAAATCTCCTGTGCATGCTTTTCAAAATCTGTATCAAAGAAGAGGTTATGGTGTTCTATGTTTTTTAATTTTTTATCAAACCCTACATAAAACAATAAAGAAGAGGGCGCATAGGTTTTCTTGTCCCAATAACTTTCTGAATATTGCCTATGATTCGTGTCCAACAAGGTTTCTGAATGGTGATAGTCGGCACCGCTTATAACATAATCAGCAGTTATGACTGTACTATTACTGCTGATGCCGGAAACCTTTCCATCGGCAACATTAATCTTATCTACAGCACTTTCCGTATGTATGGTTACGCCCAACTCCTCTGCAAGGCTTCTCATAGCTTTTATGATTTCATACATGCCGCCTTTTGGATGCCAAGTACCAAGACCAAAATCGGCAAAATTCATAAAACTATAAAAAGAAGGTGTTTTGCTTGGTTTGGCACCTAAGAAAAGCACAGGAAATTCTAAAGTAGAAATCAGTTTAGGATTTTTAAAACGCTTTCGCACTTCCTGGCTTATGGTTTTAAAAAACTGATCTACCCTAAGAACCGTTTCTTTGGTTACCAGCTCAAAAGGTGATAGCCCTGGACGAAGGACTACTTTGTTTATCGCTATGTCATAATTTTCTTGGGCCTTGCCTATGAATTGTTTCAAGTGTTTTCCACTGCCGCTTTCAATTCTTTCAAACTCTTCACATATCTTATCCATACAATCACCTATAGTGATTATGTCATCATCAAAAAAGATTTTGTAAGCTGGGCTAAGCTTGTCCAATTGGTAATAGTCCGAGGTTTTTTTACCAAAATCCGCAAAAAACTTATCAAAAATATCGGGCATCCAGTACCAGCTGGGTCCAATATCAAAAGTAAAGCCTTCTTTTACCAGTTGTCTTGCGCGTCCGCCTACAGTATTGTTTTTCTCAAAAACTTCTACATCATATCCAGCTCTTGCCATGTAACAAGAGGCCGAAAGTGAGGAAAAACCAGAACCTATAATCACAACTTTTTTCATTGGGGGGAAACTATGACTTATAAATTAGAGCGAACCTATTAAATGCTCAATAGAATTAAAGGTTCTTATAGTATTTGGAAGTTCTTCTTTTGCTATGTATTGTATCTGATGTCCTAAAACATATAGTTTGGAACTGCCGGATATATTGAGTGTTTTTGAAAATTTCTCAAAATATGAAGTCAGTTCATCTTTGGTCGGTGAAACCGTAAAATAGGAAACAAAATGAATATTATTGTAGTACTTGAGCAAGTCTACCAAACTTTCTATGGGCATTGTTTGTCCTAGATAGATTGATTTATAACCTCTCAGCGTAATTTCATAGTTCAAGTAGAGCAATCCAATTTCATGGATTTCATTTTCAGGTAGGAAAAGCGCAAAAACCCTATCTTTTTGAGTGGGCTCAACCATTTGCAGCTTTTCTGTATTAATATAAATTTTTTGTTTTATCAAATGGGTAATAAAATGCTCGTGGGACGGACTTATGGTATCCGTTTGCCATAAAAGGCCAAGTTCGTTTAAAAGTGGAATAAAAACCTCGTTAAAAATATCTCTAAACGACCTTTCTGATAACAAACTATTGTAAGTGTTTAAAAATAGCGTTTGGTCAAAATTGATCATCGCCAGTTTAAATGCATTTATGGCATGACTTTTCTCACTATTGTTAGACACAATCTCTCTTACAATAACCGGAATGTGGGATTCATCAAGCTTAGCTATTTTAGAAATCTTGTAGCCGTTATTGTAATGTAGGGTAATGTTCAGAAGTTTTTGTAAACTACTTAAACTATACGTTCTTATATTTGTGACGGTACGTTCTGGCTGAAAAAGATTATATCTTTTTTCCCAAATCCTAATGGTATGCGCTTTGATACCAGAAAGATTTTCCATATCCCTTATGCTGAAAGATTTTTTTACATTGTTCATCTTTTGACTGTAAACGTTAAACAAATTTACGATTTAAATGATGCCAACCTAATATGTTATGATAATTTTTATATAGGATTTATTAAAATGCGGGTTTTTTTTGAAGATTTTAAGTAAAACCCCAATAAAACGATAGTTGTTCAATAAAAAAACCGCAGCTAGCTGCGGTTTTGTGCCCACGACTGGAGTCGAACCAGCACGTCCTTGCGAACACTACCCCCTCAAGGTAGCGTGTCTACCAATTCCACCACGTGGGCATTAGCAATTGGGCAGCAAAAATAATCAAAATACCTAAATTGCGAACCAGAAGACAAAAGTAATATCAAATCCGTTTTTACGTTTGTTATACTCCATTCATTTTAAGATGATTTAAAAATTCCACTGAAAACAGGGTAGGATTCAAAATATGGAGTATCTACTTTTGGTCCAACTATTTAATTACATGGCATGATAAAGAAGTATTTGATAAGTGATTCTGGAAAGCTAAAAGTATACTTGATATTATTATTTGTTGTTTTTAGTTCCAACTTTTCACTTGTGGCACAGAACGATACAATTTGGTATGATACAAGTTGGAAAGTAACGGAAAAAAGCAATGCGGCATTCTTTAGACCTCCTGTTGTAGAAAAAGAAGGATTGTTTTTGATAAAGGATTTTTATGTTGATGGTCAGATTCAGATGGAAGGAGTCTCAAAATTTAAGGATAAGGATTATTGGCATGGTGAAGTCACTTGGTACAATAGTGACGGTTCGTTGCTTCAGACAGGAAATTATGTTGAAAATAGATTGGAAGGCAAGTTTATTACTTCACTACAAGGTGAAAAACTAACTGCCAATTATGAAAACGGAAAATTTGTTTCGGGCAAACAAAATATAAAGTCCTATGGTACACAGTACTATAAGGAGATTGACAAGGATACGGTTATAGATATTACCCATAAAAATGGCCTAAATGGTATTAGGGGTGAGACGTATACGTTGACCGACGAGGATAACTACGGAAGGGTTAAATCAAGATATTATAACAAAAGTGGTAAGCTTGTTGCTCAAATGTCCTACGACAGGGGCAGTCCAATAAATGGGTCAGAAGCTTATTTTAGAAAGGGTCTAGATGGAATATACCAGATAAGTTATTATAAAAACAAGACTTATTTAGGCGCTAACTCTTATGATATTTCTGGACAGATTAGGGAAGAATTGATTTCTGAGCCTGACTACAGAACAGTTTATTATGATGAGACTGGAAAAGAACTGGGTGGAGTAAGCTATAGATTAAAAGAAAATAGATTGGTTCCCGTAAATGGCAAGAAATATGCTTTTGACTACAAAAAACAGAGAGAGGGTAAAGAGTTCGTGCCGTCAAGTATATCCAACTATAAAAATGAACGCTTAAGCTGGGTCAGGAATTTTAAAAATGGTAAACTCTTTTCCTATACAACATATTCCGATAAAAATTACAGGGAGAAGATTCGCTATTATGACACCAATGGAGCTGTGATGGATTCGTTAGTTTTTCGTGATTATCAACCATATGAGGGTACGGAGCTATTGCTCAATGGTGCTATTAAAAGGTATAAAAATGGCAAACTTGTACAGGAAACGGTTTACTATCCAGAATCCAATATCATTTTTAAAAAACGTGATGGATATACAGAACAATTTTTCGATAAATCTAGTACAGTAATTGGCGAAATGACCCTGGATGATGAAAAGTACTATGCCCCTGTAGACGGTGAACAATTTACGGTGGACCGGGAAGGTAGAATAACCTCTTCCCAAACTTACAAAGACTCTAAGTTGGCAAGAGACTATTACATCTCTTACAATTATGATACCGGTCTAGCTTATAAAGAAGAGAAAATCTATGATACGGATGGTT
This sequence comes from Bacteroidota bacterium, assembly GCA_039030475.1. Taxonomy (GTDB): domain Bacteria; phylum Bacteroidota; class Bacteroidia; order Flavobacteriales; family Flavobacteriaceae; genus Flagellimonas. The sequence goes on from JBCCEC010000026.1 coordinate 20,945, forward strand.
ATAGTTACAAGAAGAAAATATCATATTACAGCAATGGACAAATAAGGTCCGATATTGATTTTGAAAAATATAAAGAGGTCTTCGGTACTTTTTATGACAAAGAAGGTAGCCTAATAGGAAACTTCGATTATGAAGAAAATGAGGGCACCTTATACGAATTCTTTTATGGTGCTGATGAAGTCAAGAAAAAAGAGACTTGGAAAAATGGAAAGAATATCCGCCTTTTACGATACGAAGATGTTTACGTGTCAAGAGGACAGGAAAAAGATTATGTATTAGTGGAAGATATTAACATTTCTGACGAAGCTAAAATTTATAATAGGGAAGGAGAACTTTTATCATCCTTAAAGTTTAGGGAAGGTAAACCGTTTGAAGGTACTTTCTTTGACTATAAGGAACGGACAAAATACACGTATAAAGATGGTCTAAAAAATGGCCTTTACGAAAAATATGATTACGGAGAGCGTGTATTGGAGTCAGGTCAATATAATATGGACTTAAGAGAAGGTAAGTTCACCTATTACGATAACTACGGTAAGGTTTCTTCCTACATACACTACGCAAAAGATAAACGCGAAGGAGAGGCTGCTTATTTTGATGCTAAGGGAAGCACCATCGCTAAAATGGTTTATAAGAATGATGAACCTTATCAAGGTAAACAAGTTGTGTCGACATACAATGACAAAAAAATCGAAGTTTATGAGCAAGGCAAGTTAATAAGCAGTTTAGTGGAGAAGAAGACGGGTGACTTCTATACCGTTCATAAAGAAGATGGTTTGCAGAATGTTATTGTCTACTACCCTTCATCTAAGAATAAGAAATATGAATTCGTTCTTAGAAACAATAGTTTGGACGGCACTGTAGACCGTTATGATACTAAAGGTGCAAAAATGCACAGTGCTACATTTAGCAATGGTAGTTTTATAAAAGGTGAAATATGGATGGCCCCTATTTATGACTATAACAAAAACCTTGAGAAAATACGGTGTGTTAAAACCAAGGATTCTATGGAAGTGGAAGTGGAGTCCAAAACTAATGGTATTGTGTTCAAAGCTTTGGAGAAAACCCAGTTGGGCCTTGAGTCACAAATTAATAAGCTTAATCTTGGGTTAAACTATATTAATTACAAAGACCTTTATTGAGTTGTTGTCTAACTTTATAGGAGGAGAGAAGTTACTATATTATTATTTTACACTGTATACCACATAACATATGCTTAAACCCTAGCTGTGGCCAATAAATAACGAATTGTTCAAAATTCTTTCTTGGTTCAATCCGTTCCAGCTATAAAATTAAAAGAAATTGCTGCAAAAAATTCCTTACCGTAGTCGCCTATTATAAATTTTTTGTCGTTTCCATTAATAATCTTTCGGGCATTGTACCAATCTGATATATCTACAGTGAAGTAGTCCATCAGTTTTTTGCCGGTAAATATACCGTTGACCATACCGTGGAACAATATTTCGGTCGCCACATTTTGGTCCAATGCCAATTCGGGGTTGTTCACCAAATCAATACCGAGTATTTCCGAATATTTACGGTAGTTTTCTTTCCAGGTTAATTGTACATAGCCACGCCCATAATATATCTGACCGGTATCAGGGTCTCTTTTACCATATGCTTTGCCTCTTCCTTTTCCATATTCGGCTATGGGTCTTATGGTCTTGTCGGTTTCATGATAGGTGGTCGCAAGAACATAGGCTAACCACCTCGTATCTTTCAATTGGTTGGTCTCCCAATGGTCCAGAAGCAGTGTATAGCCATTTACCTGATTTTGGGACAGTCTTCCAAAATGTAGGCGATGTCTTATGTAATCAAAGAAAAAGGTCCTATTTATCATTCTTGTCCAAAGGTTCTAATACAATTGAAAATCAATCCTATCACAATAATTTATAGTACTTATGAAAATTCATTTCCATTCACTACTATTTACGCGAACGAATGTCCTTTTGGTTTGTTAAAAAGAAAAAAGAAGTGTTAAAGTTGCTTCTTCAAATAGAGACACCAAAACGCGGAAGCCTCAATGTAAGCAGCTGTAAAAAGCTTTTTTTCCTAAACCGGGTCTATTTGTTCCGAAGTTGTCAATACAATATATCAAATACAAAAAAGTTATTTCCAATGCACCCAAATGGTTGGTTTTTTCTACCGCATGAACGAGAACATGTCCAAGTTTAACCAAATCAATAGTCTTTGCTATTGGCTCAGCTCGAATACAAACTACGATTGTACGGCAGTTTTTAATTCGAATGAAGATCTCTTTTCCATAACTATAATAAAAGGAGGAAAGGAAATTTATTCATATTCGATTACATCTTTCGAAAAGAAGGGCGAGAAGATTATTTCCTTTGAGCTTTCGAGTATTATCAATAACCTCTTGCACTTGAAGGATAGTTATTCAGAATAAAGGTAAAAAGAGTTTTTCTATGACATTATACATTCACTACGGTATTTTAACGTCTTTAATAGTACTATTCCTAGTAAAGAAATGGGATTTATAATAGCGAATTGCATGTAAAAAGTCTAAATGGGTCTTCTGTAAAATATAATACAAAAAAAACCGGCCAATGAGCTTAAAAACCCAAAGACCGGAAACCAACTAATTAACTAAATTTTCAATTTATTTCATAAATCAACTGAACGGTTAAATAATCTTCATAACCGCTGTAGTAAGAGTACCAGGTGTCATTATTTGGGAAGCTTTCGCTTATGGAAACCACTCCGCCTAGTTTTTTGTTGACTACATCACACACCAGTGCTGCATTCTTTTTAGCATCTTCGACCGCTTTTTGGAGCAAGCTTTTGTGCATCGCTTCAGATACGGTAGATTTGTATTGAAAAGTAGTGGTGATTCCAGTCATTCTAACTTTTGTTAGGGCCATTACCTTTTCAAAATCAGAAGTTTCAAAATCAAAAACAGTTCCGTCGCTTTGATAACCGTAAGCGATGAATTCCATCTTGTTCTCTTTAAAAGAAGTAGGTTCAAAACCTTTAGCTTTTAACTTTTCAAAAAACTTTTCTTTCAACTCCTCTAAGGTCTTGCAATCAGGATTGGAATAACGAACCTGGTCCATGTTCAAGACCACTTTTGCTTTGTATGACTTTGATGCGTTATCCACCAATACCTTACCAGAAACCGAAACGGTATTTCTTTGATCTGTTGAATTTTGTGACCTTGTTACCATCGTGGTCAATACCATTAGAATTAGAATGATTTTTTTCATTTTGCTTTTTATTTATGATTAACTAATTGTAAATAAGAAGGATGCAACTATCATCCAAATACCCACTGCAATGCCCAAAAGACCAAGCTTTCCTTGTTTGGGTGCAATTTTGGAGCGGAGTTCTGCCGCTTTTTCGGTCGCTTTTTCACTTTTGCTCAAGACAAGTTTGTTGATGAGCCCAAAACCGAGCATAAATCCTAAAGTAGCTTCGACCAAACTGCCAGCTAAAAGCGTAATCCACCAAATAGGAGCAGTGGTCAACCAACCCAGATTAAGGATGCTGGTGATGATTCCCCAAACGCCCCAAAAACAAAATACAAGACCGATCCATCCTTGATAGGGTTCAATTTTCTCCAGTAGTTCTTTTGCATTTGGTTTTTTTGAAAGTACCAAAGAAGGTACCGCAATAATGCTAAGTAAGATTAAAGTAATTCCGTAAATCATAATATAGTTTTTATGTTATTCAATGATTCAAAATTGCGGATATCCAAAACGGAAAACAGCCCGTTTTTCAGTAAAAAAAGACCCCCTGTTTACAGGGGGTCTTTTTACGGATTCAAATGGATTAATCTTTTAATAAATTGATTTTCAGAGCTTAAAAAGCAAGGCTTATTCTTCTAGCAGCCCTAACTTAATGGCATACTTGGTAAGGCCGGCAAGATTTCTGACCTCTAATTTCGAGATGAGGTTTTTTCTATAGCTCTCTATGGTATGCTTGCTCAAGAACAGTTTTTCTGCAATTTCCTGGGTAGTGAATTCTTGCGCTATCAATTTTAACACCTCTTTCTCCCTTTTGGACAACGACTGTGTCAAGGACTGCTCGTTGGAGAACATTCCTTTTAAATAGACATCCTTAATGGTTTGGGAAAAATATTTCTCACCTTTCAAGATGGTCTCTATTGCCTCGATAAGTTCACCCTTTTCTGCGTTCTTCGGAACATAACCATCCACATTGTCCTTGGTCAAAGTTTGAACGGTATTGGTATCGTGCAACATGCTTACCACCAAAGTTTTTGTATTTGGATGTTTTGTTTTAATATGTTTATTTAGCTCGATACCGTTATAATCTGGCATATTCACATCAGTAATAACTAAATCTATGGGTTCTTTGGCATTGTTGATGTCCAGATATTTTGCCACGTTCTTTCCATTATCCGCAGTTAGAACGATTTCAAAGTTCTCTTTTGATGCAAGAATACTTAAAAGTCCATCTAAAAACATTTTGTGGTCGTCTGCTATAATTATTTTATGTGTCTTCACTTGCTAATCTTTTATTGGGATTTCTATGTTTACGACAGTACCTCTATTTAGCGCACTATCTATGACCAATTCTGCATTTAACTTATCCAATCTACTAGTAATATTCTGAAGGCCAATACCTTTTTTTACGCTTTCATTATCAAAACCTACACCATCATCTTCAAAAATAAGTTGTACGGTATTGTCAATGATGTTAATATGCATTTCTATACTATTGGCATTGGCATGTTTTAACGCATTGGTAAAAAGCTCTTGAATTACTTGGTACAGCTCTACCTTTAGTTTTTCCGGAATTTGATTAATTTTTTCCTTAGGATGCGCGGACATGGTAATAGCTATTTTCGAATTTTTTTTAATGGTATCGATATAGTCCTCAATGAGCTTGGTAAAAGCGTTTTGATTGAATTTTTTGGGAACCAGGTCATGAGAAATATCCCGGACCAGCTCATAAGTCTCATTTACATGATTGATGATATCCTTTTGAAACTGGCTATTACTTTTCAAGTTTCCCAGCTGTAGTTTTATTCCCGCTAAGTTGCCCCCTATGCTATCGTGCAATTCTTTGGCTATTCTATGCCTTTCCTCTTGTTGTGCGTCTAAAGAAGTACGTGCTAGTTGCAATTCCTGCGTATTTAGTAAGGCAGAGACTTTTTGAGAGTTCAATTCTTCTTGTTGTTGGTTCAGCTGGCTCTGGCTCTGTAATTTTTGGTAATAGACTACCAAAAGTGCTATAACGGGAATCAAAAGTGCCAAAAAACCATACAATACTGCTTTTTTTATGGTTTTTTGCCTGTCAATTTCATTTTGTTTTGCAATCTGCTGTTCTTTTAACTCAAAAATTTGGTTCTCTTTTTGAAGCGTATTGTATTTTACTTCGAGTTCTTTGAGTGCCTTATTGTTTTGTTGGTTCAAGACCTCATTCGATACCGATATATATTGAGTTGAAAGGTTGTAGGCATTTTCAAAATCACCTTTTGCACTATACGTTTTCCTTAGGCTGTTCAAAATCTCCTTTTGAAGCTCTAAACGGTTCCACTGAATTGCATTTGTATAAGCCATGGCCAACGCCATTTCTGCAACTTCATACCTCCCCAATTGTGTACTTACCTTTCCATATTCGAGAACAGCTTCGGTATAAATGCCATAAAAATTGTTGTTTAGGGCACTTTGCATAACATTTTCAAAAATGGTCAATGCGCTATCGATATTATTTTCTTTAATATCCACTTTACCAAAGCCCAATTGTATTTGTAGCTTCAACTTTGGATTTATTTTAGGATTGCATACAGAGTCGGCTTTGCTATAATAAGCTCTTGCACTTTCATAATCCCTTTTTTTCAAATTAATGTTACCAGAGTAAAAATGAATCTTGCTCAACAGTAAGCTATCTATGTTTTGAGTTAAAAGTTGTTCGAATTGTACAGTAGCCTTATCAAATTCATGCTTAACATAATAAACCTCTCCAAGGCCAAACTTAACCTTGCTAACTTCATTAAGAGTGCTCTTGTTTTGGGGAACTTCCAATGCCTGTACATAAGCTTCAAAAGCCCGGTCATAAAGTCCGTTCATAAACTTGCCCGTTCCCAAAAGACGTTTTGCCCGTATCTTGCGCAGGTAATCTACCTTGCTCGATAACTTATCCAGTCTTCCCGCATAATACACCACTGAATCTGGATTCCCATATAGCATGTGTTTTTCTGCAATAACGTACATTGCTTCAAGCCTTTCATTTGTAGTTTTTGCATTTTTAAACAAGTGGTAGAGGGAATCACTTACACTTTTTGGTATTTCTCCAAACGCCTGGAACCTGACACTTTCCTGCGCTTTTAGATTAAAAACACTAAAAAAAATGATGAGAACAAAAGCAACTAGAACAATAATATCATGCCTTTTTTTACAAATCATGGGCGGATAAATTTCCAACTCTTAAAATTACGCTATTTAATAAAAAAGCAATCCATTGTCGTATTGCATCTTCATTCGTCCCGCTTTACGATATAGTACTATGAACTTATACAATCCATATACAACCAAGTCTATGACAAAATTAGCTACAATTATTTCCATGTACATCCCTGTATCAAGGGATAATAGCAATCAAGAGAAGGTTTGTATATAGGTTCTTGAATTTAAAACCCAAATAATCTGGGAACCCAAAGGCTTAATTCGGGAATATAGGTAACTAAGACCAGCACGAACAACATCATAATAAATAAGGGAAGTAAGGGCCTCACCACCTGTTGAATTTTTAAATTGGCGACACCACAACCTACAAAGAGTACAGAACCTACCGGAGGTGTACAAAGTCCAATACAGAGGTTGAGAATCATAATGATTCCAAAATGAATAGGGTCAATGCCCATTTGAGTTACTATAGGAAGAAAAATAGGAGTGAAAATCAATACCGCAGGCGTCATATCCATAAAAATCCCCACAAACAATAGAATCAAATTAATGATAATCAAAATAATGATTGGATTATTGCTGATTCCCAACAACCCAGCACTGATTTCTTGGGGTATGCTCTCATAGCTCATGACCCAACTCATCGCGACCGATGTTGCAATCAAAAGCATAACAATTGCAGAGGTCTTTGTAGTTTCCAACAAGATAGTAGGAACATCCTTTACAGTTATTTCCTTATAGGCAAAGGCCAATACAAAGGTATAGACAACCGCTACGGCAGATGCTTCGGTAGCAGTAAAGATTCCAGCTACGATTCCGCCTATAACAACGACCAATAATAGCAAGCTGGGAAGGGCGTTAATAAATCGTCTTAAAAACTCTTTGATACCAACACCTTTTTCTGTGGGATACTTTTTTAGGAACGAATAAATTCCTGCGACCAGCATTAAGGCGAGACCGATTAAAATACCAGGTAGATAACCAGCTAAAAATAGTGCGGCAATACTTACACCACCACTGGCCAAGGAATAGATAATTAAAATATTACTGGGAGGGATGATGAGTCCAGTGGTAGCGCTGGTAATGTTCACGGCTGCACTGAAGGATTTGTCATAACCTTCCTTTTCCATCATGGGGTTCATAAACCCGCCAATTGCGGATGCAGCGGCTACAGCAGAACCTGAAATTGCTCCAAAAAGCATACACGCAATAATGTTCACAAAAGCCAAACCACCAGGCAAAGGGCCTACGATTGCTTTTGCAAAATCGATAAGACGACGGGCAATACCGCCCCGGTTCATCACCTGACCTGCCAGAATAAAAAACGGAATGGCCAACAGTGCAAAACTATCCAACGAAGTAGCCATTCGCTGTGCCAAAGTGGTGATGGCAGGAATTGTTGGCATGGACACGAGTAAGGTGAACAATGCAGAAACTCCAATACTGTAAGCTATGGGAACGCGCATTGCCATGAGAATGACAAAACTAACGACCAATATCAGTGCTTCCGTATAATCCATTTTTATTTTTTAAATAAGTGCGACGTCTTTTAATAAAAGTATCCAAGCTGTAATACGATATCAATAAACCTGAAAGTGGAATGGCGCTATATACAGTTCCCAAGGGAATTTCTAGTGCTGCCGATTTCTGTTTCAACAAAAAGGTCAGATAACATAAATTAATACCACCAATAACCATAACCATCACAGCAAATATGACGATGGCAAAAGTTACTATTCCCGAATAAAAAATTGGAGCTTTGTTGATGGTCGTAACAGGAATTAAATCGATAGCCAAATGAAGTTCCTTTCCTGTTGCATATGCAGCGCCATAAAGTCCTAGCCAAATCAATGAATAACTAGCAATCTCATCGGTGAGGGTACTCGGGCTTCCTAAAATATATCTGGAAAAGACCTGCCAGATTACGGATATCAACATAACCATCATGATAATGATGAGCAGTTTTTCCAGTACCGAGTCTATTTTTTTTCGCATTATTTCATTTCCTTTATAGCCTGCATTAATTGCGATGCTTCCGAACCTTTTTCAAATAGCTGGTCAAACGCCACTGTCTTTTTTGCAAATAGTTCTTTGTTGGGATAATTTACTTCTACCCCTGCTTCTTCGATTACCAGCAAAGCTTCATCTTCCGCTTGTGCCCATACCTCTCTTTGATAGATAGCGGAAGCATCTGCTGCTTCCTGTAACCATTCCCTTTCTTGCTCATTAAGGCTGTTCCATGTTACCGTTCCTATCAAAAGTACATCTGGTACGGCGGTATGCTCATCAAAGCTATAAAACTTGCATACTTCGTAATGTTTTGAAGTATGAAAACTGGGTAAATTGTTCTCTGCTCCATCAACCACACCCTGTTGCAAAGCAGTATACAGTTCGCCCCAAGAAATTGGAGTAGGGGAGCCACCCAACTGCTGTACCATCGCAACCGCCATATTACTTTTCTGAACCCTTATTTTCATTCCCTCTAAATCAGAGGGAGTAACTATCGGTTTCTCTTTGGTGTAAAAACTTCGGCTTCCTGCATCATAAAAGCAAAGACCGCGCAGGCGATAGTTTTCACCTTTGGTTAAAAACCGTTTTCCAATTTCACTGTCGTAAACTTTATGATAGTGTGCTTTATCCCGAAAGATATAAGGAACGCTCAAAACTTTATATTCAGGAACAAAGTTTTCCAATACTGCAGCGGAGACCTTAGTGATATCCAAACTACCAATTTGAAGCAATTCCAGACATTCGCGTTCAGCACCTAACTGTCCGCTAGGATAAATGACCACCGTTAATTTTCCTTCAGAAGTCTCCTCCAATCGTTCCCCAAGACGAACCATGGCTTGATGCACTGGGTGATTGGTATCCAGACCATGGGCAAGCCGTAGTATTTTTTCTTGTTTTTGCGAATCACAGGATATAAAAAGAAAAAGACCAAGGAGACCAAAAAGTGAAGCTGATTTCAAATTAAGTTTTTAGGTTTTTAATAATACCCAAAGCATTTTTTACTTCGGAAGTGATTTTATCAAAGGTACCGGAATTGATGAGTTCCTTTTTGAACAATTGGCTGCCCATGCCCACGCAATGTGCTCCTGCTTTGAACCAGGCTTCAAGATTTTCTTGAGTGGGTTTCACCCCGCCTGTTGGCATGATACTGGACCAAGGAGAGGGCCCCTTTATCGCCTTTATGAAATCTGGGCCTCCAACCTGCATTCCGGGAAAGATCTTCACGACCTCCGCACCTAATTCCTCCGCATACGATATCTCGGTCAACGAGCCACAACCCGGCGACCAGGCCACTTTCCTCCGATTACAGATTCTAGCCATCTCGGGATTCAATATCGGAGAAACCACAAAATTGCTCCCTAATTGAAGATATAAAGAAGTCGTGCCTGTATCGATTACCGAACCAATGCCCAATATCATTTCTGGAACAGCCTTTGCGGCCCATTTGTTCAGTTCTCCAAAAACCTCATGGGCGTAATCACCTCTATTGGTGAATTCAAAAACCCGAACACCACCATCATATGAAGCTTTTACGACATTTTTACAGGTTTCAAAATCGTTATGGTAAAAAACGGGTACCAAACCCGTCTCCTTCATTTTTACGGCTACTTCTATTCTAGAAAATCTTGCCATATCTTATCGAGCTACACGTCCAGATGCATCACCGGACATTAATTTTTCTACTTCCTCAACCGTAACCTGATTGGCATCTCCTTTAATCGTATGTTTTAAACAAGATGCCGCTACCGCAAAATCCAATGCTCTTTGATCGTCACCATCATGGGTAATCAAACCGTAAATAAGTCCGCCCATAAAAGAATCGCCTCCACCCACACGGTCAACAATATGGGTGATTTGATAAGTAGAAGATTCATATAGTTTTTTGCCATCATAGAGAACACCGGCCCAAGTATTGTGCGATGCACTAATAGAGCCTCGTAAGGTGGTAATTACTTTTTTGGCCTTTGGAAATTTATCCATCATTTGCTTGCAGACAGACTCAAAGGCTTTAGTGCTGACCGAATGACCTTGCGTCACGTCAACACCCTTAGGATGAATCCCAAAATGTTTTTCGGCATCTTCCTCGTTGCCTAGAATAACATCACAATGTTCGACCAAAGGGGTCATGATTTTCTCGGGTTCAACACCGTAGTTCCAAAGCTTTTTTCTATAGTTGAGGTCGGTAGATATCGTAATTCCCATACTGCTCGCAACCTCACATGCTTCAAGACAGGCATCCGCTGCTCCTTGTGAAATTGCAGGTGTAATACCCGTCCAATGGAACCAATCTGCATCCCTAAAAACAGCTTTCCAGTCAATCGTTCCTTTTTCAATTTGAGCTATTGCGGAATGTGCCCTATCATACACTACCTTACTACCTCTGGCTACAGCACCTGTTTCTAAAAAGTAAATACCCAAGCGTTCCCCTCCCCAATCAATATTAGCTACACCTACACCACGTTTCCGCATTTCCATCATGGCACATTTACCTAGGTCATTGTCTGGCAAACGCGTTATAAAATCAACGGAAATACCATAGTTGGCCAAAGAAACGGCAACGTTCGATTCGCCACCACCGTAAATGGCGTCAAATGAATTTGTTTGAGAAAACCTTAGAAATCCGGGAGGGGCCAAGCGTAACATAATTTCACCAAAGGTGACAACTTTTTTCATATTGGATAGGTTTAGCTTTCAATAATTCGATTGAATTGGTTAAGAAATTGCTTTTTTCCTTTTAGTAAGAAGAAATCAAATAAATTTTCCTTACTTTGTGCAATCGATTGCGCAAGTTACTGATTTTAATTGAAAATGAAACACAAATTCATCAAAATTCATCCATCTGATAACGCGGTAGTTGCATTGGAAAATTTAGATGCAGGAACTACTGTGACAGTGAATGGAGAGAACCTCCAATTGAAGCGAACTATAAAGGCCAAACATAAGTTTTTACAGAATGCGCTTGTTGAGGGAAATAACATAGTTATGTACGGTGGCGTAGTGGGAAAAGCAAGTAAGCGAATCGAACAAGGAGAGGCATTGACCGTTGATAACGTTACCCATATGACTGAGGATTATGGGGACCGTAAGCAAATTATTGATTGGCAAAAACCCGATGTTTCCAAATTCAGGAACAGGACGTTCAATGGATATCGCCGTTCTGACGGACAAGTGGGAACAGCAAATTTTTGGGTAGTCATTCCTTTGGTGTTCTGCGAAAACAGAAATGTGGCCGTTATGAAGGATGCCTTCTTGGAAGAATTGGGTTTTGTACGGCCCAATAAATACAAACAATATGTCCGCCAGATGGTAAATCATTATCAAAATGGAACGTCAGGGCAAGGAGATATTGTGCTTGAAGAAGAAACGGCCAGACGATCGGCATTGTTCGAAAATATAGACGGTATCAAGTTTTTGACCCATCAAGGTGGATGCGGTGGTATTCGTCAAGATTCGGAAATGTTATGTGCCTTGATTGCAGGGTACCTTAATAATCCGAACGTAGCTGGTGGTACTATTTTGAGTTTAGGTTGCCAAAATGCCCAGATTTCCATCTTGCAGGAGAAATTGGAAACCATCAATCCAAATTTTGATAAGCCTTTGCATATATTGGAACAGCAGCAAGAAGGAAGAGAAGAGGATTTGTTGCGAAAGGCGTTACAAAAAACATTTGAAGGCTTGGTGGAAGCAAACAAGTTACATAGGTCACCTGCTCCCTTGGATAAACTGACCCTGGGCCTGGAATGTGGCGGTTCTGATGGTTTTTCGGGCATATCGGCTAACCCTGCGGTTGGGCATGCTTCCGATATTTTAGTTGCTCTAGGTGGAAAAACGATGTTGTCCGAATTTCCAGAGCTTTGTGGCGTGGAGCAACAACTGATTGATCGCTGTGCCAACGATGCCATAGCGGATAAGTTTATTCATTTAATGCAAACCTACGCAGCCTCTGCCGAAGCGGTAGGTTCGGGGTTTGATATGAACCCAAGTCCTGGAAACATTAAGGACGGTCTTATAACGGATGCCATGAAAAGTGCAGGGGCAGCAAAAAAAGGCGGTACTTCTCCTATCGAAGACGTGCTGGACTATGCAGAATACGCAAACAAGTCAGGGCTAAATCTGTTGTGTACCCCAGGGAACGATGTGGAAAGTACGACCGCGTTGGCAGGTTCGGGAGCAAACCTAATCCTTTTTACAACAGGATTGGGTACTCCCACTGGTAATCCCATTGCACCTGTGATTAAGATAGCATCCAACAGTATATTGGCGGAACGTATGCCGGACATTATCGATGTGGATGCTGGAGGAGTCATTACAGGTGATAAAACAATTCCAGAAATGGGAGAGGAGCTCATGGAATTTATCATTGCTGTTGCCAGCGGAAAAATTAAAACGAAGGCTCAATTATTAAATCAAGATGATTTTATTCCTTGGAAAAGGGGAATATCACTTTAAATTAAAATATGAATCAACTATTCAATGTTAAGGACAAGATTGTAGTTATTACGGGAGCCACAGGTGTACTGGGTTCAGAGATGACAAGATATCTTGCCAATGAAGGGGCCCATGTGGTCATTATGTCTTATGCCATCGATGGAGCCCATGAGCTTAAAGATGAGGTCAAATCCAAGGGTGGAGAAGCTAGTATAATCCTAGCAGATGTAACCAAAGAAACGGACTTGGCGAAGGCATACAAATCGCTAAAAAAATCTTTTGGCGAGATTGATGTGCTTATCAATGCTGCGGGAGGCAACATGCAAGGGGCTACTATCACTCCAGACCAAACCTTATTGGACAGCGATGTAGTGGCATTGCGAAAAATCATAGAGCTCAATTACATTGGTACCTACTTGCCCATAAAAACCTTTTTGCCGTTATTTTTAAACGATAAAAAAGGAAGTATTATCAATATTTCCAGTATGTCGGCAGAACGTCCATTGACTCGAGTAATGGGTTACTCTTCCTCAAAGGCAGCAATTGATAACCTGACCCAATGGTTGGCTGTGGAATTTGCTCAAAAACATGGTGAAGGGCTACGTGTGAATGCGCTGGCGCCAGGATTCTTTTTGACCAAACAGAACAAGACCCTTTTGACCGAAGCAGACGGAAGTCTTACGGCACGCGGAAATCAGATTATTTCGAACACGCCGATGGGACGCTTTGGAGCCCCTGACGAATTATTAGGTGCTGTACATTACCTGTGTAGCCAAGCATCAAAATTCGTTACGGGAACCGTACTCAAGATAGATGGAGGATTTGGAGCATATTCGGGAGTTTAAAATTAGATTATGAAAGTATTGGAACAGACAATGCGATGGTACGGACCCAAGGATTCCGTAAGCTTGAAGGATATTGCGCAGGCTGGCGCAACAGGGGTGGTTACAGCGTTGCACCATATTCCTAATGGGGAAGTTTGGACGAGAGCGGAAATACAAAAGAGAAAGTTGGAAATTGAAGCAGCTGGTTTGGTTTGGTCAGTTGTGGAAAGTATCCCGATTCATGAAAACATCAAAACGAGAAAGGGAGTTTTTCAAGAATATATTGAAAAGTACAAAACGTCCATTGAGAATTTGGCGTTAGAAGGCATACGCACCATTTGCTATAATTTTATGCCGGTGCTGGACTGGACACGTACCAATCTATTTTATGAACTGCCAAATGGTTCAAAAGCGCTCCGTTTTGAAAAACAGGCCTTGGTGGCTTTCGATTGTTTTATTCTGAACCGCCCCAATGCAAAAGCGGACTATACCGAAGTAGAGCTTGAAAAAGGAAAAGCCTATTTTGAAAGCTTGGACGAAGCTTCGAAAAAAACCTTGGTAAAAACTATTATTGCAGGATTACCAGGAAGTGAAGAAGGCTACACCTTGGAACAATTTCAAACTATTTTGGATAGCTATGAAGGTATTGATGCCCAAAAATTGGGAGAGCACCTCACCTTGTTTCTTCAAGAGATTATTTCAGTAGCAGAAGCACTCCATGTTAAAATGGCCATACATCCAGATGATCCACCTTTTCCTATTTTTGGATTGCCACGGGTAGTCAGTACAGCTTCTGACATCAACCGAATGATGACCCAAGTGCCAAGTCCATCAAATGGAATTACCTTTTGTACGGGCTCTTTTGGTGTTCGTAGTGATAATGATCTTCCAAAAATGATTCGTGATTTCGGGGCGCTCATTCATTTTGTGCATTTGCGAAGCACGCAACGCGACGCTGAAGGGAATTTTTACGAAGCCAACCATCTGGAAGGTGACGTACCCATGTACGATGTGGTGAAAGCATTATTGGAAGTTCAGAAAGAACGAAACATTTCTTTGCCCATGCGTCCCGATCACGGTCATCAAATGTTGGACGATTTGGATAAAAAGACCAACCCTGGCTATACCGCAATCGGAAGGTTAAAAGGGCTTGCAGAACTTAGGGGATTGGAATACGCCATCCTTCAAAGTATAGGGTAAATCAACCCTCTTTTAGGTTTTTCATAAATCATAGAATTTTAAAATCAATGTCATCCTGAGTCTGTCGAAGGATTATTTGGAACGAAATCAATCTCAATGAGATTGATTTCCTAAAAATCGCTTGTCCCTTTTGTTGGAATTGCTAGATACAAATTACACGGATTGGCACCAATTTTTTAGAGAAACTTTAATTTGGAATTTGGTACGTGGAATTGTACGTTTTTATAAAGACTTCAGTCGTTAATTTTATAATCGTACTTTTTCTCCATTTCATCATAAAAGGCTTTCAACGTATGAAAGGCCTTTTTCTTAAATCCATTTTCCGAGATGAGCCCTTTTCGGTTCCAACCATCCTGTATAAGTGGTAAATTTCTTCTAGGAGACCGAAAATCGACCAGGATCCAGGGAGTCATGCCGCGTAACGTTGGGATTTTCTGTAGCATGTTCAGTTGCTCTTCATAGAGGTATTCTTGATACTCCTCCGTCCATCTAGTGAGCTTGTCTCCGTGATGGTTAT
This sequence comes from Bacteroidota bacterium, assembly GCA_039030475.1. Taxonomy (GTDB): domain Bacteria; phylum Bacteroidota; class Bacteroidia; order Flavobacteriales; family Flavobacteriaceae; genus Flagellimonas. The sequence continues at coordinate 36,310 of JBCCEC010000026.1, forward strand.
ACAAGGCCCCGCCCCCAAATTCGCTTACGAAAAAAGGCTTGTCTTCGGGTAAATCCCAGGTAACCTCTGCACAACGTGAAGGTAACCCAGAATACCAACCGATGTATTCATTACAGCTAAGGACGTCAACATCTTCGGCAAACGGATCAGGTATTTTTATGGTATTTGCTGTACTTTGTTCATCACGTTCCAACGCTGCACTAATAAAGCGGGTGTCATCGATGGCCAAGGCGATATCCTTTAATTTTCGGAGAAAAACGAGTCTTGAATCCAAATCGGGTGTTTCATTGGCAACGGACCAAACAATAACACTTGCTCTGTTTTTATCACGATGCACCAAGGTTTCCAATTGTGATTTTGCTTGGGCAAAAGCCGTAGGGTTTTCATAGTCAATTCCCCAATATACTGGGATTTCTTCCCATAGCAATAATCCCAGCTTATCGGCCAATCTGGGCATATTTTCGTTATGTGGATAATGTGCCAAGCGAACAAAATTACAGTTGAGTTCCTTCGCCCATCCAAAAAGCATCTTGGCATCTTCCATAGATTTTGCTCGCCCCACTTTAATCGGATTTTCTTCGTGAAGGCTAATACCTCTTAAAAAAATGGATTTGCCGTTAAGCAAAATATCGGCTCCTTCGGTCGTTATGGTTCTGAATCCAATCTGGTCTTTAAGCGCATCCGAACCAGAGGACAATGAAACTTCATAAAGTTTGGGACGCTTGGGATACCATTTCTTTAATTTCTTCGCAGAAAGCACAATTTCGACCTTTCCATCTGTATCCGTTGTAAAAGTTTCATTGATTTTAGCTTCAGGGATTTGAATGGTTATTGCCTGCCCTGCCGTTGTATTAGAAACCTGCACATAGCCCTTGATTTGATTTGGATTGTTCTTATCCAATTGTAGACTATAATCCTGAATGTGGGTTTTGGGTACTGAAACCAATTTCACCTCACGGGTAATACCGCCATAGTTCCACCAATCTGTTGTGTAGTTGGGAACCCGATGTTTTTCCCTTCTATTGTCAACACGCACGACAAGCGAATTGTCTTTTGTTTTTAATTTATCGGTGATGTCAAAGTTAAAAGGGTCGAATCCACCTAAATGTTGGCCTACTTTTTCTCCATTGAGGTATACATCGGTCTGATAGTTGGCCGCACCAAAATATAGGAAGGTGCGTTGGTCCGTATCGGTCGTGTAATCAAATGTGGTACGGTACCAAATGGCACCCTCGTAGTATTGCAATTTTTCAAACTGACTGTTCCAATCACTTGGCACAATGATTTCTGGGGATGTATTAAAATTATACTCCACACGGTCCCAGCGTTCTTCAATAACTTTGTCCGTATAATAAGGTTTGGCAGAAGCCTTAGTAGATTCCACTTCATCAAAGGGAGTCCAATTTCTATGGTTTCTATAGCCCGTATCATAAGGGTCGATAACGTATTTCCAATTTCCGTTTAAAGAAGTGGACGGGCGATTGTAAACATTTTGTAACAAGTGCTCTTGTGCGCCTACTTGAATTAGGGTAAAAAAGAACAAAAAAAGTAGTACAACTAGTTTGTAAATAGCCATATTGAAGGTTGTTGGGATTTTATTTTTCATTGGGATTTTAGCTTTTCGTCGATGGTTTTGTTGTTAATTTTCACATTATCAAACAAGATGTTCGTTGTATTTTTTATAGAGACTTCACTCTCGGTATTGCTTATGGATACATCCTGAAAAAAGATAGTTTGAATGGGTTTTTCGGGCCTTCCATGAACGGCTATGAATTTTTCCGAAGTAGCTTTAATAGAGATATTCTGAAAATAAAAATGCTGATAACGGGTGAAATTCTCATTGCCACGCCAACCTTTATAATCGGTAGTGAATTCAAAACCATATTTTACGGGCCCAATATCCATATTGCGGATGTATACATTTTCTATGAAACCGCCACGGTCGGGGTTACTTTTAAATTGAAAGGCGTGTTTTTCACTTTTGGACAACGTACAGTTTTCCAGAAAGACATTTTTGACCCCAGCAGACATTTCGGAACCGATACAAAATCCACTGCCCACCGCCGTATTGAAGCTATTATTTCTAACGATTATGTTTTCTGAAGGAGGATAGGGCCAACCGTCCTGATCACGACCTGCCTTGATAGAAATACAATCGTCATACGTGTTGAAAACACAATTTTCGATAAGTACATTTTTACAACTTTCAGGGTCAATACCATCATCGTTGGTGGTACCTGCTTGTATGTTCAAGTTACGGGCCGTAATATTTTCACATAACACAGGGTGAATGGTCCAAAAAGGACTGTTCTTGATGGTAAAACCTTCTAAAAGTATGTTCTTACAATCAATGAATTCGATTCCTGGTGGGCGCAGAAAATGTCCCTCACCAAAAACTCTTTTCGATAGGGGAACCTGGTCATTGCCCATCTGTCGAAGTAGTTCTTTATCATCCTTCTGCTTTTTTTTCCAATCCGCCCAAGCGGGTTGAGCTTGCCCGTCTATGATACCTTTTCCAGTAATTGCAATATTTTCCACATCGATAGCATAAATCAAAGGGGAATAATTCATTAAAAAAGTACCTTCCCATCTTGATTTAACCACTGGGAGATAGTCTTCAGGATAAGGTGAAAATAAAAGTATTGCACCTTTTACTATGTTGAGGTTGATGTTTGATTTCATAAAAATGCTACCCTTCACAGCATAAACTCCAGGGCCGACATTGATGGTGCCTCCACCAGTATTGGATAAATCGGCAATAGCGATGTTTAATCTATCTCTAAAATCCAAAGTATCGGTAATATGAACTACAGTATCCTTGAATGTTGGGGGAGTTATAGCTTTTAAAATGCCCGGATAAGTCTGTTCCCAAGCAGTTTTTATGTTTTTTTGGGCAACTTCTTTGGTAAAACCTTCTTTGGTTTGGGTTGTGCAACTAAAAAATAATGCAATAAATACCAAAAGAATAACGGGGCAGTGTTTTCTTTTGGGTTTCCGTCTTTGCGGAAATGAAGTAATATGTTTTTTATTGAAATTCATATTGGTGTACATCACTTAAAAACCGTAATCCAAAGGCAGTTGCTATATCTCGATAAATCAGTTTTAACTGTCCGTTCCCCTTAGCCTTTTGTCGAACCTCAAAATATCCGCCAGCCAAATTCTTATCTGGATGATCCATTGAAAACTGGTTCTTAAGCGTAAAATCAAGTGCTTTTTTTATGTTTTCGATAAAATCAGGTTTTCCCAACTCCAACAACCGTAACCAAAGAATTCCAGCGAAGGAAATTCCAGAGCCACATGGTGAACGTTTATCAACGGTACCATCGGCATAACTGATGTAAAAGATTGTTCCGTTCTTTTGCTGAATGGATGCCAATCCTTTTCCAGTTTTCACGGCTGCTTCTAGGTATTTTTGGTCTTTGGACAATGTGAAGGCTTCAATCAATGCTTCGGCATTCCATGTATTGAAACGTGCATGGATTTTCCCTGTCTTTGGGTCGTTGGGTTCAAAATCCATCCAAAATCCGTTATCGCTCTGCCTTTCAATAAGGCCATCACAAAGTTCTAAAAACGCTTCTTTGTACCGTTCCTCACCATTGAACAAATACATGTCTTTCCAAAGATATCCTTCGGCATTGGGACGTGCCACATGTTTTATGGTAATTTCATGGTCTTGGTGTTGCGCATGGGGACTTTTATCTTTCCAAATCTCACCAGTTTCCGGGTCAACTATGTTATAACTTAGTTTATGCTCTGGGAGGTAGAGATTATCGAGAATCCAACTTCCCGCCGAAGTTGCTACTTCTGCGTATTTTGGATTTTCTGTGGCTTCTGTCAAATCAAAGAGGCCGGGAGTGCCATCGGTAATTGTTGTTGTGTTGATAAGATTACCGACACTTGCGCCATGGATAGCATTTAAGTAGCCTTCCAAGACATGTCCTTTAGGAAATTGAAGCGAAGTCCACCGATCGCCTGCCTGTATTGCGTATTGCAACGCTTCTTCGTTTTTGGTAACTTGATAAGCTTCCAACAATCCTTGAATCAATTGCCCTGTATGCCATGCAGGTTCATATTCCATCCATTCGCCTGAAATCATTTCATAATCGCCTTTTGCTTTTCCTTCATCATCCAGACAACTTTTTCCTGCATGGACGATTGCATTCTTCAATGAAGCTTCAATTTCTTTCTTGTAAGAAACCTCCAGACCCAGTTCCTGCTTTTGTGCACAAGCAAGAAAACCTACTACCATCAACAGGCTGAAAAAAAATCGGATTTTCATGGTGTGCTCGATATATTGATTTGAACTGCAATGGTGTCGATAGCAGCATTATGTGTCCATAAAAAAGGAAAAGTCACATTAGCGCTACGCTCAACTTTTACATTCTTAATCCGTATATTTTCGGCGTTGGCAATAATGAAATTTGCTTTCTCGTTCACAAAATTCGAAGTACTTGGCCATTGTGCAATGGTTTTATTGCCTTTGGGCTTCTTCCAATCTGAAGTATCCAGGGTTTCTTTGATGGTAATCTCGATGCCTTTTAGAGAAACATTTTTTATGTACTGTTCTGGATGTCCAGATACGTAGAAAATCCCTTTTGTGGTGATGTTGCAATTTTCAAAATGTACTCCATTTATTTGTCCTGGTGAGGATTCGGCTTTACGTTGATGGATGTCCATAAAAATACCGTACTCTTGATCATGTCTGGAGCCTGTTTCAGCATCAATATTCTTGAAAAGTACATCTTCGTATTTTCCACTGTCCATCATGAAGAGTGCCATGGCGTAACGTGTTTTTCTGATTTTTACATTTTCAAAAGTGATGTTTTTCGTCAAATAGCCACTTCCAGTGCCCAATTTCAACGCAGCGTCATCACTTTCTATGTAGCAATCCTTAACGTGTATATTTTCAGTTATTTTTGACCTAGGATTACCTTTTGCATCAAACCATTGGTCCTGCTTTCTCGTGTTTTTGATACAGATTGCATCATCACCTGTTCGGATGTCGCAGTTCGTAATCGCTACGTTTCGAGAGTTGCGCAAATCAATTCCATCAGTATTTGGACTTCTTGGGTCATTTTTAATAAAAATGTTTGATACCGATACCCCATCGCAAAAATTAAAATTAAGGGTATGGGAAGGACTGTTTATAAAGTTAACGCCACTTACAGAAACATTTTTGGAATCTTCGATTACAATCCATGGTTCTGGTCGTTCGGTGTATTTCCAGTCTTCATCAAAAAATTTCAGTCCGTTACCATTGATGGTTCCAAGGCCTGTTATGGATAGATTATTTGCAAAATGCGCTTTTATAAATTCATCATTTTTATAATCAACCATAGCATCACTGGCCAATAATTCTGCACCTTCTTCTAAATGAAAGTCCATATCGGGTCCTAGAACGAGGCTCCCCGTGTAAAAAGTTCCTTTGGGAACAATGACTTTTCCCTTGGTTTCAATGGCCTTATTGATAGCTTGCTGAATGGCATGGGTGCTTAACGTCTCCCCATCTGCTACGGCACCAAAATCCAAGATGTTAAATTCATTGATATTTGATTTTTGGCAGGTCGTTAAAACCAATAAAATAGTACTTAAAAGAAGGGACAGGGGTTTCATTACCTGGTATACTTTTTATCATAAGCTCTCACTTGATCTTCATCGACTTCAACCCCCAATCCTGGACGGTCACTGATGTATAGTCTTCCATTTTTGAACTCTGGAAATCCTGTTAGCGCATCAAATGCTCCAGGGGCTTTTTCACGGAGTGCAAATTCCTGGGGTTCCGTAGCCATTTTTGTAGCACAGACCCAATGCAACATGCAGACCGTGCTCAATGAAGGTCTTGAATTATGGGCAACTAGTTTCACATTTTGCGCTGCAATGTAATCCCCGATTCGTTTTCCGCCCGTGAATCCCCCACATTTCAATAAGTCGGGATTTACGGCCCATGAACCGCCGTAGGTCAATAAGTGTTTTATCTGCTCAACGGTATAAGCATGTTCCCCAAATACGATGGGAATATCAACTTGCTCCACTATTGCTTTTATGGCATCGTAATCGTAGGGTGCAGTGGGCTCTTCCCACCATGCCAAATCGAAAGCCTCTAGCTCCTTACCAAGTTCAATAGCCCTGTTTCTACTATGTCCCATGTTGGCATCCATGGCCAGTTTTATATTATCACCTACGCCTTTTTTTAATGCTGCTGCAAAAGCCGTGGTATTATCGTTTGGGGAATCTTGGTTTTCCAATCCCCATCGCATTCGGAATTTCATCGCCTTATAGCCTTCGACTACTAATTGCTTTGCTTTTTCCGCTGCTTTTTCTGGGGTTGGGTACACATCTCGAGTAAAACTGGCGTAAATCTCAACTGAATCATGGAGTTTACCTCCCAAAAGTTCATACACCGGTTTTTTTGTGACTTTTCCCATTGCATCATAAATGGCACAGTCTATGCCTGAAATGGAATAGGTGAGTAATCCTCCTGGGCCTAAATCATACTCGGATTTAATGCAAAGATCCCATGTTTTTTCGGCATCAAAAATATTGGTGCCCTCATAGTAGTTCTTTAGCGTTTTTTCAATTAGTGTTCTGGAACTTCGCTTATCATTGGGCATGGCTTCTGCCCAGCCTTTTATACCATTATTAAGTTCTACAGATACAAAAAGCGCTTTTCTGAGTAGAAAGGTGTCTATATCCTTGATAATGAAATCATCGTCTTTTGCCATTTCATCGAAACCTAAAATGGTGTTCGCATTCAATTTTGAAGCGCATGACCATATAGGAAAAGGCAACCCTGTAGCCAAGGTTGCCGATGAAATCGTTTTAATGAAATTTGCTCTGTTCATTTACAACTTCTTGAAATTAAGATAACTAACTTAAACTAACTTATTATTCTCTTGTTGTGCCATCAAAATTTAGGGTCCAGCCCAACGTCCAATCATTATCTGGTGAAACTGCACCTGTAAAGTTTGCGGCCTCAAAAAACTCCCCTAAGGTGGAGGCATTTGATGAATTTGTTGTTGAAACGCCGACAAAAATATCTGTCAATGCAATTTCATCTTCAGAATTATTGTTTGCTGCATCTCTATAGTCATCCTGCACACTGCTGTGCAAACCATCATCATCGCCATCTCCACCATTACCAAACACTGCAGAGTTTTTTATAATCATATCACCATTTTCACTTCGATTTCTAAATGAGTCGTCAAAACCGGTAACTATGAAGTTGTGGAATTCTCCTTTTGCACCATCACGTACTTGAACACCCTCCGTATCACCAGGTCCATTACCAACAACATTTGGACCTATTACAGTAACATTGGACATTACCGCATCAGAAGTTCTTGGAGATTCGTCCGTATCCCTTCCATTAAGGCCGATACTATCATCAACATCGGTTAGTATTGCCCAAAATTGACCGTTGCCTTCCCACCCATCACTGTATCGTATTCCTCTATCACTGGGTTTTGTAACTAAAATATGTTTTAGGTTTACATACCCGCCCCGCATACGGATACCTGTGTCGTCCGAGTTATGTATTTGTACGTAATCAATTACTGTTGCACCTCCTACTTGTCTTAGTTGAAGCGCTTCATCCCCATTTCCTCCATTTTCGATTCGTACATAGGTGAGAATTCCTGAATTTCCACCAAGTGTATCGTCGCCACGTAGTACTACACCTATCCAATCACCGTTATTCGGGTCTTCCGGTTGGTCTGGTGCTGCATTTATGGAAGTGAAGATTATGGGTTCCTCGATGGTTCCCTCAGCAAGCAAAGTTCCTCCGATCAAAACATTTAATTCTGTGTTTTCATCAATTGCAAATACCGTGGTTCCTGCTTCAATAGTTAAAGTGGTTATGTCATCTACTTCTACCTTACCATTTAATAACCACAGGTTATCTTTGTCAAATGTCTCATCAAAATTAATTCTACCGGTTACTTGCTTAAAAGCTGTGCCGTTAATCTCGACATCTTCGATAGTAAATGCAGGGGTAACTTCAGAAACTACTGCGGTAAAGGTCTCTGTCTCTGTTTCGCCCAAAGAATCGGTCACTGTGAAGGTAAATGTTTGGGTAGTTCCCAACAAGTCTTCTGTTATCAAAAATTCTAAATCATAGGTATCGTCCCCATCAGTTCCTTCAGTATAGTTGACTCTATCAATTATAGTGCCTTCCCGCCGTACCACAAACTCCCTAAATGTGGCAGATGCTTCATAACTTATCTCTACGCGTATAGTTTGCCCAATCCTGAACTCACCGCTTTCTATCGAGAGGTCAATGTTTGGGGATTCAAAAGTCAATTCTCCGGAAAGATCATCATCACTACAAGAAAAGGTTATGAAAAGACCTAATACTGTCAGGCAAAATAATTTTAGACTGTTTTTTAGTATCATTTTCTTAAAATTTAAAGTTAATACCAAAGCGTGCGGACCAATCGTAAATCTCATAATTGGTTACTTGACTTCTAATGGTTTGGAATTCTACAACAGGTTCATTGGTGAGGTTGATAAATTCTATAAAAAAGGTAAGATTGTCCGTTATTTTTTGTGAAGCGTTCACATCCAATTGATAACGTTCTTCTAAAAAGAAGTCAAAATCTGAAGTGGTAGCAAAACTTGTAAGCGATCTCCCGTTGTAATTTAGCGATGCTCTTGCACTAAACCCTCCTTTGTCATAAGACAATGCTGCATTCCAAGTATGATCTGCTTGTCCTATGAATGGAATCTCTTCTCTAGTCTCAATTTCGCCAGTTTCTTCGTTTAAAGAAGAAAAACTACTATCGGAATCTACGTAGGTATAGTTGGCAAATACGCCTAACCCCGAAAGAAATCCTGGCAAAAAGTCCAGTTTTTTCACGAAATTTAGCTCAATCCCAAGTAGCGTGGCTTCATCCCCATTGATAGGAGAACGTTGTAAAAACAAATCGTTGTTGAAGTCTACATTGGCAAATTGCTGAAAAATAAAGGTAGAAATATCCTTATAGAAAATCCCACCTGAAATTACCCCAGCTCCTTTAAGATAATGTTCAAAAAGCAAGTCGAAATTGTGCGATTCCGCAGGGTCTAAATTTGGGTTGCCCCTTGTAAGTACCTGATCTGCAAAGTTTATGTTTTCTGAAGGGACCAGATCTTCAAGTGTTGGTCTTGCGTACGATTGTGTATAGGCAAAACGGAGGTTGGTCCTATCTCCCAATTGGTACTTTAAATGTAGCATAGGTAAAAGGAAATCGTAGGAACGACCCCCTGAGATAGGTTCCGAAGAAACAGGGACTGCAGGTTGATCGTCGCCAGCAGGTGGCTCGATCAGTAGTTCCAATGCCTCGTAGAGTACATCCGTCTTCTCATATCGGACACCTGCCAAAACCCTAAAATTGTTAAACTGGATTTTACCTTGAAAATAAGCGGCATAGACATCTTCACCTGCATCAAAGAAAAAGCTTTCACTATTGATGCGGGATGTATTCACGTCTAAATCGTAGGCACTCCTAAAGAGATTAAAATGTTCTCTGGCCGAATTTGGATTGGGAAATTGTCCCATTTCGTAACGTCCGTCAAAGATAGTTCCGCTATTGCCATCCAAAACCTGACTTAGATTATAGGGGCCGTTAAAGTTGTTGTATTCAATGGTGTTTCGCCTTCTTAAATTATCCAAATCCCTGTATTTTCCACCCGTTTTAAATTCTCCGGAATTTTTCCCCAACCTAAACGGTATGGTGAGATTCAGTCTAGCTACAGTATTGTCTCCTCTGTTTAAAATAGGCAGATCTTGTTGAAAGGAATTAAAAAGGAAGGCACTATAATCTTCAAAATCAGCGTCGGGGGACGAGAAAATAGTGAAGTCACCGTCCCTTTCTTGTACAAGTGTCAAATCTCTTTCTCTAAAGACAAAACGGTCGCTGGTGAGCCTTCTTTCATTTCTGGAATAGTTTAGTCCATAATCAAGTTTTGCAAAGCCACCTAAAGGATGATTTCCCTCTAACGAAATATTGATGTTTTCTCGGTTAATAACACGGTCGTTGATATCTCTTCTGACCCTTACATCGTTATCTGGACCGGCAACATTTGGGTTTAACGGGTCTTGATAATTGTTTCGGGGTCTAAATCGTGTTCTTCTTCGTAACGATTTATCCCTTAAGTTGTTATAGGTAGCTTTAAATACCAAAGACGAATTCTCGGAGAATTTGTAATCAAAAGTTGCATTGACCCCAATCCTTGTTCTTTCATTCAGAAGAGGGCGTAAGCGATAGTCATCCAAAACAAAGGCCCTAAAAGAGTTAGGGTCATCCTCGTTGCCAATCCTTCTATCCCTGTATGTTGCTTCAAAACGTTCTTCCCCATTGAAGGTATTGTAAAAACTACTTCCTAGCAAGATTCCAAATTTTTCATCGGCAAAACGTTTGTCAAATTTAAAGCGATACACTTGACTTGCTTTTTCAAAAAGATTGTTATAACCTCCACCAATACTTCCCTTAACTCTTCCTTTAGAAGAAGTAGCGGTAGCCGTGATTAGATTAATGGCCCCACCTACGGCATCACCATCCATATCGGGTGTTATTGCTTTGCTAACTTCCATAGAGGCCAATTGGTCTGCAGATATTAGATCAAGACTTTCGGTTCTTCCTCCTCCTTCATCGGTAGTTGGTATTTGCTCGCCGTTTATGGAAATAGTCGTGAAGTTTTGTGGTGTTCCCCTAATTTTCACATTACTTCCTTCACCATTGTTACGTTCAATATTTACACCAGGAACCCGTTGCATGGCTTCACCAACATTAATATCGGGAAAACGCCCGATGAGATCTGCGGAAACTATCGTTTTGATATTATCCGCATTTTTCTGCTGATTGAAGGCTCTTTGCTGACCATCAAAACTCCCGGTGATAATAACTTCACCGAGTTGATTTGTTTGAGGTTTTAAGGTGATGTCCCCGGTAGAATTTAAAGACTGGTCTACTGTAATGGATATTGTATATTTCTCAAATCCAATGTAGGAAACCTCAATCTCATGATTTCCATAAGGCACCCTATCTAACTGAAATAATCCTTCGAGCGATGAGCTTGCCCCTAGACTGAGCTGCCGTATCACTATCGAAGCCCCTGGTAAAGGCATTCCAGCTTCATCCACCACACTTCCCGTGATAGTACCATAACTTTGAAAGTTGATTTTTAAAGGATTTTCTGATGTGGCTCCACTTGCAAAAACCAGACAGTTTGCAAACACGAGAAAAAGGACCATGAATGGCCAAAACAATTTTAGTTTACGCTGAGACATGATGTGTTCATTTTTTAATACCTGCTTAAAAGTTAGCAGAAAGTTGTTAGCGTCATTTCCTGAAACCAGCGTTCGTACCAGCAAGTACGACCCGTACAAAAACGAAATCGA
>JBCCEC010000027.1:0-44593 GCA_039030475.1 Bacteroidota bacterium
AACATGAATTTATTGAAAAGTAAATGTATTTTTAATGTTAACTAGTGTTATAAAATGTTTCTTAAGTGTTGATTAATTTTTAATTGAATATTAGTTAATGATTACCAAAAAAATCTTATTGATATTATTTTTCTTAAAATCAAAATTTAGTTGCTGCTATTTCTTTTAAAAAAATCAACAAAAACAGGGATTTTGCAATTGACTGTGTTCTAACGTAATGAAGGTACTTAATAGTTTTTATCAACATGGCTCCATAAAAAGAATTGTACTTTTGTAATGTACCCCAATTAAAACAATATATATGAAAATAGCGATTGGTAATGACCATGCGGGAACAGAATATAAACTGGCCATAATAGGATTGTTAAAGTCGAAAGGGATTGAGGTTATCAATTATGGTACGGACGGCACTGAAAGTGTAGATTATCCAGATTTTGTGCATCCTGTTGCAACGGACGTTGAAGAAGGGAATGCGGATATGGGGATTGTGGTGTGCGGTAGTGGAAACGGTGCCAGTATGACCATCAACAAACACCAAAACATACGAGGTGCCCTTTGTTGGACAAAAGAGATTACAGCTTTGGCTCGAGAGCATAATGATGCTAATATTCTAAGCCTGCCTGCTCGTTTTATAGCGCTTCCACAAGCATTGGATATGGTCGAAACTTTTTTAAATACCAAATTTGAAGGTGGAAGACATGAAAGGAGAATCGAAAAGATTCCATGTAGGTAAATAAAAATTTCATGGGGCATCACCATAACCATCATGGCCACTCGCATTCCCACGGAGACTTAAAAGGTAGAAACCTACTCATCTCCATTTTTCTCAATATAGCTATTACAATATCTCAAGTAATAGGGGGTATCATTTCTGGGAGTCTTGCACTGTTGTCAGATGCATTGCATAATTTTAGTGATGTTCTTTCCTTGATCATAAGTTACATTGCTACTCGTTTAGGAAAAAAGAAAGCTTCGTCCCTTAAAACATTTGGGTATAAAAGAGCAGAAATAATGGCCGCATTTATAAATGCGGCAACATTGGTAGTGGTCGCTATCTTTCTTATGGTCGAAGCAGTTGAAAGGCTTATTGAAACAAAGGAAATAGCTTCGGATCTAGTGATTTGGCTTTCTTTATTGGGTATTGTTGCCAATGGTTTTAGTGTTCTATTGTTAAAAAAGGATGCTAAGGATAATATGAACATGAAGTCTGCTTATTTGCATCTATTGACAGATATGATGGCTTCGGTCGCTGTACTTATTGGTGGAATTTTAATGAAGTTTTACCAAGTTTTTTGGATTGATGCAGTTTTGACAATGGCCATTGGTATCTATCTGATTTATATGGGGTACGATTTATTGAAAGAATCCACTAAAGTGTTAATGTTGTTCACACCAAAATCAATCGTGGTGAAGGATATTGTAACTTCTATTTGTACCATTGAGCCCATCAAAAATGTACATCACGTCCATATTTGGCAGTTGAATGATGACGAAATCCATTTAGAAGCGCACATAGATTTTAAAAATGACATCAAACTTTCTGAATTTGATGAAATCTTGGAAAAAATAGAAGAACACGTTTACCATAAACATGGAATCAATCATGTGAACATTCAGCCAGAATTTGACAAATGTGATTCTAAAAATATCATTGTTCAGGATTAATGAAAGTAGGTAGCAAAACATTCAATGAACTTTCCAACAAGGAGCTCTACGATATCATGCGGTTGCGGAGCGAAGTATTTGTTGTTGAGCAAAACTGCATTTATCAGGACTTGGATGATAAAGACCAAAAAGCGCTACATATTTTTGGTAAAAAAGATGAAAAGGTCGTTGCGTATACCAGAATTTTTAAACCAGGGGATTATTTTGATGTTACAAGCATAGGAAGGGTAGTGGTCGCCAAAGAGGAAAGGAAATATGGCTACGGTAAACTGATTATGGAAGCATCTTTAGAAGAAATAAGCAAAAGGTTTTCGGATGTGGCTGTTGAGTTATCGGCACAGACCTATCTTGTAAAGTTTTACACTGATTTAGGTTTTGTTTCATACGGAGAAGAATATTTGGAAGATGGTATTCCCCACATCCGAATGAAAAAATTATAATGTTGTACAAACCATCAAATGTTTATGGCTAATGGTAGTTGTCAACATATATTACTCAACTTGACGTTTTTTGTATAGTGCAATGGCAGTCATATAATCTTTGGCTCCTTTCATGCTTAAATCGTGAATGAATCCTTCAAGTTCGGGATGGTTGTCCTTAATCCACTTGACCAGGGTGTCCCTTTCTTTTTCCCATACGTCCCAATTGGCATCAATACATTCCAAGTTTTCAATTTTAATAATTTTTCCCGATTTAAAATGAAACCTGTGTTTACAAGTGAGAGGGTTGTTTTTTAATAATTCAAATCTTGGAGAGTTTACGGATACCGTAGCTACAATTTGTTCGTCTTTATTTTCCAACTTAACCAAACTATAATGGGGCTTAAAGACTGAATCCCACTTAAATTGTTCGTGAAAACTTTCTGGGGTGTAGGCCATTGTGTAATCGCCTTCGGTAATGGTTAGGCTGTCGCTTATCAAAGTTCTTATCTGGCCGTACGCTGAATTTTTAAACCCTTCATAGTATTTCTTTACCTGATCTGATGCCATATCTTTTTTCTTGGAGCAACTAGAAATTGCGAGCACAAGGAAAAGGAGTAAAACTTTTTTCATAGGTTTTGGTTTCTTGCAGTATTTATTACCATACTATGTTGGATAAAAATAATCTATTTTAAAGGATATCATCAATGTGGTAATTTCTTTGCGACGCCTATTTTGATTAAGAAATCCAATTGCAAAATGAGGTTTATGGGTTGTTCGACTTTATTTTTCCTGGAAAAAAATAGATACCCTTCACGCCATGAATCGATTGCTTCCAATTGCATTTTTCCATGAAAACTCCTCGAAACTGCTGTCAAATGTTCAAAATGTTCATGGGTAAGTCCTAGGGAGTTTAAATGGGCTATCAATTTTTTCCGATTGACAAGGGTAATATAGCAGGAAGTAAAAGCACCAATAGCATCTGTGTATATGCCTGTGATCAGTGCATAGAACTGCGTTTTTTTATTTTTATCGAACAGCCAGCCCTGTTTTTGTTTTCCGTTGATTTCATAGAAAAGTTCAAAGGCAAAAGTTGGGAGATTATCGTTGAGGTAGTCTAGTTGGGCCTTTTCATCAATATAGAATTGTGAATCGTTTTTTCTGATCTTAAAAATAACATCAACACCAGCTTTTTGTTCTCCTAGATCGTGAACACGCTCAAAATCATAGTAGCGCAGGTGTTTTTTATAATACGTGTCCAGAAGCTTGGAAAGCTTTTTTTCTTTTGATAAATCCGATAGAAAACTACGCTTCAAGTTTTTTTATTTTTTTGACCAAGGCATCACCAATTTTATCGACCACACCAACAACAAGTGCATTTCCCATAAAGAAGGCTCTTTTTGCATCGGAAATACCTTCCAATTTCGTATGGTCATCAGGAAACATGTTCAACCGCTCTAACTCAATTGGGGATAGTCTTCTAAGTCCTTTTTTTGTTGAAACCACATGTTTGAACCTTGAAGGGGATTTGCCCCCTTCACCTGTAATGATGGTGCGTGATGGCTGATTTACCGCGTCAGGAAAAACCATGCTACCTTCGCTATAGTTGTATTCAAACCCTTCTTTGGTTTTTCGCATTTCTTTCTTGGCGCCTTTTAAATATTCCCATTTTGGGAGGTCTTCTTCAGAAATAAAAAGCTCTGAACTGGCCGAACCGTTTTCGAGAATATTGGAAAGAACCGTTATATCGCCATCATATGACGGGCTGGTTTTAACTGTTGAAACTTCACCATTTATACAGACCCCAGAATTTAAAAATGGAGAAACCCCCTTGGTGGTATTGAAGGAATCGGACAAGGTGACCAAATCACCCTCCAAATTAAAATGGGAACTATTTTGAGCTATTGTATTACTAGGAAAAGCAGAAGAAAGAACGCCTTTTTTTTCTATCCAGTTATTTGCGTTGGAGCTTTTAAGTGCCTGATAGATAACAGTCGACTTGTGGTACCCTAAAAAGAATACACGCCTTCTGCGTTGCGGCATTCCATAGTCTGCGGCATTGATGACGCGCCATTCCACGGCATAGCCTAAATCCGAAAGACTTTTTAGCATTAAGGCAAAATCACGTCCTCTTTGGTTGGAGGGTGATTTTAGCAACCGATCAACATTTTCAAGAAGAAGGTATCTTGGTCTATTCTTTTTTTCTGATAGGATACGATGAATGGACCACCAGAGAACACCCTTTTTACCGATTAACCCTTTTGAATTTTTGAGCGTTGTAGCTACGGAATAATCTTGACAAGGGAATCCGCCCACCAGCATATCATGATCTGGAATTTCTCCTGTTGGAACGTCTTCGATGCTTACGTTTGAATGGTTTCTAGCACCAAAACGGGCTTCGTACACTAAGGAAGCATGTTGTTTTTTTGTAGAAGGCTCCCACTGGTTACTCCAGATAACCCTGAATTTCTCTGTGTTTTCCAACCCTAATCGAAACCCTCCTACACCTGCAAAAAGTTCACAAACGGTAAGTTGTTGCATGTTTCAAAAGTAGGATTTGTTTATGGGGTTATCAAAAACAATAAAGTTATGACAGTCAAAAAGACTACTTCCAAATTATTCTGTTATTTGTTCCAGAAAAGTATCCTTATCTCCATTTTGGATCAAAAGTACAGCGCCTATTGCCGCCAGAGACAAACCACCAGCTAATTTTAAAGCAGATAGTTTTTTTCGCTTGACTGTTGCAATCCTAGAAGTGGGTAATTCCATCACCTTCCTGTTTATAGCTAAAGAAATGCTCTGCTCATTTACTTCTTCACATTTTGATTGAAAACTTTGACCGTTTTTCAAAGTAAGTTCGTAGGTTCTTCCCTTTTCAATTTCGGAAATAGCTACAGTTTTATAAGTATGGCAGCTCTGAAAAAGAGAAGCTAACAGAATAAGTGAGGTTATTTTTTTCATATACTTTATAGGAACATTAAACTCTTATACTTTTATAGCAGTACTTTGATTATGCACAACTTGGCATGAAAGTTATAAAATAAACCGTTATGCATTTTGCTATTTTGAACCAATGAGCTGTTCCCATGTTTTGGTAGGAGGGATTTGACGGTTTTTAATGACTTTCTCTACTTTCAAATACAAGTTTTCTCCTTTTTTTTCAGGCTTATATTTGATAATCCACCAATACCAAAAGTCCGCTATCTTTTCACCCCTTAATTCCAAAGTCAAAAACCCATTATTAAAGTTCCAGTTGCCGTCCCGCATTGTAAAAACTCCAACGGGACACTCTACGTCGCTGTTGTTTTTGTGTTCAATGTGTCCATTTTTAGTAAACTTAAAAATGTAATCGGACAATTCTTTTGTGGTACTTTCGAGCAGCAGGTCATTTTCGGGAAAGAAACCACTTTCGGACCAATTTAACTCCCAGTTCCCTATAAAACTATCTTCGTTTAATTCCTGGCTTTGTATCATTCCTGTAAACAATAGTACTAGTATGATGATTTTTTGCATAACTCTAGTTTTTGGTGCCTATTTGTTGGGTCTTGATTTTTGTTCATAGTCCGCTATTTTTAAAACAAGGCGCTTGTTTAGATAAGCATTTTTATTGTTAAGGACATTTGAAATCAGCTTGGCTTCTTCACAGTATTTCGTGATTTTCTCCTTGCTCCAGTGACTTGGTGGGGTTTGTAAATTTGTTATTCTATCGGCCAGTTTAACAAGCCCAACTTCTTTTTGTAGTTTGTTTATCCGTGATAAACTATCGGTCATCCTTTCTTGCTTTAATGGGAGCGATTCATCTTTGGTCAGTGCTTGCACGGCGTTTGCTATTGCTTCTCCAAAAACGCTTTTAATTTCTTCGAAATCAGTATCTGTATCTTCAATAGTATCGTGCAATAGGGCAACTTGAACGGCAAAATCAACATCGAAATTATTGTCAAAATTATAAGCAAAAAGCACTTCCATAGCTACATTGGAAATATGTAACAAGTAGTTGGAGTTTGTTCCGGGCACTTTTTGGTTACTGTGCTTTTCTCCTGCAAATTTTATTGCTTTTTGATACAACTCCTGTGTCATGGGGTTTTCACTTTAGATAATAACGAAGCTTTATGCTAATCATTCTTCAACTTGCTGTAAACTTCTAAATCCGTAAAAACATTTCCAGTTAATAATTCTCCACTTCGCTCAATGCCCTCAAACGTAAAACCAAGTCTTTTTGGGATATTTATACTGGGTTTGTTCTCAACGGCGCACTTAATTTGAATTCTGTTCAAGTTGAGGTCATTAAAAGCAAAGTCGCACAGCTTTTGAACCGATTTTGTTACAATTCCTTGCTTCTGAAATTTTTCGGAGAGCCAGTATCCAATTTCCGTTTTCTTGTTTAGTCTATCGGTCTCTTTAAGTGCTATTAAACCGGCAAATTCATTTTTCACCTGAATCGTAAAGGTGTATTCAATTTCGTCTACAGGTGTATTGATCACAGAAATGATAAAGTTCTCCGTGTCCTTGATTTCTGTGGTAAAGGCAACAAAGGGCAACCACTTTCCCAAATAGGTTCTTTGACTATCAACTGCTTCAAAAATAGCTGTTGCGTCTGATACTGTCGGTTGTCTGAGTTCAATATCAGAGGCTACTTTTAAAATCATTGGGTCGAGTTTTGTTGTCTTGAAGCTATTTTTTAATGAAACGCTCCACATTTAGGTTAAAAGATATGAATATGCAGAAGAACAGTTGTTATAATTAACAGTTACATGCATTCACATGACATTAATACCGTGCTATAGTTTGGACCTCTTTTTCAACCTTAAATAGGCCAAGGACAATAACAACATACATACAAAACCAGTAAGGCCTAAAATACCAGCTTCTGGCCCATATGCCCCACCTGACCAGATATCCGCGCCATTGCTTTCGATTCCGTAAAATGAATAGGAAGCTTTGTTCCCGCTCATGGTAAATCCAATCTGTGTTTGTGTGAAGTTCCATGCCGCATGCATGCCAATAGATAATCCAAGGTTTTTTGTAAGTATAAAAGGGATACACCAAACCATTCCATTTATGGAAAGAAATAAAATAGAAACAAAAGAGGCATTGTTGGTATTAAAGTGAGCAAGCCCAAAAAGCACGGACGAGAGTATGAGCGCAATTAACAGTGCTTGCTTTTTGGTTTTGGATTTAAACCCATCGTGAATAGTAGTATACAGATAGCCTCTAAAAAAGGTCTCTTCTAGAACCCCCACAAGTATCATTTTCAATACGAATGGGAGTAGAGATAATACACTGGGCGGAGGCAATCTTTTAGAAACGGACAAGATTCCCATTGCTCTTCCTATCCATAACATTAATAGTACAGCAACCGAACCAATCAGAATTCCGAAAAGAAAATGAAAAAACGTTTCTTTTTTATAGACCAGACCGTAGTCCAAAAAACTCCTTTTGTCCAGATATTTTGAATTAAGATATAGCGTAAAGATTAATAGTATGGCAGCTAAAAAAAATTGTAATAAAGTGTTGTCGATTAAAAGAAGTGGAGATACGGCAAGTGATAGAGCACAGATAACTATCAAGATTTTCCAGAAAACCCGTAATCGATTAGTATGGGTATAAAACAAATGCCGAGGGCTCATTTTAATTTTTAATTGTCGTTTGGTTTAGTGTTTATTATCTCAATCAACTCCACTTCCAATCAAGCTCTTCGGAATAGTCGACCTTCAGGTTTTCGCTGAGTTTTTTTAGTGCTGCTTGTATATCTTTTACATCTTCGATTTTTGTCTTGGGTATAATCAAATAGGTTCCAGTTGTAATAGAGGCATAGTGCAACTGATGTTTTAGGTAATCGTCTCTATCCAATATATACGTTAAGTTCATTTTTCTTTAATTGATTGTGTTTCTAGAACCGTTCCCTATTCACATTGTTGTATTTTTTTATCTCTAACCGAATTAAAATCCATATCAAATTCAGGGCCGTACTTTTTATACAAATCACTATAGGTTGAGACATAAAACTCTTGATACGAATACTTAAGGCCGTGAACGGAACTTTCTGTGTTCCCGGTTCGTCCCCAATAGAAAACACCAAGCTGGTCGCGAGAAGGTTCATTTGGTTTTATTTCAATATCGCCTTCTTTATTAAAGTCGCTTACATCCATTTTCGGAAGTTTGGTTCGATTTCCTTTCTTGTCGACCAGATAGTAGGTATGGTCAATAAAACCATACTTTTGTTCTTCATTCAATATTAAAACGCCGTCCTCTGGGATTTCATAAATACGCCCTTCGTCTGTTCTGGTGAATTTTGAACCGCAGTTTTTTGTAAAAATGATATTCGCCTTGCCACGATAATTCTCAGGAATTAGAATCACTTCGGGGCCTACGGTGTTTACAGCTTTCCAAATGGGCCAAAAGGCAAAAATTGCCACTACAAAACCTCCAACAGTGATAAGTTTCCATTTCCATGTTCTCTTTGAGAACAAAACCAAGCTGATTCCAATTGCAAAAACAGGTAAACCAACTATTGCAAGGAAAGCTGCAAAAGTCAATCCTATTGTTCCGACAGTAAGTAGAAACAGTCCTGTGTAAAATAAAATGTTACTGGTTTTAATGGTCATCGTTCGTAGCCTTTATTTCTTTTCTCAATTTTAGGATATCGGTCAAATGCGTATATATTACTATGGGAACAACGGTTGCCGGTAATAAGATAAAAGGAAAATAGCCTATTGCCCTATTGGGCTGTTCAAACCCGAATTGTTGAAACGGAAGCTCACTGGACAATATTCCTATTGTCAATATCGTAAAAATCAATATTAGACCTAAAAAATTCCAAATTAACAGTCCTTTTTTGCTCATTATGCCCTTCATATACAACAACCCTATTATCGGAGCTGTTATTCCCGCCAGAATATCAAAGTTCAGCCCTTCAAAAGTCATTATTTCTGGAATCATTTTGTTCAAAAACAAATAGAGCAATATGAACTCTACAGGTATTCGGATGCAATGTAAAAATGTGCTGATTTCTGTTTTTCTTGTTGTGTACATCCACTTTAAGTTTTTGGAGCTCATTCCAAAGAGAATCAATAACGTGGAAGGCAAAAGGACCACTGCAAATCTTGGCGGCATTGTATCCGTAATTTGATAGAACCCTGTAAAGGCCATTATGGATTGGATGGCACTCCAAAGTAGAATCAAGAGCAGAAGCTTTTTCGGTCTTCCATTTGAAATGTAAAAAATCCCAATTGTAATAAGGGTGATAAGAAAAAATGAGATGTTGATCCAGTTTGGTAAATTTTCTATCATTTGGAGCGTTTTATTTAAAGTGCAATTTCATTCCCTCGTGTGATGCCTTAAACCCCAAACCTTCGTAAAACGCAATTGCCTTGGGTCTTTTTTTGTCGGTCGTTAACTGCAGTAGATGCGCATTCCGTTCCTTAGCTCTATTAATGGCCCATTCAAACATGGTTTTTCCAATTCCAAGCCCTCTTTTATCCTTTCGTATTCTAACCGCTTCAATCTGGGCTCTTATTCCCCCGCGATAGGTTAGGTATTGAATAAATGATAATTGCAACGTGCCTATAATTTCGGCCTCTTCATTTTCAACAACAATCAACTCCTGATTTTCGTCGGCATTTATTTTTTCAAAAGCCTTTATGTATGGATCAGGCAGTGGTTTTTGAAAATTCTCTCGTTTTCTTCCAAGTTCATCATCGGCAATCATTGCAACGATTGTTGGAACATCATTTTCTGTAGCTTTTCTGAATGTCATCTTGCTGTCAGGTTTTTTAGGCTATTTAATTTGTCGTTGAAAATAACATACTTCGCCACGGTTATAATGTTCTGGAGGTCCAACAGTACTTTTAAGCTTTTTGGAACATCGGCCAGCTGACTGTTCTGTATTTCCATAACTGTTTTGATTGATTGCACTTACTATTTAGTGCAGAAGTTAGTACGGAAATGCGAAAAGAAACTCTTTTCGACATTCCTAAATTAATAAATTAACGACTTCTTATATGGCAATCAACAAAAACAAAGCGTTACTCTACTTTGAGCTTAAAAAGCTCAAACGCATCCGCTTTAGGATGGTATCCTACTTTTCCCCGTGATTCTGTTATGTCCAATCTTTTGTATCTGTTATCTGAAACAGCGTTAAGCACTTCGTATTTTAAACTTTCTGCTTCAAGACATCCAACCAATAATTGGTTAAAATCATCGGGATGTAAAAATGCGCTTAAATCGCGCGCGTTCATTTCGGTAAAGTCCTTTGGGAACTCATAGGCGCCAATTCGCAAGCAAATTGCTACAATCTCTTTATTATGGGCATAATAAGCTGCTAAAGCTTCTCCAAAGCACTTAGAAACCCCGTAAATGTTCTTTGGTTTTACGAGCATGTCTTTATGTACTTGGATATCGGGAGGATAACTCTCGATGGTTTGGGCGCTACTGGCAAAAATCAGTTTTTTGCATTTTGCACTTACGGCTGCCTTAAAAATATGCTGGGTCGTTTTTATGTTCGTTTCTAAAATTTCTTCCGATTCCGAGACTGGGTCGACCAATCCCGCTAAATGGATTACCGTATCCATTCCCTTGCAAAGTCGTGAGCAGACCGAGAAGTCCATTAAATCGGCTTGTTCAATGGTTATGTTATCGGTAAAGGTTTTGGTGTCGGTTACAATGTCCGCTGCGGTAATCTCGTATTTATGATTGAAGTTTTGTATAAAATGTTTCGCAATTTTTCCAAACCCTCCAGTTACCAGAATTTTTTTCATTGGATAGAAACGTTTTAATCGAATCCTTCGCTAAAGAATTCTTCAAGGGTCATATCAAAAGCTTTGGCAATTTTTATCAAACTTGTGTATTGCAGGTCTGTTCCAGTTTCATATCTGCCATATTGGGCTCTGTGAATCTTGTTGTCGAATGCAAAATTTTCGTAACTGCTATATCCTTTCTTAATTCTCAAGGATTTTATCCGTTTTGCCAGTTTCTTGATTTCAGTTGATTTGTCCATTAAGTAAAGAAATCAAGTCAGCTACTTATTGGTTACTACTAATTAGTAGTTATTTAAAATTATTTTGATAATTTTGGTTGGATAACACTTATGAGTGGCACTATGCCGAAGGAAAAACAAGATGCCTATGACGAAACCAATCCAATTTTTCTTCTTTTTGGATTTCAAATCCAACATTTAATGATCTTTGGAATCGTTAAATTGCCATAACACATTTACAAGCTGCCATTTTCCGTTTAGTTTTACAATGTGCATATAGTCGATCCAATCATCCGCTATTAGTTTTACCGAAGCAGTCTTATCATAGATATCGAGAATAAGAACCTCTTTCTTTGGGTTCTCTGGAAAATTACTGCCGTCTTGGTTGTAGGTTTCAGCAAGTAAAATCATGGCATCGGTAAATGTTTCCCTTAAATATTCCTTTCCTGTTTTTTTGTTCGTCCAAAACGTTCTTTTTACCATTCTTGGATGGGCTGCACGCTCAAATTGCTCAGGTTTTACGTTATGCTGGGATTCGATATAATCCAATGCCACCTGTTTAATATCCATAGAGTCCTTTTGGGATTGTCCTTGGAGTGAAAAATTAATCAGGAAAAAAAGGAATGTGGAAAGGATAATTGATTGTTTCATGATTGATATTGGTTCTAAATGTACTGTAACGTTATGTTTACTATCGGTTACAGGATTTAAGTTACCAATTTCTAATATATAACCACAGAGATTAGCATTTCCTTAAGTGTCTTTGGATGTGGTTAATATAGCGTGTTATAGAATGTTTTCTTTAGTCCAATCTGTATTTGTCATATTTTTTAATCAATTTTTTTGCTGCTGCCACCATCAATGTTTCTGCACTCGAATTTATACTGGGCATTGCATTCTCATTGTCGAAATGTGAATTTTCTGCGGTAGCTTTTCCTATTGCTTGCGAAGAAGAGAGCACAGTTCCAGAATTTAGGTCATAAATCAAGATGGCTACCGAGGATTGGTTACTAGCACTGTGATATCCGTTGCCACTATCGAAAGACAGGGTTCCGGCACCATTACTGATAATAGTTCCCTTAACGTTGATCAAGAAGTCACATTCGGAACTCTCTTTTAGCTTTTTCAATTCGTTTTTAGTGAGTTCAAACCCAACTTTTGGAGCGACCAGTTTTGTTGTTCGCAATGAATTCATATCGATTAACGAGTCACCTAGTATTTCCTTAAATTCTTTATAACTGGCATTATATAACTTTTTGTCAAAAACCTTTGAATTTGATTTCGTCATATTCATTAACCACTTTCCCTTACTAAAGTCAAGTTGCTTTCCTGTATCAAATAGATAACTGTACTTTCCGCTAGTGCATGCACTTAAAATTATAGCGAGCAATAAAAAGTAGCCTTTTTTCATTTGTGTTATAAGTTACATATTTTATGTTGGTCTTGTATGATTGGTTGTTTGGATTTACAATTATGTAAAGTGTATGCTAGTTGCAGGGCTTTATTCAATTACTACGTTTTGATAAGATGAGGCAGTCATTTTTTCATTTCTAAAGAAAGCCATTTTTGCAACACCTCTCTTTCCTTGTCCATAGCATAATATTTAAGCTGTTTTCCATTTACAACTTCCCCAAACCTAACGTCGTCTTTGGGGTGCCTGCTTTTATAGCCATTTAATTGGTCGGTTATCATTTCTACCATGGGCCTGTTGACCAAGCCTGAGCGGATTGCTTTCTGAACATTAAAATAGTAAGACCCTACAGGTTTGGGCTTCCATAATGGAACTATTTTATAGGGCAAGAGTCCATTTTGTATGAGGAAATCGCCATCGACCCAATGAATTTTTTCGGGCATGCCCGTAGCATGAATAAGACTGGATACAAAGTCTTTAAAGGGGGTGGGGTCATACGCTACATTAAATGCACCGTATATTTTTTTGTTGGCGCAATGCACAATGAACCTCGTTAGACTTTTTATGTCCGTGACCTGAATGTGATGATCTTTAACTTTGGGCAATACGATTTCCCCGCCCCTTAAAAACCGAACTGGCCAAAAAGGTTCTTCGTTTGGATCATTTGGATGTGAAACTCTAAAATCCTTCATTCCGTGAGATCTATACATGGTGTAGTTGGTCGTTCTTTCCCTAATGGCTTCTTCGGCCAAGGTTTTTCTTATAGCATATCTATAGTCTTCATTAATGGTTTTTGGAAATTTTGGAAGTGGATTTAATGGCTCCGTCTCCTCAATAAATTTATTGTCCCATTTATCGTATACCGAAACAGTTGATATATAATGAAAGTGACCAAATTGCCCTTTGAATTCTTCAAGAAAATCGGATACTGCTTTTGGAGATTTTTGCCAGGTATCAACGACAATATCCCAATACTGTTCTTTATATTTCTTATCAATGGCTTTGAGCCCTTTTTTGTTTTCGGTTTCCCTATCACAGATTATAATAGGGAGATTGTTGAACAACTGTGGGTTTGTCTTACCCCTGTTCAACAATGTAACCTCACAACCAGCGTTTAAAAATGCTATAACGATACTTGGACCAATTAACCCCCTCCCACCTAGCATTAATACCTTTTTATTTATTTTTTCTAGAGCCCCAAAAGCATTAAGGGGATTTAGGAGTGTAAGTGTGGAAGCAGTTCCAAGGGTTTTGATAAAATCTCTTTTGTTCATAATTGGGTTACTTTTCCAACAAAAAAAGAGACTTAGAAATAAATTTTGGAAGCCCTCAATTAATTCATACCAACTTCTTTTTTGTACTGCCCGGGAGTTTTGCCCGTTTCTTTCTTAAAATTACTAAAGAAAGTGGATTTTGAATTAAAGCCACATTCGTAACCCAATCCCTCCAATGTTAGATTGTTGCTTTCTCTAATTCTGAGCATAGC
The DNA here is from genome assembly GCA_039030475.1 of Bacteroidota bacterium. Classification (GTDB taxonomy): domain Bacteria; phylum Bacteroidota; class Bacteroidia; order Flavobacteriales; family Flavobacteriaceae; genus Flagellimonas. The sequence goes on from JBCCEC010000027.1 coordinate 13,956, forward strand.
GTGCTCGATTCTTTTCGAATGGACTAAATCATAAAAGGTCGAATTCATTTCTGAATTTATAATTTGAGATAAATGATGCTTGGGAATGCCTATTGATTTTGATAAAGTGGCAAGGGAAAAATCGGATTGAAGGTATATTTTATTTTCCTTAAAAAAAGTATGTATCATTCTTTGCAAATAGAGGATTTCCTCTTTTTTAAGAGGACTGTTCTTGTATTTTTTGCCGTCCGAAAATGCACCATAAGGCACTTCTGGCTTGTAGACCACACCATATTTTAGCCCATAAAATCCAATTACGGTAACGAGTATAATATATCGTATTAAGTCCCATATTTTAAAGTAAGCCACACCCACCATAAGTTCTATGCTAAGTCTAATGACACCAATTCCCGTGCTAATTAAGAATAACATTGCGATGATTCTGATCCAGGAAAGGTTGAGCATGCTACCATCGGCTTTTTTGACGCTCAACTTCAAAAGACGTTTGTTATAAGCATACAGGATATAAGTAGGGTAAAGGGTAACCGAAATTAATTTCGCGAATAAGAGCGTTATTTGGTGGGCCATTTCAAAATTTGGATGAACAAGAAATCTAAACGCTGTAAACACAACAAATGGTGTAAAGTGTAAAACATCCAATCGAATGAAACCCTGATTAAACAGGGCTTTGGTATACATAAAAAAAAGCGGCCCATGTAAAAACCCAATGGTCATTAAAAAAATCTCACCACTTGGCGTAGGATTTAACTCTTTGCCAATACTTATAACCAAGTGGATGAAGAACATGAAAAACCAGAACATTAAAATAGAATCAGGTAGTTTTTTGTTCTTTTTGAGCAAAAGAAGGAGTATGAACAAAATGCATTGTAGCGCTCCAATACCTGAAACTATAATTAGTTCATTGGACATTTGTACTATAAAATTTATCTAAACTAAGGTATAATAATTTGTTTTTAATGGGGTATAACGGTCTGGTATGGGTTAAAGACCATATGCCTTTTTTGCACTTTTAATTTGTTCAATTTCCGTTGTATTGGGATACAAGACGTATTTTGGTGCAATGATAGGTTTACTTTGTTTCGGTATAATTTCAGTTATGGTCGCAAAAGGAAATTTTCCACCGGTCATTTCAATCAGTGCTTTTTCCATTTCTAAAAATTCGGCATCTTCTTTTACAACTATTCTTGCTTTTCCTTTTATCTGAAAACCTTTCTGAACTAGGATATCGATAAAACTCAAACAAACGTTTACATTCTGTTTGATGTTTTTTACAGTCTGTGGCGAAGCGATATTCGCAATGATTATTTTGTCGGTTCCATAGTATTTGAATATTTCTTTTGGCGAAACATTCGGAATGTTTTTAGCTGATACTGTTGCAAGCCAGCACAAAACACTTTTGTCAATAGATTCTTTTATTTCTTTTGTCAGTTCCATTTTTCTCTGCTTACTTACGGTCTCGGCTAAACTACATTTTATTGCTGCTTGGGTATTGTCAGCGGAGTTATATCATTTTGGTTCTAGACTCATTACATAATTATAACTCTCAACTAAAAATTCGGTTAAGTGGTCAAGATCTTGGAGCATGGATTGGGGAATAAATACATATCCTTGCATCGTTGCTCCGTGTGATTTAAATATAGTAGTTCCCCAGTCTTCCATGTACTTTTTTTGTATTTTTTTAGAGAATCTTATTCCGATCTCACCGTCTTTGTTCAGAATAGAGAACATGTATCCGTTGGCTGACGTATAGGGTACAGTTTTCCCTTTTCTCTTGAATTTAGGACATTTAGAGATTAGCTCATCGTATATCTTTAGTTTTTCCTCCCACATAGCTATTTGTTTTCGATTGCCGATTTGAATTGTTGTATCCATTTTTCTCCTTGTTTCCTATACATTCCTGGAAATAGTATTGCCATTAGTTTAGGCATGATCCAACTGATTCGGGTGTATTCAAATTCATAGTGATATCTCGTCTTCTCTGGGTCTCTGGGTGTAAATGTACACTTCATAGAGTTGTCCATGTGTCTGTGATGATAGTTGGCCTCAAAAGACTGTGGTAAGTTATTTGAAGTTACCGTTTCGATAAGAATCATGTCTCTATTACCAAGTTTGTAAAACAACTTTATTACCGCTCCGTCTTCTCGGTCATTGCCACTTATTTGCTCTTTTTTGACAAACCCATCTTGCCACATTTTTTGATTCTTGGAATTGGCAAAAAAGTCTGCAACTTCTTGTAGTGGTTTATTAATATCTATGTATCCAGCATATTTCATAGCTTAAAACTATTAGTTTTGCGCATAGATAGTTAGTCCTGCAGACAAAATGGTTACAAAACCCCATTGTAACCAAAAAAACTGCTTTTTTTGAACTAGAGGTTTTTCAGATACTCCGAAGGCGACATGTTTTCACTTTCCTTGAACGCACGATAAAATGAAACCTTATTGTTGAATCCGGATTGAAAAGCAACATCAATTAATTTAATGTTTGAACAATCTGCGTTTTTAAGTATCGATTTGGCTTCCCCTAACCGATATTTTTTAATCAGTCTTTTAAAAGAACAATCAAATTTTTGATTGACCAGTGCTGAAACATAATCTTGATTGAGATTCAGTTGACGGGAAAATTTTGAGAGGCTGAGTTCATCGTCTAAAAAGATTTTGTCTTGTTCTAGTAATAGAACAATTCTTTCTAAATCAGCTTTTCGTTGATCTATGTTCTCAATGTTGGGTGTTCTAGCGTTAAACAAATTGGATTGATCAATTAACTTAAATGCAATTGACTGAATGATTAAAATCATGCAAAGCATACTTAACTGATTGACGATTTCAAAGCTGAACCCTTTAATAGGTTGAATCACAAGGAAAGCAAGGTGTGCAATTAGAAAGATTAAATAGAATATTAAAACGATCCAATACCAATTGACTAGGGTATTGTTAACAATTTGTTCTCGGAATGCCTTAAGCCTTTTGAGGCTCAAAAAAATATAGGCAGTAATATATGCAAAGAAGCTCAAGGTAAAATAGAACCCAAAACTTAAATAGGATGGGACATCATCCATAAAGGATTTAACAAACGCTAGTTTTTGGTCTCCGGTTAAGGTATAGAATGGCAAGTTCATTAAAAGAATTAGTCCAAACGGTATCAGGTGCCACAAATGATTTTTCGATAATCTAAAGTCTTTTACCGTAATGGATATGGCCATTAAAAAGATTAGGGGAGGTTTTAAGAAGCTAATGGGGTGGGCAATTCCAATAAGGTGAGGAACGGAATCCATCATACCGGTCCCGACCAAAAGTCTTTCAAGTAGAATTATTCCCTCAAGGATTAGTAAAAAGGAAAACAAATTCTTGAATAACGTTTTCTTTTTAGATATTAGAATTACAAACGAAATAAAAAATGCCTGTAACGTTCCGTAAACGATTAAGGCATTCATTATTTGCGAAGAAGTTGTCATATTTGATTACCGCCAGCGATCTTGTACATGATTAGTTGCGGACTTTTCCAATGGAGAATGGCCGCCTGACCCTAAAGATAATTGATTGTAGGAATTTCCAATTGGAAATTCCTACAATCAATTATACACAGTGCTGGCGATAGTTTTTAACTTTTGTCTTTTTCTTCTTTGCGCCAAAAATCAAATTGTTGATTTAGCAAAGTTACAGCGGGTTCACCCCCTTTTTGTATGCCTTGAACCGCTAGCTTTAAAATAGCTCCATCTTGGGGTTTGTATACCATTATAAAAGCGGATCTTGCATATTGCGTTTCGCACCTTTTATCTCCGCCGGCTTCTTCTCCAGCTTTGAGTGCTAGCATCAAACGCTCAGCTAAAGATTTATCCCTATTTTGATTAAAGGCATCAAACGCTTTTTTAACAACTTGTTCCCCAAAAAGTATGTTGCCCATAACTGCAAAATCATCGCCTATCATTTCCCCGTTCCAATCCGCGATTTCAGTCCCAGAATATACCAAAGGGCTTGTACCTTCTTTCAATAATATCACGCCATATTGCTGCTGTTCTGGCTCAAAACGTTTTGCTTTCATAGCATTCAAGATTTCTTGTGCGGAAGCATTAATTTCCATAAGCGAAACTCCTTTCATACGAGCAAAATAATTACTTGCTGCCTGTACTACAATTGCACCTTTTTCAGGTTCGATGGAAGCAATTCCTGATACATCAAAAGTACATGAAGCACCTACAATTCCAATTTCCCCTGTTTTTCTGTCTACGGCAATAATAGACCACGTAGCATGGCATTGTGTAGAAAAAAGTGTAGTTATTAGTATTACTATAGAGATTTCTATTTTCTTCATATTTTGGAAGTTTAATGTTGATGTATGTATTACAGACAAATCGAATACAAGTTTGTTACAGTTTCCAAGGTAGAATACTTAAAGGAAAAAATTCAATTGGGTAGACACAAAACCGCACTAACCTTTAAATTAAGGAATAAACCTACTCACTCTTTTTATTCTTTTTTTATTTCATAAACCATTTCAATCATTCCGTCCTTAAAAGCAATCACCTCTTTTAAATGTAAAGCAATTTCCTTTCCAATGTAGTCGAAAAAGAGTGTTCCGTCACCCAAAAGGGTAGGGATTATGGTAATATTTATTTCATCTGCTAATCCAAGTCGAAGGAATTCTTTGGTAAGCATAGTTCCTCCAACCATCCAGATATTATTGAATTCAGGTTTTAACTTGTTAGATACAACTTCATTTAGGTCGCCTGATAAGAATTCCACATTTTTTTTATCCGATTTAAAGTTCCTATTTGTTAGTACGAAAACAGGGACATCTCCATATGGCCAACCGAGTTCAATAGCGTGTTCATAAGTACGAGAGCCCATAACATAACAATCTATTGATTTCAGAAATTCCTCGATATATTCTTTTGTCAGTTCAATTCCTTTCTCATAAGTATCTTTTGAGCGCATCCAAGAAACGCTTCCGTCTTTCTTTGCGATAAAGCCATCAAGACTGGAAACCATATGAATTGATATTATCGAATTTTCAGTTTTCATTTCTCATATTGTTGCCAACGGTCATATATATACACCTTACCCTAAAAGTAGTTATATCCATAGCAAAATGCCGGTTATGTAACACCTTTTTGATGTTTTTTCAATAACCTATTAAAATTTGGTTATGTACACCTCACTAAATTCTTAGCATGAAAATTCTAGTACAATTGGAGACCATACTCCAGCTAAAACGAAATACCATCAATACTTATATAGGCCTATTAAAAAGCTTTATGGCATCCCATACACTCAACGAAAAGCGATTGGAGAAAGCAAAGAAAAAAGAGCTTGTACCATTACTCATAACCTACATTCAAAACAAGCCTACAAAAAGTATTTAAACAATCAACAAAAAGAGCGAATATAAAAAGCATGCTACGCTACATACGCTTAGACATAGTTTTGCAACCCATCTTTTGGAAAGCGGAACGGGCATAAGAATTATCCAAAAACTTTTGGGACATAACAAGATAGATACAACCTTACACTATACCAAGGTTTCTAGGGAAACCATAGGAGCGGTCCGTAGTCCTCTGGAAGATTTGTAGTATAGTTCAACACCCTTACTTTTTAAGATAGAGCAAGGCTATAAAACGGTCTATAAATTCACTTTGTTTTTCGCTTGGCGTATGCATAAGCGTATTCTTCCAAGAGTATGCTCGCACATATAGGCTAAACTTTAACCGATATACCATTTTTTTAAGCTCGCTATCTTCTTTGGTTCTTAGTTTGTTCAGTTTGTCCAACTCTTTTTCCCACCAAGAAAAATTAGAGGCATCAGGTTTTTTAAAATTGGTAAGAAGACGTCCGCCAAGTTTGGTCTTTAACCGCCCCTCCAGTACTAGGGCATTGTCTAAAGCGGTTCTTTGTTTTTTGTAATCCTTGGAGTTTTTAAACGTTTTATGCTGTGCTTTTAAGCTATCTATGGCAAGAAGGCCATTATATGTTTGTATAAGGCGTTCATATTCCTCTGAGGCCAACAAGAATTCTTGATCCGTTATAAAAGTTGCAATACGCGCATAATCAGATGTATAGTGTTTAAGTGCGGTATCCAGTGGCAAAGCGCCGTTTTTTTTTAATTTTTGAAGGTGCAACCAATCAAATGCCCGCACCAACTGCCGTTGTGGGGGCCATTTATGTTCCCCCGAATAAGTCATAAGAGTACTGTTGAATTTCATCAAATCCAAATAATCGGTATTCCCGAGCATTTCGCTATAGTTCATATCCCGATCGCCACAAAGTCCAACATATGCATAGTCTTGCGTAGACGGTATATGTTCCTGTGTACCAGAGAACCCGGCCCCACAGGCGATAACCCCCACAAACCTATTGGTCAAAGATGCAATAGCAGATGCAAGTCGTGAACCGCCAGAGAACCCAGCAACATACATTTCATCTTCCTTAATTAAAAAACGGGTAAAAACAGTATCAAAAAGTCTATTGGCGATATCAAAATTACGGTCATACGGGCCATTTTTTGAATCATTGGAACAAACCAGAATATAACCATACCTTTCGGAAGCTTTGATAAAGGATGAAACTCCCACGGAACCTCGGGCAGCAGGCTCAAAAATAAAAATGATGGGACTCGGTTCCGCCGCAACGTGGGACTCCGGTAAATACAGCGCAAAAGTTTCCGTATCGCTCCCCATAACTGGAATGGAATCATATACCTTGCTTTTCTCCTGTTTTATTTGTGCTTGGGCGCTACCTATGGTACACAAACAAATAAGACAAATAAGATGCTTAGAAAACAAAACCTAGTTTAAAATAGCTTCATATTTGGCACTATCGTTCAACAGTGCTTTTGCGGTTAAAATGGCATCATCGTGCGTTTCGTAGTATTCGTACAACCCATCGCGATAGAAATAACGCTTTACGATTTCATCCTCCAAATCTTTTTTAATCTCCTTTTTGTACGTATCCAAAGCCGAAATCTTCCCCCTGTTCATTGCCAACAACAAATCTTTATACTTTTCCTGTACATCTTTTCCCAACAGGTGCTCTTCGGCATTTATGGATTCTTCCAACAACTTTTCGCTCTCGGTCTCAAAAGAAAAGTCCTGTTTTTGCGCAAAGTTCTTAAATGCGGTAAAATCTGCATCGGAAAAAGTGAAGTCGTCAACATTGCTAAAAGAATGGCTGTAATAATAATCCGTAGCAAAATCAAAAACGATATTGTTTTGTTTTAAGGCATCTATCAAGGTGTTCGATTTTAAAGATGCGATTTCAACATCGGGCATTACCCCACCACCATCTTGTACCTTACGGCCATTTTTGGTAGTGAATTCGTTGAATTTGGTGTTTCGCACTGCTTTGCCCTCTCCATCACGATTCCAATAGTCCAAAGATTGAATACAACGACCAGATGGGGTATAATATCTAGAGATGGTCACTTTTAGCTGCGTACCATAGGTAAGTTTTAATGGGCGTTGTACCAGTCCTTTCCCAAAACTTCTGGCTCCCATCACCACGGCACGGTCTAGATCCTGTAATCCCCCAGAAACAATTTCACTGGCAGAAGCACTACTGCCATTTATCAATACCACCAAGGGAATGTCCAAATCCAGTGGTTGGTTTTTCGTTTTGTATTCTTGATTGAATTTTTTGACCTTGGATTTTGTGGTGACAATAAGTTGATTTTTTGGCACAAATAAGTTGGTAACGTTGATAGCCTCGGAAAGAAGCCCGCCAGGATTACCACGCAGATCTAAGACCAAGCGTTCTGCACCTTTTCCCTTTAGGTCTAAAATAGCGGCCTTGGTCTGTCCCGAAGCTTTTCTATTAAATCTGGAAAGCACCACATAACCGGTTTTGTCATCTAGCATATCATAAAAAGGAACGGCATCGACCTCAACGCCTTCTCGCTTAACGGTAGCGGTCTTTGTTTCCGCCTGCCTTACATAGGTGACCTCAACGCTGGTATTGTTGGCACCCTTCAACAGCTCGCTTGCATTATCATCAAAGTCGGATACCTTGGTATCTCCTATTTTAATGATTTCATCACCCGCCTTTAATCCTGCCTTGTCAGCAGGATAACCCTTGTACGGTTCAATAATGAGCAATTTGCTTTCATAGGAACGTACAAGTGCCCCAATCCCGGAATACTCTCCGGCATTATTAATTTTAAAAGTCTCCACATCCTGTTCGTTTAAAAAACGGGTGTAGGGGTCTAAATTGTTCAACATGTTTTTTATGGCAGAATCCATCAGTTCGGCAGGATTCGTTTCATCCACATAATTCATGTTCAACTCTTTAAAGAGCGTGGTGAAGATTTCAATTTGTTTGGCAATCTCAAAAAAATCGCTTTTAAACCCACTTCCAATTACCAAAAAAGTACATGCCAAAATGGGGATTAAAACCCTCTTTTTAATTATTTTTTTCATGGGATTCTTTTTTTAGAAAAGTCAATAAGAGCTGTTTTATTGCTTTGTCAACCTCTGGGAGGTTGGGCATTTTAGTACCAAGGTATAAAAATAGGAACGCAAAGTCTCCCTGTATGTTGTTAAAAACAAGGTGCTTGTTAAGGCGGTACCCTTCGCGAAGCATTCGTTTTACCCGATTTCTTTTAACGGCACTCTTAAATCGCTTTTTGGGAGCTACGACCCCAGCTTTAAAAGCAACGCTTTCATCAAAGTCTGTTTTAAGGTACAGCAGCTTTATCGGAAATACGGTAATACCCTTTCCCTCACTAAAAAGCTGCTCAAAAAGCTTCTTGTTTTTAAGCTTCTCTTTTTTTGGAAAAGAAACGTCCATGGCGCCGCTGTTTGAAGTCTCGTTCACTTCGTTTTAAGATTTTAATATGATTTTGTCCTCTTCACAGGACGGCAATAAACATAAATAGGATTAGGGTTTGGCTTGGTGCACATTGTTCTCCCCGTTCACATCGGCCATTAAAAGCGATGGGTCAATCATTATTGCCGTGATTTTGCTCAAAGGGCGATCAACAACAAATTCATAGGTAGGATAGGCCCAGGCCCAATCCTCCAAAACAGTTCTTTCTAAATTTGGGTAAGGATTTGCTTTTTCTCCCCGCATCATGCGCAAAGGCACATAATATGTTTCTTGGATATTATCGGAGCCAACGACCAAGATGTCCAAAGGCATTGGCATTTCGCCCACACGCTCTAAAATAATTTTGGTTTTCTCGCCCTCAGCTTCAACACTTTTTATACTGTAATCGATGGTATTGGTGGTTTTTGTCCAATCGGTCAAGTACCAATCCAATTCGATTCCAGATACCTTTTCCGCAGTTCTTTTAATATCATTGGGCACAGGATGTTTAAACTTGAAATCTTCATAATATGCTCGTATGGTTTCCATTAATTTATCTTGCCCTATAACATAACCTAACTGCGAGAGGAAAATAGAACCTTTGCTATAAGCAGCAATTCCGTAGGCAAAATTTGTGGTATACCTATCCGCATGGGTCGTTTGGGGAAGTTCCAATCCCGAATTGACCAACGCGTAGTAGCCTTTGTAAGAACCCTCAAAAGGGTTTTCTTTGTTTTGCTCCATGATTTCGTTCATGCAAAGACTGCTAATAAACGAGGTAAATCCTTCATCCATCCATTCGTACTTGGACTCATTGGTAGCCAAAACATGCTGAAACCAGGAGTGTGCCATTTCGTGGACCATAACACCTACCAAACTTCCAAATTGTCGCTTGCCCGTAATGAGGGTACTCATAGCATATTCCATACCACCATCACCGCCTTGGACAACAGAGTATTGATCATAAGGATATTTGCCAATATTTTTACTGAAAAAACGCATGGCAGCCTCGGTTTTAGGCTGAAGCTTTTTCCAGTTCTCAATGATTTCCGCATCATTTTTGTAATAGAAATGAAGGGTAGGTCCGTCCTCCATTTGTACCATATCGTGAATATAGTCCGGGTCTGCGGCCCACATAAAATCGTGCACATTTGGCGCTTTAAAGTGCCAGGTCAATGTTTTCCCCTTAGTTTTTACTTTGGTGCCCGGAGTTTCGTATCCATGTCCTATCTCATTGGGATTTTGCAAGTACCCAGAACCTCCAACAACATAATCTTTGTCAAGGGTCAATTTTACATCAAAGTCGCCCCAAACACCATGGAATTCCCGTGCTATGTAAGGATTGGGATGCCAACCCTCAAAATCATATTCTGAGAGCTTCGGATACCATTGGCTCATGGAGAGCGCAACACCTTCTGCATTGTTTCTGCCCGAACGTCTGATTTGTAAAGGCACCTGACCTTTAAAAGTCATGGAGAGCTCTGTTTTTCCGCCCGAAGGAATAGGTTTGTTCAAATCCACGACCAATATCGTACCCTCTTCGTTAAAGGAAACAGTATTCCCATCTTGGGTTAGCGATTGCACGTGTAAATAACCTATCTCGGTTTCAGAAAGTGAAGCAATTCTACTTTTTCCATCCACCATCATTCGTTTATCGGGGTCTTTTATAGTTTGAAGACGGATATCCATTTCACTTCCTGGCTGAAAGGCATTAAAATAAAGATGGTAATAGACACGATTCAGTTCATCTGGAGAATTGTTGGTGTAGATGAGTTTTTGGGTTCCAGAATATTGAAAGGTTTCAACATCCATTTCAACATCCATGGTATAATCTACATGTTGCTGCCAGTATGCAGTATTGTTCTGTGCGGAAATTGTTGAAATCCCGGTAACTAAAACTGCAAAAAAGAAAAATCGCGTGCGGTTCATGCTATTTGGTGTTATTGTTTAAAGTCATTTTACCTTTTGAAATATTTTCTGCAAGCAAAAGCGCATTGTAAGCATTGACCATTTTACCAGATTTTGATATGCTGTCAAAAGTCATGGCATTTGCCTTATCTCCAGCTACAATAACCGATGCTTTTGAGCTTAATCCAGATTGAACGATAATTTGTTTTACCTGGTTGGCCGACAATTGGGGATAATGGGACCGAATCAATGCAGCTACGCCCGCCACTGCCGGAGCGGCCATGGAAGTCCCCCCTTGAAAATCATACTCATTACCGGGCATAGTGGAATAAATGGCATCTCCTGGAGCAAAAACATCAACATTCAGTTTTCCGTAGTTGGAAAAAGTAGCAACCATTTCAGAACCATATTTGCTTGTAAGCGCCCCAACGGTAATGACGTTATTGGTGAATTCCATATTTGTGAGCTTGTGATCGTTGGGATAATTAACGTTTTCGGCACTATCTAAATCCTTGCCGTCGTTTCCAGCGGCATGAACGATCAAAACATCCCTTGATGCAGCATACTGAATGGCACTATAGACCCACTCGGCATTTGGGGAAAAGGATTTACCAAAACTACAATTAATGATTTTTGCCCCGTTGTCAACGGCATACCTGATTGCCTTTGCAATGTCTTTATCATATTCATCTCCATTTGGAACCGCCCTAACACTCATTAACTGCACATTTCTTGCAACGCCGTTTGCACCTTTTCCATTGTTTCTTTTGGCCGCTATGATTCCGGCAACATGGGTTCCGTGGCTTTCGGTAGCAACGCGGTTTTTTGGGTTTCCGTTTCCGTAATTTTTATCGTTAATGTCGTATGGGTCGTCACCAACGGGTTCCCTGCCATTAAAGTCTTTGTTGAGGTTGTAATTTACCTGCTCCGTAAAATAGGTGATGCCTTCGGATAATTCTTCCATTACTTCCGGAATAGTATCTCCATAGGTAAACATTTGGTTTAATACAGCAACATTTTGCTGCATTTGCTCAGTTTTAGCTTCGATGGAAGCCAATTCCACTTTTGTGTACGTATCTTTTCCCAATGCCTTTTTTACAGCTTCATCAGCATTTTTGACCACCTGAAAGATTTGTTCGTACTGCTGCTTGTTTTGTAAGGCTTTTGGATATTCTTCATCCAGTTTTAATCTTGCCTTGGCCCTGGTCGAAGCATCGCCAATATTCAATCTGAGCATACGAGCGTATTCCAGCTGTTCATTGTAGGCCTCTCCTAAAAAGTTATAGCCATGAATGTCATCAACATACCCATTGCCGTCGTCATCTTTACCATTGTTGGGGCGTTCCCCCTTGTTGGTCCAGAGCACTTCTTTTAGATCTTCGTGTTCTAGGTCCATTCCAGAATCGACCACAGCAACGATTACGGTCTTTCCATTTTTATTTTTGATGATTTCATCATAAGCCCTATCCACGCTCATCCCCGGAATTGTATCCTTAACAAGGTCGGCATGACCCCAATTTTTTTTCTGTGCTTCGGATAGCTCAGAAATTTTTAAGGGTATGGCATCAATATTTTCAACAGGAGTGGAAACTAAAGCCGTAGCGCCACAGCCCATTAATAGAACAGAAAAGGAGAGTAGTGCAAAAGAAGACGTGATGTATTTGTGATTCATAAATTTCATTTTGTAGAAATGTAAAACTTTATTGTGAATTGAATATTTCGTTAAAAGAAAACAATTCGTCCACGCGAGCACCTCGCTGGGTTTGTTTTAAGGTGCACAGCTCATTATGCGCATCATGCTCAAAGAGCAATAGAAAATTGTTTTCAACAACGGTATCTAAAAAGGTTGCTTTTTCGTTTAAGGTTACTAATGGTCGGGTATCATAGCCCATAACATATGGTAAGGGAATATGGCCTACGGTAGGCAGCAAATCTGCAACAAAAACAATGTTTTTGCCTTTGTATTTTATATGTGGAAGCATTTGTTTTTCTGTATGTCCGTCCACAAAAAGAATTCCGAACCCCAATTCCGATTCTTCCAAGAAGGGCGTACTTGTTCGCTGCACAAAATGAAGCTGTCCACTTTCCTGCATGGGCAAAAGATTTTCCTTTAGAAAAGAAGCTTTTTCCCTAGCATTGGGGTTTATGGCCCACTCCCAATGATTTTCATTGGTCCAAAAACGTGCATTTTTAAATGCAGGTTCATAACCTGTCTTATCAGCATTCCATTGCACGCTGCCCCCACAATGGTCAAAATGGAGGTGCGTCATAAAGACATCTGTAATGTCATCTCTATGAAAGTTCAAAGCGCTCAACGATTTGTCCATGGAATGTTCGCCCCAAAGGTGATAGTAGCCAAAAAATCTATCCGATTGTTTATTGCCCATGCCGGTGTCTATCAAAATAAGACGGTCTCCGTCTTCAATAAGCAGGCACCTGGCTGCAATATCAATCATATTGTTGGCATCGGCAGGATTGGTTCTGTTCCAAATAGATTTTGGAACGACCCCGAACATGGCGCCGCCGTCCAACTTAAAATTACCGGTCTCTATGGGATAAATTGTCATTCAGAAAGAGAAATAGCATGCAAAATAAGAAAAGCGTAACGCAATTAGTTAAAAACGATGATTTTATTAGTCGTTTTTTAACAAAAACCCCCTGAAATACCGCTGTTTTTTAGGTTTTAAAAATCAATAACAGTAAAATGCTTTGGAATTGCAACCAAGCAACCTGAGCCATTTAAGATTAACGGTATCGATACATTATGCATAGGATAAGGACAACGCATATTTGGAACATGCTAGATTTTTGTTTCAAAAAGGCTACATTTAACATTTAGACCAAAACCGTATTGAAGAAGTTAGAACGTAGTTTATCCTTAACCTCCGTTATTGCCATTAGCATAGGTGGAATGCTGGGAAGCGGTATTTTTGTCTTACCAGGTTTAGCAGCTGCAAAAACAGGGTCTTCCGTTTGGTTGGCCTATCTTTTAGCCGCAGTCTGTATTTTACCGGCAGCTTTTTCCAAATCTGAACTGGCTACTGCAATGCCTTCTTCAGGGGGAACCTATGTGTATATAGAGCGAGCTTTTGGACCTCTCTTTGGTACTATTGCAGGAATAGGCCTCTGGCTTTCCTTGCTCTTTAAAAGTGCTTTCGCACTTGTTGGGTTTGGGGCCTATCTATCCATATTGATCAATATTGATGCGGGACTTACTAAATATGTTGCTGTTACCTTCTTGGCGTTGATTCTGTTCCTCAACATTTTGGGTGTAAAAAAGGTGGGTAAAGTTCAAATCTTTATTGTAAGTATTAGTCTTATTAGTCTTGCGTTGATTTTAATGTTTGGAATTCCAAGGACTTCGGCAGAACTATTGGACCCGTTTATGACCGAAGGAAATTTAGGATTGTTCTCTACTGTTGCATTTGTTTATATTTCTTATGCCGGGGTCACCAAGGTCGCTGCCATAGCTGGAGAGATTAAAAATCCAGGAACAAACCTTCCCCTTGCCATGATTTTATCGTTGTTTATTATGACGGTAATCTATGTTTCGGTCGCTTTTGTTTTAGTGGGGAACCTGCCCTTGGGAGAACTCAAAACAGATATTAAACCTATTTATAGCATTGCTAAGCTGCTAGGGGGGAATTATGTAGGTTACATTGCATCTGTTGTTGGTATTATTACGTTGATTTCGATGGCGAATTCTGGTGTTTTGGCTGCTTCTAGATTTCCTTTTGCAATGGCCATAGATAAATTGCTTCCAGACTTTATGGGCAAAATTCACGCAAAGTACTTAACTCCTGTAGTTACGATTATAATGACTTGTTTCCTGATGGCGATGGTCATTATTTTTCTTGATGTTGAAAAAATAGCAAAGCTGGCAAGTGCATTTATGGTCATGATGTTTATTTTGGTCAATGCCTGTGTTATTGTGCTGCGCGAGACCTCTGCGCAATGGTATAAACCGGAATACCGCTCTCCATTATACCCATTTGTACAGTTATTTGGGATTTTCAGCGGAGTTGCCCTACTGGTTTTCTTGGGTTCTGGTCCAATGCTGGCTATCGTTGGTATCTTTCTGCTTGGCCTGGTTATTTACTACTTTTTTGGAAGAAATGCGACCAGAACGGGAATTCTAAGAAAATACGGGCACCGTCCTGCACTTTATTTACTCTACAAGAGAAAACGAAATGCCAAAATCACCTATAGAAATAATCGCTCGGAAAGCCTACAAAACTTAGATGGCAAGTTAGCTTCGAATGCAGGCGTTGTAGTACCATTATTAGGGAACGAACGTTCCCCGGAAATGCTAGTTGAAATTGGTGCGGCAATCAATAAGAACGAAAAGATTCAAGTAGTCAATGTAACGGAAGTTCCCAACCAGACCTTTTTGGATGCTATGGTAGAAGAAAACCCAAGAATAGCATCTTTGGAAAGAAGGGTCTCACGTTTGGCAGTATCCCAGGGCATTGATTTGGATTTTGAAGCGGCGGTAACCCATGAAATTTCTGATACCATACATGAATTGAGCAATCAGACCCATTGCGATTGGTTGGTGATGGGATGGAACGGACGGGCCCATAGCGGAATCTTGGTCAGCAATCCCATAGGATGGTTATTAACGCACATCAATTCTGATTTTGCCTTGTTCAAGGATGATGGTGTTCGTTATATAGGAAAGGTTTTATTGGCTTTGAGACCGGGCAGAAAAGACAAAAACTTTATTGCCGTTGCAGACCGAATCTGTAATTATTACAAAGCATCCCTAACGCTATTGCACGTAGTTCCAACTAAAACTGAGGATGAGACCATTGCTAAAATGGAAACCAAGTCAAAAAAACTGTTGGAAAAAGTGGACACTCCGAGTATGGTCATTGTCCAAAAGGAGGATGATTCCATCGGGGCGATTTCTAGAGCTTCGGCAAGTTTTGATCTACTTATATTGGGAACGCCACAGAAGGACAATTGGGTGGATATTCTTTTTGGTACTGGAAAGGATAAGTTCACGGAAAAGTCTGCATGCTCTGTGTTAAGATTGACCATGAGAGATCACTAGATAATTGCTTCGGCATCTGTATTAATTAGTATTTTTACTAAAACTCAAATTGATGCTCGAACTTGCAGGTATAATTATTCTGGGAATTATTGCGCAATGGGTAGCTTGGCGACTTAAACTGCCTGCAATTTTACCATTGATTTTGATTGGATTATTGGTCGGACCGATAGCCACATTATATACCGAAGATGGCGTTAAGCTTATTGAACCTATCTGGAACGGTAAGAATGGGCTTTTTCCAGGAGATGGATTATACTACTTTGTATCACTGGCTATAAGTATTATCCTGTTTGAAGGGGGGTTGACCTTAAAACGCTCCGAAATTGCAAATGTAGGTCCGGTAATTACTAAACTTATCACCATTGGTTCTATAGTCACGTTTTTTGGCGCCGGTATTGCAGCGCATTACACCTTTGGGCTTTCGTGGCAGATTTCATTTTTGTTCTCGGCACTTATAATCGTTACCGGCCCTACGGTGATTACACCTATTTTGAGAAATATTCCACTAAAAAAAGATGTCTCTACCGTATTGAAATGGGAAGGTATACTCATAGACCCCATAGGAGCTTTGGTAGCTGTCTTGGTTTTTGAATTTATAAGTGTAGGGGAGGGCAGTGCTTTTACCCAGACCGCGTTGATAGAATTTGGAAAGATTTTGCTCTTTGGGACCACTTTCGGTTTCACGTTTGCACATGCACTTGCATTTGCCATTAAAAAGGACTTGATTCCACATTATTTAATGAACGTAGTTTCACTTTCCGTGGTGCTGTTGGTGTTTGTTGAATCTGATGTTTTTGCACATGAATCTGGACTTTTGGCCGTTGTGGTCATGGGGATGGTCATGGGAAATATGAACCTGCCCAACCTAAAAGAACTGCTCTATTTTAAAGAATCCCTGAGTGTATTATTGATTTCCATACTTTTCATTCTTTTGGCGGCCAACATCAACATTAGTGACTTAGAACTTTTATACAACTGGCAGACAGCAGTACTTTTTGCGGTGGTCGTATTCTTGATCAGGCCATTGGGTGTTTTTCTGAGCACACAGGGTTCTGGGCTTAAATTGACGGAAAAACTTTTTATAGGCTGGGTAGGGCCAAGGGGTATTGTTGCCGCAGGTATTGCTTCCTTATTTGGTTCTAAGTTATTGGCAAAAGGAGAGCCTGGCGCAGAATACATTACACCTTTGGTTTTTATGATTGTTTTGGGTACCGTATTGTTAAATGCCACTACTGCTAGATTCTTCGCAAAACTAGTAGGCGTTTTCTTGACCAAGTCCGAAGGAATTTTGATTATTGGGGCTTCCAAGGTATCACGGCTTATTGGTAACTATCTTAGGAAAAACAGCAGACATGTTGTATTGATCGACAATAACCAGAGCAATGTAGGAAAAGCCAAAAGCTTGGGATTAGAGGCGCTATCTGCCAATATTTATTCAGATTCTTTGACCGATAATATTGAGTTGAACGATATGGGATACCTAATGGCATTGACCGGAAATTCTGATATCAATAAATTTGCTATTGATAAATTCCAGAAGCAATTTGGTGAAAATGGTGCGTTTAGACTCGTAAATTCTGATGAAATGAACGACCCACAAAATAATCCGGAAGAAGGATTGTTTTCGCATACTGATGATTTTATAAAATTGACGGAAGCTGCAAGAAAAAACCCATCCATTCACGAGATAGAACTAAAAGGACAGGAGCAGTACAACGGCCTTATTGAAATAACCAAAGCCGATAACGATATCATTCCATTGTTCTTAAAAGATGAGCGAGGAGATTTAAAAATCATCTCCGCATTCAGCAAAGAGTTTACAGATATTAAAGAAGGGTACAAATTGGTCTATCTTGGAAAAGCTTTCGATATCGAAACTATTGGGGAAGATACTCAAGAAGAAGATTGATTCCTTCGTCAATCTGAATACATAAATACCCGACACTTATTTCAAAATGCCATGGTCATATGGTAGGGTTGCAACACTTTTCTAAGGGTACGCAACATTTCTAGGTTTCAATGCAGATAAAATGTAATTCGTGAAGAAAGCCTACGTTCTTTTTCCATAACAAAAAATCAAACCTTAAATTATGAAAAGAATTATCCTACCCCTAGCATTAATGGCATCTATGATTTTTACGGGCTGTTCAAGCGACGATGATGGCGGCGACAGTAGATCTTGTGAGCTTTTGGGCCTTATTCCTATTACGATTACCGATAATGGCGATGGAACGGCAAGATTACAAGTAGAAGGTGAATCTGCTTTTAATGCTGATTTAGGAGACCAAACGTTTGAAGAGTATGCCGATGATATTTGTAGTGGAGATATAGATTTGGACTTAGACTTCACACAGGAATCAAATTAATCAAAAAGAATAAAAAGGGGATGTCTTGAAAAAAGGCGTCTCCTAATCATTCAACTTCAATACCGCCATAAAGGCCTGCTGCGGAATCTCAACATTTCCCACTTGGCGCATGCGTTTTTTACCTTTTTTCTGCTTTTCCAACAGTTTTCTTTTACGGGAAATGTCACCTCCGTAACATTTTGCGGTAACATCTTTGCGCAGGGCTTTTATCGTTTCCCTAGAAATAATTTTTGAACCTATTGCGGCTTGTATGGGGATATCGAATTGCTGTCTTGGGATTAGCTCTTTCAATTTTTCACACATTTTTTTACCAATGTGCTGGGCGTTGTCAAAATGCACTAGTGCCGATAACGCATCAACGGGTTGTGCATTTAAAAGAATATCCACTCGAACCAATTTGGAGGTTCGCATCCCGATAGGCGTATAGTCAAAAGAGGCATATCCTTTGGAAACCGTCTTTAATCTATCGTAAAAGTCGAAAACAATTTCTGCCAGGGGCATGTCAAAAATCAACTCTACCCGTTCCGTGGTCAAATAGGTCTGATTGGTGATTTGTCCACGTTTTTCAATACAGAGCGACATTACATTCCCCACAAAGTCTGATTTTGTGATGATGGTAGCCTTTATAAAAGGTTCCTCAACACGATCCACGGTCGAAGGGTCCGGTAAATCTGAGGGATTGTTTACAATTAATGGAATTTCCCTGTCCTTGGTGGTAAAAGCATGGTAACTCACATTGGGAACCGTTGTGATAACGGTCATGTTAAACTCACGCTCCAATCGTTCCTGAATGATTTCCATATGGAGCATTCCCAAAAATCCACATCTAAAACCAAAGCCCAATGCAGCACTGCTCTCTGGGGTAAAGACCAATGAGGCATCATTAAGTTGTAGCTTTTCCATAGAAGAACGGAGCTCCTCAAAATCTTCGGTATCTACGGGATATATTCCAGCAAAAACCATGGGTTTTACATCTTCAAAACCTTCAATGGCATTTTGGGTAGGGTTTGCAGCATCGGTAATCGTATCTCCAACTTTTACTTCGCGGGCGTCTTTTATTCCTGTTATCAAGTACCCAACATCACCCGAAGAGATTATATTTTTAGGAACCTGATTTAGTTTTAAGGTGCCAATTTCATCAGCAAAATAATCCTTATCGGTAGCAACGAATTTTATCTTCTGTCCTTTTTTAATTTCACCGTTAATTACCCTAAAGTAAGTTTCAACCCCCCTAAAAGGATTGTACACAGAATCAAAGACCAAAGCTTGTAGAGATTCATCTTGATTTCCTTGTGGTGCAGGGACGCGATCAATAATAGCGGTGAGAATGGCTTCAATACCAATACCTGTTTTAGCACTTGCAGGGATTACTTCTTCAGGTTTACAGCCAAGTAAATCTACGATATCATCAGTTACTTCTTCGGGATTTGCACTTGGCAAATCAACTTTATTGAGCACAGGAATGATTTCCAAATCATTTTCCAATGCCAAATAAAGGTTGGATATGGTCTGTGCCTGAATGCTTTGAGCAGCATCTACGACCAAAAGTGCACCTTCGCATGCAGCAATGGAGCGGGACACCTCATAGGAAAAATCAACGTGCCCGGGAGTATCGATTAAATTGAGCACATAAATTTCGCCTTCATGGGTATATTCCATTTGGATGGCATGACTTTTAATCGTTATGCCACGTTCCCGTTCCAAATCCATACTGTCCAAAAGCTGATCTTGTTTTTCACGTTCCGTTACAGAACCTGTAAAATCCAACAGACGATCGGCCAAAGTACTTTTCCCATGGTCTATATGTGCAATAATGCAAAAATTTCTAATCTTTTTCATAACAACGATAACCCAACAAAGAAATACTTGCTGGCAACTGCAAATATAGGTGTTTTAGCTACCTACAGCATGTGTTTTTGTAATTATGAGTGTTCAAATGATACAATACCTCTAAAATTATTTTCTTAGATTTGGAGACTAACCCCAACTCTAAATGAAGCTTTTTCCCTACATCTTCTTATTGGTACTTTTCGTGTGTAAAAGTAGTATTGGACAGAGCTTTGAGATTAAAGGAAAAGTTGTTGATGAGCAGAACGAAACGATTCCTTTCGCAAATATCTTGCTTTTAAAAGCAGCCGACTCTACGTTTGTTAAAGGAACTTCTGCAGACGAGAAAGGTTCTTTTATACTTTCTGAAGTTGAACCAAATCTATATTTGTTACAGGCGAGCTACGTAGGAAAAGGCTCTAAACCACTTGCGTTGGATGTGACCGGGAACATAACGCTGGGCGCATTGATAATTTCTTTGGAGACGACGGAGTTGGATGAGGTGGTGGTAACCGCAAAGAAACCTACCCTTAAAAGATTACCCGATAGATTGGTTTTTTCTGTTGAGAACACGGTGGTTTCAGAAGGAAGCTCATGGGATATCATCAAAAGCACGCCAGGGGTCATCGTGAATCAGGAAGAACTTCAAATACGAGGACAAAGTGCAACGGTATATATCAATGACAGGAAAGTACAGTTGTCTGGTCAAGAGGTGAAAGATTTGCTGGAAGGATTTTCAGGAGCCAATATCAAATCTGTGGAAGTAATCTATAATCCACCAGCTAGGTACGAAGCCGAAGGAGGTTCTATTTTAAATATAACGACCAGTAAAAGTATTGTGCCGGGCTATAAAGGCAGCGTTAACGCGAGCCTTACACAAGCGGTTTTTCCTAAATATAGTTTTGGTACAAGCCATTATTATAAAACAGATAAGTTAAATCTCTTCGCAAATTATAGCATCAGTCCTAAAAAAGAACTTAGAAAAACCAACAAGGGCATCAATTTTATAGATGATACGGATGAAGTTTTTGCCAACTGGGACACTAACTATGAACAGATCAATAGGTCCCAAGCGCAAAATGGAACGATAATCTTGGATTACGATTTTGATGAAAATAACAGTTTGAATGTAACTTCAAACCTGGCATTAAATCTAAATCAAGAACAAACATCCCGCTTGCGCACAGAAATAAGGGACGGACAAAGCCAACTGGATTCTACGTTTACAACAGAGAACAATACGGGACTCGACGATACCAACTTGGCCTTTGACCTAACCTATGTCCGTAAACTAAAAAAACCTGGTGCACAGTTATCCGTGAACGGGCATTACACCTATTACAATGGACAATCCCTACAAAATCTAAACTCTGATTATTTTAATGCCAACGGTGATTTTTTAAGGACTTTCGCCTTTGATACAGATGCCCAACAAGACATTCATATTTTTACCGGACAGGCAGATTACTCAACACCAATAGGAAACGCGTCTATTGAAAGCGGGGTTAGGGTTTCTTCCATTGCTTCGGAGAGTATGGTCGATTTTTTCAATTTTACGGGAGTCGACAATGAAGTAGATTCCTCTCTATCCGATGACTATGATTATGACGAAAATGTATATGCAGCCTATTTTAGTCTGGTTAGAAATTGGGAAAAATGGTCAATGAAATTGGGGGTAAGAGGGGAACTCACAAATGCTAAGGGAACTTCTTTAACACTGGGCGAAACAAATTCACAGAATTTCTTTGAACCCTTCCCGTCGCTTTATGTGCTATATTCTCCTTCGGACAAGCATAGCTTTTCCTTTGACTATGGCAGAAAGATTGCGAGGCCCAAGTACAATGATTTAAACCCGTTTCGTTATTTTTTCAATGAGAACGACTTTGAAGAAGGAAACCCCTTTTTACGACCAAACTTCTCTAACAACTTCAACATCAACTACACATTGAACAGTGAATTTTTCTTTGATGTCTATTACAGGGACAATGGAAGCAATATTGCCTATTTGGTTTTTCAGGATAACGATGCACAGACCTTGGTGGAACTGAAACAAAATGTATTGGCAAGTAAATCGTATGGACTGGACTTTACCGTAAGCAAGAGTATTTTACCCTTTTGGTTTATGTATGCCTATACCTCTATTTTTCATGAAGAAGAAACTTTTTTGGCCGAAGAAAGCGATGATCAAAGGTTTACCGCCGAGGTGGATGGAGTTTATGGCTATCTGGCAAACTATCTAACGCTTTCTAAAGATGGTACTTTAACAGGAGAATTGACCATGACCTATTTGTCCCAGTTTCTATTTGGATCGTATATTTCCGACAGTCAATTGAATTTGACTTTAGGGTTGCGAAAATCCCTGTTTGATAATAGGGCCGTAATTTCTATCGCAGCTGAGGATTTATTGGAGCAATACATTCCAACCTATACTTCGCGTTACCTTAATCAGGATAATTTTTACAGAAGGCGTCCTGAGGCTCAATTTATAAGGGTTGGGTTCACCTATAACTTTGGCAATTTCAAATTACAGGATAATAAAAAGGAAATCGAGAAAAAGGAGAGAGAGCGACTTCAATCGGAATAAGAATTGATTTTCTGGTATTTTGTATTTTTGCAAACCAAATAACAGAAGATTTGCCAAAAATAAGAGACATAGAACTTCCTGATTTTCCGTTACTTCTTGCTCCAATGGAAGATGTTAGCGACCCTCCTTTTAGAGCATTGTGCAAAGAACAGGGAGCAGATGTGGTCTATACAGAATTTATCTCTTCAGAAGGGCTTATCCGCGATGCGGCCAAAAGCACCATCAAACTGGATATCTATGAAAAAGAACGCCCTGTTGGGATTCAAATATTTGGTGCGGAATTGGATTCTATGCTTCAAGCTGTGGATATCGTAGAAAAATCCAACCCAGATATTATCGATATTAATTTTGGCTGTCCCGTGAAAAAGGTAGTCTGTAAAAATGCTGGAGCAGGTATTTTGCGAGATATACCGCTTATGGTCAAATTGACCGCGGAAATGGTCAAAAGAACCAAATTGCCGGTTACCGTCAAAACCAGATTGGGCTGGGATACAGATTCCATCAAAATTGTTGAGGTAGCGGAACGATTGCAAGATGTGGGTATTGAAGCTATTTCCATTCATGGTCGTACCCGGGTTCAAATGTATAAGGGAACTGCAGATTGGAAACCTATTGCTCAAGTGAAGAACAATCCTAGAATGCATATTCCCGTTTTTGGCAACGGGGATGTTGACACCCCAGAGGCCGCTGTTAAGATGAGAGATGAGTTTGGATTGGACGGTGCTATGATTGGCCGTGCCAGTATTGGTAATCCATGGTTCTTTAATCAAGTAAAACATTTCTTTGAAACAGGAACGCATAAAGAACTGCCCACCATGGAAGAACGCGTAGATGCTGCCCGAAGACACCTAAAAATGGCCATTGATTGGAAAGGCGAAAAACTTGGTGTTTTTGAGACCAGGAGGCATTACACCAATTACTTTAAAGGAATACCTCACTTTAAGGAATATCGTATGAAGATGGTTACCAGCGACGATTCTGCAGATGTTTTTGCAGCTTTTGATGAAGTCCTCGAAAAGTTTGGTGATTTTCAGTTTGCCTAGGCGGTTATCAGTCTTTTGGTAACGCGACTACTTGCAATTTTTGATGAGATAAAGCCCAGAACTACGATGGTGCCCAATACAATGAGCACATTCATGAAATTGTATTCAACAGGATAAGCTAGAGAAGGCGTAATCTTTAACCAACTGAATGCAAGTTGGCTACCAATGAGCAGCGAACCAATAAAGACTCCTATAACACCTCCAGCAGAAGTTACCAGAAGCCCTTGGGTAAAATAAATAGTTCGTAATTCTTTTATGGTTGCCCCAAGACTGAACAGCGTTTTTGAATTTTGTTGTTTATCTAGAATCATCATTATTATCGCACCAACTACATTAAAAAGTGCAATGATCAACACCAATGTAAAAATAAGATAGGTAGCCAAATTCTCAGTATTGAGCATTCTATGCAGCGTGCCATTTTGTTCTTGACGGTCAAGTAATAAGACCTTATCTCCCAAAACTTTTTTAATGGACTTTTTTACATCGTCAAAAGGTACTTTTCCATCCAGTTTAAAATTGATTCCAGAAATTTGGGTACTGTCTTTTTGTAACAGGGATTGCACTAGCGGGAGCTGTGCAAACACATATTTTTTATCCAGATTTTCTTCTACGGCATAAACCCCGCTTACAACTAGGGGTAATTCATTATATGGTTTTCGACTAAAGCCTGATTGCGAAATTGAACCTTTTCCTGGTTTTGGAACCAGAACGGTCATTGGGGTTTGATAATTGTCAATGGGTACTCCGAGTAAGTTATAAATACCAATACCCATTACGCCATTGTACTCCGTTATGCCCCAATTTCCAAAATATAAGGTGCTGTCAACTCCGGTAACAGAACGGTAATTACTATCGATTCCTTTAATGTAGGCAATGCAACTACGTTCGCGAAAGGTTAGATACGCCCGCTCTTCCAGTTCTTTAGAAAAGTTGGCTACACCCGAAATGGATTGTAGTTGATCTTCTTCCTCTGGCAAAATGGAAAAATGTTTGCCAGATACTGGAGATGCCTTTAAGTCGGGATCAAAAGTATTCGTAAAAGAAAGGCTAAAGGTTTTTAGTCCTGCAAAAGCAGAAAGCACAATGAACAATGCTGCAGCACCAATGACTATAACCAAAAAAGTGATAAAATTGATGATATTGACAGCATTCTGACTGCTTTTAGACCGTAAATAGCGTTTAGCGATATAAAAGGAAAAATTCAAAATTAGGATTTCTTTCGTTTGTCCAATAAGTCCCTATTTTCGATAGGGTTTTCCTCTCCTTTGAGTGATTTTTCAATTTTGTCAATGTACTCCAAAGAATCGTCCAGATAAAAATTAAGTTCTGGTACACGGCGCAATTGATTCCTTGTACGCTGTGCCAATTCATGCTTTATAAGGCTTTGATTGGATTTCATGCCATCCAACAACGTTCCTGCATTTTTATTTGGAAAAATACTCACATAAACCTTGGCTATGGACAGATCTGTGGTGACATAGACCTTTGAAACAGAAATTAAGGTTCCTGTTAAGCCACCGTCTATTGCAGCGCGCTGTAAGATATCGGCGATGTCCTTTTGAATGATTCCCGCAATTTTTCGTTGCCTTTGTGTTTCCATTGGTGCAAAAATACGGGATTTAATGACGAACCTCATGATATGTTACGGCAACAGTATGTAATTTTGAAGAATATGTTGGATTTGTTCCAATAAAACCACGTACAAAATGGAAAAAATAGAGCACATAGGTATTGCCGTTAAGAACATAAAAGAATCCAATGCTTTGTTTGAGAAGCTTTTTGGAGAACCACAGTATAAAATGGAAGAAGTAGCTTCGGAAGGCGTACGGACTTCTTTTTTCAAATCAGGACCCAATAAAATAGAATTGCTCGAAGCAACAAAGCCAGACAGTCCCATAGCTAAATTCATAGAAAAAAAGGGAGAGGGAATTCATCATATTGCTTTTGCTGTTGATGATATCGAAGCAGAGATTGCTAGATTACGGAAAGAAGGATTTAAGGTGTTGAACGAGACTCCAAAGAAGGGAGCGGACAACAAACTGGTTGTATTTTTGCATCCAAAAGGAACAAATGGGGTTTTGATAGAGCTTTGCCAAGAAGCCCCGCCTGAAGACTAGTTGAAGGTAAGAGAGTAAATATAACTTTTGAACAGGCTTATATTGCTTGCATCACCGAAAAATAAGTAGTAATATTGCATCCGCAAATTACAGGTCCTATAGCTCAGCTGGTTAGAGCACCTGACTCATAATCAGGGGGTCCATGGTTCGAGCCCATGTGGGACCACGCCAATGAACACAGAGCCTTCGGGAGACCGGGGGTTCTTTCTTTTTGGCAGGGGTGAAACAAGGGTGAAACAAATATTCTTTGCATATATCTTCTTATCTTCATAAACAGCTCTCATGCGGTTATGAAATCTTCCTTTAAAAATACGATTATTTTGTTATTTCGGCGAATCGATAAAGTGGTTTACGATTTGTATCGTAAAGCTGTACTAATGCGTTCTGTAGAAATTCCGAAATGGGTGCTGTTTTTTTTGATAACAGTTTCATTCGCCATTACTGTTGTTAAGCTACTTGTTCCCCTATTTAAATCTGAAGCTCCTCTCTTCTACTATGTGGCTATAGTCGGTACAGTAATTACAACTTCATTGTATTTGATAGTCATAAAGGCCTTTATATCCCAGCTTTTAAAGTATAAGAATCCTTACCCTATCCAAAAAAGCAAAGGAAATCTCGTTCGGTCAGAAAAACAACTGCCTTTTCGTTTTGTTGATTTCGTAAGTCGGATAGATACGAATAATTCAAGACTTTTCCAGAATTACCTCAGAACCGGCGAGAATGATTTTAAACGGCTTTTACGGGGAGGGGGACTGGACGAAAAAATAGTTTGGTTGCCGCTTACGGATAGAAAACTTCCCAATTTCCGGCTTTTTTTCGAATTTCTGAATTATATCTCCGAAGAGAATCTAGAAGGGTATTATGGGGAGAACTTAGCGCGGCTCTGTAAGTATATCATCTGCAATTTTAAATCAAAGGACCAAGAATGGAGTATAAAACAACTCCAAAAAGCGCATTCGAGCTGGAAAAACTGCAATCCCAAACGGCGTATGGATTTAAAAACCGATATTGAAAACCATCTTTTATCTACGGGCCATCCATAAAGTGAAGAGGAAAGAAAAGGAAAACAGAGGAAGCCTTTCCTTCACTTGATTTACTGCATTTACGTGAGCAAATTGCTTTCAAATAGTTCCATGGGCCAATCATGGAAAACGAGTGAAAACTTAATTTGAAAGCATTATGAACAAACAAAATTCTTCCCTGGTACAATTACTTCTTGAAAAGATCGACCATCTGGACGAAGCCGCACTGGTCAAAAAAAAGGTGTTCAACGTGGCCAACTTGCAAATGTATACGGGGTGGAGCCTTTCCAAGATCTACAAGCTTACTTCGGCAAGGTTGATTCCCTTTTCAAAACCTACCAATGGGTCGTTGTTCTTTGAACGGGAGAAAATCGAGCAATGGTTACTTCAAAACCCATCCTATGACGAAAGGGAACTTGAAGAAAAGGTAAATGCCCATTTGAAAAAACATCGTCGCGGTAATTCATAAGAAAGCACCATGAAAGCGACCGATAGAAATTTTCAGGGCATATGGATTCCCAAACTGATCTATCTGAATACCGAGGTCAATTGGTATGCCAAGATTCTATTTCTAGAAATCCACAGCTTTACAGAATATGGTAAGGAGTGTTATATGTCCAACAAATACATTTCCTCATTTCTGAAAATCTCAGAAAGACAGGTCTCCCGATATATATCAGAACTAAAGGCATTGGGATGGATCGAGGAAGTGTCTTTTGATGGGAGAAAGAGATACCTAAGAAGTATGCTCCAGTTCAGTTTCCGAACGGTCGATTCAGACCTGACAATTCTGTCCAGGCAGCATCGAAAGTTTTATCGTAACAGTATTGACAAAAATGGCAACCATAACAAACCCATTACAAAACAACATAAAAAATCAATTACTTCTTTAAAAGAAAATATTGAAAATAGAAGTTCAATATTAGAATAGAAAGCATGAAAAAGGAAATGCCAAGGCTGTTGAAAAAAGAAAAAGAAAAAGAAATGAAAGGGCCGCTATGTGAACCCGAAACATTCAAAAAGGTCTTTTTCAAAATGGCCCAAGAGTTTTATGCGAAAAGCGATACAGATTTTGAAGTGGATATGGGAAATAAGAATTTTCTAGGGCACTTCTGCAAATATTGGAACCAGGATGCAGCCTTTGAAGTTTTGGAAAACATCTCACTAAGAAAAGGGCTAATGGTATTTGGCTCATATGGGACCGGGAAGACCTCAAGTTTTAAAATTGTACAAAACATGGCTAGAAAGTATCAAGTTCGAGCATTGTGGTTTCCTTTTATATCGACCCAAGAAGTTGTCGAGAGGTTCAATATGGCAAAAAACAAAGAGGATGTCATTCAATATTATTCTAAGGGGGTTTTTTTATTTGATGATCTTGGAGCTGAAAAGGAGGGCAATAACAGTTTTCAATATGGAAAGGAAGAAGTGTTCATCCGTATTCTTCTGAACCGTTATAGGAATTTTGAAAGACTGGGTACAAAAACACATATCACCACAAATTTAAGCTTAGGTCAAATCCAGGAACGGTACGGCGACCAAGTAACTGACCGGTTTATAAGGATGTTCAACCTGTTGAGATTGGATGGACCCAGCAGAAGGAAGTGATAGGTAAAAAATATATACCACTCCAAGGAGCGGTATTTCGGTTTCCCCGTGGGCGGGGAAAAAGGAATAGCAAGAGGGTGATGCGCAGGATGCGGCATCACGTTTGTTTGCGGATTTTCAACAAGTTGAAAATCAATGGCTTGAATCCAAAAAACAGATTTTTGGGTACTGTAAGAAAACAGGTCCTACAGCAAACTACCCAGAATTTACAGTAAAAGGGTGCAGGATTTACAGCAATGGCGCTGGGAGGCCCTATAAACATTGAAAAGCGATAGGACATTAAATTATGACAATATGGCGCAAAAGGACAAAAAAACTACATCGGAAAAGAATATAAAGAAAAAGGACTCCTTCTCTGCCATCAGCATCAAGGCGGAGGTGGCCGTGATGTTCCGGGACTATTCCAAACGTTTCGACAGACCGCACAGCGAGGTGCTGTACCATATCATACTGTTCCTGAAAAGGAACCACCTGAATCCCTTTAACGACGGGGTTGAGCGAATCAGCAAGGAGCTCAAGGCGATAGAGAAACGGTTGACGAAGCAGACGGACCACCTTATCTCCATCATCAAGAACATGGAGCGGACCAAGATCAATCCAATGTACGAGATGGTACTGGCCCTCTATACGGCACACATCAACTCGGAGGGGAAAAAGAAGACACGCTGGCCCAAAAGAAGGGACGACGACCTTTTTGCACTGCCCAAGCCCAAGACAGTGCCAAAATATGAGCACGACATGCTCATGGAAAGGTACGAGGCCTACAAGAGGAAGTGCAAGAAGATATTGGACAGCACGAAGAAAGTGGAGCCCCTAGTGGGAAAGCCCTATATGAAGATCAAGATGGACATCAAGTTGTTCAATAGCCTCAAGAACGAATTAAAGTAAGAAAGGCCATGTACATCAACATCTCAGCACAGAAGGTGGGCAGCACCTACAACAGCAGTGTGGGGAACTATGTCAGTTATCTGGAAAAGGAGGACGAGGGAAAACACCCTGACCTTAAGGAGCACTTCTTTGACCAGGAGAACGACAGGGTGAGCCCGCAGAAGGTCATCGAGGAGATCGACGGGAACACGGCCAAGTTGAGGAACCGTGACCCAAAGTTCTATTCCATGGTGGTCAGCCCCAACCAAAGGGAGTTGAAGGCCATCGGCAACGACCCCTATGTCCTGAGGACCTATATCCGGGAGATGATGAAGGACTATGCCCAGAGCTTCCACAGGAACCAGGAGGTGCGGGCGGAAAACCTGAAATACTATGCCAAGATAGAGCACGAACGCACCTACAGGGGCTATGAGAAACAGGTACAGGAGAACGCCCCGTACCGAAAGGAGATAGCGCGATTGAGGAACGAGATACGCAAGGTCGAGCGGGAAGAGGTCAATGGCAATGTCAAGAAGCTGCAGAACAGGATTGCGAAGCAAATGGAGATGGCACCGCACAAGCAGAACGGAAACATGATAGCAGCGGGAATGAAAAAGGAGGGCCACCAGACCCATGTGCACATCATAGTCAGCAGGAGGGACAGAACGAACACCTACACCCTGTCCCCGATGGCCAAGCACAAGGCCTCGGAGGTACAGCTCAACGGGGAGACGGTCAAGCGCGGGTTCCATAGGGACAGGTTCTTCGAGGCGGCGGAAAAGACCTTTGACCGCGTATCGGGCTTCAAACGGAACTATGTGGAGTCCTACGCCGCAAAGAAGGACTATCTGAAGGAGCCGCACAAATTCGTCGCCAAAGTCATAGGATTGCCCACAAAAGAAAAGGATGTGGCCCTAAAGCTGTTGAAGGGAACTGGCATCAAGATACCGAGCATCCCCACCAATAAGGTGCAGATGGCCATGAAAATTGTGGAGGGGCTCAAGAAAGGGGTCGGACAAGCAAGGGACACTGGAATGGACATCGGGTATTAAATCTTTGAAGATGAAATTTTGAAATAGCAAGTAGGTTGCGCCCTATCCACTTTTTGCTTAACGCTTATCTGCCGGAACGCTACAAAAAGCGGACAGGATCCATGCGCAAAAGTCAGGGGTAAGATTTGGGGACGATTTATTGAGTCTTAAAAAATCTTCCATTACTGATTAAAACTTAAAACTCTTCTAAAACTTTACAGTTTCAAGAACTATGAAATTACCATATGAAATCGTTGAAACAAGTCTCTGTAAAAACTTTTTGATAGTTAACAATAAGCAAAAATCATCTAGGAGTATTTTTTAAAACCAGAAATTCTTTTATCAGTATTCTAACTTTTTCTTCATTTCTCTAAATAAATAATACCCTGTACGATTGTTAAAATTACTCAAAATGAT
>JBCCEC010000028.1:0-44391 GCA_039030475.1 Bacteroidota bacterium
AATTTCTAGTTCCCCTTCATTCAAATCCCCTTCAAACATACCTCGCTTGGCCCTTGCCCTGCCTAATAATTTTTTCAAACCTTCCACAGTTGCCCCATCAGCATAAGCGTTTTGAACATCTTTATAGAACTTGTTTTTCAATAAGCGAACGGGAGCCAATTCCTTTAGTGTTAATTGTGTATCTCCCTCTTTCGCGTTTACGATCTGCTCTTTGAACAAATCATGCGAAGAACCCTCTACGCTAGCAGCAAAACGACTACCTACTTGTACGCCATCGGCCCCCAGAACCATGGCTGCCAACATGGAGCGTCCTGTAGCGATGCCACCGGCGGCTATCAAAGGAATGTTGATCTTTTCTTTTACTGATGGAATCAGCACCATTGTTGTAGTTTCGTCCCTTCCATTGTGGCCTCCGGCTTCAAATCCCTCGGCTACAACGGCATCAACCCCTGCATCTTGAGCTTTTAACGCAAACTTCACACTGCTGACCACATGTACCACAGTAATACCGTGTTTCTGTAGATGATTGGTCCAAGTCTTTGGGTTTCCCGCTGAAGTGAAGACAATCTTTACCCCACTGCTCAAAATGATTTCCATCAACGCTTCAATGTTTGGGTACAGCATGGGAATGTTTACGCCAAAGGGTCTATCGGTTGCTTTTTGACATTTTTCAATATGTTCTTTTAGAACATCGGGATACATACTACCAGCTCCGAGCAATCCCAATCCGCCGGCATTGGAAACCGCAGATGCCAAACGCCAACCACTTGTCCAGATCATTCCTCCTTGTACAATGGGGTGTTTTACTCCAAAAAGCTGGGTAATCTTATTGCGCTCCATATATTAAGAAATAACGCCTGAGCCAATTAGTTCATCACCTTTATACCACGCTACAAACTGGCCTTCGGTTATGGCAGATTGCTTTTCTTCAAAATCTACGTAAAGTCCACTGTGAGTTCTGTAAAGTATGGCTTTTTGCAAAGGTTGCCTATAGCGGATTCTTGCTTCTACCTCCATCGTTTCATCTAGCATTAAAGCCAAATCTTCACGTACCCAGTGAATTTCGTTTTCACTTACAAATAGGGTGTTCCTCAAAAGCCCAGGATGTGACTTTCCCTGTCCGGTATAGATGATATTGTTATCCACGTCCGTATCAATTACAAAAAGTGGTTCTTTAGTCCCTCCAACATTCAAGCCTTTGCGTTGTCCTTTTGTAAAATAATGCGCTCCTTGATGTTCCCCTACTACTTTCCCATCGGATAAAACATACGCCGGTTTCTTTGAGTAGTATGCCAATTCCTCAGCTTTATCTTCAAATTCCGGTGACTCTGCTATAAAGTGGGATGCGGTATTCGGCACTTCAACAATAACACCTTTTTTAGGCTTCAATTTTTGCTGTAAAAAATCTGGCAGGTGTACTTTGCCTATAAAACAAAGGCCCTGAGAATCTTTTTTATCAGCAGTAATCAAATCATTTTCCGCCGCAATTTTTCTCACCTCGGGTTTGGTAAGACCGCCAATAGGAAACAAGGTCTTGCTCAACTGTGCTTGAGAAAGTTGACATAAAAAATAAGATTGGTCTTTATTGCCATCTATACCAGATAACAACTGATAGGTTTCTGAGCCATCTTCATTCTTGATAATTCCCTTTCTACAGTAATGCCCCGTCGCTACAAAATCGGCCCCCAATTGTAGGGCTATTTTTAGAAAGACATCAAACTTAATTTCACGATTGCAAAGCACATCGGGATTTGGTGTTCGCCCTCTTTCATACTCATTGAACATATAGTCCACTATACGTTCTTTGTATACCTCACTTAAATCCACTGTTTGAAAAGGTATTCCAAATTTTTCGGCAACAATAAGTGCATCATTGCTATCCTCTAACCAAGGACATTCATCAGAAATAATTACAGAATCATCGTGCCAATTCTTCATGAATAGGCCAATGACCTCGTACCCCTGTTCTTTTAAAAGAAAGGCCGTTACACTCGAATCAACACCTCCTGAAAGTCCAACAACAACTTTTTTCAACTTACTTATTCATTTAGAGTGCAAAATTACGAATTATAGGTAGATTTTAATTTTAACAGATGACTTCTTAGGATTAGAAGCAACGCTCTTCACTTTTTTCATCTTCAAGAAAAAGTAATAACCTAAACTAAGTGACAAATGAGATTTTCTTTATTTTTTTCTACCCTATTATTGATTGCCCTAAGCTTCAATTCATGCTCTTTGGACGATGATGGTATAGACAGACCAGATGAAAGTCTGGCTGACCTAATTTCTAATGATGATAATTTTCAATCGCTAAAAGCTGCTTTGGAAGAAGCAGAATTGTTTGACAATTTGGATCGTAGAGGACTGAATACGATTTTAGCGCCCACCAATGATGCTTTTAATGCTTTTCTTGACGGCAAAGCACTTTCTGATATTTCCAAAGCGGATTTGAGAAACTTATTGTTGGCCCACATTGTGGTAGGAGAAGTCAGCACACAGGATTTTGTGGCAGTAGAAGAGGGCTACATGATAACCTCGTCACCTGGAGTAGCTCAAAACAGTACGATCAACCTATATTTTAAGAGCGATAATGGTATTGTAATCAGTGGAAGGGCTAAAATTGTTAGTTCAGGTTCAAACAAAAGGGCTTCCAACGGTATGCTGCATCAAATAGATGCTATCCTTGAACTGCCAACGCTTGCAGATTTTATTGCAATAGATGACAGGTTAAATGAACTGGAAAAATCCCTCACCTCACCAGAGCAACCGGATTTTATGGCAACACTGGACACCGCGAACGGAGAGGAACCTGCCCCCTTTACATTGTTTGCTCCAATTAACCAGGCTTTTGAAGATTTTGAAGAATTGCCAACCGGGGATACACTTACATCTGTTTTGGAACACCATGTTATCACCGGAAAGAACATTTTAACACGCGACATGGAACAGAACATGGAACTTGAAACCATGGAAGGAGATGATTTGACAGTAAGGATTATTGGCAACCAAGTTAACCTTATAGACGGTGCCAATAACAATAATACAAGAATTGTAGGCTCAAATCTACAAGCATCAAACGGTGTTCTTCATTTGGTAGATGATATTCTAGTTCCGGATACCACCAATTAATAGGTGATCAGTTTTTAAAAGTGAGCTTTTTGTGATAAAATGGGGATATTCAATTGGTACTATTGTAAAGAATATAATTTCCTTAACGTTGAGAGTAGATATTTAAAGTTGGGGTAACTTAGAATTAAGAATGCTTTTAACTAGGTACAGGTATTAAATTCTACTTTCAAGGACTAGAACATAGAACCAAATTAATTTGAAAATGAGAACCATTCCACACTTAGGAAAAACCCTTTTAGTTATCGTTTTAACCCTTTTTATATGCTCTTGTAGCAAAAGTGACGACGATGCCAGTCCAAATACAGATGATGAGATTGGCAATACTGATGATGACCCGAACACATTACCCAATATTGTAACACTGGCAGAAAGTGTTGATATGCTGAGCACTTTATTGGATGCGCTTGAATTAGCTGATGCTGATTTGGTACAGACAATATCCGCAGATGGTCAATTAACTGTTTTTGCCCCCACTAACGACGCTTTCAATGCACTTCTAAACCAGCTCGACGGTTTTGAAAAACTCGACGATTTTGATGAGGAAGAAGAAAAAGCGCTATTGGCCGAAATTTTAAAATATCATGTTATTTCAGGTAATGTTGCTTCCTCCTCTGATTTAACGGATGGTAAAGTACTGGAAACACTTCAAACCGAAAGCTTAAAAATTAATGTAGACGGAAGTGTTTTTATAGAAGATAAAACAGATGACCTGTCTGAAGTAGTCAGCGCGGATAACAATGCTTCCAATGGTGTGGTCCATATTGTGGATAAGGTTTTATTACCTCAAGCCGCTTTGGACATACTTTTTCCAAAGCCAAGTATTGTCGAGATTGTTGTTGAAACAGAACAGTTATCGCTATTGGAAGAAGCTGTCTTAAAAGTAGGATTGGACGAAGACCTGAATGCAGAAGGTCCGTTCACGTTATTTGCTCCTACGGATAAAGCTATTGAAGAACTTTTTGAACTCCTTGGAGATAGCTTTACCAGTTTTGATGATTTTGATAATTTCTTGGAACTTGAGATTTTAAAGCAGATTTTACTGTATCATGTAGTCTCTGGGAATATTACTTCTGGGGAACTTTCTCCCGGCACCGTTCCAACATTACTTGAGAATGAGAATATAGCGATTATAGCCTCAAATGATACGTTTGTCATTGGAGATGCTTCGGACGTTGACGCCAACCTTGTGGAAATCGATAAAAACGCCAGCAATGGTGTCGTACATATCATAGACAAGATATTAATACCGCAAGAAGTACAGGATTTTCTGGATACCTTGAATCCAGATGACCCTAATGCAGGTATTCCAACAATTAAGGAATTGGTAGAAGATTCTGATGAGCTTGCCTTTCTAAAAGAAGCATTGGAACTTACAGGATTATTGGATACACTAGGTGAAGAAGGTCCCTACACCGTCTTTGCCCCAACCGGAGAAACCATAAACTTTCTTTTTGGCCTTTTAGGAGGGTCATTTACCAAGCTTGAAGATTTTGACCTTGATTTTGAAATCGATTTATTACGACAAGTGCTCAGTTACCATGTAGTGCCCGGTGTATTTACATCAAATGATTTAGCAATTGGTAATCTAAATACCTTACTGGATAGCGATACCATAGCCATTGGAGCAGTGAACGGCTCTTTTTTTTTGCAGGATGCCCTCGGGCTTAATATAGATTTAAGAGTCACTGATATTCCCGCGGGCAACGGTGTTATTCATACTATTAACAGAGTTATGGTGCCACAATCTGTAATCGATACAGTAGTTGCGAGAACCGAGAGTACTATCACCAGAATTTTGGATGGATTAGACCCAGAGCATAAAGAATTAGCCATAACAGCTTGCTTATTGGTGCATGAAAGTTTTGAAGATATTCTGAATACCGAATTCACCTTTTTTCTTCCCACGAACCAAGCATTTTTGGATTTGTTTGCCCAACTGGACGGCATTGATTCGCTAGCCGATTTTGATACAGAAGAAGAACTAAGACTATTGGGTACGATTCTTACCTATCATTATATTGAAGGAACTAAAGCAAAGTCGACCCAGCTGTTTGATGGTCAAGAACTGACTACATTTCAAGGAGAAAAGTTAAACATAAGTGCAAATGGTGGAGTCCATATTATTGACCAAACTGGAAAGCCTTCCAAAGTCACTTCACCAGATACCGAGGTTTTAAGCGGGGTCATTCATATCATAGATAAAGTACTGCTTCCAAAGCAGGTCCTAAACAAACTAGCTTCTTAGAAGTCTAATATCACATTCTTTTAAAAAATCGGGTTGTCCATTGTGATAACCCGATTTTTTTTGGCGCAATGTTTAGTATTCCTGAGTAATTTGTTAAATATTTTATAAAATAAGTTAAACAAAAGCAACCAATACTGTTTAATAACATCTTTGTAGCGTTAAACAATTATAATCTAAAAAAAATTAAATGAAAGCACTGATTAAATTTTCTAAACTCACATTATTGGCAGTTGTCTTTATTTTCGCGTCCTGCTCGGACGATGACGACAATGGGCCAACGACCCCACAACCAACTTTGACCATTGTAGGAACCGCACAGGCGGAAACAAATTTGAGCAGTTTGGTAAGTGCATTACTAAAAGCTGATGAGAGTGCCGACAACAATCTGGTTAGTGCTTTAGATGGTGATGGTCCTTTCACGGTCTTTGCACCTACCAATGCTGCATTTGAAGATTTATTTGCGCAACTCGATGGGTTTTCTACCGTGGATGATTTTAGCACTCAAGAATTACAAAATCTTTTGGCGGTTATTTTAGAATACCATGTTATACCCGGCACAGCAGCACTATCTAGTGATTTAAGTGATGGCCAAACTTTGACCACCTTACAAGGCGGTGAACTCCAAGTTTCCACCCAGGGAGGTGTATTTATCGATGATGCTACTGATGTTGATGCGGAAGTTACTACCGCAAATGTTGAAACTACCAACGGTGTTGTTCACATAATAAACAAAGTTCTTTTACCTCAAACAATCTTGGATGAATTAGCAGATATTATCCTCGTCCCAATCACTGACCTAGCTATTGGCAATGACAATTTAGAGAATTTGGTAGCAGCTTTGACCGCTGCTAATGGGGACTTACCTAATGTTTTAAGAGGTGATGGTCCTTTTACAGTACTTGCACCATCAGATGAAGCTTTTGAAACTTTCTTGAATGGAGCTGAGCTTGGGGATATTGCTGTAGAAACGTTAACAAATGTTTTGTTGAACCACGTTATCGATGGAACTATTCTTAAAGCAGATTTGGAAGCACAAGGCTCTGGATATGCAAACACAAGAGCAGTTGGTGCTGGTGATCAAAACATTAGTATTTTTTATGAAGTCGATGGAGAAGACGTGAGGTTTAACGGTGAGTCTGAAGTTGAAACTGCTGATGTAAAGGCATTAAATGGTATTGTCCATGTTGTTGATGCAGTCATTGATGTGCCCAACATCGTTGACCACGCCCTTGCAAATCCTGGTCTTTCCACACTTGTAGAACAATTGACTAGTGGTGGAAATACAACTTTTACAGATTTACTTTCGGACGAGGAAAAGGTATTCACTGTTTTTGCTCCGGTAAACGCTGCATTTGATGCGTTCACAAATCCAAATTCCAATGCTATCAACGATATTTTGTTAAACCATGTTGTGGAAGGTGCAGCTGCATTTAGTACTGGGTTGACCAACTCTTACATCAACACAAGTGCAGAGTTTGCAACAGATGAAAACTTGAGTCTCTATGTTAACACGGATGACGATACAGTTACATTAAACGGTATTAGTGAAGTTGCAATTCCAGATATCGTTGCTACCAATGGTGTTATCCATGCTGTTGATGCTGTTATAGATTTACCAACTGTGGTAACTTTTGCAACCGCAGACTCAACCTTTGAATCTTTGGTAGCTGCCTTGACCACAGAAGGACAACCAGATTTTGTTACTACGCTACAAGGTGACGGTCCATTTACGGTTTTTGCCCCAATAAACGATGCCTTTACGGCACTTTTGGATAGCAACGATATGTGGGACGGCTTAACCGATATTGATTCTGGTCTACTTACCAGCGTATTGGAGCACCATGTTATTTCTGGAGCGAATATTCGTTCAGCAGATTTAACTCCAGATGGCGTAACGGTTACCCCTGCAACGCTTGAAGGCGATACCTTCTCCATAACCCTACCAGGTACTAACGGCAACATTGCTGATGTAACCGATGGTGCAGGAAATACTGGAATAGGTATTGATGCAGTTGACGTACAAGCTGCAAATGGCGTAATCCATGTATTGGATGCCGTACTTATACCAGATACAGAAAATTAATTTCATTGGGCAGGTCTCCCTTGGGAGGCCTGCTTTATCTCAACACTATATTTAACCCTAAGAACACTTTCAAAATGAAAAATTATTTACGATTAAAGGGCTATCTCTTTTTGGTAGTTCTAACAGTATTTGCATTCTCTTCCTGTGATAAAGAAGACGATGGAACAACAGACAAAGAAACAGAAGCCCAAAGTACAATTGTACAAACTGCTCAAAACACCGATGCACTAAGTTCATTGGTCGCGGCTTTAACAAAAGCCGATGAAAACGAAAATTCAGATTTAGTTGGTACCCTTAACGGCGAGGGAACCTTTACCGTATTTGCCCCTACAAACGAGGCCTTTACGCAACTCTTTAAGGATTTAGATGGTTTTGATTCACTTGAAGATTTTGACACACCAGAAAAAAGAGGCATTCTTGCTACGATTCTACAATATCACGTAGTAACAGGTGTAGCGGCTACAGCTGAAAGTTTGGATAATGAACAAATGATTCCAACCGTTCAAGGAGAAGACGTAACTATTCGTCTTCAGGATGACACTGTGTTCGTTCAAGATGCCACAACTATGGACGCGGAGGTTATCATTGAAGATGTAACCGCTTCAAACGGTATTGTGCATGTTATCGATAAGGTACTCTTACCACAGGCGATTATTGATGCCCTCAATGAAGAAGAAACTTCTACCTTAGTTGATATTGTTGTAGCTACAGATGCTCTATCCTTATTGGAAGAAGCAGTAATTAAGGCTGGTCTAGTGAATACATTGAACGGAGAAGGTCCTTTCACGGTCTTTGCCCCAACAGACGATGCCTTTGTAGCATTATTGGGAATATTGGGAGATGATTACAACTCTTTGGCAGATTTTGATACTGAAGAAGAAATCGCTCTTTTGAGAAATATATTATTGTATCATGTGATTCCTGCAAAAGTTTTAGAAGCTGATTTAGCACCAGGCGATGTTCCAACTGCCTTTGATGGAAATTCAATAAGCGTAATTGCAAGTGACGATACTTTTGTAATCGGAGATGCCTCAGATGTTAATGCAAACATTACTGGTACGGATATCATGGCATCTAACGGCGTAGCCCATACCATAGATAAAGTGTTATTGCCACAAGCAGCATTAGATTTTGTAGCCTCTTTGCAATTGAAAACTATCGTAGAAATCGCAGTTGAGACTGATGATCTTAGCCTTTTGGTCGAAGCATTACAGACCGCAAACGCAGGTTTGGTGGAAACGTTGAGTGGTGATGGGCCATTTACTGTTTTTGCTCCT
Source organism: Bacteroidota bacterium (assembly GCA_039030475.1). Taxonomy (GTDB): domain Bacteria; phylum Bacteroidota; class Bacteroidia; order Flavobacteriales; family Flavobacteriaceae; genus Flagellimonas. The sequence goes on from JBCCEC010000028.1 coordinate 8,735, forward strand.
ACAAACCAAGCCTTTAAAGACTTGTTGGATTTCTTGGGAGATGACTTCAAGACCCTTGCTGATTTTGATACCCAAGACGAAAAAGATCTATTGGTAACCGTACTTACTTACCATGTTGTAGCAGGTAATGCAGCATTTTCAAATATGCTGAACAATGGAGACGAAATCGAAACGTTCCAAGGTGAAGATGTTGGAATTAATATTAAGAATGGAACCATTCATATCGAGGATGCTACGGACGATAATGCCACTGTAGTTCTTGAAGACGTTGAAGCCAGTAACGGTGTGGTCCATGTAATCAACAAAGTGCTGGTTCCACAAGCCGCTTTGGATATTCTTTTTCCACCAACACCCAATATTGTTGAATTGGCACAATCTGTAGATGATTTAAGCCTTTTGGTTGATGCTTTGATTCAAGCTGATGCAGGTTTAGTGGATGCTTTGAGCGGTGACGGGCCATTTACAGTCTTTGCACCTACCAACAAAGCCTTCAAAGAACTATTGGATGCTTTAGGAAACAACTATAACAGTTTAGAAGATTTTGACACAACTGAAGAAAAAGCATTATTGGCCCAATTGTTATTGTACCACGTTGTGGCGGGTCAAGCAATTCCTTCTTCTGCCATCACAGGTCATGTAGAGCTTACAACAGAGCAAGGTGAGAAGATTGAAGCAGTTGCGGGACATCCTATAAAGATTAGGGACAAAACACATGTCCCTGCAAAGGTTACCGCAGCTGATAATGAAGCGAGTAATGGAATTGTACACATCATAGACAAAGTGCTTTTACCACAAGAGATAATAGATGCACTTCATTAATATAGTCTACTACAAATCAAGAATTTGTAAGCTTTAGATTGTTAAAACCCCCATAATTTAGATTATGGGGGTTGCTTTTTAAAGAGGATTTTTACCGTTAATCGATGACACATCAAAAGCATCTCGTTTACCATACAAAACCATCTGTTTTACAACTATTAATTTTTTTGGAGGCTTTTATACCGCATCTTTGAAGTCCCAAATCTTTCCAAACTAAATCTATGAATGGTGAAACTCTCCTTAGTATTAGGGAGAGTTTTTACTTTGCATAGATTTATTAAAACTTTCCTGGTCTTTAATCGCTAATTCTCTGTTTCATCATCGACCAAAACATCTATAACCTCGTAGCCATCATCAATAGCTTGGTAGATAGCCTCGTTTAATTCATAGGAAGTAACTCCATCAAAATCCAATTCTTCCGCATCTTCCGGAAGTTCGGGGACTATGGCTCCAACAGGCGGGCTTACAACCTCATATTCGTTCTCCAATGGTCTATAAAATATACCATCTGCATATTGATAGGCTTCTCCCCTCACGGTTAGAGCAATTGCAGTAGCGGGCAAGATATTCCTACGAAAACCTCTAGGCGGAAAAGAACGTACATAAATGTTATTGCGTGGCACAAAATACATACCTCCAACGGGATAGTAGGCTATTCTCCTAAAAACAATTGGACGCGTATTTACAGGTAGGTTTCTAAGGGTTCTTCTGGCCACCCTTCTATTTTGCCTTCTTATTTTACGTTTTACCCTTCTTTTTTCCCTTACGGTCTGTAATGTGGAACGCCTTACTTGAGCTTCAACATAGTCTGTAGAACCAACAAAAATAAATGCGAAAATGAACAGTGCTAATTTTAGATTTCCCATGATATCGAATTGATTGTTTTACCACTTAGACCACAAATCATCATTATAGTTTAATATGGTTTAAATCAAAAATACCAATATCCAATCACTACCTTTTTCCCGTCTTCTTCTGGGCTTCTGCTTGCTCCATCATTTCCCGCATCTTTTTCTGGAACTTGTTCTCTTTTTTAGGCTTCTTTTTGTTCTCTTGAATTTGGGCATGGATTTTATCCTCATCCAAAATGTAGTTCTTTATCGCCAACATGATAAAAATGGTAATCAGGTTAGAGATAAAGTAATACAAACTCAAGCCACTGGCGTAGTTGTTAAAGAAAAACAACATCATTACAGGTGACAGGTACATGATAAATTTCATATTGGGCATACCCGGTTGCTGTTGCATCTGCATACTTTGCCCTGTGGTCATTGTCATGTAGAAGAATATCGCTACTGAGGCCAAGATTGGAAAAAGACTCACATGATCGCCATAAAAAGGAATGGCGAAGGGTAAATTGAAGATAGTATCGTAAGAAGAAAGATCTTCGGCCCACAAGAACGATTTTTGCCGTAACGCAAATGATGTGGGGAAGAACATGAACAACGAATAAAATATAGGCAATTGAAGCAAAGCAGGAACACAACCGCTCATAGGACTCACACCTGCTTTGTTGTAAAGCTTCATGGTCTCCTGTTGCTTTTTCATGGCATTGTCCTTGTATTTTTCGTTCAGCTCTGTAATCTCCGGCTTTAGCACCTTCATTTTGGCTTGGGAAAGATAGGATTTATACGTTACGGGAGACAATGCCAACCGAACGATAATGGTCATTACAATAATCGCAATACCAAAGGGCAAGAAAGAACTAAGAAACGTATAAAATGGGGTGAAAACATGTCGGTTTATCCAACCAAATATTCCCCAACCAAAGGGAATGGACTCCACTAATCCTAAATCTTCATAATTCTCCAAGACCTTGACATCAGTAGGGCCATAATACCAGTGCATATTTTCGGAAAGTTCCCCGCCTTGCAATTCCAATGGAGCCTTTGTACTAAATGCTTTCGTAAAAAGTGTCTCCTTGCTTTCTTCTTCAACCAAATTCGTAGAACTTAGTTCAGCATTTTCAAAATGATTGTCCGTAGCTAAGATAGAGCTAAAAAAATGTTGGCGATAAGAGAGCCATTTTACATCCACTTCAGTTTCTTCGTCCAAATCACTACTTTCCGAAAGTTTACTTATTTTACCCTCATCGTGATTGTAGGTCAAACGTGTATAACGATTTTCATAGTTGACACTCTTATTATGTCGTATACCTTTTAATTCCCATTCCAGTTCAATGGGTCGACTCGCATTTAGAACACCATTAAGACCTTGTGAGCGAATGGTAAAATCTACCAAGTAATCGGTAGGCTTCATTTCGTAGCGATATTCCAAAAACTGACTTTCTGAAATCTTTGCTTTCATGGAGAGCACTTGATTATCGCCACTTTTTGTCAAAGAAGGTTCAAAAAACAAATCCTTGGTATTTAAGACCCTATTATCCGCCGTGGAAAAATTGATGCCAAAACTGGCATTGCCCTCTTTCACCAAATATACCGGAATGGAATCGTGGGTAACAAAATTTTTCATTCTGGCCTCTATAATCTGGCCTCCTTTGTTTGCCACTTCTAAATAAAGAACATCATTTTTAATCTTCGTAGTACCTGCTGAGGCCTTTGTAAAACCGAAAGCACCTACAGCGCCTTTATAATTGGCAACAGCTGTAGAATCCTGTAAATCTATAGTAGCAGGGCTATTTGTAACTTCTGGCTGAATTTTCTCTTCTTCTTTTTGAGCTGCGGCCTCAATCTTTTCTTGCTCCGCTTTTTGGGCTTCAAGCTCTTCAGGTGTGGGCTGATTTTGGTAAAACATAAAAATGAGTATTCCAAAAATCAATACAAAACCAATTATGGATTTGACGTCCAGTTTCTTTTCTTCCATGAAAGTTATTTAGTAAAAAATCTTCTCTTCAGACTTTTCAGGTGGCAAATATATGTCCAAAACTGGAGTTTATGCCAAACTGGCATTAGTTTGTTGTTGTTTTTGAACTAGTGCCGCTTTTACAAAACCTACGAACAGCGGATGTGGATTTGCCACAGTACTTCGATACTCGGGGTGATATTGTACTCCAACAAACCAAGGATGTGAGGGGATTTCCACAACTTCGACCAAGCCTGTTTTTGGATTAAGGCCCGTTGCCATTAATCCTGCTTCTTCCATTTGGGTTTTGTACGTATTGTTATATTCAAAACGATGTCTGTGGCGTTCCTCTATATCCGTTTTTCCGTAAACCCCATGGACCAAACTATTTGCTTTGAGTTGGCAATCCCATGCGCCCAATCGCATAGTACCGCCCATATCCGTGACCAATTTTTGTTCTTCCATTAAACTGATGACCGGGTCGGAGGTTTGCGAATCCATCTCTGTTGAATTAGCATTTGGAAGCCCTATAACATTTCGTGCAAATTCAATTACCGCCATCTGCATTCCCAAACAGATTCCCAAGAAAGGAATATTGTTTTCACGGGCATAGCCCACGGCGATTATTTTACCTTCTATACCACGTTCACCAAAACCAGGAGCTACTAAAATCCCGTCCAACCCTTTCAACTGATCGGTAACGTTAGCTTCTGAAATATGCTCTGAATGAATCGACTTTACCTCAACCTTGACCTCGTTAGCTGCTCCAGCGTGGATGAAAGATTCCAAAATAGATTTATAGGAATCTTGGAGCTCAACATATTTACCTATAAGTCCGATGGTAACCTTATGCTTGGGGTTTTTATGTTTTTTTAAGAATTGTTGCCATTGTTCAAGATCGGTTTCAGCATCGTTTGACAATGCCAATTTATCCAACGTCACCACGTCCAGACCCTCTTCTTGCATTAGTATGGGAACATCATAAATGGTGGATGCATCTATGGATTGTATGACCGCTCCTTTTTTCACATTACAGAAAAGTGCCAATTTTTCTTTGATATCGTCCGAGATTTCATGCTCTGTTCTACATACCAAAATATCGGCCTTGATACCGCTCTCCATCAGTGTTTTTACAGAATGTTGGGTAGGTTTGGTCTTGAGTTCACCGGCTGCGGAAAGATAGGGCACCAACGTTAAATGAATAACGATTCCATTATTCTCCCCCAATTCCCATAACAACTGTCTAACAGCTTCTATGTAGGGCAACGATTCTATATCACCTACGGTACCTCCAATTTCGGTAATAACAATGTCGTAATCCCCACTATTCCCCAAAATTTGGATACGCTGTTTTATTTCATTGGTGATATGCGGTACTACCTGAACCGTTTTCCCCAAAAATTCGCCCCTACGTTCTTTTTCTATAACACTTTGATAAATTCGTCCTGTAGTGACATTATTGGCTTGAGATGTACGTACATTTAAAAAACGCTCGTAATGTCCCAAATCCAAGTCAGTCTCTGCACCATCATCCGTTACGTAGCATTCTCCGTGTTCGTAGGGATTGAGCGTACCCGGATCTACATTTATATATGGATCTAATTTTTGAATAGTGGTTCGGTAACCTCTAGCCTGAAGTAATTTGGCCAAAGATGCGGCGATAATTCCTTTACCTAAAGAAGAAGTTACGCCCCCCGTAACGAAAATGTACTTTGTCTGTGACATATTTGGGATTTCTATTACGGGGCGTAAAGGTACAAATTGAGGAATAAAATGAACTGTAAAACTGTCAAAAAAAGTATTGGACCCAGTAATTGTAAATTCTCCTTTAATTTTAGGTAAAAGTATCGCATCTTAAAATCCAAACTACGCTAAAGAACGTATATTGTTGTATTGGTATAAGTTTACTCAAAAATCATCAACAAAAATCATGAAACCAAACTTTAGTGTATTACGTATTTTTCTTTTCTTATTGATTCTTTCAACAGGTTCTTGCAGCGATAGTTTTGAAGCTTCTGATGTTTTGGTAAATGAAATCAATGAGGAAAACAGTGTTGATGAGGAGAGTGGTGAAGATACTGCTACGGATGGCGATGATGAAAAAAGTGATGAAGATGAAACTACTGACGAGACAGGGGATTCCACTAATGACGAAACTGGCGATGAAAATACGGGAGACGAAAACACAGGAGACCAGACTGGCGACGAAACCACAGGAGATGAGACTGGCGACGAAACCACAGGAGATGAGACTGGTGACGAAAACACAGGAGACGAAACAGGTGATGAAAACACCGGAGATGAGAACACGGCAAGTGCAATCGTAGGAAATTGGGAACTGGTAAGCGCCACCATAAATAATGGTCAAGGTTCAACTAATGTAGAAAATTTTGGTGTTGTTAGTTTTCCATTTTCTGCTTCTTCAAAAGATGAGAATGCCCAAATTACCTTTTCTGAAAATCCAAACGAGGTAAATGGTACAGGGCAATATACAATCATTATAACGTACACCCTTTTCAGTCAAGAGTTTACAGATGAATCAAATCTAGAAAGTCCTATAACCAATGGTACATGGGAACAATCTAACGATGATTTGACCATAACGGGCGGTGATGAAAATATACCCGGTGATTTTAATATAAAGGAGCTTACAGCTAACAAAATGGTTTTGGAAGTTGCTTTTGATAGGACAATACCCGTAGGCGAACTAGAAGTGGATGCTACCGGCACTTTGGTCATTACACTAAATAAAATGTAGGATTTATTTAGGAAGTCAGGATTTTTGTGGAAATTCTTTTTGAATTTTTCTAATCATGGGCTCTAGTCCGTTGTCCTTAATATCCAACATAGTACTTAGAAATTCTCCCAATTTTCCTTTGGGAAATCCTTTTTGTCTGAACCACACTAAATAAGGTAAGGGCAAATCTATCAGGTAACTATCCTTAAACTTGCCAAAAGGCATTTTGTAATGGGCAAGTTCCAGTAACTTCTCTTTATCGGGTCGAATTTCCATTTGTATGTCTAAAATACTATCTTTCTACATATAAACACTTCATTATGAAGCGAAGAAATTTCATCAATACCGTGGCAGTGGGTTCCGCAGGTATATTATCAAGCTCTTCCATGGCGCAGCAAGTACAAAAAGATTTTGTATTGAAAAATAATATCAATCACAGTGTCTGCCAATGGTGCTTCAATCATTTGCCGTTGGAAGAATTTCTTCAACTATTAAATGGGTTGGGAATAAAGGCAATTGATTTAATAGGCCCTAAGGATTGGCCGCTTTTAAAAAAGTATGATATCCATTGCTCCATGTGCAACGGCGCCGAAATCAGTCTTACCGAAGGATGGAACGACCCAAAATATCATGAGGAACTTATAGAAAACTACCTAGAAATTATTCCACTAGTGGCGGAAGCAGGCTATACCAACTTAATTTGCTTTAGTGGCAACCGTAGGGGGATAAATGACTATGTAGGGTTGCAAAACTGCGTGGACGGACTTTCTAAAATTATGCCATTGGCCGAAAAACATGGTGTGGTAATTCAGATGGAACTGTTTAATCAAGTAAACCATCCCGATTATATGTGCGATAACTCTATTTGGGGGGTCGAACTTTGTAAACATTTAGGGAGTGAAAATTTTAAACTGCTCTTTGATATTTACCATATGCAAATTCAAGAGGGAGATATAATTCGAAGCATTCAAAACTACCATCCCTATTTTGGACATTACCATACAGCGGGTGTTCCAGGAAGACACGAAATAGACGAAACCCAAGAACTTTATTACCCAGCTATCATGAAAGCTATTTTAGATACTGGTTTTAAAGGTCATGTTGCCCAAGAGTTTATTGTTACTTGGGAGGATAAAGTCGGGGCACTTAAAGATGCTTTTTTACGGTGCGATGTTTAATCAATCCAACAAAGCAGGAACAATGTAATCATCCATAAGCTCATTGGTATAAGAATGCGCTTTTCTTTTACCGTAATTGGTAGTCGTAATCACTACAACGGTATTCAATTCTGGCATCGAGAGTACTTTCTGCCCACCATTTCCAGACATGTAATAAGCACTATACTTTTTATCGTTACCAAAAGACTTTATCCATAACAAGTAACCGTAATCAACACCTTCTCTTGCATTTGCCTTTGGGGTACTGGCCTTTGTGATCCAATCTTTGGAAAGGATTTGTTCGCCATCCCATTCACCACCTTGAAGAAAAAGTTGGATCATTTTTAAAAAGTCGCGGCTTTTATATTCGCTGCCGCCAGCTGTATTTAAAGTTTTATAAGGATTGTAATGTAGTTGATAGTCCTTTATATCCAAAGGATCAAAAAGGTTTTGTTTAGCAAAACTGTCCAATGGCATTTTTACCGCGCTTTCCACTACCTCGGCCATAGCCGCTGCTCCTGCGGAGCAATAATTCATAACCCTTCCATATGGAGAATCGGCCGGCTTTGGCCCAAAAGGGTATGAACGAATTGGTAAATCCAGAAAAAATTGAAGCCAATCCTCCACAATGTACATACGTTCCTCATGTCCTCTAGAGAACATGTTGTCATCATCGCATTCCAAAATGGAACTCATGGTCAACAAATCTTCAATAGTAATATCCTGCTTTCTTTCGTCTTGATTCTTTACAGGCAATCTTGGATTGACATAATCAAGAATTTTATCTTTTTCGGATTTAATAAACCCTTTATCTATAGCAATTCCGGTTAGTATTGTGGCCATCGTTTTCGTTACGGACCGTGTATTGTGCTTCGTGTTTAACCCTGCATTATTAAAATAGCTCTCAAAAACCAATTTTCCATCTTTAGCTACCAGAACACTTGTTATATTTTCATAGTCGCCCTTATTTATTTTCTCTTTCATTGTGTTGAAAAGAGGGTGGTCAAGTCTATGTTTTTCTGAAAAATCCAACTGAGCGGTCGACACTAATGGAAAGGTAAAAACGGATACTAAAAATAATAGCTTATTCATTTGATTGTTTTTGATTATCACAACAAATAAAGGCAACATTTTTCCTTTAAAATAGAATGTATTTAACCTGATTAATTCCTAAAAAATCGCTGTCTGTATCTTTTTGGAGTCTCACTAAAATAGGATTTGAAAGTCCGCGTAAAATGACTGTGATCGGAAAAACCGCATTCATGCGCAATTTCGGTCAACGATAAAGTTCGGCTGCCCAATAAGGGAATCGCTTTTTTGATTTTATTCCGACGGACATAATCCCCTAAGGTCGTATTCAGATATTTTGGCAGACTTCTAGACAAATGGACCGGGTGAATCCCTAAAGCATTGGAGAGCGAGGTCAGGGTCAAATTCTCTATATCGTCATAGATCATTTGCTTCAACTGGTCTACCCAGTAAGGCTCCATATTTTTGGATGATAGATTTTTGCCCCATACTTCATCACAAAGTTGCAACATCAAAACATCCATGGACAATTTTGAATCATCATCATCATTTTTGAATTCGTAATAGATTTTTGCCAAAGTTTCATGTAATCTGGGGTCTTTCATGATTTTACTGCCCTCCCAAAGGTCTGTGTCAAACTTTTTGTCCTGAAACCATTGCTTATCCAATTCAATATGGAATCCGCGTGCATTTCGAGTTTCTTTGGTGTTCATATGGGTTTCTTGCCAGTTATGAAACAGGAAACTACCAGGAGGACAAAGGGTAGTTTTACGTTGATTGATATCCTTAAGATTCCCCTCTAACACATACATGAAATATGGATTTTCATGATAATGCCAATCTGTTTTTGATAAATGATAATCGTACTCGGAAAAGGAAACACCCGTATTTTCTATTTCTAATTTCCTGATTCCGTAATAGTTACCTTTTTTTAGAATTTTCATACAACATAAAGACCACGGAATATGAAAAACGTTACAACGGAAAGGCAACTTTAGTTTCTATCCAAAGCCTTAGCTATCTTATTGTTCCACTCCAGTTGTTTCTTTGTATTTCTAGAAAAATTGGTTTCCCAATCGTACAGCTCCTGAAAATCCTTGAGCTCCTTTAAAATTTCCTTGTAAATCCTTCGAATCTCGGCCTTTACATTATCGGAGAAAGAGGTGCGCTGTAATTTATCGCGCATTTTACGGGCAAATAGTTCGGATATATCAAAATGCAGCTGTTCGTGGCTCAAGATGATATCGTCACAGACTTCGGGTTTATACCAGGACTCATTAGGGTAGAAATACGCGTTCACTTCAAAATCCAGTTCAACTTCGTGATGAATCAAATTTGCAGAATATTTATAGCTTATACCACTTGCAGTAGTTGCGGCAGGAACAGCGGCAGGTGGAATCTTACCCTTAAAATCGGCCCAAGTAAGTCTTTTATTGGAATCCCACAGCACACTTTCTTCAAGTTCTTGGGAATTCGCAAGGAAACCGAACGCTAAAAAAAATACTATGGAAATTACCTTACCCAATTAAATTGAATTACTTTTTCAATATCAGGGTGTAGGCTGTAATGCACGGGACATGTATTTGCAGTGTTTTCTAAAATTTTTCTATGCTTATCAGAAATATTTTTAGGAAACTCCATTTTCACTTCAATTTTGGAAATCCTTCTGGGATTAGCTGCCATATGCTTGGTAACCTCGGCAGTGGAACCAGTTAAATCCACTTCCAAATCCCTGGCCTTAATACCCATCATCGTCAACATACAACTTGCCAATCCGGTTGCCACCGTATCTGTTGGTGAGAATGCCTGCCCCAATCCATTGTTGTCGATAGGAGCATCTGTTATAAATTCATTTTCGGAACGTACATGCAAACAAGTAGTCCGCAATTCTCCCGTGTAAGTAACTTTAGAGGTCATTGAGTTGTATTTCTTTAATTCTAAGACCATCATACTCCATTAGGTAAGATGCTCTATTATAATAGCCAGAGGACAAATTATTAAAATAATTAAAACTGTTGCCGGTATACTCTGTAAGACCAATAATCTTTGAAGTCTCAAAAAGGTTGTTTTTGTGCGCAAGTTTCAACAAAATATCGAAAGTGACATCAAAACCACGTACCGCATAACGGTCAGGTTTTAAATCATTGTATTTTTTCCGGTACGCCTTGGTAAAAGCGTCCTCCTTTATTTCTCTATAAAAAGAGGGGTATGCAAACTTTAAGTTAGAAAGATGCGTATTGGACACTACATCACTCTCAAAAGCATTATTAAAGTTTGTCGTAAACATACGTACGACCGTTTTATCAGCGTTTGTAGAATTTAAAATCGAGCTCACACTGGCAACCATATTCGGTTGGTTTGTTTCCACAAAAACCCAATTCTCCTTCGTTTCGGAAAGCTTGACCAAGAACCTATTTAAATGTAACGATTTATTGTCAATGATTTTTGCAATCTGAGCCGACGGGAACTTAGCCATAATTGAATCTTTGGCTACCTGATGCGTCGAATCCGCAATGATTATAATATTCTGATCGGTATAGGTTTTTTCTAGATAAGACAGCATTTTTTGTCGTAATACCTCATCTGTTGGTACCGAAAAGAAAACATTGCCATGACTATAGGAACTGTTGGATGCTATAGGGGAAATAACAGGAATATTCTTTGGAGCGGCTTGAACGGCCACCTCATTCAATGCAGTGGATGACACAGGGCCAATAATAGCATTGACTCCCAATAAACTCTCCCGAGATAAAATTTCTTTGACCTTTGTTTGATTCAATTCTGTATCAAAAGTTTTGACATCGACCGAAATTCCCAGTTTCTTTATGGAATCCAAGGCCACTAAAGCACCTGAATAAAAACCAAGACTTAAACTTACATCTCTTCTTGTTTCAATCTGTGTTGCCGTCTTCTTTCTATCGTTTAGATTAATACGGTCCAATCGAAATGGCAACATGAATACCAGTTTGGGTCTGTTCTGCAAATTAATACTGTCCAAAAGGTTGATTTTATCCAAAACCAATGCATTTTTTACTTCCAGACCTTCCGTATTGCCGTTTGGAAGTTTGAGGACCATCCCAGCTTTTAGACCATTTTCCAAATCTGGGTTCAATCTAAATAGCTCATCTCTGGTAATATTCAGGTTTTGGGTAAGCCTAAATATATTCTGTTTTGGTTTTACTTCATAAAAAATGAAATTTTCGGTATTAACCTCGCCAGATGTATCTCGTTTTTTGGGCAGACGTAACACCATGCCTTCTTTCAGACCACCGAGTTTCATAATTTCAGGATTCAATTTTATAATGGAATCCGAAGTAATGCCATACGTTTTACCCAGACTATAAAGGGTTTGCTTGGGCGGAACTGTGAAAGAAGTATATAGGTCAACCTTTTGGTCTTCAAGACTATCCCCTTTAGGTCGTGGCAACTTCAGTTCTTGTCCTACCGCTAAATAATCGGAACTTTTATTTAGATCTGGGTTTAATGCAACCAAACTGTCTACAGTAATCCCGTATTTATGTGCAATGCTCCAACGGGTTTCTTTAGGCTTTACGGAATAGGTTTCAAAATCCAATGCACGCTCTTCCTCGGCAGTAAGCTCAGGAAATTTAGGTATTTGCAAGACCATTCCTTTTTTAAGGGGTTCGGAATACAAATTTCTATTGTAGCGCTTCAATTGCTCCTCGGTAATTTTATAACGCTGTGTAAGACCGAATAATGTTTCCCGTTTCCTGACTCGATGTCTTGAGAAACTTATGGGTTTAATTTGTCTAACGACTTCTTCCTTTTTGGTTTTGGTTTGGTTTATAATTACAGACCCATCAATTGGAATTATCAAAATCGTGTTCGGTTTCACATCCGAAGCAGTTTTGATTTCCTTATTGGATTGAAGAATGGTATAAGGGGTCACCCTATACTTTCTAGAGATACTCTGTAATGATTCTCCTTCCTTGACAGCATGTGTTGTGTAATTTTGGGCAGAAGCTTGTACTGATGCCAACAAAAAGGCCACAACACCCAATCTAATTATATATTTTTTCATTCCCATTCTATAGTTGCAGGTGGTTTTGAGCTAATGTCATACACTACTCTATTAACGCCTTTGACCTTATTTATTATATCATTAGAGGTTTTTTGCAAAAACTCATAGGGCAAATTTACCCAATCCGCTGTCATACCATCCGTACTTTCCACCGCCCTCAAGGCCACACACTTTTCATATGTACGTTCGTCACCCATTACCCCTACACTATTTACGGGTAAAAGCATGGCTCCGGCCTGCCAAACCTTATCATAAAGCCCCCATTTCTTGAGTCCATCTATAAAAATGGCGTCCACTTCTTGTAATATGGACACCTTTTCTGCGGTAATGTCACCTAAAATACGAATTCCCAAACCAGGTCCGGGAAAAGGATGCCTTCCTAAAATAAAATCTTCCATGCCAATACTCTTCCCAACTCGTCTTACCTCATCTTTGAACAATAAGTGCAAAGGCTCCACCACTTCCAATTTCATATAATCTGGTAATCCACCTACATTATGATGGCTTTTTATAACTGCTGATGGACCACCACTTGCCGATACGGATTCAATTCTGTCTGGATAGATAGTACCTTGTGCCAACCATTTGACATCTTTAATTTGCTGTGCTTCATCATCAAACACATCGATAAATGCCTTTCCTATAATTTTTCTTTTCTTTTCTGGTTCCGATTCCCCAGCCAAAGCATCCAAAAAACGTGCCGAAGCATCCACACCTTTAACGTTTAGCCCCATATGCTTATATTGGTCCAGTACGTTTTCAAACTCATTTTTGCGAAGCAATCCGTTGTTCACGAAAATACAGTAAAGGTTTTTCCCAATAGCTTGATGCAAAAGCATTGCCGCAACACTGGAGTCAACTCCACCCGATAAACCCAGCACCACTTTATCATCACCAATTTTTTGCTTTAGTTCTGCAACTGTGGTCTCCACAAATGCGTCGGGAGTCCAATCTTGCTCCAAACCTGCAATATTGACCAAGAAATTTTTCAATAACTGTGTTCCATCTTTGGTATGGTAGACTTCTGGATGAAATTGTATCCCAAACGTTTTCTCTCCATCAATTTTAAATGCAGCGTTTTCAACGTCATGTGTACTTGCCAACCGAACAGCATTATTGGGGAGTTCCTTTATAGTGTCACTATGGCTCATCCATACTTGACTACCTTCATCTATCGCACTTAAAAAATCTTCGCCTTGCTTTATATAAGAAAGTTTCGCCCTCCCGTATTCCCTAGTAGCCGAGGGAGCAACATTCCCGCCATTAAAGTGTGCCAAATATTGTGCTCCATAGCAAATGGCCAACAAAGGTATTTTTCCTTTTATTTCTGATAGGTCCGGATGTGGTACATCTTCCCCTCTCACTGAAAAAGGAGAACCCGAAAGAATTACCGCTTTGTAGCTGGTTATATCTTCAGGAAGCTTGTTGTAAGGTTTTATTTCTGAGTAAATATTGAGTTCCCTAACGCGACGTGCTATCAACTGGGTGTACTGGGAACCAAAATCTAGGATAAGTACGTTATTATGCATGGGCAAAAATAGCAATTTACAGGAGTTGAAAAAGTATCTTTTTGCATATTTATAAGAACTTCTTCACATGGTTATCCTAGTACATACTTTAACTAAAAGTTGAACCACTCTTAGCTACCTAAAACTTGTATTGAAGGTTTGGTTTTAAAAAAAAGAAGTAATCAGTAAAGTAAAACTTGGATAAAATAGTACATCGTCGAATATAACGTTAAGTAGCTTTTTTCTTAACAAATTTCACCATTTATTTGCAAGGCTAAACATGCTCAACCATGATTAAAGGATTTATTTTTGATTTAGACGGTGTTATCACAGATACCGCAGAACTGCATTATGTTGCCTGGAAAAACCTTGCCGACGAAAGGGGATGGTTGTTCGACAGGGAAGTCAATGACAAGCTACGGGGTATTTCCCGTACAGATTCCATGAAAGTAATTTTAAAACACAACAACACATCTTTAGATGATGAAACATTGGCCCAACTTGCCAAAAAAAAGAACGACATCTATGTGGCAAGTCTAGATAGGATGACACCAGAAGATTATCTCCCCGGTGTACAAGAACTCTTGACAAATCTTAGAATTGAAGGTTTTAGCGTAGCATTGGGCAGCGCAAGCAAAAATGCGATCAAGGTATTGGAACAGCTTAATGCAAAAGCATTTTTTGATGTTATCGGTGATGGTAACAGTGTTTCTAAAAGCAAACCAGAACCCGATATTTTTCTATACGGAGCAGAAAAATTGAACTTACTCCCAGAAGAGTGCATTGTCTTTGAAGATGCAGAAAGCGGAATTGATGCAGCTAAGGCTGGAGGGTTCCATAGCATTGGTATTGGTCCCGAGGAACGTTTGGGGCATGCCGACCTAAGATTTGATTCGATGGAAGAAGCAACTTTATTCGAAATAAAATCTTATTTTAAAGACTTGTTTTAAACGTCTTAAAAAATGAAAATAACTTTTTTGGTACTATCATTTTTGATAGGTACTTTTTCCCTGATAGGTCAAGAGCAAGGCTGGGCAATCACTTCTGAAAAAGTGGATAAGTATACCGGCATCGTTACCGCAAATGGTAGAATTGGCATTCTCCCGGAAGATAAACCCTTTAAAACCAAATCCGTAATTCTCAATAATGTATATGACAAGGAGTCTCCCCTAGGAGTAAGTCGAATTTTATTGGGAATGAACTTCGCAAACCTGGAAGTTGAAATCGATGGAGAAAAAATAACAGCGGAAAACGTATCTGATTGGCAGCAAACCCTAAATATGAAGACTGCTGCTTTCACGACCAACTTTACATTCAAAAACAAGGCAAAGGTATCCTACACAATTTATGCCTTGCGCAATATTCAATATTCAGGATATATAGATGTTCAGGTTGAACCTTTAACAGCTATTGAAATCAAAGCTACTGGCATCATTGAAACTCCAGACGAATACCATAGTCCAAACAGTACGTTCAGGGTGCTTCAAGATTTAGAAACCACGATGCCCATTCTTCAAACCGTTGCGGAAAGTAGCATGGGAAAACATATGGTAGCGACTTCAGCAACTTTTATATGGCATGCCATTAACTCTACCAGAGAACATGAGCGTCCAGAACTGATTCATGAACCTATTTCTGCTTATGATAATAGGCTTTCCTTTGAAAAAACATTGAAAAAAGGGGAGAAATTTGAATTCTCTTGGACGGGAGCGGAATGCTCCACCCAAGATTTTGAGGATCCACAAACCGAATCGGAGCGTTTTGTGATTTTTAATTTATTGACCCCAAGAACCGACCTATTAAATCAGCACAAAAAACTTTGGGAGGAACTTTGGGAAGGAGATATTATTATAGAAGGTAATCTTCAAGACCAGTTGGACGTTCGTTTGGCGCTTTACCACTTGTATGCTTTTTCTAGAGGGGATTCTGATTTGAGCATAGCGCCAATGGGACTCTCATCTCAGAATTACAACGGCCATATCTTTTGGGATACCGAACTTTGGATGTTCCCTCCGCTGCTTATGTTGAATCAAGATATTGCAAGATCTTTGGTGAATTATCGTTCAGACCGGTTGGATAAGGCCAAAGAAAAGGCCATCAACTTTGGATATAAAGGGGCAATGTTCCCTTGGGAAAGCGACGATACCGGGGAGGAGGCCACTCCGGCCTGGGCGCTTACAGGTACATTTGAACACCATATTACTGCAGATGTGGCCATTGCTTTTTGGAATTATTACCGAGTCACCCAAAATATGGAATGGTTAAAGGAACGTGGCTATCCCATGCTCAAAGAAGTTGCCGATTATTGGATCAGTCGTTCTACAAAAAATGATGATGGTAGTTACAGTATAAAAAATGTAGTGGGTGCCAATGAGTTTGCTCCCAACGTAGATGACAATGCCTTTACCAATGGATCAGCCATCACAGCTTTGCAATATGCGGTTGAAGCCGCCAAAGCAATAGGTGAAACTCCAAATCCTCAATGGAACGAAGTGGCTTCCAAAATCCGGATTTTGAAATTTGTGGATGGTACCACAAAAGAGCACGCAGATTACGACGGGGAAGTAATCAAACAAGCCGATGTCAATTTATTGACCTACCCGTTGGATATTGTGAACGATGAAGAGACCGTATTGAAAGATTTAAAATATTATGAGCCAAAACTGGCAGAGGAAGGCCCCGCCATGGGACAATCGGTATTTGCGGTTATTTATGCACGTTTAGGAAATGTAAAAGAGGCATATCGTCTCTTTCGTAGAAGTTATGAGCCAAATAAACGCCCTCCTTTTGGGGCTTTGGCCGAAGCTGCTACCAGCGACAATCCTTATTTCGCTACCGGTGCAGGAGGTATGTTGCAGGTTGTACTTTTCGGTTTTGGTGGCCTGCATATTACTGACGAGGGTATTGTTCAAAAAAATCCCATTTTGCCAAGAGAATGGAAATCGTTGACCATTAAAGGTGTGGGGGCAGAACAGAAAACGTATGAGATTGAATAAAAAAAGCCCTGGGAACCACTCCAAGGCTTTTTAATAAAATCAAAACCAACCTAAACATATGAGTTTGACCACTCATATTTTTTTGAAAATTTCAAAGCAATTTTCAGTGTTAAAACAACTAGCTTGGAAGAAACCCTACCCGAAAATCAGTTTTTTTCAAAAAAATATAAACTTTCCTTCTCAGGACCATAATTAAGAATGCTGTCTTTAGGCTGTAAGTTTTCAAAAGTATTTTTCAAAGTTGATACGATAATAAGGCTATCACCTTTCTTTTTCTTATCTGGTATTGAGAAATCATCCAACGTTAAAAGTTCTTTTTTTGGATTCAACAATCTAATTTGCCCACCGTAAGTAACATTGGGCAAAACCCAGACGGCAATAGCATAATCTGTTTTTAACTTTTTTGATAGGTGTCCATAATCAAAGTGAATAGCTGACGGTATTCCTAAAAATCGTTCCATTGGAGTACGTAATACTTGAAATGTGATAATCAATAAAAACAGAACAATTCCTGCCTTTCTGCTATTTTCTTTATTGATATCGATACTTTCCATAAAAACTACTGCGTAGGGCAGTACCAATGGAAGCAGCCAACGCGTTTGGACTTCTTGAACATTCATGAGTATAAAACATACGGTCAGCAATACTACTTGTCCCGCCATTAGTTTAAAAAGCCGACCTGAACGTACTGCTTTTCGCCATTGCACTACTTTAAATAGAAATAGCAAGATAAAAACTAAGATAAAGGGAGCGCCAATCTCAAAAAAGGCCTTAAAGGTTTCAAGAAAAGGTGTAAAAACGATTGTTCCGTCTGCTTCAGCACCTAATTTTTCGTATACACTTTCTTTTACGCTACCCAAATAGCTCGTGGTAGTATACCAATACAGGTGAGGCAAAAAAAGTATAAAGGCAATGCTATATGAAATCAAGATTTTTTTATTCCATAGAATGCGTTTGATAGCCAAATCAAAAAACGAAGTGGCTATAACCGCCAACAAGAAAAATGCGTAATTGTATTTAGAGAGCATTCCTACGCCAAAACAAATTCCCAATAAAATGTAATCACGGGAACTCTTTTTTTCAATTAGTCTAGCAATAACATTGAAGGTTAGTAAAATGACCAGACAGAGCAGTAACGTATGAGACAGCCTTCTGAAGGTAAAATCTATAAAAACAGGAATCAACGCCGAACTCAAAACAACCAACTGGGCCTTGAATCTATCTTTTAATACTTTTCTCCCAAATTCATATAACGCCAAAAGCGTAGCAGCGAAAAAAACACCTCGCAAAAACGAAAAAGAAAATTTAGTGACGCCAAAAATAGTGTTTACCACTTTTTGCAACCACGTATATAAAGGCGGTTGGTCATCGTAGCCCAATCTCCACCACTGTGAATAATAGGCCTGTTCGGCATCCTCTAATTCCAAGGATGTTTTGAGGTAGCTGATAAAAATTATAGCAATAAAGGAAACCAGCGCCAAAACCCATTCCAACGGCAAGCTTTTTATCCTTCTTAGCACACTCAGGGGGTTTTTACTATGAGAAATTCATTCAAGAGAGGATTCAGGCTGTCCATTAACTCCGGAATAAGCTGTTCCCCAAACTCCAGATACAAGGCGGAAAAATTAAGCTGACGTTCTTGTAAAGATGCATTGGGGAAAAGCTCGTTCTGGATATCCGTCATTCGTATGACGTGGTCTTTTAATTTTCGCTTTTGTGCTTTAAGCAATCTTTTTTCTAGAGCATCCAATCCTTTTTTTTGTTTTACCTCTTGGGCCTTTACAGCTCCAATAAAGGTAGCATCTGTTTGTTCCGCAAGCTGGTGAAGGTTCTGGAATTGCTCTTCCAAGTGTTTTTTTTGAGGTGAAAAATCAATATCAATGTTGGAGATTTCCCGAATCTTTTTATTGATAAAACTGTTCTGTTTTAAAAAAAGATCAGCAACTTTTAAATCCAGGTTTTTAATTTTCTTCTGCTGTTTTTCGGTAATCAATAAAGCTGAATTTCTAAGCATGAGCATGGGAAAGGTAACATCCATAGCTTCAAAATATGATTTCAGTTCCAACCAATAGGCCAACTCCCCTCCTCCTCCAATATAGCATAGATTTGGAAGAATTATTTCTTGATATAGCGGACGTGCGATAACATTGGGCGAAAACCGCTCAGGGTGTTTTTCAATTTCCTCGATCAATTCGCTTTGCGAAAACTCGATTTCGGTATTGTTTACATAAAAATTGCCATCTTTTTTTACGATACGCTCCCGAACCCCATCCAAAAGATAAAAATAATTGACCTCTCTAGGGTTTACTTGAATAGTATAATCCGAAGAGACAGCGGACAAGGCATCAATTGCTTCAGAAACTTTATGAAAAGGTTTGTTCTCAAAAATATCTTTCTTTGCGAACGGAACCAACAATTGTTTTAGTTCGGCATCATCACCGTCAATAATGACCAAACCATATTTGCCAAAAAGTTCATTTGCCAGATACCGTGTGGCATCAGAAAGATTTGAATGTTCTATATATGCATTCTTGAACAAGGACTTTAATCTCTCGGCATTGTCCGTATTTCCAATTTGAGCGGCTAAAGTATCCATGACCGAGTCAAGTCCTTCGGTTCCCAAAGCCCCCACAGCACCAGAAGCTTTTTTATTCCACTGGACTTTCTGTCCATTGAAATTAAAGTAATTGATTTCGTCAAAATCATGGTCTTCGGTGGCCATCCAATATATGGGCACAAAATCGTGTTCCGGATATTTATTTTTAAGCTGTTCCGTTAGATTTATCGTAGAAATAATCTTGTATAAAAAATATAGCGGGCCCGTAAACAGATTCAACTGGTGCCCTGTTACCACTGTAAACGTTTTTTCATGTGCCAACAAAGCAATTTTTTCTGCTGTTGCATCAGAAACCTGAAAATCTTTGTATTGTCCGTGTAAGGCCTCTACTAAAATTTTTCTATTGGGTGCTGGGTAGTTGAATGCTTTTTCTTTTAATTGATCTTCAAAATTCTCAAGATGGGGAAATCTATTATAAAAAGGTGTCAGGTCTTCTTTTTGGTCAAGATAATCGCAAATAAGTTTGGAAAAATAACCGGTTTCTTTAAAAGGGATACAATCTACTTCCATTAAAGCTTCAATAAGTTGCTAAAGATAAATGTCTTCTTTTTTTCTATCGCTAAAAATACGTTAATTACTTTTTAGCGGATTTACAAGTTCTCCATCAAATAGAAAATGATGATTTTGGAATTTATCATTAGATTTGATAATAGCAGATAAACTTATATATGACCAGAATTTTACTATCGCTACTTGTACTAACTTCTTTTTCAATATTCGCGCAACAATTAAAATCACCCTCAGAGTTTTTGGGTTATGAACTTGGCGCTGAATTTACCAGACATTACGAAGTTGTTGATTACTATGAATATTTGGCCAAAGAAGCTGCGGATAAGGTAAAGCTCACCTTTTATGGTAAGACCAATGAACGTAGACCCTTGCTGTTGGTCTATGTTTCCTCTGCAACCAATATCTCCAATCTGGAAAATATAAGAAAAGAGCATATAAAGGATACCAAAGGAACAGGGGATACATCCAAAGCAATCGTATGGCTAAGTTATAATGTGCATGGCAACGAAAGTGTAGGCACAGAAGCTTCTATGCAAACCATTTATGAATTATTGACTTCTGAAAGTTCTTATTTGGAAAATACGGTTGTCATCATAGATCCCTGTGTTAATCCAGATGGTCGTGACCGCTACAGCAACTGGTACAATCAATATAAAAATTCACCCTATCAAGTAGACCCTAACAGCAAAGAGCATCATGAGGGTTGGTGGACCGGACGAAGCAATCACTATATGTTTGATTTAAACAGGGACTGGGCATGGTTGACCCAAGTGGAAAGCCAACAACGCATAGAGATCTATAACGATTGGTTGCCCCATGTACATGCAGATTTTCACGAACAGAGCGTTGACAATCCGTATTTTTTTGCCCCTGCAGCTGAACCGTATCATGAGGTGATTACCAAATTTCAACGCGACTTTCAGGTCACTATGGGTAAAAATCATGCAAAATATTTTGATGCCAATGGATGGTCTTATTTTACGGAAGAAGTTTATGATCTGTTCTATCCAAGTTACGGGGACACATATCCCACTTATAATGGTGCCATAGGACTGACCTATGAGCAAGGCGGAAGTGGTCGTGGTGGTCTTGGGATATTAACGAGAATAGGAGATACCTTAACATTGAAAGATAGAATAGCGCACCATTTTACCACTGCAATGTCCACCATAGAGGTTTCGTCTCAAAATGCCAATAAACTAAATACTGAGTTCAGGAAATTTTATCAGAATCAAAATTTTAAATATAAAAGTTATGTCCTTGATGGAAATGAAGATAAAATTGAAGCGTTAAAGAATTTATTGGACAAGCATGAAATTGAATTTGGAAGCACAACAAATAGTTCCGTAAAAGGGTTTGACTATGGCAGTGGAAAATCTGGCACAATGTCAACCACAGAAAACAGTTTGGTGGTGTCTACAGGTCAGTCCAAAGGAACATTGGTAAAGGTATTATTTGAACCAAATGCCAAACTCAGCGATTCGCTCACCTATGATATTACAGCTTGGTCACTTCCTTATGCGTATGGTTTGAATGGAATTGCCAGTAGTTCCAATGTGGCTAATGGAAGTAAAAGGACAAAACAAGAAATACAGTCATATGATTTTATAAATTCCAGTACCTATGCCTACATAACGGATTGGGACAGTATGAAAGATGCCCGATTCTTGGCTGAACTATTAAAGGAAGGAGTACGGGTCAGGAAAGCTGATTATCCATTTTCCATAGAAGGGAAATCTTTTGAACGTGGAAGCTTGATCATTACCAAGGGTGACAATCAAAATAAAATCGATTTTATCACGGTTTTGAAAAAAACCTCCAAAAAGTTCAGTAAAAAAATTACCAGTTCAAAAACAGGATTTGTCGATTCAGGAAAAGATTTTGGTTCCCCTTACGTTAAAATGATTACCAAGCCTAAAATTGCAGTCTTATCGGGAAAGCCAACGTCTACCTTGCGTTTTGGTGAAATTTGGCACTTTTTTGAACAACAATTGGAGTATCCACTTTCTGTAATCGATAATGATTACATGGACAAAATAGATTTGAACGACTACCACGTTTTTGTGCTACCAGATGGAAGTTATGGTGAGGTGTTCAATGAAAAACAACTAAAAAGATTACAAGGTTGGGTCAAAAACGGGGGTAAACTTATTGCGTTTGGTAACGCTATTAATGCAATAGACGGTGAAAAAGGCTTTAGTATCAAGAAAAAAGATGCTGTAAAAGACTCCACCAAGAATACTCCAAAACCCCATATGAACACTCAAAGGGAGCGAGTCAAAGAAGCTATTACCGGAGCAATCTTTAAAACCAAGGTCGATAATACCCATCCTTTAGCTTACGGATACGGAAAGGACTATTTCACGCTAAAATTGGGAAATTCCAGTTATGACTACCTTAAAAGCGGTAACGCCGTTTATCTTGAAAAAGACACAAAACCTGTTTCTGGTTTCGCAGGAAGCGAAGCCCAGAAAAAAGTAGGTAACTCTCTAATTTTTGGAGCTGAAAAATATGGAAAAGGTCAAGTTGTCTATATGGTGGACAATCCGTTATTCAGAGGCTTCTGGGAGAATGGCAAATTATTCTTTGTAAATGCACTATTTATGGTAGATTGATTTTCTTTTCTTCTGATTTTTAACCTTTTATCTAGTAATTAATATGTTCCTATAGAACGATTATCCTTGGAATTTCGTATCTTTATTAGATTGAATCTTAACAAGAAAAATCAAGGCTATGACACTATCTATACACACTTTCGCAAAAAAAATACCGGTGACATTACTGCTTCTGCTGTTCACATGGGTAGCAAGTACTGCTAATGCCTTCGCATTCCAGGAGGCAGAGAACACTTCAAACGATTCTAATCAATATAGAGGGGAGGTAATGGACCAAGCTTCTAAAAAGCCTTTGGTGTTTGCTACTCTTGCCGTAGAAGGAACCAATATCAGC
Source organism: Bacteroidota bacterium (assembly GCA_039030475.1). Lineage (GTDB taxonomy): Bacteria > Bacteroidota > Bacteroidia > Flavobacteriales > Flavobacteriaceae > Flagellimonas. Next base: position 31,901 of record JBCCEC010000028.1, read on the forward strand.
ACCATAACCAATACAGAAGGGAGTTTTCTTTTAAAGATTCCAAAAAGTATGACCACTGGAACCGTAATAGTTTCTTTCCTGGGTTATAAGAGCCAGAGTATTGAACTCTCTGAATTGAAACCCAACAACAACAAAATAGCACTTACTATTTTAGTAACCGAACTTTCTGGAGTGAATGTAAATGTTCCAAAAGATGCTGGAGCTTTGGTTAGGGAAACTTTAGCAAGAAAAGGAGATAATTACTTTGAAGACCCTACATTAATGACGGCTTTCTACAGGGAGACCATCAAAAAGAGAAGAAAAAATGTTTCTTTATCAGAAGCTGTTGTAAATATCTATAAATCACCTTACAACTCCCTGCGTAGTGATGCTGTAGAGCTTTATAAAGCCAGAAAAAGCACCGATTACAGCAAACTGGATACCGTTGCCCTCAAATTACAAGGAGGACCCTTCAACACATTGTATGTTGATATCATGAAGTATCCTGAGTATATTTTTGCACCAGAATACTTATCTGACTACAAATTTACTTTTAGTCGTTCCACAAGAATTAACGATAAATTGATCTACGTTGTCAAATTTGAGCAACGGGAAACTATTGCTGAACCCTTGTATGCTGGAGAACTGTTCATAGATGTGGAAAACAAGACCCTGACCAGCGCAATTTACTCCCTTAACATAACTGACAAGGATAAAGCAGCCAAACTATTTGTTCGCAGAAAACCTGCCAATGTAAATGTATGGCCAACCGAAGTTGCTTATCGGGTCGATTACAGGGAAAAAGGAGGCAAATGGTATTACGGATACAGTAATGTTTTAATGGAATTTAAAGTAAATTGGAAAAATAAATTGTTTAACTCCGTTTATAGTATGACGGCAGAAATGGCCGTTACCGACTGGGAAAAAAATCTGGACGGAAAGTTACCCAAAAATAGGGAGAGACTTAAAAAATCCATTATTTTGAGTGATGAGGCCATTGGTTTCTCCGATCCTGACTTCTGGGGCGAATATAATATCATTGAACCTGAAAAGTCAATAGAGTCGGCTATCAAAAAAATACAGCGACAACTACGAAGGTCTAAATCCAATGGTAGTAGCGCATCAAAACCATAAAGCTTACAAGGTTTTTAAAAAACAATCTTAAATGTCATATTGAGCTTGTCGAAACACGTAATATACGCATATTGGGTTTCGATGTGCTCAACTTGACATGTTGGGCTTAAAAAAATAAATATCCTTCTTTTATTTTATTAACATTTTTTGGTCATTACCCTAAAGGTTTTAACTTCAAGGCGCGAAAAAATCCTGCCTACATGATTAAAAGGAGAAAATTCATCAATTTGACCGCTTTGTTATCGGCAACTGCTGTTCTACCAAATGTTGCTTTTTCAGAAAAAAACAACGAAAACGAAAATCCCAGATTACTTGCCAAACGCCTAAAAAAAGGAGATACAATAGGCCTTATTGCCCCGGGGTACGCTGTTAAACCCAACATACTTAAAGAAATAAAAAAAACACTGAAAGATATGGGCTTTGTTCCCTTTCATACAGACCGTATTCATGGGAACCATGGTTATTTTAGCGATACAGATGAAGAAAGGGCAGCTGACCTCAATGAAATGTTCGCAAATACAAAGGTAGATGCAATTCTTTGTGCTCGAGGCGGATATGGCTGTACGCGCATCATGCAAATGATAGACTATGAAAACATTAAACTGAACCCAAAACTACTTATAGGGTTTAGCGATATTACTGCTCTGTTGAATGGCATCCAAAAGGAAACTGGGTTGATTACCTTTCACGGACCTGTTGGTAGTACCCTGGACGATGATTACAGTAAACAAGAATTTAGCAACACATTAATACATCCCAAATATCCACAAGTTATTACCAATGTTACACTAGAGGATAAAGAAATGATGAATGATGTGGAATATGAACGATATACAATAACCCCAGGGCAGTCCACCGGAAAATTGGTCGGCGGGAGCCTTACCTTGGTCAATGCGCTTATTGGAACGCCACACGAAATAGATTTTACCGATGCCATTGTCTGTTTAGAAGATGTAGAAGAAGCCCCTTACCGAATAGACAGAATGCTAACCCAACTCCTTGAAGGACCTAGCTTTAAAAAAGCTAAAGGGATTGTTTTTGGAGTTTGTGCAGGTTGTAATTCAAGTTCAAACTCTAAATCGTTTACCTTAAAAGAGGTTATTATGGATAGAATAGCTCCTTTGAACATTCCAGCGGCCTATGGTATGAGCTTTGGTCATGTACCGAACAATTTTACGTTCCCTATAGGTGTCAATGCAAATTGGGATGCTGATAAAATGACCTTGAAAATCTTGGAAAAGGCAGTGTTTTAAAAGACCATTGCAATGGCGGGCAATGATCTGTACTTTTTTCAGTTTAAAAGTTAAAAGCGTAGCGTCGAAACAATTAAAACAGTTTACCTCCCTGTTTACAGTGATGACAGTAACCCCCAATTAAGGGCCTTTTTGATATGGAATAAATTAGATATTTGCTTGAATCTTAACATGCACTTAATGAGGTGATTAATGATAACGTAACCAATAACCCTTTTTAATTCATATTTAAAGTTTAACCATTATTCAGTTTTCTATGAAGAACCTAGTACCACATTTTAAACGACCCATCAAAAGTAAAGATGAACCCAAAACGGATGTTTCACATTGGGACAAGGCAATGGACGCATACGATGCCAAAAACCACAGGGAAGCGTTGATCGAGACCATTAATTATATCAATTCCACCATTTTGCAAGGAAAAGATACCAGTGGAGACATTGAAATTGTGCAGGGGCAAGGTTCAGCAGAAGTGCAAATGACCATTACGAATGATAATTTTTTGGTAAAGGCACCATTTGTAAAGATTACAGATGACACCAATAAGGTAGCGCTGTTTCGAAGAGTGGCAGAAATCAACTTTAATCCATTGACTTTGGCACAAATCCATCTTATTGAAGGCGCTTTGTGGTTTGAATATAAAATGCCAATTGCAGTGTGCCAGCCTTACAAGGTATACGACGTGCTACGGGAAATAAGCGTTTATGCTGACAATTATGACGATGAATTCATAGATAAATACAAGGCCGATTTTTACCAAGAGCCAAGGGTAACACCGTTGTCGGATATAGAAAAAGAACAAGTATGGCAGCAGATAAGTGATATTATAGAAGAATATAAAAAATATAGTGCCTTCTTTAAAGAAAAAAGATGGGATGACTTTCAATGGGATATTGCGGTACTCTCCATTTTGAAAATAGTGAACATGCCTTATGTCCATGGCACATTGAGAACCAAATTAGAAGAATATGTGGGCAATCTCTTTAATGGTCAAATCGATTTTAAGTATAGGATAGACAAAGGCATTAGTTTTATGCAAAAGCTATGTGCAAAATCAAAAGAAGAGTTTATGCAGGATATTTATCATGCCGAAGCGTTTATCTCTTTAAAATGGCGTAGTTCTACCCAAATACTCCAGAACGATGCGAAGAATATGGAAAACAATGTGAACAGGTATGTAAAAGATGGGAACAATATGATGCTGTGCTATTATTTACAATACTCTTTCCTCCATATCATTTATAACTTCAACTTGGAGGAGCATCATAAAAATGCCATATACGATGTTCTGGAAAAAGTTTCGGGGAAAGAACTGCACCAAGCTGCACCCATACTTTTAAAAACCTACTATGGATTTTTAGATGGTAACACAAAATCAGTCAAAACATCCAAAAGCTCCAAAAAAGGATTGTTCTCAAAACTATTCGGTTAATCTACAAAGAAGAAAAAAATGGAAAATATAAAAAAATCAGTTTTTAAAATTGTAACAGCTTCTGGTACCGGCACCGGATTTACTGTTAGTGGATATAATCAGGTCATTACAAATTACCATGTAGTAAAAGGTGAAAAAGTAGTAGCTGTAGAAGATTATAAAAAAGATAGGTTCGTAGCCAATGTGGTCATGGTGAACCCAGAAGTAGATTTAGCCTTTTTAAAAATTGAAGGCTTTGAAAATAAAGAGACCGACATTTCCCTACAAGAAGAAATAATCGTGGCCAATACCCAAAAAGTATTCATAAATGGTTATCCCTTTGGAATGCCCTATACGATAACGGAAGGTATTGTTTCTTCAAGCAGCCAACCTATGGGGAACAGAAATTACATACAGACCGATGCCGCTGTGAATCCAGGTAACTCAGGAGGACCAATGTTGAACGAGGCAGGAGTCCTGATCGGTGTAACCACTTCAAAATTCAACAATGCCGATAATGTAGGGTTTGGAATCAAACATTCAGACTTGATTAAAGAAATAAATGATTTTGCCTCTGTAGAAAATCCAGTTTATAGTGTTAAGTGCAACTCTTGCGATAGCTATATGGAGAAAGAATGTGAATTTTGTGCAAACTGCGGAAATACTATGGATATTTCCATTTGGGAAGAATTTGAGAAAAGTCATTTTGCGCAATTTGTTGAAAATGCACTTACAGAACTGGGCATAAATCCTGTTCTGGGAAGAGCCGGTAGAGATTATTGGGAATTTCATCAAGGCAGTGCCCTAATCCGAATCTTTGTCTTTAAGCGGGATTATTTAGTAGCGACATCGCCCTTGAACAATTTACCAAAAAAAAACATTCAAGAGCTAATGACCTATTTACTAGAGAAAAATGTAGACCCATATTATTTGGGTATACATGAGAATAAAATCTACATCTCGTATAGGGCACACCTTTCTGATATTTTTACAGATCATGCAGATTCCATCAAAGAAAATTTGAAGAATTTGGCGCTCAAGGCCGATGATTTGGATAATTTCTTTGCGGACAATTACGGTTGTGAAATGTCTATAGAAGCAAAGGAAGAACTATAACTTTTCTCCTTAGAAGTAAATAACCTCGGGGCAAGCCCACGAAGCATTAAAAGGAAAATTACCATCGATTTCGACGCAAGCGTCGGAGTATTTTAAATCTCGATTATCGAGTAAAAAGGGGCTTTGATAAAATATCAAAGCCCTTTTATTTATATAAAGTCGATGCTAAGCATCAAACTCTTTAAGTGTTTTGGAAATGATACCAATGCAATCCATCAACTCTTCCTTGGTCATTACCAAAGGAGGAGCAAAACGTATGATGTTTCCATGCGTAGGCTTTGCTAAGAGTCCATTTTCCTTTAACGCCATACATATGTCCCAAGCCGTAGAGCTATCTTCAGAATCATTGATTACAATTGCATTGAGCAGCCCTTTACCTCGAACCAAACGCACCAAATCAGTTTCTTCTATCAGTTTTTCCATTTCAGCACGAAACAGCTGACCTAATTCAAAAGCATTTTCAGCCAAACGTTCATCTCGCACCACCTCCAACGCAGCTATGGCAACGGCACAGGATAATGGGTTTCCGCCAAAGGTCGAACCATGGTTACCAGGGCGGATGACCTCCATAATTTCATCGTTTGCCAAAACAGCGGAAACAGGTAATACACCACCAGAAATAGCCTTTCCAAGAATCAGAACATCTGGTTTTACATCTGGAGTACCCGAACAGTTTTTATCTGGACAGGAACAATTACCACAAGTAGCCAATAATCTACCTGTACGGGCAATACCGGTTTGTACTTCGTCGGCCATAAAGAGCACATTTTTGGACTTGCATAACTCCAAAGCTTCTTTTATGTAATTAGGATCCGGTACATAAACCCCTGCTTCACCCTGTATGGGTTCCACCAAAAAGGCAGCCACATTTTCATCCTTCAAGGCTTCCTGTAACGCATTGATATCGTTATAACGGATCGAAACAATCCCTGGTGTAAATGGTCCAAAATTCTCAGTAGCTATAGGGTCGTTCGATGCAGATATAATGGAAATGGTACGTCCGTGGAAATTGTTTTGACATACTATAATTTTAGCTTGATTAGCTGGGATTCCCTTCTTCTCATAGGCCCACTTCCTGGCTAGCTTTAACGCGGTTTCCACTGCTTCTGCACCAGTGTTCATGGGTAAAAGCTTATCATATCCAAAAAAGTTAGTGGCAAATTCTTCATACCTTCCCAAGATATCGTTATAAAATGCTCTAGAAGTCAAGGTCAAGCTTTCAGCCTGACTTTTTAATGCCCCAATAATTTTTGGATGACAATGCCCTTGATTTACTGCTGAGTACGCAGATAAAAAATCATAGTACTTTTTGCCTTCAACATCCCATACGTAGACACCTTCTCCCCTACTCAGAACAACTGGTAAAGGATGATAATTTTGTGCGCCGTACTTGTTTTCTAATGTTATCGCTTCTTGCGATGTTAAATGTTCTAAAACAGCCATTTTAAATGTGTTTAAATTGATAAAATAACCATTCCTACAATACCTTTTTCCTTTCGAAGTTTCGAAAATTCAGCGTGGGAGAGAAATCATCCCTTGAAGAAACCGCAAAATACAAATTATTGCCTCAAACTAAAATTTTTCATAATCATATTGCCAGTCCGGACCGTAAAAACTTTAGATACAATTTAAGAGCAACAGCTACAACTAATTCTGAAAAGACATTACTTTTGCCAAATGCGAAAAAAGAAGAGGCGGCAAACATTTGAAAACGTGGTAGTGGTAGATGCTGGCGCCAAGGGAAAATCTGTAGGGAAAGCTCCAGATGGAAGGGTAATCTTTCTAACCAACACCGTTCCCGGTGATGTTGTGGATGTCATGACCACAAAAAAAAGAAAAGCATTCTTTGAAGGTGTAGCCACTAAATTCCACCAATATTCGGATAAAAGAACAACACCACAATGTGAGCATTTTGGGGTTTGTGGTGGATGCAAATGGCAACACATGGGCTATGAACACCAGCTCAATTTTAAACAAAGTGAAGTAGAGAACAACCTAAAACGCATAGGACATCTTGAACTGCCAGATATAACACCAATACTTGGGTCGCAAAAACAATATTTCTACAGAAACAAAATGGAATTTTCCTTCTCTAGCAGTCGTTGGCTAACCGAAGAAGAAATCAATTCCACAGTTCAAATTGAAGATAGGAACGCTCTTGGATTTCATATACCGGGTATGTGGGATAAAATTCTTGATATTAAAAAATGTCACTTGCAAGAAGACCCTTCCAATGCAATTCGTCTAGAAGTAAAAAACTTTGCTACCGAAAATAACCTTTCCTTTTTTAATCCAAGGCGGCAAGAAGGGTTATTGCGCACAATGATGTTGAGAACTGCATCAACGGGAGAAATCATGTTGCTCATTCAGTTTTTTGAAGACGATAAAGCAAAACGTGAGTTGCTCTTGAACCATATGAAAGAAAAATTTCCAGAAATAACTTCCTTACAATACGTTATCAATCAAAAGCAAAACGATACCATTTACGACCAAGAAATAGTATGTTTTGCAGGTCGTGACCATATTTTTGAAGAAATGGAAGGGCTTAAATTTAAAATAAACGCCAAATCGTTTTATCAGACCAACTCAGAGCAAGCTTACGAATTGTATAAGATTACCCGTGATTTTGCAGGTCTTTCCGGTAACGAAGTGGTATACGATTTGTATACTGGTACCGGAACCATAGCACAATTCATCTCAAAAAAGGCAAAAAAAGTTGTGGGAATTGAATCTGTTCCTGAAGCTATTGAAGATGCTAAAGCAAACGCCGTTCGCAACGGTATTTCCAACACTGAATTTTTTGTGGGCGATATGAAAAATGTTTTCACTACCGAATTTATCGAGGAGAACGGCAAGCCCGACGTTATAATTACAGACCCTCCACGAGATGGAATGCACAAACAAGTAGTAGAACAACTTTTACAGGTTGCTCCAGAAAAAATAGTGTATGTGAGTTGTAATAGTGCAACACAAGCTAGGGATTTGGCATTGTTAAAAGAGAAATATAACGTTACACGAGTACAACCTGTGGACATGTTTCCCCAGACCCATCATGTTGAAAATGTTGTACTTTTGGAAAAACAGGTATAATTTTTGATTAAATCGGTTTTACACTAGAATGAAAAAACTAATTCCCATCTTACTCCTGACCTTTTTAATAGGATATTTTGCTTCATGTGAAAAAGATGATATCTGCGTTGATGGTGATACGCCGTTGCTTGTTATCGGTTTTTTTGATGCCATTGATACAACGTTGTCCAAAGATGTTCCTGCATTAAGGATCAAGGAAATAATTTTGGATAGTATTGTCAACACCATAACGGACAGATCCAGTTCCTTGGATTCAATAGTAATTCCGTTACGGATTGATGCAACCAGTACAAGTTTTGCGTTTATAACCAATTCTGCGGATGATGCCGAAACAGAAGCTGAGACAGGTGATATTGATACATTGACAATTAACTATGAATCGCGTGAAGCCTTTGTTTCCAAAGCTTGTGGTTTTGTCGGCAATTACGACAATCTTAGCATTACGCTACCAGAAAGCGATGATAATTGGATACAGGATATTACCATTGTTCAACAAACTATAGAAAATTCTACCAATATCCATGTCAAGATATTTCACTAGTCTTTTTGTTATTTTCCTTTGCTTTTCAGCGTTTGGTCAGGATAAACCTATTGACCTTCAACCAAAGGATACCATTGAATACAAACAGGAGTATGGTCTACGAGTAGGTATAGACTTAAATAGGCCCTTACTGTCTTTTCTTGACGAAGACTATACAGGTTTTGAAATAGTTGGTGATTACAGACTCACACAAAAAATGTATTTGGCAGCTGAACTTGGTAATGAAGAAAAGACCCTATTTGAAGATGTAGGCAACAGTCCATTATACAACTATACTTCTTCGGGCAGCTATATAAAACTTGGTATAGACATGAATACTTACGAAAATTGGTATGGAATGAACAATGCCATTACCGTTGGTGGTCGCTATGCCTTTTCAAGTTTTAGCCAAACCTTAAACGAGTATACTATTTTTGATAGCAACCGTTTTTTCAATCCAGACGGATTTTTGGTCGGGGCTCAAGAAGGTGAAGAATTTAGTGGTCGTAGCGCTTCATGGTTGGAATTTGTATTAGGGTTAAAAGCAGAACTATTTGCAAACATATACGTGGGAATGAGTGCGCGTTTGGGCTTCCTGATCACAAATTCAGAGGAAGAGCGCTTTCCCAATCTTTGGATTCCCGGTTTTAACAGAATAACCGATGGAAGCAATTTTGGTGTGAGCTACAATTACTCCATCTCTTACTTTATCCCTTTGTACAAAAAGTCAAAAAAGAAAAAAGAAGAGGTTCCTGAAGAAGAGTAAGGTTTTAGCTCGTACAGCCTTTTACCACATTTAAAAACTAATCCGATGAAGCGTATTCCAATTAATTATGTAGAGTTTAAAGCAAAGGACCTTGAAGCCACTAAATTGTTTTACAGCAAAGCCTTTGGATGGGTTTTTACCGATTATGGCACTACCTATACCGCATTTTCTGAAAGTGGTATCGAAGGAGGGTTCGAAACGACCGAGGAGGAAATAACAAATAGCGTCCTGGTAGTACTTTACCATGATAACCTTGAAGAAATCAAATCACAGATTATTGCTCTAGGAGGAAAAATAACCGTAGATATCTTTTCGTTTCCGGGGGGCAGTAGATTTCAGTTTATTGATCCATCTGGCAATGAATTAGCTGTTTGGACGGATAAATAAGCTTTCTAGAAACTGGATATGATCAATAAATCATATTTCTCGCATTCCTTTAATAAAAATCCATTTCATTAATACCTTTTCGCCTTCATCTGTTTTAATAGCACCAAATTTAGGAGCTAAGATATTCGCGATTATTGCAGAGGTTACGGCCAAAAAAATAGGGTTGATGGGCAAATAATATCCCAAAACCAAACGAGCAATAAGAAATAAGACCACAAAGGCAATAAAATTGAAAAGCAACGCTTTATATTTTGGTTTCATGGAGTATCGGTTTTATACTTCGCTTTTTTACTTCCTTCATACATCTCGTATTTCACTAACCTAGATTCCAACTTACCATTAAAGGCCTTTATCTTTCTAGAAGGTCTAAGACCTACGTGTTTTAATGCCTCGAGATTAGATGTAATCAACCAGGCGTTTGTACCGGGGTAGTTTTGTTTCAATGTATTTCCAATCTTAGCATAAAAATCCTCAACATCTATTTGAAGACGCTCTCCATAAGGAGGATTAAAAACCATGTGTAATGTAGTCTCAACCGGTTTTTCAGTTTTAAAAAAGTCCTTCCGTTCTATTTCAATGTATTCAGAAAGATTTGCGTTGTCCACATTTTCCTGAGCTTTTCTCGTAGCAGAAGGAGCTTTGTCGTATCCAATGATTTTATGATGAAATTCACGTGTTTTGTTAAGGCTTGCAGCAATAATTTTTTCATACAGCTCCTCATCAAAATCGTTCCAATGCATAAAGGAGTACGATGACCTATTGATGTTAGCGGGAACGTTACAAGCAATCATTGCAGCCTCTATCAAGAAAGTACCACTACCGCACATAGGATCTAAAAAATCTGTAGTTCCGTTCCAGCCGCTCGTAAGCAATAGACCAGCAGCCAAGACTTCATTGATTGGTGCAATGTTGGTCGATATACGATAACCACGTTGGTGCAGCGATGCGCCAGAACTATCCAAAGAAACTGTACAAGAATTTTTATATAGATGAATATTGATTCGAATATCTGGGTCATGGGTATTTACACTGGGGCGTTGTCTAGTAATTGCCCTAAACTTATCTACAATGGCATCCTTTGCCCTTTGCGAAACAAACAGAGAATTATTGAATACTTCCGAATTCATGGTAGTATCGATTGCAAAAGTTTTGTCATGGTCAAATAAATCTGACCAATCAATATCATAAACCTGTCTATACAACTCTTTTTCACCGAATACACGAAACCGTGAAATTGGTTTCATTATTTTCAAAGCGGTACGCAAACAAAGATTTGCCTTGTATAAAAACCCCGTGTCCCCGTCAAAAGTAACGTTCCTTACGCCTTCTTCTACATTTCCTGCACCTAGGTTCCGCAGTTCTTTTGCTAAAATAGGTTCAAAACCATATAAGGTTTTCGCCAACATCTTAAAATTTCCCGCCATGCTGTTTTAAAATCTTTTGGTAAAAATAGGCTATTTTTGCGCCTTCAATCTAGTCCATGGATTTTTCCCATTTAACCATATTTATTATTCCCATACTGGCCGTTTTGGCAAGTTTTACTTTTGTTTGGGTGACCAGGCCAAAGAACAAAAAAAGTATAAAACTCCTATTGGCTTTTAGTGGTGCATTTTTATTGGCGCTTACTTTTTTTGAATTGCTACCAGATGTGTATGAAGTACATAGCCCAAAAACCATTGCCTTATTTATTTTGGCTGGAATCTTGCTCCAAGTGTTTTTGGAATTCTTCTCCAAAGGGGCCGAACATGGCCATGTACATTTAGATTTAAAAGAAAATAACTTTCCATTGCTATTGTTTCTAAGCCTATCAATACATGCATTGATAGAAGGCGTTCCAATTCACGAGAATAATTCGATATTATACGGAATCATCATACACAAAATCCCCGTAGCCATAATATTGAGTATTTTTTTACTTGGTTCTAATCTCAAAAAGAGTTTGGTGTTTTTGTTTATAGGTGTATTTTCATTAATGACACCTATCGGAAGCTATCTTGCGCAAGTACCATGGATGGAATCCTATGGCTATATTTTTAAAAGTTTGGCCATAGGAGTATTTCTTCATATTTCCACCGTTATTCTTTTTGAAAGCTCACAGGGTCATTCTTTCAATTTAAGAAAGATTTTGGTAATTATTTTGGGTGTTGGGATTGCTTATTGGGTATAAACCCTAGTGACATGATTCTCAAAAAGTGCTTTCCGTTCAAGTACTAGTTTGAAATGTTCCAATTTTTTTAGGTCTTCTTCACTTCTGGTATTGGTTAAAATATAGGTGTATGGATGTTTCTCAAGATAAGCTTCAATATTTTCCAAAGAATCAAAAACTTGAAAAGTCCTTTTATAATTAATGGGGAAAGCGCTATCGAACCTTTTAAAGACTATGATGTCCCAATTTGGCCGAAGCTCTTGTATCGCTACTGACACGGGGCTTTCTTTTGTTAATAATGGATATATGACACCGAACAATGCAAAACCGGTCAAGACCCATCCTACGGCAATACTTAAAAAGGCTGGTTTCAATTTTTCTTTTCTATAGAAAACAAAACCCAATATGCCTGTAATGGTAATCAAAAGAAGAAAAAGGCTCAAGAAACGTTTTCCGTAAAGTTGCTTTTCCATTCCCAGTGCAATATATCCTAAGATCGGTAAAGCAATTGAGACTACAGATAAGAAAAGAAAGCTCCAGACCATACTTTTGGATTTAACTTTGCCCCTATAAACTCGATACAAGTAATTAGCTATCAAAGTCGCCACAAAAGGATAGCACGGCATAGGATAATTTGGAAGTTTTGTACTGGAAACTCTAAAGAAAAGAATTATTACAATACTAATTAC
>JBCCEC010000029.1:0-41560 GCA_039030475.1 Bacteroidota bacterium
AAGAACAAAATTCATATACTAAGAGGCGAGAAATTAAAAGAATATTATGGAATAACTGACTCTAATATTTTAAAAAACAGGACTTTTAGAAACTACATAGAACATTTTGACGAAAATCTAGATGAATTTTTGAATAATTCAATAGCTGGAAATATTATTCCAAAAACTATTTTTATAGAATCTAGTGAAATTGATGAAATAACATTTGTTTTCAAAGCTTATGTTTTAACGGAGTTCAAATTGATTTCATTAAATAAGCAAATAGAATTAATTCCTTTAATGGAAGAGATTTATAGAATTCAGAATACTTGTGTTGATTTTTCACAAAACGGAGGACGACTAGAAAAACTAAAGTTAAAAATTTAGCTCTGTGCTAAACTCAAAATATAGCACCTTTTTGCACGCTACATCCCATTTAAGGAACGTTGGCAACAAGTTCAAAACCGCCAAACTCTACGAAATCATAAGGAATCTCAAAAAGTAAAAAGGCAAAAAAGAGGAATTATAAGCCTTACGATTATTTCCTTTTGGGCTGAAATAGTTGAATTAAAGCAATGGCTAATTCCTTCACAATGGTTTTCAGAATTTGAACCAATATTTTAGAGATTTCCAGCATAATCAAAATTTAACAAGGTTTGTAATATGATAAGAGCAAGGCCTGCTAGAGTTGATTGTTTACTATTATGATCTGCTTCCTTAGGATTTGATATAAAACCAGGTTCCAATAAAACTGAAGGGCATAAAAATTTAGTTTCCCTGAGCACTTGAAAATTATCATATTTAATCCCCCTGTTTTTATATCCTAAAGACTCTTCGAGTCTATTTACCAGATTTCTGGACAACTGTTCCGATTGCATCTGATTATTGTGATTCGTTTTCTTTGAAGGTTTTTGAACATATACTTCAACACCCTGCGCTGCCTTTCTCATTGCTTGATTACAATGAATGGAAACAAAAACATCAGCTTGTAATATTTTTGCCAACTTGGTCCGGTGCCCTAAGGAAATCAACGTATCCGAATATCGGGTCAGATAGATATCCAAGGTATCATTATACAGTTCCCTGTTCAAACGAATCACTTCCGTGGCTACTTTAAGAACAATATCCTTTTCCAGAATACCATTGACACCAATGGCACCAGAATCCAAACCACCATGTCCAGGGTCCAGCAATACTATTGTCTTTTTATTACTTTCCTGTGCGGAAACCACATTCATATTCGATGCTATAATAAATACCATCAGAAAAAAATAAAATCGATTCATAACTGAGTAAAATTTTAGTGCGTGTTGTACAATTTTCATCCTTTTCTCAATTTCACTTCTAATCCATGAAATTTTAACGTTCCAAACTGTTAAAATTTATTCGATTCCCATCGTTTCCTTCCATTCTCTAGAAATTCCATAAGTCTTAGCAGAAGACCATTATTCATCAATCACTTTTAATTAACGGCGGGCTTTGTCCGCAAAAACGAACAGTTATGAGAAAACTAAAAAAAGCATTTTTGCTGTTGATTTTAGCGACGGCACCTACCTATGCCCAGATCGGGGGCATCGAAGATTCCGTAAATGATATTTCGGACACCATACGGGTCATCTTCCCGATTATTCTCGGGGTCATTTTTCTTGTCGGCTTCCTTTTTAACGCTGGACACTTTTTTGGAGAGAATGCGGATCTTAAAAAAGGAATAACCCGAGTATTGGTATTTGTATTAATTGCCGGGGCTGTAGTGGGCATCTTTACCTACTTGATAACCCTTGTCGTATAATGAAGGGCTACCAGATTTATCGAAACATTCGCAAGCGGGCATTGATCTTCGGTCTTCCTATATCGTTGTTCGCCTTGCAGATGTTGGGGGTAATCGGCTCGTTATTGGTCGTGATATTCTCCTTCAGTCTTGGATTGGTATTAGGCGCTGCCCTCATGAATGGAACGCTCTATGTAGTGCTGTTAAAGCTGACGAACCAACCCCATTTATTGCATATCGGCAAAGTATTTCCAAAGGCAATCTCCAACAAGAAAACAACAGCCCTGAACTATGAGGATTAATTTGACACTACATTATCCGATTGCGGACATACAGGATAATCTGGTCTTTGCCAACAACGGGAATATCGTACTCTCTTATAAGGCCGATTTACCGGAGGTCTATTCGTTGTCCGAGAAAGATTTCGAGGATCTGCATGGTAGTTGGTTTCAGGCATTAAAGTCACTCCCAGCTGGAACTGTTATTCACAAACAGGATATATTCCAAAAGCTTCAATACTCCGCTGAGCAATTGCCCAATTCCACTTTCTTGGAAAAGGCGACCCATGCACATTTTAAGGGTAGGGAGCATATATCGCATGAGTCGTATCTGTTTTTTATCTGGCCAAAGAACAAAGGCCTGAACAAATCAAAATACGTCAATCCGTTCAAAGGTGTTCCAAAGACCCTTCCCGAAAAAATGAGCGATGCCGTAACCAGTTTTACCGCTTCGGTCCGAGATTCGGTAGGGTTCCTGAACAATAGCTATAAGTTGGATTTCACGCCCCTAATGGAAAAAGAAATCCTTGCGCTTACGGATGATTTTTTCAACGGATTCAATCAGGGTTTCGATACGGATATCGTTCTGAACAAAGACCATGCGCAGATTGGCGATCACTTCTTTGATGTGCTGGCGGTCAATAATGAACTATGCTTTGGCGATGGTGTCGGAAGCAGTAAGACCAACGATGCCTTTACTTCGGATGACTTCATATTCCATCAAGGTTTTATCGATGGTTTGGGACTTAACTTCAATGAAAATCATATCGTCAACCAGATTATCTATTTGGACGATAAACACAAGTGGAGAAAGCTTCTTGAAAAGCGGATCGATGAATTGAGCAAGAGTTCCAGTTTTGGAACACAGAACAAGGTCGTGCATGAGAAGATAAATGTCATTTTAGATCAAATTAATCAGGATGATAATGCGCGCATTGTACGGGGCCATCTCAACGTTGTCTTTTGGAATTCTAAAAAAGAGGCACTTGCCAGAATTGCTTCCAAAATCAAAACCGAGTTCAAGGAACTGGACATTGTTCCCTATTACCCAAAAGGGGAGGAGCGTAAAAATTACTTGCTCAATAGCTATTGTTGTTTCTCCTCCAACTTTTCCAATGCCGATCTTTATGTGACCGATCTGAAACATGCACTCTGTCTGCTGGTCAACAACACCAATTACAAATCGGATGCTACCGGTATCATTTTCAACGATAGGCAACATAACATTCCTGTTCTAAAGGATGTCTGGGATGAAAAAAAGAAGCGTATTAAAGCAAGGAACTTTGCCATTTTCGCCCCTACAGGTGAAGGTAAATCGTTCCTTGCCAATAATATTCTACGCCAGTATTTCGAGAGCGGTGTCCGTTTGGTCATCATTGACCTTGGGGGAAGCTATACAAAGTTTGCTAAGCTATACCCCAATCAATATATCACCTTACGATATGAGCAAGGAAAAAACTTGGGCATCAACCCCTTTTACATCAACAGTCTACATGACCTAAGTCCGGAGCGGTTGGAAGATCTAACCGTCTTCCTTTTAGAGCTCTTCGCTTCGGGTCTTAAGGTCGCCAAAGCACAGGAGGTCGCTTTGAAGAAAATCCTTCAACACTATTATAGGAGCGATACCGATAAATCCCATTCGCTTGATGCCTTCTATAATTTCGTCAGGGACAACAAGGAAAATTTATTGGAGGATTTGGGTATAGATACCTCCTACTTCAACACCACGAACTTTCTGCATATCATGTCCGAGTATGTCGGGGATGGACTTTACAGCTTTCTGTTCGAGGTCAACGAGGACCAATCCTATAAAATCGAGGACAAACGCTTGATTGTTTTTGAACTGGATGAAGTAAAGGACAATAAGGAAGTACTGTCCGTAATGCTCAAGCTTATCAAATCGGCTATACAGCGGACCATCTGGCGCAATCGTGCCGAAAAAGGAATCATCCTATTCGATGAGTTTGCAAAGCAGCTCAAATTTGATAACGTACTGGAAAGTGTTGAATTCTATTATCAGGCAATTCGAAAGCAGAACGGCGCTATCGGCATCATACTACAATCCATCAATCAACTGCCTAGCAATTCCGTTTCGGCCAGTATTCTTGAAAACACCCAAGTAATCTATAGCCTTAGAAATGAAAAGGGCTATGATGAACTCGTCAACCGATTAAACCTTTCGAGCCATGACCTGAACCAATTAAAGTCCATTAAAAATGATTTAAAGGGTGCACGAAAATACACCGAGATTTTTATCAAAATTGGGAAGGAGAGCAACATTTTCAGATTGGAAGTGCCGCCCGAAGTATATGCCGCCTCTCTCACGGACGGCTCGGAGAACGAGGCCATAATGGCCATTTATAAAACGACCCAAAATATGGAGTCCGCTATCGTAACGTTCGTAAATCAAAAGTTCAAAAAATCACATTCACTCACTTAAAATAGAACATCATGAAAATCACAATCAGAACATTTATCCTATCCGTCATTTTTGTAGTAGGAATCGGAGCCAATGGCTCAGCACAGGGGATGCCTGTGTATGATAACGTCAGTTTCTTATCCTTGGTGAAGCAGCTTTTTGAATCTGCCAAACAAACCTCAGAAATGATCAAGACGGTCAAGTTTTTAAAACAGGCAAAGGAAACCATTGAAAAGGTAAATAACGCGGTCAAACAGTATGAGGCAGTAAAGGAAATCAATGCAAATAATGAAGCTCTGGTGAATATGGTCAGAAATGACCTAAGAAGTATTTTAAACTCTCCCTATATCCATCCCGATGAAATAGATGCAGTCTCCAATGCTTTCAATACAATCATCGATGGCTCATTGCGTAATCTGGAATTTATGAACCAAGTGCTTTCCAATGACTTTTTAAAGCTGAATGATGCTGAGCGGTTAGCCATTTTGGAAGGGCATCGTGAGGATTCTAAAAAGATGGTAGCGGATATAACCCTGAAGAATAAGCGATACAAGATAATTATCTCTTTTAGGGAAATGCAGGACAAAATCAATAATAGGGAAACCAACTACTAATTCTGTTTTAAATGTTTTTATCAATCGGATTGGAATATGTGGATGCGGTCTTTCAGACCATCAAGGATAGTGACTTTGCGAGCTATACTATAGGTGGAATGAAGGTGTTGGCTATCCTATTTTTCCTGATAAATATTCTTAAGAAATATTATGAGGGAGGGGCTACGCGTCAAGGATTGACCTGGGGATTGACCCCTACCGACCTGATTAAAAACTTTGCCGTAGTCCTCGTCGTCATTTTTTCAACTGAAGTACTCGGAGCTTTTGATACAATTTTGGTGGCCGTAGAGGGTCAATATAGGAGTACTGCACCAATCCTTTTACCATTGGAAATGCAGGATATACAGGTTGAAGAAGATTTAGGATTATTGGATGCTACCGCAAAAACAATGGGATTATTGTATGAATTTCTGACCACACCATTTTTGGGAATTCGATTCTTGGCGTATGGGATGGGAATGTTTTTATGGATACTAGATCTATTCATTTATCCCTTGTTTCTGGCCGAGCGTTACTTTCTCTTGGGTGTCATGCAGGCCTTTTTCCCATTGGTCATTAGTATGGCGGTTTTTGAAAAATTTCGGGAAATGGGCTATCGTTTTTTTAAGCTATATGCTGCCGTTTATATGATCGTACCCGCTTTTTTCTTGGTCAATGTATTTGTAAACGAACTCTATCAAGAAATCACCGACAACTTTTGGCCTAGCCTTTTCGGAACCGATTTTGGAAGCGAGCTTTTTGCCCCACTCATCGAATTGGCGGGAGTCGGTTTCATATTGCTGCTAAAATTCAAACTATACAAACGAGCCACGAGCTTCACGTTCCGATTATTTGTTTCCTAAAAGCTTTTTAAATAAAAAATAAAATGACCCCTTATAAGAATATTTACACCGTCCTGAAGACCAACCGATTTATCGTATTGGCCATAGTTGCCGTCAGCCTATTGACCAGTAGTCTATCGCTAATTATGGTCTACTGTTTCAATACAAAGATGCTGAACAGCACTTTTGCCGTAAATACGGATGGCTCCATCATTCCGTTAAAGTTGGTTTCCCAAAAAGAGAATATAGAAGTGGAGGCACTTTCGCATCTTGACTTGTTCCATCATTATTTCTATGGAATCGATGAAAGCAATTACAAGCGCAATCTGGAGAAAGCACTTTGGCTCGGCGATAGTACCGTTGACAATGTGTACCGTCAAAAGAAAGCGGACGGGGTTTATAACCGGTTGCTTCAGTACTCCTTGGTACAAAAGGTTATTTCAATCGATACGGAACTAACACTTTCTAAAAAGGGCAACTCCTTTCGAACGGAAACGGTTTTTGAAATCAATAGGGGTTCGGTCATTGATCGGTACCGCTTAGTAACTACTGGCGATTTATTGATTGTAGATCGAAACTTTCCAAATAATACCCATGGTCTGTTGATCACCAATTTTTTTGAAAACTCATTAAAGAAAGTCGACAATCGACAATAAACACAGCTAAAAATGGATAAGAAGAAAATAACTTTTATAAGCATTATCGGGTTGGTAGTGGTATTTATTATTTGCTATTCCGTTTATGTTCTGGGCGATGATAGCGAAATGGAAAGCGAGCTTACGCAACCCACGGTACCTGAACTGAACGAAGAACAGAAAGAATATAATTCAAAACTGGATGCCATCAATGATTTGAAAGAGGTACGGGAGTCAGATGCCCCAAGTATCTATGATGAGTCTCTATTGGATTCTTCAGGACAGTTCGATCCCTTGTTAAAGGAAAAGAAGCGTCAACGAATCGTGGACAGTATTTACAGGGAAGGAAGGATAGATTATGATGCTGGAGGTTTTAGGGGTTCATCGTCCTCAGGAATTCCTAGAGTCGGGAATATTGAAAGGAAGAATCAGGAACAGCCAATTGCTTTTGACTTCAAAAATGCCCATGATAAATTTTTCAGCTTCGAACCGGTACAGCAGGTAAAATCCAACTCTGAAAATCCAGTTTCCAACACCGATGCTTTTATTCTAGTAGAAGTCAATGGCCAACAGACCGTAAAAAAAGATAGCAGGTTGGAGTTGCGATTAGCGGTCGATGCCGTAATCAATGGGGACATGGTTTCCCGAAATTCATTGGTTTTCGGATTTGTCAGTTTCAAGTCGAATCGGGTATTTGTCAACATTACCAATATCGATCACAAACCTGTCGATTTAAAAGCATTCGACCTCTTGGACGGTAACGAGGGTATCTATGTGCGTAACAGTTTTACATCGGAAGCTTCCAGTGAAGTTATAGGGGATGTTGTCGAGGATATCAATATTCCGGGAGTGCCACAAGTAGGAGGCATTAAGCAGATATTCCGAAATAATAACCGGAACGTCAAGGCGACTATCCACAATCAGTATCAACTCATCATTAAACCATCTTTATGAATATCATTAAAGGCCTTTTTTTATTGTTCACTACACTTAGTAGTAATGCTCAAACGGACACCTTATATGCTAATCAAACGCATAATTTGGCTCTATTTTTTCCAAGTCCCATTCGACAGGCTACCCCCGGATCGGAAAACTTTACATTCAGCTATAATCGTGATACGCCACAACACTTTGGTTTGTTGCAAGCAAGTCCTGGAACAAATAGCAATCTTCTTGTAATAACGAATGACGGTCATGTGTATTCTTATACGCTGCAATATAGAAAGGGTTTGTTAAGGACAAACAGGTTTATAGGACTAGATGAGAGTATTGGCCACGAAAGGCCAATAGTAAAAATCGCCAAATCGGAGCTAATACAAGATTTGATGATGCCCGAAACCCAAAAAAAAACTTCGCATTTTAGAAAGGCTGATTATTTTGAAAATTTGTGTTCAAGCCTGATGCTGAAGAACACCCAAAATTTGAAATCGAAGAAAAAGGGTGGAATGACTTTAAGGTTACAAAATATGGTATACCATAACAGAGAAGTGTATTTAGTTTTAGAGATTGCGAATAAGTCAGGAATAGACTTTGAAGTGGATTATCTAAAAGTGTTTAAAGTAAATGGTAATAAAAGACGTAAATCATCTTTTCAAAAGCTGCAATTAATCCCTGTCTATGCCCATAATCACCCTTCGATGGTCAATGACCTATCAAAAAAGCGATTTGTTTACGTAGTTCCCAAATTTACTTTTGGAGACTCTGAAAATCTTCAATTTGAGCTAAAAGAAAAGAAGGGAAGTCGGATGATGGATATCAGATACAAGTTTTGAGTCTATATTTTTATAAGACGTTCAATAGCGCAGTTTCCGGATTATGATAAAGTTCGTCAAATTCCACTCTCGTTTCAAGGCCGACTCCATTTCAAAACCCTTATGTATCAATCGATTATCCCTTAGGTTTTAGGCGTAACAATTTGCGCATTTCCCGATGGATATTTTCATAGTTGGCACGGATTTCAGGGGCATCATGGGGAAAGGTCGGTTCCGGTAGTTCCCTTGTGATTTTAGGTAGCGGAAACCGTACCTTTCGGTCCTTGCCATCGGCAAAGGAAATAAACTCCCCTTGGCGCAGACGGAAGAAAACATCCGAGCGGATTTTGCTCACCTCCTTCTCCCCTGTAGTCACCCGGGAATCAAAATCCCAGTTGCTGCTCTTGCTGATACTGGTGGTCGGTTTTTTGACGATCTCAAAAAAACGTTCATAGTATTTAGCGGTATCGGGGTCATTGGCTTTTCCGAAGAATTGGTAGGACAGGTTGCTCAAAATGGCCTTGCTCGCCTTGTCCCCGTACATCATGTCGTTCTGAATCTTGTCCTGAAGCACATAGATGGTGGCAATATCATAGCTTCTGAGAGTGGCCGGAATGCGGTGCATATTCAGCAGGCGAATGGTAGGGGCCTCTTCCATCAGGATAAAGGCCGCTTCCCTTCCCCGCACGCTCATCTGTTTGGTGATGGTATGCAGGATGGTGGCAATGACGGGCGTGTATGCAGTTTCGTATTTGGGATTGTTGACGATCGAGACGATGGACGGGTTCTTGGGGTTGTTGATATCCAAGGGCACCTCGTCCGCGGATAGGGTCATAAAAATACGTTCGGTGGAAATCTTCTTTAGCGCATTGGCCAGGGTGGACATCACCCCTGCCGTTTGCCGCTCCGAATCCTTGCCCGAGATAAAGGCATTGGCCATGCCTTTAGAAGTGACGTTGGAACTCAGGAAGCGGATCAGGTTGTCCGCATCCAGGTATTGGTAGGCGGCAATGAGATGGGGCAAGGTACATTGCTCCGGATGGCTGGTCTTGAATTTCCATATCAGGCCTCCCAAAAGCCCTTCTACGGCATCGTTAAAGAACTTGGAGGAACCCATAGCAATACTTTCCCGTTGTTCGAGCAGGTTTTCCAAAAGGACCCGGGAGACCTCGTTCACGCTTTCCGCATCCACCAAATAGCGCGGGGCAATGGGATTGACCTTTTGGTAGATATCATCGAAGGAGATGATATGGAAGGGAATATCCTCATGTTGAAACAAGGGATATGCCATTTCGGTGAGCTCAAAATGTTTGTAGTCGTGAATGACCCCGCTGAAGTGGTAGCGGTTAAAATGCTTCATAAAGTTATAGACCACGGATTCGGTCTTCCCGCTTCCGGCAGAGCCGATGATGGAGGCTCCCCTGCGGATGTTTGTCAGTTCCAAGGTTCCGGATTTGGTCGGTAAGCGGACCCGGTACTTTTTATGGGTCTTTGTCGTATCGCTGTCCTCCGACACCACTGCATAGAGGATAAGATTAATAAGTGCCAAGGGCAAAAGGAGATGTAAGACCCCTAACAGAAAAATCGAGTTGAAAAAGAAATAGCATATCAACCCTGTTAGTAGCAGCGTTCCCATGGTGATGACAAACCCTCGTTTTACCCATCGCAGGAAAGCATAGAACATTAGCGTGCCAAAGAGGTATACAGGAATCAAAAAGGAAATGGAATCTAACATGATTTATTTTTAAAGGTTGTCTATATCCCGATGGAAGCGGCGTTCTGTGCCACCTTCATGGCTTTTTTGAGTTGTTGGAAAGTTTTGACCGCCAGCTCCACGCGGTTCTTGGGAATGCTCAGGTTGGGCACGCTGACCCCGGCCTTCCCCAATATCTTAAAAGCCATGCTCTTTTCATGGGTCGGGAGTTTCATAAGGTGGGCAAAGTATGTATACGGGTCTTTGGAATAGGTCTTTCGGGCGGCATAGGTCTGCACATAGTTCCGGTCATATTGGAACAGCTTGTCAAAGGTCTTCTCGGCATTTTCGAAAAACTGGTCCCGTTTGAATCCCCGCATCACCTTTTTTCCGTTGAGCGTGGATTCCGATTCCATGTATTTGCTGCCCGGGGATAGACTGAACCTGTTGGTCACGTCCTTGCGGCTGACGATGATATGCACATGGGTCTGTAGGCCGGGCTTTTTCATCCCCTGTTTGACGATCTGGCCCTCGATACGATGGGGTATCTGTGCTTTCAGGGTCTCGATCTGTCGCTGTATTTTTTTGGTACTACCTTTTAGCTCGCCCCGTTCCACTTTTCGGATATCGTTCTCCAGTTTGGCGATTTGGGCCCTATAGACCTGGTTCTCCTTGACCTGACGGTCAAAGCCCTTAAAGCTGCGTTCGTGTTCTATTTTCGCATAGTATTTAATGCTGTCCACCGACACCTGATTTGCCCGATAGAAAGAAGCGGCATAGTCTTTCATGGCCTCCCGGACATACAAGCGCAACAATGCGGGGTCGTTGTTTATCGCTTTAAGCTCACTTTGGCTCGGATTGAGGGTCAGGGAATAGAACTTGGGTTCTTTTTTCTTCAGCTTGGCCGTATTGCCGTCGATTTCGTTTACCACCTGCTCAGGAGAAATTCGGTCATTGTACTGGTCAAAAAAATGTTCCTGAAGCTCCACAGATTTTCCCTCGTTTTCCTTTTCGAGATAGTTCACAAAATCCGAGGCACTTTGGGAAAAGGTGGCATCCATATGTTGTTTGGTCACCGTAATGTACATGCTATCGTTTTTTGAGTTGTTGCTTAAGTTTCCGGTACTCGGTGACGGTCATTTCCAATTGCAGTTTTTCCTTTCCGAAAGCGGGCTTGATAATTTTTATCTTGGTTAAGAGTAGCATTGCAAACTGTTCCTTGGTTTTTTCCAAATCCCGTTTGAGCGCGGTTTTTTCTTCCCGAAGTTGGATGGCCTCTAGGGAATCGAATAGCGTTTCTTCTTCTTCCACATCGGTAGTTTCCTCTAGGAGCAGCTCGGGTTGTTTTTCCTTGGGGGCGGTCTGCTCGAAGAGGAGCTGCAGCATCGCCTTGGTCGGTTGGGTCTGGTGCTTTTCGATATCTTTTAGGATAGCGATCATACCATTGATACGGCGTTTAATATTCGCTTCCATCCCCCGCATCGTGGGTCCGAAATCCTGAAAGGGGGAGAGTTGGTATTTCTCGAAGAAATCCAGCATCCCTTCGAGCACTTCGCTATGGGTCTTTCCATACCTCTTGGAAAAACTCCGGAACCGGTTGACGGTATCCACCCTAAAATTGATGCGGCCGAACTGCACTTTCATAGTTCCTGTTTTCACTAGGACAGCGCCCCTTAATGTTTATGGGGCTTCCCAAGGGGACTGTCCTAGTACTGTTCTTACTTCAAGGTCGAAAGGGTGAACAAAAACTAATTAAATCGTTGTTTATCAATGATTTAAAACTGAATTAAAGCACACAACATCGCAACGCGTGTTGTCCTCTTGCTCTTCCATTTTTTTCGCGCGCGAAAAATTTACTGACCTATGGCTGAAAGTAATCGGGCGGTTCGCCTCTGAAAAAAGAAAGGAACATTTTAAGAGTTTTCGGGAGTGGTTTTTGCGGAATTCTCGGTGAATTGGGTAAAAGGCCGAGAATCCCTAAATCGGTTTTATCGATACAAAAAAAGACCCTTGACAATGCCAAGGGTCGGAAGCTCTTCTACTATACACTAGATATTAAAAACGTAATCATAGGAATACAGGTTTTTAATGGTTTCCTCGTCAATCAACCGCTTGTAGTCCGCTCCCGTTTCCTTACAATGTTTACGGATGGAATCCCCAAACTTATGTTCTACATCTTCTCGGGAAGATGCTAACAATACATTTTGTGCCTCTAGGCTCAAATCCTGAAACTTAATATATATCATAGCGGTTGGATTTAAAGCATTCCGTTATCCGAAAAACTGTAATACTTCCCTGTGGGTACGATAATGAGGTGGTCCATGATCTTGATATCGAACAGGTCCGCCGCTTTTTGGATTTTCTGTGTCAGGTCCAAGTCTGCCTTACTGGGTCTAAGCGTTCCCGAAGGATGGTTGTGCGCCAAGATGATCGAGGTCGAGACGGTCTTGAGTACCACCGCAAAAAGTAGGCGCAGGTCTACCAGCGTTCCCGTAATGCCACCCGTGGAGGCTTGATAGGTGCCTTTGACCTTGTTGGCATTATTGAGCAGCAGTACTTTAAAGCTTTCCTGTAGCCCTATGGTGTTCTTGTCCCAGTTCTCATAGAGTAATTTGGCAACGTGTGCCGAATCGGTGACCGGTTCGGAGTTGATTACCCCTAATTTTTCGCAATAACTAATTCTAATTTCGTTAACTTCGTTGTTCATTGTTGTACTATTTAAAGTGGTTCATAATGAAATAGAGGGCATTACTGTCGCTAGCAGTTAACGCCCTCGACTATTTTAATATTCGCTCGGTAACAGAAGCGTATTGTCCACAAAGAAGAGCCGTAGGGCATCCAAGGGAAAATCGGTGCTGTGGTATCTGTGGGTCTCAAAGATGTTCCCATTGCCATCGCCATAGGTAATGGATGCGGAATAGTCCTTACCTTCTGTTTCCTCGGGCGTCGACTTTTTAAAATCCACGGTAATGAATCGGCTTTTGTCCATCAGGCTTTTGGCGATGACGGAAACATCCGTCACGAGCCAATAACAGTCCGCAGCGTTGGCGAGATACTTGATACCGTTACTGTATCGGGTACGTAACAGGGGAATTTGATAGAACAGTTCCGACCCGTGAAAGTGTTGCAATCCTTTTTTTATTTCTATAGCTTTCGTATTCATTGGTGCTATTTTTTTAGTGTATCGATGAAAAATGTAAAAGAGGGCGTGTAATTCGGGAGCGCCCTCTTTCTTTTTGAACCTTTCTAGCTATCGGATTTTGCGCCCAACAACAGGATCTCGTCCGCTACGATTTCCGTGACATAGCGTTCGTTGCCTTCTTTAGGCTCGATATAGCTTCTGGTCTTCAGTTTTCCGACAACGGCTATCTGTTTGCCTTTGGGCGCGTATTTCTCCACGATCTCTGCGGTCTTGCCCCATGCTACGACCGTGTGCCAGTCCGTACTTTGGACTTTCTCCCCTTTGGCGTTGGTGTAGTTCTCATTGGTCGCCAGTCTAAAACGGGCTACTTTTTTACCTCCTTCGAGGTTCGTTACGTTGGGGTCGTCCCCGATGTTCCCTAATAGTTGTACATGATTTTTGATCGTACTCATAATTGAAAAGATTTAATATTAATTAATAGGCTATCCGAACCCTTCGGACAGTTTACGTTACTATTTTTTTGAAGTGATTTACTTATTACACCTAGAGCGTTTTCCTCTTTTTGTTTTTTTAACTTTTGTTTCGCTCCATTTTTGAGGATTTGATATGATTTCATGGTTTCCGGTTTTGATTTACTTCCCACAGCGCCGCCGCGTTCCCTTTTTTTGTTGCTTGTTGCGGTACGATATTTTTGGAGGGACGGACTTATAAAAAAGAGGGGGCGGGGCCCCCTGGCTTTATGCAGTGCGGCCCTTTAAAAATGTTGTTGTTTTGACGTCAAAAAAAGGAGAAGGTGACGTTCCATGGTGTAGGTCGAAACCTTATGACCCGAGAATGTCGAACCGGATGGAGCGGAACAAAACGTAAGGACGAAATTCCGATGAAGTGGACTTGATTTCCAATTTTGGCTCGGGAACGGAGTGTTCCTTCCCGGCGTAGCGGGAAGGGCTAAATGGTGTTATGAAAAAGAATTTCCTTTTAATTACTACCATTCGGTATGAATTGTAATATTTTAATATCTTTGTTAAAAAATTAATGTATGTCCGCAAGAGCTTCCGTCAGGCACAAAGTTTTGGATTCCGCCGCTGAACTATTTTATTATCAAGGTTATGCTGCAACGGGTATTCAACAGATAACCGACAATGCCAAAGTGGCAAAGACAAGTTTGTACGAACATTTTAGATCTAAGGAGGATTTGTGTGTCGCTTACTTGTCGAAAACGAGGGAAGAATGGATTGGCAATCTTACCGATTATTGTGATGTTTCAAATGGTTCTGTCGAGTGGACATATCGTGCCTTTGATTTTCTTGCAATAAGTGGTCGGGAAGAACACTTTAGAGGATGCAGTTTTTTGAATATTCTTGGCGAAGTTCCTATGGATAGCGAAAAGATTATCAATGAGGTTTCCCGAACAAAAGCGGAATTAAGAGCACTTTTCGATAAGATTCTTTCTGCAAGCTCAAATAAAGACTTAAGTGATGCCATTTATGTTTTGTTCGAAGGTACGATGGTGGAAATTCAGGTACAGAAAGATGTGTGGCCTGTGGATGCATCTAAATTGATTCTTGATAAACTATTTCAAAACTAATCGAATGAAAAACAGACTTCTGTCACTTTTAACAATTGTAACGCTAATACTTTCGTGCACCAGTAAAACTAACAAGCCTATGAATCCAACTGCCGAAGAAAACCACAACAAAGAAATTATGTCAAACCTAAAAGGTCTAGGCTTGACCTTGCCGGAAGTTTCAAGGCCAGGCGGTTCTTACATTTCTGTAAACATTAGGGGAAATATTGCTTATGTGGCAATACAATTTCCAATTGAAAATGATAATTTCCTATACCAAGGAAGACTTGGGAATAACATTTCAACCGAAGATGGCTATAAGGCTATGGAACTTTCCGCATTGAATGTTCTCGCACAGATTAACGAAAAGGTCGGCTTTGAAAATATCGAAGGGCTCAACCACATTGCTGCCTATTTTCAGGCTGGCGACAATTGGGACGATTCACCCATTGTGGTCAATGGTGCCTCGGATTTGTTCGTAAAAGTATTAGGGCAGAAAGGACAACATTCGAGAGCCATTTTTGGCGTCGAAAAATTACCTAGAGATTTTTCAGTAGGTCTAACCGCCTCGTTTACTCTACTAAAAAACTAGAATATTCAAGTTTTGAAGCGGACTCCGTACACGATTTCGAATCGGGAATTCAGCGTCCCGTTCCGGCGCAGCGGACCGGGTTAGCGGAATGAAGAGTAGAAATGGGGAACGGTGTCCAAGACCTTTGGAGTGAAGCTCTTTTCCCGAAGTGTAGCCTTTCGCGGAATGCAGGGAAATGTGCTGAACGGGTTATGAAAAGGGATTTTTACTTAAAGCCGGATGTAAAGCGGACTTAACTTTGCTTTGAAATTGTCGATTGGTAATATGGCGATTCTTCAATTTTCTGGCAGATTCATCCTTATGGACATCGGAATGTTTAAAACCGTACTTGAAATCTTTTAATGAAGCTCTTTTCTCAAATGTAGTCTTTATTCTGAACGGTTCAAATGTTACATCATTTGTCTAATATCAGTTTAGTAGCTGGTAGTATGCCGTTGCTTTTCGGTTAAAGAGATTTTCAAATAAAGCCAAGAACATTTCGAATTTGGACCAAAACCTCTATTGCCCTCACATTGTTGCGCTATAACTTAAATCAATCTTTCAAAAAGTCCCTTTTAAGCACTTCTTTCAATGATTCCGGTTTTCTTTGAATGATATTTTTGAGAGTATCCGTTATCTGTTTAACCTTGTTTTCTTTGATAAGTCCATATAATGGTATGGTGTAATCAGCTACAATATTCGGAACATTGTTTTCTTGAAGTATTCTTCGATAATCTTCTGCATCTGGATCAACATTAATGATTTTTCTGTTTAAAATCTCAGTGAGCATCTCGGCAACCTCAAAATGGTCATAGTTTTTTTCTCCGGTCAACGTGCTTATTTCGTTTGTTCTAAATGTATCTTCTGTCAGTATTTTTGCAATCGCCTCGCCAATGTCCAATGTAGAGACAAAAGCGGTTTTGCCTTTTCCTGCGGGCAGGAAGATGATGTTTCGTTGCTCAATATTTTCTTTTTCATATACATTGAAACTTTGTGCATAAAAACTGGGTCTAACGATGTGCCAATTTAGATTGGATTTTGTAATTCTCTGCTCCATTCTTTTGTGAAAAGGAACTTCATCTAAATTTTCCATACCGTTAGAAGATAGATATATAAGTCGTGGCACCTTATTCTTTTGTAAAAAATTGAAGAAGGGAACTGCCAAGTCTGATTGATTTGGGTCTAAAGCAGGTGGTTCCATTAGAAATACACCATCTACGTTTTTCGCATTCTGAAATGTACTCTCATCCTCGTAATTAAAATGTACTTTTTTCAGATTGTGGTTATTTGACTCTGATCCAAATTTAGGATTACGGCTACCTGCAATGACATTATAGCCAGAACTGGTGAGTGACTTTACGACTTCTTGACCTAGTGTACCTGTTGCACCTGTAATGAAATATGACATAATATATCTATTTTTGCAAGTAAAATTATATATTAAATATCTGCAAAACAATATGTTACCTTTTGGTAAGTAACTTTCTAAAAGGTATTAAATGCTGAATGTTAAACTCTTATGAAAGAAAAAAAATTGAAAAAAGTTCTAAAAAACTTACCGACGATTTCTCCGTGTCCAATTGCCTTTACGGTAAAGATTATCGGTGGTAAATGGAAGCCAGGAATTCTATGGGAATTGACCAAGCATAAAAGTTTACGTTTTGGCCAGCTTGCCAAGCTTCTGCCAGAGGTTGCACCGAAAATGCTTACTCAAAATTTAAGGGAGCTTGAAAAGCACAGCATTGTAAACCGCAAAGTTTATGCTGAAGTACCACCACGAGTTGAATATTCGTTAACTAAACTCGGCAAAAGTCTTTATCCAATTCTTTATGAGATATCGATTTGGGGTATTGAAAATAATACTGAAATTGATGAAAGTGAGATCTTATTCAGCAAAAAGACTGAATTTTAATATTATCGTGCTATAAATATGTAAGTATTTAATTTCAAATCCATTTACGTTAGTTTAAGTTGCGCACGAATTGTTACATCTCTATCCGTTATGAAATAATTATTCTAGTTTCCAAAATAACTAAAACCTATTCTGAATTTGAAAGCGGACTCCGTTCACGATTTCGAATCGGGAATGCAGCGTCCCGTTCCGGCGTAGAGAATCGGGTTAGCGGAATGTAGAGTAGAAATTGGATATGGTGTCGAAGATTTATGTATTGAAGCTCTTTTCCCGAAATGTAGCCTTTCGCGAAATAGAGGGAAATGTGCCGGACGGGTTATGAAATTGCACTAGCTGAGCGAGGCAAAAAATGTACTAAACGGATTTTGGGAATATCAAAAAATCAGCCTAGAAATCCTAACACAGAAAAATTATCCAAAATCACGCTCAAGGACCACTCGTAGTTCTTCGGGCTTGTTCCCTGTAAGCTCTTGGACGCCTTGATGTGTTTCCTCCACGATTCCATTCTTAATCAAACGATAGACGGGAAGCATATAATCCGCAATCATATCCGGCGCTCCAGATTCCTTCAACACTTTTCGGTAGGTTTCGTCATTGGGGTTCGGATAAACAATCTTTTTACCCGTGATATCGCTCAATATTTCCGCTATATCAAAATAGGAATAAGGAACGGCCCCTGTTAAAATATGGATTTCCTTGGACCTGTTCAGATCGACCAGAAGTTCTGCGACCGCACTTCCCACATCGACCGCGGAAACGAAGGGCGTCTTCCCATTCCCCGCCGGACTGAAAAGCATATTCCTTTCCTCGATATTCTCGCGCTCGTAGTTACCAAAGTTCTGCATAAAGAAACCAGGTCGTACAATAGTCCAGTCCAAAGCCGATGCCTTCAGCTTGTCTTCCATCTGGCGGTGGAAGGGCAGCTCTTCCATCTCGTCCATTCCATATGCCGATAAGTAAACAATCCGCCCGCTGTATTTGTTCGAAACCAAGAAATCCACAAACGGGACCAAAAGATTAAAAAGATCTGAGTAGAGTGGGGGGCCGAGCAGGAAAATGCCATCGCCCTCTAAGGCGTGGTCAAAAGTACTTGCATCATCATAATCAAAACTGACCGATTCCACCTTATCCCCAAAAAGCGCGGCAGACTTTTCCGGGTGGCGTGTCGCGGCGATGACCCCATCGTTCTTTTCCAAAAGAGCTTTGACCACGTTGCTTCCGATGGTGCCGGATGCACCTGTTATAAAATAGGTTCTCATATCAAAAAGTTTATATCAAAACTATTTATAATGGTATCTTTACGCAAGTAGGTACTATTATGTAGGGTACTTACCAATTACATACTAATTATTATCATTAGCGTAACAAGGATATGGAAACGAAAAAATTAACAGAAAAAAATAAATACTGTTCCGGTAGCTGTCCCGTAATCGCCACTTTGGATGTTCTAGGAGGGAAATGGAAGCCGGCCATTCTTTGGGAGTTGCAGAACGAGGAGGTCTTAAGGTTTGGGAAATTGAAGAAAAAATTGATGTCCATAACCCAGAAGATGCTCACCCAACAATTGCGTGAACTGGAAAAGGATGAAATCATTGAACGAAAGGTGTACGCAGAGATACCACCCCGTGTGGAATATCGCCTAAGCGCATACGGTAAGACCTTGGCGCCCGTTTTGAACGAAATGGCCAAATGGGGATTTCGGCACGTAGACCGTGCTCTTCAAGATGGATAACCGGTTCCCTGCGATTAGATATCTTTATTGATATTGGAGCTTCATAACTACTCGAACGGGATACAACTTGCTTCTACCAGTCGCATTAGATAATCGTTATGGAAAGAAGAAAACAGGACAGGTAAGCAACCTGTATAATGGTCCTGTGAATGAGCAGTAGCGGATTTCAACCCACCAGACTTTCAAATAGCAAAGTGATCATTTAAACGCAAAAACGATTTAGGTAATAACCCAAACCGCTATTGCTTATATACCGCTTAGCAATAGTAATTTTTCCATTCGGCTAAACATCCAAATCGTGGTCAAGTCCAAGCACAAAATTTGTTGCATAGTTTCTTACCAAACCGAAAGCTATAGGTAAAACTGGTGTCATCCATCTCATTATTTTTGCTCTAAATGAGTGACCCCTCATCATATCGGTCATCATTTCTATGCTGTCCATTACTTTGTCCACTACTGGTTTTCTCATTATATTGTATTCATCCAAGCTCTGTTTTGAATACAATTCCGCAAATACGTACGCATCCTCTATACCTAGGTTCATTCCCCTTGCCCCGAGTCCTGAATGGATATGGGCAGCATCGCCACCGAAGAAAACATTTTGGTGTCTGAATTGCTCTATTACTCTATGGCTTATACCAAAGTCTGAATCCCAGATTATTTTTCCTGTTGTTGTTCCTTTTGGTAAATGGTCGAGTAGGCCATCCACATTTCCGATTACTCGCCAAACATCATCTTTTAACCTGACGGTAAATACCGCCCCACCGTCAAGAAGAAAAATGTGCCCCTCATCGCGATTTAGCGGTAGGTCAAGTTCAAGATCGTATAAATTCCAAGGGTCGTTCATCACTGAACCATCAAATGATAGGTCAAGTGATTTTCGGGTAGTGCTACCTGCTCCGTCCGCTCCAAAAAAGTATCTTGATTTAAAGGGATTGCTTTGTCCTACCAAGGAATAGAAAACAGAATCGTCTTGCTGTTCAATCGATGCCAGTTCTTTTCCTCTATCTACGGTCACGCCTGATTCTCCTAAAAGTTCTTCAAGAATATGTTCACTATCTTCTTGGGATTGCACGAGCATAAATGGAAAATCAATATCCTTCGCTCCAAAATCATTTTTTAGAACTACCTCGCCATCCCGCCAAAGATTAAGTGCCGTCATTTTTCTGCCGTTTTCAAGAAATCTTTCGGTCGCGCCTGTCCCTTTGAGTAAGGTCAGGGTTCGCGGGTTTACCCCAAAAGCTTTTGAGAGGTGGGGACGCTCCAGACGTTTTTCAAAGATGTACGGTCGGAAACCCTTTTTTTTCAGGAATAGTGCGGTCGCCAATCCCGTTGGCCCTGCACCAGCTATTGTTATGTCATTCATTGTTCAACTGTTTTAATCATTTGTTTAATTCTAAGGCAAATTTTTTTATGTTATCCTAAGCATCGTTTCGATCCAAAGCGGAATTAGCCTCCTTCGATCCTCAATCATTTGATAGTAAAGTTCTTTGTTTATTCCTGTAGTCTCGCAGACAATCGGTTGCGTGATGAAAGGAAAAACCGTAAGAGCAATAAGGTTAACGATAAAATTTATCGGGTTCACTTGCGCAATTTCTCCTTTTTCTAGCTTCTCTTGAAATTGCTTTGCAAACGTAGAATCTTGGATCTTTCCCAATAATCCAAACTGGGTTAAGTATTCTTTTGGATTTTCTCGTACTGAATTCATAATAAAGGCAGGTAGGTTTTGATTTTCGGAGAATAGGTCCATATAATGGTTGACGAATGCATTTATTTTTTCCTCAAACGTGGTTTCCTCATTAGAGTATATGTTTACGACTCCCGATAGCAGTTCGTTTAACGTTTCAAGCATTATCGCATCGAACAGTTGTTTTTTGGTTCTAAAGTAATAATTGACCAACGCGAGGTTTGTTTCCGAAGCCTCTGCTATTTCTCGGGTCTTTGTCGCTGCAAACCCTTTTTTTTGAAAAAGTCCCTTTGCCGCATCCTTAATACGTTGCTCAGTACCTTGATTTTCGTCTTTCATATTTGATTATAAATTTAAAAAAACTTTTCTAATATTAAACGAATGTTTAAATTGAATGTTTAAAAAATTTATGAGTTTTTTTTATTTATTGATAGCCCGTTATACCTTCGCAATACAGTTTTATCTAATGCTTTTGATGAGATAACAATAGTCTTATTTAAATTTGAGAGCGGACTTGATTCCCGCTTTTGGCTCGGGAATGCAGCCCTTCGACTCCGCCTAGGACAAGTTATCCTTCCCGGCATTCGGGAAGGGGTAGCGGAATGGAAAGCCAACATCGGGGATTGTGTCCAAGACCTTGGGTACGAAGCTCTTTGTCAGGAATATAATGAAGCGGCAATGTGCTGAGGGAATTTAACACCCGAGGCTCCAATGCTTTGTCACTATTCCTTATATTTATAGAGCATCAACTGGAATTATGGATAGGAAGCAACTTGAGGAATACATCCAGAAGCTACAAAGCGAGGCCCCTGAAATCATCAATGGAATCTACGAGGGTTTGGACCATGATGACATCCAAATCACCAGGGATGTCCTTCGGGAGCGGACGGGATGTGATATGCCCGATATGTCCAACAGGGCCGATGCGCTATTGCCAGTCATTATTATAAAAGCATTGTCGGGCATCCAATTGACGGAAGAGGAAAAGCAGGCAATGGACGAGGCCATGGCGCATCGGGAGGCGCAGATAAAGGAAGGCAACTGGCATCCCAATTTTCGTTGGAACGGAATGGGGTTAAGTGCTGACGAGGACGAAGAGTATCTCTATTGAGTACAAAAGCGGTGGCAACTTGGTTGCATCATAGTTTTACTCCTCCTCTATCTCTCCATGGCATCTACTAATTTTC
Source organism: Bacteroidota bacterium (assembly GCA_039030475.1). Lineage (GTDB taxonomy): Bacteria > Bacteroidota > Bacteroidia > Flavobacteriales > Flavobacteriaceae > Flagellimonas. The sequence goes on from JBCCEC010000029.1 coordinate 21,757, forward strand.
ATTCCGTCTATCGCCATGTGTCCATATCAAAAACGCAGTTCAACCAGTCTACGATTTGATAGGCATAACCGCATAAAATCATGGCCGCTATCAATTCTCCATTGGAAACATATCGATTGAGCTGTCTTTCCACTTTATGTTTTAAACCATAGCTGCTTTGCTTTTGATTGAAGCGTGCCCTAGGCTGGGGGAAACAGGCTTGTATATAGTCACGAATGTCCGTGAGTTCTGTACGTATGATTAGGTCTTCTGGTCTGGTGGACCCACCAAAACCATTTTTACTAAGGGAGGGTGGAAGCTCTATTTTCATAACATTATAATTGAAGAGTTGCCCATAACAGGGGATGTTGGCTTGCGGCCTGCCCTCTTTTTTTTACGGAGGGGTACAGCGGCCATTTGGCACGGCGTTCCGGCCACATCGCCCTTCGGTTCAGCCCGGATTCCGTTACCGATGCAAAGAGTTTTGGAGATAACAACAGGTAGTCCTTTTGTCGGATATTGACCCCCAAACGGTAGGCTCCCATCCGAAAATAGGAGGCATCCTTCCCCTCGTCCGTATCCACATTGAAATTTGGGTACTTGGAACTATCATTGAGGTCGGTATCACGGATCAGAGGTGATAGGCTATCACTGTAGGTGGCATCGTTTAGCGTACCACAAATGACGATATGTTCTTCTCCATCGGCAATTTTGGCTTCATAGAGTGCCGCTACGTATTCGGCCTGCCGTTTGCGCCGCTGTTCATCCATTTTTGAAAATTGTACGGAGATGACGTACACTACTTTTGGTTCTGGGGTCACAATTTCATATTCTTGACAGTCGGACTCGAACAGCGGTCCCCCGTCCCTATCTTTTTCCGTGGTATGACTTTTTACCGTATCCAAGCGATACCCGTTTTTGCTCATCACCCCCATGGCCAACCCACGGTCATCGTTCCCCTCCAGTACCAGCAATTGGTCGAAGGGCTGGATTCCGAATTCGGGAAGGCACAATCGGTTAAAACTGTCCAAGGCCGCTTTGTCCTCCACCTCCTGTACCAAAAGAATATCGGGATCGGCTTCGGCGATCATGCGTGCCTTGTTCTGGATGGCCTGCGAGGAAATGGGTACTGTCCGTAATGGTATCCATCCCCTCCAGTTCGTGCGTTCGGATGCCCTGTCCTCTTCAGAGTAATTACATTCCTTGAGGTATAGGCTCCCGTTACGTTTGCGAAGAATACCGTAGGCATGGGGTTCGGTACGTTCAAAACCCAATAGGAAAGAGAGTTCCCGGATGCGTTCGGTGTCCCTTTCCGATTTCACACTACTGCGCATTAGGGCATCCAGTTCGGTGACCCAATCGGTCAAACATTTGTTCCTACTTGTTTGAATCAGGCTTTTGTCCCGATGGAAAAGGTTTTGGATGTTGATGCTAGCTATTTTCATATTGTACAGGTTTTACGTCGTTGTTTTTTAATAAAATGCCACACGTGCTACGTGCGTTTGTCTTTAGTTTCCTTGTCAAAGGCAATAAGGTTGAATAGTTGCCGCATCCGACTACGCACCCGACTCCCGTACAGTTCCTCCAACTCCTTGGCATTAAGGTTGGTGGTGCCGTGGGTGGGGATACCGTTTTTTAGGAAGAGCTCATAGCGGGAAAGGATGACCTCCCCCATCACGTTGCAGTCCTTGCCAAAATGCCGTCCCATGGGTTCTACCCCGAGATCATCGAAACAATAAAAACGTCCGTTGCCATAGTCCTCGATAATCTTGTACCCGATATGGTTAAATCCAAAGGCGACGTTGCGTGCCGGAATGATGTCATAGGGACGGCGGTGCGGAACGATATGGCGTATCAGTTTCATCAGGCTAGTCTTGCCGCAGCCCACGGGTCCCGATAGCAAAATTCCCTTATCGGGATCGATACCGTACTTGCGGCAATTGGCAAAATCACGCACCATGTAGTTGCAGAGTTGGAGTACGATGCCCATGTCCTCTTCATAGATGTGGAAGTCGCTTCCGAACAGGAGCTTGCCTTTGGCATTCAGGTAGATGAGTACTTTTTTAAAATCGTACTCTACTTTTTTTCCGTCAAGAGTCCCGAGGGTATAGACCACGGCACCTTCGGTAATCTTAGAGGGGTTCGCCATAGTTCTTATCGTTGGTCGTTTTGAGGTTGTCCCCGAAATGGGACATGCCGTTTAACGTGTTCTCTTTTTGTAGGGAAGTGGCCTTGAGCATCCAGTTCTTGGCGGTAGCCTGCCAGTCCACGATCGGGATCTTGCCCCCTATTTTCCAACCGATGCCCTGGTAGTGGTTGAAGAACTTTTGGGCCTCGATATCCGGCCATCGGTTTTTTTTGAAGAAATCGATGACTGTATTTTCGGTGGTCGGGATGCCGGGTACGGCAGCTTTGTATGTTTGTTTTTGTTTGGTATATAAGGAAGCCGGTACATTTTTGGGACGGTATCGTGCCATGAGCGTACTTGTTCGTCCCGTTACTGTACCACTACTGGTACAGTAATCGGTCATCTTGACCAGGGTCTTTTGGTTGGGGTTCTTGGAGGGGAGGTAGACGATATATTCCCAATCGTGAAGGTCTTTGATGAGCCGATGGTAGGTGGAGCGGGAACCAATTTTGGCTAGGACCATGAGCTCGGTACGGTTGGCGAAGAAACTGGTCTCGAAACGGTGCAGGTTCCAATAGAAAAAGAGCGCCATATAGAGGCTGATGTGGCTGTTGTTTAAACGGGGATCGTTATAGAACATGGGAAATACGGCATTGAGTTGTTTGATATAGTTCATCGGTTATCTTCCCGTGGGTTTACTTTGTTCTCGAGCAGAATATTTTGAATGTCCTCGGCATCGTAGAACAGGATGCCCCCGATTTTTGTAAAAGGCAGGATTCCTCTTGTACGGAAGCCCTGAAGGGTCCCGGCACTGATATGGAGCATTTCCATGACCTGGGTACTCTTCAACCATTCCTTTTTGATGACCCCCGAGTTTTGGTTATCCAGTAAAATTTTGATTTCCTCCAAGAGCTCCAGTTTGAAGACGATAAGGTCGTCCGAGGTAATAATGTTTGCTGGCATATCGGTGAATTTGGTGGCTAAGGAATTGTTTTCTCCTTTCAACCGTTGATGTTGCAAAAATGCCGATGTGGAATGGAATTACTTCTATAGGTGATACTACATATAGTACGATTTTAACACAATATAATTCAATGTCAAATGAAGATATTCGATATCGAATTTAAACGAGAAATTGGAAGAAAAATGAAATTCAGTGAGCAAGCGGATAAAATTTTGATTCTCTGAGGTGTTCTACATATAGAGTTTTCTATAACCTTATCGGCCTATATAAATGAGGTGATTACTTTTGCTCTAGAGTACATTTATTTGAGGTCAAGCCCATCTTTGTCATCAAGTAAAGAGGCGAACGCATCGATAAGTTTCGGAAGGAATTTTATATGTTCACCGGAGCGGTTGCGTATCTGTTGGAACCGTGTATATATCGAGCCCAACTCTACACCAAATACACGCTCCACGGCTTTTTGAATATGACTGATATCGGGATTTCCCTTGAACACCTTCGCGGCGTGTAGCGCATAGATCAGTTCGACAAGGTCGATTTTATTACCATTAAATTGTAAGACCGGAAACTGGTTCTCGTTATCGGACAACTCGTCGGATCGCAGTTCGCTTAGGGAACGGTTGATATATTCCATATAGCGGTAGCTCGCACGTACCTTGGCCAACAGTACGTCGCGCATCGTATTGAAATCAGGGTCGTACTGGGTACCGTTGGTCGGCACCAGCGCACTATCGTTCAGGTATTTCCGTACAAAATACCGATCGTCCAAATCGGTTCTCCTCAAGCGCAGGTAATTGATAAAAATGGAGTTTATACTGAAAAACTTTGTGATTCCGTCCATTTCGTTCTCAAGGTGCTTACGCTGCTTCTTTTTGGATATCGGGGGCATGAACGATTCACAGGAAAGTACTTTTTCATAATAGAACAGGTAGCACTGTGGGACGACCTTGATGCGTTTGAAGAAATGCACTTCCGACTCCGGTCCCTTGAACCCGTATTTGTGCACGGTCCGGCGCATTTCTATCAGGGTTTCGTGGCAGAGCACGATGCCCCTGCTCGCCTCCGCAAGCCTGTCATCTGACATGGACTCTATCGTTTGTAACCTGTCCTGGAACTCCGATAAAATTTCTTCGATGATATCTTCCATGTTAGATAAGATTTGAGAGTTTAAAAATTGTGTTTATTCTTACTTTTTATACCGTTTTTTACTACTTTTTTATAATTAAGACAAAAGTGCTACTGCTCCCACACCATATAGAACCCTAAATGTAATGAAAACATCAAAATCTACCCCCGCTTGGTACGGACTCCGTCACCAATACTGACAATCATAGGTGTCGGTTCAATATTGAATTGTTTGTAATAGGCCAATGTTATATTTTTTATATAGTCCTTGGAACGCTTTTTATGTACAAGATTGATAGTACAGCCACCGAAACCACCGCCCATCATCCTTGACCCTATTACCTCGGGAAACTGTTTGGAATACTCGACCATGAAATCTAGCTCATCACAACTTACTCCATAGAGATTGCTCAATCCTGCGTGCGATTCGTAGAGAAGCTCCCCGACATTTAGGAGGTCGCCATTTTCAAGTAAACTTGCAGACCTGAGGGTACGCCTGTTCTCCTCAACGGCATACAGGGCCCGCATGAAAAGTACTTTCGGTAGTTCCAACTTATTCCTTAAGAGCTTTTCCAAGGGAACATCACACAAATATGCGTATTCATTCCGGCCGCCGTTGATGATTTCCAATGCCTCTGAGCATTCCGCTCTTCTTTTATCGTACTCGCTGTCGGCAAGATTATGTGATACGTTCGTATTGAGCAATAGAATTTCAATTGGTTCAAGATCTACACCTATATAACTATGCTCCAAGGTCCTGCAGTTCAATTTTATAAGGTTGTCCCTTTTACCCATCAACACGGCAAATGGGTCCATAAAACCACCTATAGTACCTAAGAAGTTGTGTTCGGCATCCCGGCATAGCTTTATAAGATTTTCATCTTTGAGTCCCAAATCGAACAGTTCGTTCAGACCTTTGGCCATACCGCATTCCAAAGCGGTCGACGAATTGATACCGCTACCCATTGGAAGATTGCTTTTGATGGTACTATCAAAACCGCGCAACCGGCCTCCATCCAATAATTGTATTTCGTTGATGACGCCTAAGATATAGTTGTGCCACTGAAAATTGCTCTTCTGTATTGAATCGAGTGCTATACTGAATCCGCTTCTATAGTTATCGGACCTTATATTACAAGTATCCGTCCCATTTTCCGATAGGGTGATGCAAATAGCGTGTTCGATAGCTCCATGCAGTACAAAACCACCGTTATAGCCAATATGTTCACCGATAAGGTTAATGCGTCCAGGAGATTGTACAGCAATTTCTCTATTCATTTCAATTTTGTTTATTTTTTATAAACCAAATTGCCTTGGCAACCAGAGACTCAACCCGGGAATGTAGGTGACCAAAAACAAGGCGATAATCATTGCGATAAACAAGGGCAATAAGGGTCTGAACACTCTTTCAATAGTTGTTTTGGCGACTCCCACACCTACAAAAAGCACAGAGCCTACTGGAGGGGTACACAGGCCGATACACAGATTCAGCACCATGACGATGCCAAAATGGACCGGATCCAAACCCAATTTTGTGACCACGGGCAAAAAAATAGGGGTGAAGATGAGTACCGCCGGGGTCATATCCATAAAAATACCGACGAACAGCAATAATAGATTGATGATCAGAAGGATGATGATTTTATTATCACTCAAACTCAACAATACTGAACTAATATCCTGTGGGATATTTTCGTAGGACAGGGCCCAGGACATACACATGGACGAACCGATCAATAACATTACGATGGCAGTCGTTGCCGATGAATCCAACAAAATCTGTGGTAATTTGAGGAGATTGATTTCCTTATATATAAACCCTAGTATCAAGCTGTACAGTACAGCGATTGCAGAGGCCTCGGTAGCCGTAAAGATTCCGGTGACGATGCCACCGATGACGACTACCAACATAAAAAGACTGGGTAACGCATCAATGAAAGTTTTGAATACTTCTTTTAGACTACTACGTTTCCCGATCTTGTATTTTTTCTTTTTTGCCCATGCGGCCGCTACGAGCATGAGGAAGAGGCCGGTCATAATGCCAGGAATGTAGCCCGCCAAAAATAAGGCCGCAATTGAGGCCCCACCACTGGCCAAGGAATACACGATCAGCACATTGCTTGGGGGTATGACCAGACCGGTCGTTGCCGAAGTGATGTTTACCGCGGCCCCAAATTCCTTGGAATAGCCTTCCTTTTCCATTTCAGGTCCCAAGATACTTCCCATAGCGGATGCGGATGCCATTGCCGAACCTGCAATCGCGCCCATAAGCATGGCAGCAATCACATTGATGAGTGCAAGACCTCCTGGCAAAGAACCTACTAAGGTTTTAGCAAAGGCGATAAGCCGGTGTGCAATTCCTCCTTTATTCATCAGTTCTCCCGATAAGATGAAAAATGGTATCGCAAGTAACGCAAAGCTATCAAGACCGGTTGCCATCCGCTGTGAGACCGTTGTCAATGCCGGCATGGTAGGTATGCTAACCAACATGGTCAATAGGGAGGATATCGCAATGCTCCACGCCACCGGGGTTCCAATCGCCAAAAGGCAGATAAAGCTAATGACCAATACCAAAACGGGAATGTGTTCCATCATTTCAAAAGCTGTTTTAAGTCGGATATCTTATAGTACATGATCAAAAGTCCACTGATCGGAAGTATGATGTATACCGCGGCCAAGGGTAACTGTAACGCCGGGGATCGTTGGCCCAGAACATAGGAGATATAGACCAAACGGGATCCACCTATCACAAAAGCAACGAATACAAAGAGAATCACTAAAAGGGTGACAATGACTTTTAACTTTACTTGGGTCTTTTCGTTGGACCTCGTGGGAAGGATATCGATGGCAACGTGCAGATTTCGACCGGATACATAGGCCGCACCTAAAACACCGATCCAAATCATCAGGTACCGGGCGAGTTCATCGGTGAAGGAACTCGGGGTTCCGGTAACATATCTCGTGAATACCTGCCAAAGCACGTTGAGGACCATGACGGACATGATCAGAACCAAAGCCTTGCCTAGAACGGCATCTATTTTAGAACGCATATCGTTTAATTGGTTTGTTGTATTTGTTGGATGAGCGGATATAGTTCAGGGTCATCTTTATAACTTTCGTAAATGGGTGCTACCTTTTCGGCAAAAAGCGATTTATCGGGTCGAAAAATTTCTACCCCAGCTTTTTGCACTTCCCTAAGTGCATCCTCTTCCGCTTCGGCCCAAAGCGTGCGTTGGTATTGCACCGATTCGGTTACTGCCTCCCTTAGCCATTTTCGTTCCTGAGAGTTCAACTCGTCCCAAACATACGTACCTATCAACAATACGTCCGGAAGCACGGTATGCTCGTCCAACGAATAATATTTACATACTTCGTAATGCCGGGACAGATAAAAACTTGGTGGATTGTTTTCCGCTCCGTCCACCACGCCCTGCTGTAAAGAAGTATACAGTTCTCCCCATGAAATGGGTGTGGGAGAACCTCCCAGCGCCTTTACCATATCCACGGCGGTGGCACTTTCCATTACCCTAATTTTTTGACCTTCCAGGTCGGCCGGTTTTATTATAGGCCTCTTCATGGTGTAAAAGCTACGGCTTCCTGCATCATAATACCCTAAGCCTTTTAGCCAATACTTTTCACCTTCGTTCAATAACATCCGGCCTATCGGTCCGTCGAGCACGTCAAAGGAATGTTGGCGGTCCCGGAATAAAAAGGGAAGCCCCAACACTTTCATTTTGGGTGCAAAATTGCCCAAGACCCCTACGGATACCTTGGTCATATCCAGACTGCCTATCTGCAACAATTCTAGGCATTCCCTTTCCGTGCCCAATTGTTGGCTGGGATAGATCTCTAGTTTTAGCTTACCACCAGAACGTTCCTGCAGATCTTCGCTCATCTTCATCATGGCCTTATGTACGGAATGGCTAATGTCCAAACCGTGGCCCAATCGTAATATTTTCGTTTTGTTTACACCCCCACATCCAGTGAGTGCAATAGCGGAGTATAATACAAATACGGTGTTCTTAAATTTCATCATCATGCGTGTTTTCTGATTCTTTTAATTAGCTCCAATGTGTCCGAAACCCTTGCTTCAAGTAATTTATAATCCTTATGGACTAAAATATCCTTACTTATCAATTGCGACCCCATTCCCACACAAGTTGCACCCGCGTCGAACCACCCCTTCAAGTTATCTTCAGCGGTACTGACACCACCTGTTGGCATTATGCTTGTCCAAGGTTGTGGGCCTTTAATCGCTTTAACGAACTCCGGGCCATAGGTAGAGCCTGGAAACAGTTTTATGATTTCGCAACCCAATTCCTCGGCCCTATTGATTTCGGTCAATGAACCACAACCAGGTGACCAAAGCACTTTTCTTCGGTTACAGACCATAGCTATATCTTCCCTTAAGGATGGGGTGACAATGAAATTCGCTCCCATTTGCATAAAGAGAGAAGCAGCGGCGGCATCGGTAATGGAGCCGACCCCCATGATCATTCCCGGTAGCTCCTTTATCGCGAATCTGTTCAGTTCCGAAAACACTTCGAATGCAAAATCACCACGTGCCGTAAACTCCAATAACCGTGAACCTCCATCATAACAGGCTTTGAGTATCTTTTTTCCAAGTTCGATATCCTGATGATAAAATAAGGGAACCATTCCTGTATCCTGCATCACTCCTGCCACTTCTATTCTTGAATATTGTGCCATATATTAATTCTCTATAAAATAGTAGCGGACCGTAACAACCCGGTCCGCCACATCTGAAATTAAACTAACTCAACTAACAACTTCTTATCGGGATACGCGACCGGATGCATCGCCTCCCATTAATTTTTCTACTTCTTCTATGGTCACCAAATTGGCGTCGCCCTTTATTGTATGTTTCAAACAAGAGGCGGCCACGGCAAAATCCAAGGCGTTCTGGTCAGCTTCCGGATATTTGAGCAGACCATATATCAGTCCGCCCATAAAGGAGTCCCCGCCACCGACACGATCTACGATATCGGTAATCTGGTATTGACGTGTTTCGTACATTGTACTACCGTCCCAAAGTACACCTGCCCATGTATTATAGGATGCGGAGATGGAACCTCGTAAGGTGGTGATTACCTTTTTTGCCTTTGGGAACTTCTTCATCATCTGCTTACAGACCGATAGGAAGGCTTCCGCCTTTACATCATGCCCATCCTTGTGGACGTCCAGTCCCTCCGGGTGTATCCCGAAATGTTTTTCGGCATCTTCCTCGTTACCCAAGATAATGTCACAATAGGAGGTAAGTTCGGTCATTATATTTTCTCGGTCGCCACCATAGTTCCAAAGTTTGGCACGGTAGTTCAGATCCGTGGAAATCGTGATGCCCTTTTTATCGGCAACCTTTACCGCTTCCAAGCATACATCTGCCGCTCCTTGGGAAATCGCCGGGGTGATGCCCGTCCAATGGAACCATTGGACACCATCAAAGACCCTATCCCAATCGATCATACCGGATTTGATTTCCGCAATGGCGGAATGTGCACGGTCATAGATGACTTTACTTCCCCTACTGACCGCACCGGTCTCCAGAAAGTAGATTCCCAAACGGTCTCCCCCGAATACGGTCTTCTCCATGTTCACACCTCTCTTTCGCATCTCCATTAGGGCGCATTGCCCAATATCGTTCTGTGGCAAGCGTGTTACAAAATCAACAGGAACACCGTAATTGGCAAGGGATACCGCAACGTTGGACTCACCTCCGCCATAGACCACATCGAATTCATTAGCCTGTGAAAATCTCAAAAAACCGGGAGGGGACAACCGAAGCATGATCTCACCAAAAGTGACTACTTTATTCATTTTGATAATTTTTTTCTAAGTACATCATTTTTAAAATTTAAAATATGCTTTAGCATTGTTATAGCTAATATCCTGAACGATTTGACCGATATGCTCCATATCATTTGGTAACAATCCCTTCTTTATATCGTTCCCTAACATGTTACAGAGTAACCTTCTAAAATACTCATGCCTAGGGAAGGATAAAAAGCTTCTGGAATCCGTTAGCATTCCCACAAAACAACTTAAAAGGCCCATGTTCGATAATGCGTTCATTTGCCTTTCCATTCCATCGAGTTGATCGTTGAACCACCATCCCGAACCGAACTGAATTTTTCCCTTTACGGAACCATCGTTGAAATTACCGATCATGGAAGCGAAGACCTCGTTCTGGGTCGGATTCAAATTGTAAAGTATTGTCTTAGCGAGCTGGTCGGTACTGTCCAAAATGTTCAGAAATTCACCAAGTGATTTGGCTTGAATAAAGTCTCCTACGGAATCGAATCCTGTATCCACACCTAGTTTATCCAGCATTCTAGTATTGACGTTGCGTAAGGCACCTAAATGGAACTGTTGAACCCAACCAAGTTCGTGGTATTTTTTACAGAGCTGGACAAGAGTTATGAATTTAAAATAGCTAACCTCGGTAATTGATAGTTCCAGACCGTTGAGAACCTTTCTAAAGATAGCCTCGACATCTTGGGCCCCAAACTCAAAATATTCCAAACGTTCCAGTCCATGGTCTGATAACCTACATCCACTTTCATGGAAATAATCGGCTCTTTTATAAAGTGCACTGATTAAGTCTTGATAGGATGTAATAGAGGATTTAGTCACGTTATCCAAGCTATCAATGTATTTCTGATACTGCGACCCATTTTCCACAGCATATGCCTTGTCTGGTCGAAATGTAGGAAGTAAATTCACAGATTTTAAATTTGAGCTGCTTCTTTGATGATAATCCAAATTGTCCAATGGATCATCGGTAGTACATACCGTTTCAACGTTCATTTTATTCAATAGTCCTTTAACGGAGTATTCTTCTGATCTTAATTGCTCTCTCGTTATACGATAAATTTCTTTTTCTGTTTTTTCACTCAAAAGTTCGTCGATGTCAAAATAGCGTTGCAGTTCTAAATGTGTCCAGTGGTACAAAGGATTTCTAACGGTATACGGAACCACTTCGGCCCATTTTGAGAACTTATCTTTATCCGAAGCGTCTCCCGTAATAAAATACTCGTCGATTCCGAATGTTCGCATCGCTCTCCATTTGTAATGATCACCGTCCAACCAAGCTTGGGTAAGGTTCTCGAACTGTTTATCGTCAGCTATCTGTTGTGGAGAGAGGTGGTTATGGTAGTCGATAACGGGCATATCCTTAGCAAAGCGATGGTACAGATCCACAGCATATTTAGTTTCCAAAAGAAAATTCTCCCCTTTAAAATTCATTTTCCCAACGATTTTCTGATTCCAAGTTCAAGACCGCGCAGCTCTGCAAGACCTCTCAGTCGGCCGATGGCCGAATAACCGGGATTTGTCTTTTTACCAAGGTCGTCCAACATCTTGTGGCCATGGTCCGGACGCATTGGCATACGCATATCTTTACGTCCTGCTTTTTCCCTTTTTTCCTGTTCCAGTACCAAAGCCTTCATCACAACGTACATATCCACATCGCCTTCTAGATGATTGGCTTCATGGAAATTACCTTCCGCATCGCGCTGCGTGCTTCTTAAATGTATAAAATGGATACGGTGTGCCAAACGCTTGACCATGCCGACCAGATCGTTATCCCTGCGCACCCCAAAAGAGCCCGTGCAAAAAGTCAAGCCGTTGTTCGGACTTTCCACAGCATTATACAGGTCCACGATATCTTGTTCCGTACTGACCACTCTTGGCAGTCCAAGGATGGGGAACGGTGGGTCGTCCGGGTGGATGCACATCAGCACGCCCACTTTTTCGGCAACCGGAACAATTTGTGCTAAAAATTCAAAGAGATGTTTTTTAAGTTTTGCAGCGTCAATAGTGTCATAAGTAGCCAAGATGGTATTGAACTCTTCCAAAGAGTAGCCTTCTTCGGCTCCGGGCAGTCCTGCAATAATGTTATTGGATAGGGTTTGTTTTTGATCATCATCCAAACCTTCAAAATAGGTCTTTGCTTTGTGTTGTTGTTTCTCCGTATAGGATTTTTCAGCTCCTGGTCTTCTTAATAAGAATAGCTCAAAGGCTGCAAATGCGGCAGCTTCGAACCTCAGGGCGGTAGAGCCATCTGCCATTTCGTAGTCCAAATTGGTTCGCGTCCAGTCCAACACAGGCATAAAGTTGTAACAGACGATATCAATAGCACACGCTCCCAAATTTGAAAGTGTTTGCTTGTAATTTCCAATGTAGTTGAGATAGCCCTCCGATTGTGTTTTGATAGCTTCGTGGACAGGCACACTTTCTACAACAGACCAAATAAGCCCGGCTGTCTCAATCGCATCTTTTCTTTTTTTAATTTCTGAAACCGGCCAAACCGCTCCGTTCGGAATGTGGTGCAGGGCCGATACGACTCCGGTTGCACCAGCCTGTCTTATATCCGCCAAGGAAACTGGGTCGTTAGGTCCGTACCATCTCCACGTTTGTTCTAGCGTTAAACCCATGTATTTTAAATTCTATTTTATTAGACTCCACTAAATGCACTAAATCCACCGTCAATCGGTATTATAGTCCCGGTTACAAATTGAGAACCCTCTCCGCATAACCATAACAATGGCCCCGTTAAATCGTTCGGTTTTCCAAAACGACCCATCGGTGTATGTTGGATTATTGTATTACCTCTCTTGGTTAGACCTCCGTTTTCGTCATTCAGTAAAGACCTATTCTGGTCGGTGATAAAAAACCCAGGTGCTAAAGCATTTACCCGGATTCCGATCGGTGCGAAATGAACGGCAAGCCATTGGGTGAAATTGCTTATGGCAGCCTTTGCACCACTGTAAGCAGGTATTTTGGTCAACGGTCGGAATGCGTTCATGGATGAAATATTAACAATGGAACAATTTTTTTTCCCAATCATATCTTGGGCGAAGACTTGTGAAGGGAGGAGGGTTCCCATAAAATTAAGGTCAAAGACAAATTTTACTCCTTCTGCATCTAGCTGGAAGAACGTTCGAAGTTCTTCGGTTGAATTAATATCTTCTTTAAACAAATGAGTCTTGGTTGTCGTGCCTTTGGGATGGTTCCCTCCGGCACCGTTTATAAGAATATCACAGGTTCCTAATTCATTTTTAATCCTTTTATGGGCCTCTACTAGAGCTTCTTTCGATAAAACATCAGCAGAGAGCCCTATGGCCTTTCCCTTGTTATTGATTATACTAGCGGCGACGGCTTCGGCGGCGTCTTGGTTTAAATCTAAAACAGCTACGGCTGCTCCGTGATTTGCAAGTGATTCGGCCAGGCTACTGCATAAGATTCCCGCACCACCTGTAACCACCGCTACCTTACCTTCTAAATCTTTTATCATTTTGAAAAATTCTTAAAATCATTTCTACGTACTAAGTACGCAGAAGCTAAAATAGAAAATATTTTTCATTGACCGGTATTTTTGATTTATATTATGTGTTATATTATCGATTTTTGTCTAAACTTTCATCGGCTCCCGTAATTTATGACACAAACCGAACATCTGAACAAATTACAGGTCACTAAGAATTCTTTTGAATGTTCAGTTACCACGGATATTGCAGTTTTCGGTTATCTGGATGGAGAACTAAAAATAATGCTGTGCAAAAGACAGGTTGGTACAAGTCGCAAAAACTGGCTGCTGCCAGGTGGCGCGCTGAAAAAAGATGAAACCTTAGAGGGGTCTGCGATAAAGGTTTTAAATATTCTGACCGGAATAAAAGACGTTTATTTTGAGCAGGTCAAGGTTTACAGCAAATTAGACAGACATCCTATTAAACGAGTTTTGACGGTATGTTTTTATGCCCTAGTAAATCCAGAAAAGCATCCATTAGTATTGGGAGAAACGGTCGAAGGAATTAAATGGTTTGCAATTGACCAATTACCATCTTCAATCGGATTTGATCATAGGGAACTTATTATGGATTCTATATTATATTTACGAAACAATATAAAAACGCAATTGATGGCAGAAGAGCTCCTACCTAGTAAATTCACACTACAGGAACTACAAATTGTTTATGAGAACATTCTTGGTTCTAAATTGGACAGACGTAATTTTAGAAAAAGAATGCTACAGTTAGATATATTTGAAAACACGGGTCAAAAAAAATTAGGTATCAAAGGAGGCCCCTATTTTTACTCCTTGAAATAGCCAGTGATTTATTTTATGCTTGTAAATCCTCTATTTCAGTAATAAATAAAGCTTAATTCTTTAGGCTTTAAGGACGTATAACAATAGGTTTTCAATCAATTTAGCGTGGAAATCTTAAAAAGTGTAACGCTTCCCACCTTTCCTCATTGAACTAGTAGAAATCATAAATGGCTGCGGCAAGTAAATCAACTATGAACAGGCTTTGATACTATTTATTACGGCCTCAAAAGGCCCACCATTCGTACTTGCCCGGTCATTTTTAGGTCACCTTCTTCTAACAATTTATGTAGCTCTACCAATAAGAAAATATTCTTATTTCAGACCTTGAAGAAAATATCTTTTATCCAAGCGATTGAATAAAATGGTACAAAAATAAGTGGTATCCTTCGAGGATATCTGAGACTACTTGCTTAGTGAGAATAGAAACGGTCACAATAAAAAATGAACCTAAAGGACTACAGTATATCGACATCCTTTCGTCCAAAGATAAACGATAACGATTTAAAATGAGTTCACCATATTGTTATGTAAACAAACTATGATAATATGAATTATATTAAAGTAGGTATTATTATCTTTCAGTTAATATCTCGAATTTCGGTGAGAAGAATCTTCCTTTTTCTTAGAATCTTGGAATCATCGTCAATGGTGTCACTATTATTGAACCCATTGCGTTTTTCATGATTTTGCGGGCAATCAAAACCACAAAGTTCAAGTACTTTCTCGGTATTGGGGTTAAGTAGTTTCCTCAAAAGACGGTTAAGCATTTCAACTTGTTTTTACCTACTCGAACAAATCGTAATTTTTTAATCCTACTTTGAACACCATATGCAAGTATTTATAATTAACTCGAGTTTCCTAAAAAAGAGGAGCAAGATGAGTTTGTTATTTTAAGGTGTGAACTATGGGAACGTTTCAAAATGCTCCAAGGACATAGTTACAGCGATATATTGTTTGGACGATGACCTGATGAAAGAAATGAACCATAACGAACATAACAACAGATAGATGACCGATGGATGGGTAATACGGCAGTCTAATTTCGTGGCAACCAGACGTTGTCGCCGGACTATATAGGCAGCCATATTTTTGAAGGCATGCTGAAGGAAACCATTATGTTCATCCTGTTGCCTATATGCAGGATATTCAAGTACATTTGCTGTTAGATTGAATACATCATCGACTTCCTTCCGTTATGGCCTGCAACAATATATGCATAAGCCGTTACAAACTCTTCAGGGAGTATAAATACAGGGGCTACAACACATCGAAACGCGAGCATTTCTATGGGTTGAAGGCCAAGTTGGTCACCGTTTCAAAGGGAATTTCGGTGAACATCTACTATGTCCAAGGTTCCGAACACGACTCGCAAATCCTAGAAGAGTGTACCATGAACTTCCCCCGGAAAGATCGCTTTTCAGGATAATGGCTACACCAATTATGAAATCGAGGACAGGTTCAAAGAAGCGGAGCGAGTGAATCTCCAAATAGGTGGGAAATCAAGTTCCAAAGGAAAGTATATTCTGGCGGTCCCCTTCATAAAAGAATATATGATAAAAAGCATCGAAACCTCCATTAGCCAAATTTGTGCCCTGACGCTAAGACGCTTAAATGCCATAACGTCCAACGAGTTCATTCTCAAACTGAATCTATTCGTAAAGGCAATTCAATTTGAAAAAACAGTATTAAGTAAGGAAACTCGGGTCAATTAAACAAAAAAGTTTCTATAGTCCTGTTATGAATACCTCGCCTATTCAATCAATACCAGAGTTCCAAAGCTATCAGGCTTTCGCATAGGCCATGAATTAGACCAGTTGAACACAACTTTCCCTTTCCCATCATTATCGCCACAGGCAAGATTCAGTCCCAATAAGTTGTTTATCCTAGGTTCCATACCTATTTCATTCCAAGGTACAGCTACTTCTGCATTGTAGCCAATATCATTATCCAAATAGTTATTTACCGTACCCATAATTTTTAATTCATATTTAGCTTTACCATTCCAATCTTTCATATGTTTTCTATAATCGCCAGACGAATGCCCACGGTCATCCTTTTTTTGTCCCAATATATTTATATGGTAGCAAATATCATCAGGTAACCAAGATTCACTTTTTTGATTTTCAGTATCAAATAGGAACTCAATCATGTCATCCTCGCTCAAAAGAGGGTGGTCCAATTGGGTTTGAAGAGCACGTAAGTCCTTATCGATTACTGAGAAGAAAAGGTAAAGGTTTTGATAATCCCATGCGCTTTTAATCCAGACTAAATTATCACTTAAACCCCTTTTGTCTTTTAGTAAAATAGAATCGGACACATTCCAGTCGCTAGGGTCTCCATCAATAACTAGCTTACTTTGAAAAGCACTTTTAATTAAAAGGTTCTGGGCGCTTACCCAATCAGAAGAAAAGAAAAACATGAACAGGGTTATCCAAGTACAAATAATATGTGCATTAAAAGTTTCTACGTTTTTGTGTATCATTGGTTAATGCTTTACTTTGAATTTATCGGTTGATAGTGACTTCAAGTAAAACCTATCTTCTAATGGCATCTCCCATTTATCTAACAAATATTGGGATAGTCTCAAGTCGTATCTTGATTTGATGTCTTCAAAATGATCTACGTGCATAGTATATACTGCATTTTTCATCCTACCGTCACTAATGTTATGTGCATCAATAATGCTCAAAGTATGAACCCTTGAGAATTGATTGGGACTGTTTAAATTAGCGATAAGCCTTTTCAATGCAATTTCATGCTTACCGAACTTGAACAGGATTTCAGCAATTACATTACTAACACTTGGTGAGCTATCCTTCAATACTCGTTTTAAGTTTTCGATTACATCTTTCGGCAAGTCAGTTTTTAGAAGTAGGCCAGTCGCCGCCCAGTAACGGATGGCACTATCATCATCATTCAGATAGTCTAACAAAGAACTGATATCGGCCTCCTTTGTCGTTGCATAATGTGCAACGTTGATTATTTTCTCGATTTCCACCTTATCCGACCTTATATAATCGTAAGCTGATTTGCCATCGGTTCTAACGATTAATTCTGCCTCTGGAATAAAACCTGCATCCTTAATATCTTTTAACCAAGATTTATTTACTTCTCTCAATCTTTCGAGATCCTCTTTATAGTTTGGGTCAAGGGCTAAATTATTTACCTCCCAAGGATCAACTTCAATATTGTATAACTCTTCAATCGGCTTTGTTTTCCAAAACAGACTTTGTACCTCGTTACAATTCCCTTTCAAAAATTCATTTTCCCACGATTTCATAGAAGCGGCCCTCCATAAAAAACCTAGGTGCTGAGCATAAATTCTATGAGGCATATAATTTCGTATATATCGAAAATTTTTGTCTCGTACAGCTCTTGACATGTCATATCGCTCATCCATTCTACCTCTGAACATTTTAACATTTTTCGGGCTACTACCTGTCTGTTGTCCAAGAAATGCAGTACCCTGCATATATGAAGGTACAGGTATATCTAATAAACTCAACATAGTAGGTGCAAAATCGACCGTACTGACAAATCTATCAACTTTACCATTGTTCGCATCGGGCCTTAGATGCTTATATTTTTCGGGAATCCTAATTATTAACGGAATATGTGTTCCCGTTTCATAGACAAATCTTTTGCTTCTAGGTAAAACACCCCCATGGTCACTGTAATAAAAAACTATTGTGTTCTCTGCTAATCCAGAATCATCAAGTTCCTGAAGAAATTTACCTACCTCGCTATCCATTATGCTTATCTTATCATAATATTGGGCCCAATCGTGTCTAACCGCTTTCGTATCCGGATGGTATGGTGGAATTTTCATTCGTTCAGGACGGTGCTTTAAGAGACTATCAGGAATATATTTATGAATATTCTTTTCATGGGAATCGTGAATGTTTTGGATATGAAAAAAGGGTTGCCCTTTTTTTTTGTTTTTGTAGTTGGATTGTAGGGAGGACTCGTCCCAAACATCATTTGGCTTAATCGTATTATAGTCCTCCTTAGCATTATTTGTACAATAGTATCCTCGCTCATGAAGAAATTCCGGTAAAAATTTAATCAAATCAGATTTAGGATAATTACTGCGCATATGTTGGTTACCAGCTGAATTTGCATATAAACCTGTGATAATGGTATTACGCGTAGGCGCACAAACAGGGGAGTTGGCATAGGCATGTTTATAAAGTATTGCCTGTTCTGCAAACGCATCTATATGCGGAGTATTTGCCAACGAATCTCCATAACAACCCAGAAAAGCACTATTATCCTCGCTTACAATCCACAAAATATTTGGGGGAGGCAACTTCCCTCCACTTTTATTACAGCTTTCGTTTACTAACGCAATTAGCAATAGACAAATCAGCTGACTTATGCATTTTATTTTACTAAATAGAGCGTTCGTCATTTTTATTTATTTAGGATTTAAACTTTATTCAAAATAATTTTCAAGGTTGATGGAGCACTTATTCCTTAGGATTCAATTCGAAATAAGCTCCCTTAAAATTTTGACTCCTCAGCTCCAGAGTGGCCTTCCCCTTACCTGGTCCTATCTCTATCGAAGCCTTTCCACTTGCAGTTTCTATGGTGGCGCTTCGGCCCATGGTACCGTACGACGTGTACAGTTCACCGTCCCCCATGAGGTCGAAATATACTTTTTCGTTATGGTCCGAACATAGTTTTCCGTCCTTATCCACCATGGAAGCGGTCATCAAGATGTTTCCGTTGGGGAGCCGTTCCCTGTTCCACGTTACCGACTCGGGGTCGCCGGCGCTCCCTATACCGTAATTTACGGTAATGCTATCGGTAGCCACGGTATTTCCGTCCTTGTCGTAGCCCATCGCCAGCAATATGTTGGGACCTTCCTTAAAAACGATGTCCCAGACCAGGCCCTGTGCGGGAAAAGAACTTTTGTCCCGGAGCTTATTGGCAAGGCTTTTGCCGTTATGTACAAGTACCATACTATGCACATTGCTATACACCTTTACGTTGTGGGACTCATCCTCTTCACCTTGTCGCTCGGTCCAGGTATGGCTTTCGATATAGGCAAAGGGATCTTCCGACCAATGGCTTTTGAAAACGAAATAGGCGTCCTTGGGTCTTCCTGATCTGTCCACCACACCTTTTTGGTTTATGTACGGTATCGCGTTCTCGGGCCTTAGAGGGGTGCCGAAGTCCTTGAACGCCCATTGCAGATTGCCCGCGAACCAGTCCAACTTCTCAGAGATTCCGAGATGCCAGTCGAAGAGATCGTTCATGTAATTTTCGCTCCAATCACCGTACTTGGCAACATTCTTGACAGAAGCTTGATTGATCATCTCTTCCACGCTCGCATCGGGTCCGACATCGATTTGGTAGGGTTCTTTTATGTGTCTTCCCAGATGGCTGCTACCACCGTATTCAGCATGGAGCAATCTTCTATATTTAGTTCTGGCGTCTTCCAGGGCAATTTCGTACTGTTGATAGGCCCCGCCGTACC
>JBCCEC010000030.1:0-39273 GCA_039030475.1 Bacteroidota bacterium
CCGGTCCGGGTCGCCATGCCGCCGAGCACCACCATGATGATGAGGTCACCTGACCGCTGCCATGCGCTGATCGCCGGGCTTACGAATTCAGCTTTGTGCGCCATCAGGAAGCCCGCGATGCCAGCAAGTACGCCTGCGATCACATAAGCTGCTAGATGATAGAATTTATAAAATTACTTTAACAATAAAGACCTATTTTTATTAAAGTATTTCAATTTGATAAGAATGGACGCTATTCGTCCTTTTATGTACTATAGCGCCCTCTCTTCTAAACTAAACTACTAACTCAAAAACTCATTAATGTTCAACCAATAAATCATAATATTTAACTTTAGCGTATGCACCTGCATCCGTTGTCTGCAGATAATTTCCTGCCTTAAAGTAATTTTCAAAAATGCCCCATCTTTTTATATTGTCATCTTCATAGACTATTGATTCCGTGTCATTTAAAATCACTTCCATTCTGCCATCAGAAACCAAAACCTCCAATGAGAATTTATTAAACCCTACTTCCTCACTAAAATTAAAACCTTCATCATCCGTCCATGCATCCGTTTGTAAAGCTTCTGTATCTGAAACATTAAGATTTTTAAGAACCTTAGTCTTTACCCTTACCTTTCCCTTGTTCCAATAGATTTTGAGCATAGGTGGAGCATTATTATCTTTTTGACCAATCAAATCACGTTGAGCGTTTGTTAAACGACCATGAATCTGCATGACCATGGTTCTGTGATATTCATCGGTATCATCTTTTGAAATCTCTTCCATTCTTAAAGTCCCCTTCATTCTTCCACCATCAGAGAATTTCCAATTCACACTATTACTTCCAGCAACCATTTGTTCCCTTAATTCTGTTCTAGATCTCGAAGAATTTTGTGTAGTTACTCCGGGATAGGTATAGAAAACCAAGGCACCTTCAATGGAATCATTGTACATGAAGGGCAAAAGGGTCTCATTTGTAGCATAACTTAAAATCTCGGGAGGCTCGACTTCTATCGGTTTTCCATTTTCACCTATAGGCAATGTCACCTTCCAATTGTTCAAATCGATTTCAGGTATTTTAAACGTTTTATCTTCATTATCAGCGTCTGTATCCGCTACCTCATCATCAATAACTTCATCTTTCATGGCCTCAACTTCTTCTTCTAACAAATCCGAAGCTGTATCCTGACATGAGACAAGCACCAATACGAAACAAAAAAAGAAAATCAACTTCTTCAATACTTTACTTTTTGGTCATTAACCGATTGACTTAAGATTCGTCTTACCAGAAATAAAATCTTTAGTGCTCGACTGACAATTCATACAAATTGACCTTGGCATATGCGCCTTTATCCCTTGTCTGAAAATAGTTGCCTACCTTAAAATAATTTTCAAAAACACCCCATCTTTTGATGCTTTGACTATCGTAAACAAAGAATTCGTTTTTATTTAAAGAGACTACCATTTTACCGTCAGAAACTTTTACTTCGATTACAAATTTTCTAAACCCCACTTCCTCTTCGAATGTACGGCCTTCATCATCTCCCCAAGCCTCTTTAAGTAAGATTCCTTCATCAGAAACCCCGGCATATTTCAAGACTTTGGTCTTGACCCTGATCTTACCCTCTTTCCAATAGATTTTGAGTATAGGTGGAGCATTATTGTCCTTTTGACCGATCAATTCTTTTTGTTCATTGGTCAACCTACCATGAATCTGCGTTACAATGACTCTATGGTATTTACCATCATCTTCTTTTGAGATTTCATCAATTGCCATTTTTGCCCTTAGGTAACCACCGTCTGCAAAGGTCCAGTTTACGTTGTCTTCACCCGGTACCATTTGCTCCCGAAGCTCAGATCTTGAATATTTGGTGTTTGCCGTGGTCGCTTTTGATGGATAAGCATAAAAGGTGATGGCGCCAGTGGTAGAATCGTTGTACATATAAGGTTTTAACACTTCATTGGTTGCATAGTCCAAAATCTCTGGTGGTTCTACACTAATGGCACCGCCTTTGCCACTACCTTCCGGTATGGTGACCTTCCAGTGGTTTAAATCGATCTTGGGCAGCTTATATTTCTTTTTTTTCTTCTTTTTACGTTTTTCAACTTTCACATCCGATTCTGTAACGCTATTTGTCATGTCTTGACAAATAGCGTTAGCAGATAGAAATGTTATCAAAATAAAACTTACTATTTCTTTTCGGAAGCACTTCATTTTTATAACTCTTTAGTTTATCTATTCTATATTTTAGAATTAAAATCCTGGTGTAGTTATCACGATATCTGTCAAGAATACTTCATTATCCGAAGTCACCGTATTCGTGGGAACAAAATAGAAAATAACAAATTTCTGATCTGTTGATACCAAAATATCATTTGCATTCTCGTCTACCCTACTTTGTGGAAAGCTAAATGTAGCATCTGCCGTAAAGTTAAAGGAGACTTGCTGCCAGCCATCTACAGCATCAGAAGTTACTGGCTGGGTAACGAGTGCCAATGAAGCCAATTCTGTATCTGCACTTGGCTGATCAGATAAAATGTAGAATGTTCCCTCTAGGTCTCCAATTGGAGTGCTTTCCGTTCTTACAAAAGCAGAAATGGAATACTCTACACCAGTTTCTACTTCAAATGGCTGGTAGGCCCTTTCTCCAGAGCTATCAAACTTAAGCGATCTATCTGAGGTTCCTCCCGCAGATTGGGCATCAGTTCCAGATGAACTTCCTTTATCCGTGGTTCCAGCACCTCCATTATTGATAGGGTCAGAAACCCATGCTTCTAAATCTTCATTCCTCCAAAAGTCAAAAGGAGTATCAGTACCATCATTAAAGGTATTGTCGGGGTTTACAGTCCAAGCATCTACAAGATCATTGTTGTTATTCTCAGCAGTAGGGTAAGTCTGAAGATCAGCATTTTGTATAACCGCAGGAAAAGTAGCTTCAATTCCTCCTACAGGAACTTCTTGTGTAATACTTTTTGAAACGCCCGCATCATTGGTCGTAGTCAGTGTCACGTCATAGGTACCATCCGCAGCGTAGACATGGGTTGGATTAACTTCTTCTGAAGTGTTGCCATCTCCAAAGTCCCAACTGTGTGACACCGCCAAAAGTGAACTATCCGTAAACTCGACTGTCAAAGAGGAAACTGTAAAGGTAAAATCAGGTACCGTGGACAACACCAAACCTTGGATAATTTTACTGGTAGCTACCTCTACTCCCAAAAAGTTGGTTACCGTTAGTGTCACCTCAACAACATCATCAGAAGAATAGATATAGGTTGGACTAAAATCTGAGTCTTCTTCGGTATCTTCAGCGTCCCATTCAAGCGTTTCACCATCTCCAAAATCCCATACCAACGAACTTGCACCAGTAGTCAGGTTCTCAAAAATGACTTCCGAATCAATCGTTTCAAAATTAAAATCAACGGCCACAGGTGATACTTCTGTTGAATCCACCGCTATTAAGCCATCTGAACTCGTTGTTGTCAATTTAACTTTGAATAGACCACCTGTAGCGTAGGTATAATTAGGATTTGCTTCTGATGACGTGTTACCATCCCCAAAATCCCATAAATAAGATGTCGCATCCGTAGAATAACTTCTAAACACCAAGGTCAGGTTATTATCGGCATCTGTACTTGTTGTAAAGAGGGTATTTGGTTGTATGTTGTTAACATTACCCGTAGGCGGAACAAATTCTTCAAACGTTGAATCGAAACAAGATTGAAAGCCTACAGCCAAAAACACCAGTGCTATAGCACTAATAAAGGAATTTTTTATTTTTTTGTACATGATAAATTTTTCTATTGTTTAACACTTATGGCGAAAGAATCAAGTCTACTCTCAACACCGGTATTCGTCACATATATGATGACACTTTCGTTATCACCTGCTTCAAATGTGATTGCGTGTTGCTTGAAAACATCGCTAACTCGACCAACATTGCTATCTGTTCTTGATGCAATAATATTTTCATCCAATAGCGATTCCGTGTAATTAGCAGTATTAGGATTTAATATAGATACCGTAATGTCACCAAGACTACTGTCATCGAACTCACTAAAATAGGTGAGCACATATTCTGCTCCAGGGGTCACATCAATTTCTTGATAGGCTACCCTAGCTCCATCAGAAGGAAATTTGGCAGCTTGAAAACCATCGGGCAGATTTCCTTCAATGGACGTCGAATTAATTTGGATAACCGTTGTACCAGCTCCAAACGGGCTCCAGTCATCATTGTTTGGCGCTCTCCAAGAATCCCTTCCATCACCTGTACCATCAAACAAGCTATTGTCCTCAAAACTAGGTTCTGCTATTTCAGGAATTGCTATTGTAGGAACAGCTTGATTTACAGTCACCGTTCGTTCTGTGGTTTCCGACTTTCCAAGGTTATCGGTTACAGTTAAAGAAACGCTGTAATCGCCCGGACCTGGAAAGGAAAATATAAGTTCACGATCTTGTAGGGTTGCTGCGGGGAGCGCTTCAATCTGGCTCTCTAAATCATCAACATTTTGTAGTGTCTCATCTGAAACGGCAGCTTCGGCAGTTGCCAATTGTGCCTCTAATGCAGCAATTTCAGCTTCCAACACTTCTACCCTATCCAAATCCTCCTCACAGGGTATCCTGAACTCAATTTTTGCGATTTCTTCTTCCAATGCAATCACAGTGGCCAGCTCAGCCTCTATCAATTGCTCCAAAATGGGTAAATCTTTATTTATCAAAGTAACTCCTTCTGCTGGCTCAACAGACCATTGGTATTGTGTTCCATTGACCGCCAAATTGGAACCAGCCTGAAAGTTGATCTCATAATTTGCTGATAGTTCAACATCATTACAATCAAATTCTGAAGTGGAAATGTCAGCCAAGTTGTAAAAAGGGGTTGGACCGGTTAAATCCACATTGTCCCCAACAACTGCTAAATCGTCGCTAACACAGGACATCAAGGAAACCACTATTCCCAAAACACCCCATTTTAAATTAAATAAATTTGTTTTCATCGTAGTTAATTTTAGTATCCAGGATTCTGTTCATAAAAATTGGGCAAGTTGTCTATCTCCCTTTGTGGAAATGGAAGGTATTTTCGCTCGCTTGTGTAAAACAGACTGTTTTCGTCTGAAAATTGCTGTAAGATGTTATCTGCTTCACCAAATCGTATCAAATCGTATAGACGTTGATTTTCATAAACAAATTCGACTCTTCGCTCTTTCAATAAAGCATCTTTTGTCAAGTTAGCAACCTCTTCAAGACCGGCCCTTGCCCTAACCTGATTGAATGCAGCAACAGCTCTAGGATCTGTAGTACTTTCACCACCAGCTAAAATTGCTTCAGCATATAGCAATAGAACGTCAGCATATCTTAGGACAATCCAATCGTTGTCACCAATCTCTCCATCGGTAGGAAACTTATCATTAAAAGTATCATTTGTAATAACGCTTGGGTTATAGGACAATACTTGGATACTGGCAGGAAATCTTACAGGTTGCAGTTCTGGTGTCATCACTTCCAAAAAGTCGAGTGTTGCGATATTGACACCATTGGAAGGTCCTTGTAAAGTCATGGCAAAACTATGGGATTCCGAATCGGTTTCAACCTGATCATCCAGGCCGCTATCACTTGTTACATAGTTATCGCTACTAAACAAGTCATAAGCAATTGAGAATATAATTTCATCATTGATTTCCAATCCTGGATTGTTTGACCAGCTGCCATCGAGCACTATTTCAGATTCTGAGAAACCACCAGAAAACTCATTACCAAAGACATTGCCATATAGTATCGATAAATTTGCATTATACTCTGCATCTGTAAGTACGTCAACACCAGGGTCTAAAGGGTCTGGATTAAAAACAAAGTTCTCTGCATCATCCCTTTCCACAAATAACAGGTCATAATTGAAAGCTGCATTGTTCTCCACTACAGAGGCCAATAAAAGCTCTGCTTCGGCATAGTTTGGTTGAGGCTGACTGAGATAGGCTTTTGCCGCCATACAGATGGCCGCACCTTCTGTGGGTCGATACCTATTCTGTTCACCACCGTTAAGAAAAGCTATTGAAGTCCTAAAATCTTCGATAATTCTATCATAAACTTCAGCTTCTGGTAATTGTGGATAGTCCAAAGCCTCATCTTCGTTTATGTCCAAAACTTTATCAATAAAGGGAACATTTTGATAGGCCCTTACTAGATTAAAATGGCATAAAGCTCTCATAAAATATGCTTCTCCAACGGTAAACTGTTGACTTTCTGGAGCTAAAAACCGATTATCGATAACTGTATTTGCGTGCTTTATAGTAGCCATATTATTGGAATAATATGTAGCTACATCCCCATTGTTGACATCGACATTGTACGATGCTATTAAAGGGAAATTTCCATTTTCCGTATTGGCCCTAACATTATCTGAACGAAGTTCCGTCAACAAAAATTCATTGGCAGGTACTTTTTGATACGCATCCAACACCCCATTTGCCAGCAATAGAAAACCATCATCTGTCTGAAGCAACTCTTCTAATGAGAGTGCTGTGGGGTTGCTTAGGTCAAGTTCCTCTTCACAGCTTGCGAACAAAGCAATCAAGGAAAA
Organism: Bacteroidota bacterium; assembly: GCA_039030475.1. Taxonomy (GTDB): domain Bacteria; phylum Bacteroidota; class Bacteroidia; order Flavobacteriales; family Flavobacteriaceae; genus Flagellimonas. The sequence continues at coordinate 6,555 of JBCCEC010000030.1, forward strand.
ACAAACTACTATTATTTTATATATTCTTTTCATAACTGATTAAAATTGAAAGTTAATCCCAAATGATACTGATCGAACTATTGGACCATCACCTCTTTGATAGCCAAAAGTGAGCGGGGTATTTGCATTATTGGAGGTTTGTCCCACAGCTTCAGGATTGAAGCCTTCATAACCTTCTGCAAAGAAGTATAACAGGTTCTCCCCCGTTAGATAGAAACGTAATTTGTCAAAACCATATCGTTCGCCCAACTCGCTGGGTACGGTATAGCCCAAAGTACAGTTTCTCAAAGCAATGAACGAAGCATCTTGAATGTGGTCGTCCGTAAACCTTCGGTGCACGGTCAAATCGGCATCAGGAAAACTGGCCACCTCATTAACTGCCGATTCACTGGCATAATACAACTGATCTAAATCCGCGACCCTAACTTCGGCTCCGTGCGATCCTTGCCATTGGAACGACAAGTCAAAATCTTTGTACGTAAGGTCAGAGCTAAAGCCCCATTCAAAATCAGGATAGGGATTACCTAACTCAGTTCTATCCTCATCGTCAATAACACCATCATTGTTCAAATCCTTCACATATACATCTGCAAAATCGTTATTGAATCTATTAAAAGGATTGTCCACCCATTCTAAAGGTATTTCCCTGTCATATACAAAACCATAGAAGGAAGTTATAGGTTGTCCTACACGAGCGATAAACTCTGTTGGCCGCGTATCTTGATCGATTCTGGAAATAATCTGTTCGTTTTGGCCCAAGCTTTCTACAGTGTTTCTATTCAAAGTGAATTGTCCTGATGCGTTCCATCTAAAATTTTCAGTTCTCCACAACCTAGTACTGGCCACAATCTCAACACCTTCATTTTTTACCTCTCCAAGATTCTGCAACCAAGCATCAGCTCCATAAGTGGCTGCGATAGGAGCAAAAAGAATCAAATCTTCATTCGTTCTCACATAGTAGTCCGCAGTAAGGCTCAATAACCCTCTACCAAAAGTAATGTCGATACCCGGGTTGAATTCAATTATCTTTTCCCAACCTAAATCCGCATTGGGCAGCGTAGTTGCTTTAACCCCCACGCCATCATTATACCCTACAGTACTGAAGGTTTCTTCAAAACGGTATAGGGAATCAAAAACGTTGTTGGATATTTCATTGGAACCAGAAGCACCGTAACTTGCTCTAAGTTTTAAGAAAGTAATAAATTCACTAGAAGATAAAAAGTCTTCACTGGATACATTCCACCCGACAGCAGCTGCAGGAAAGAAACCAAATCGGGTATTTGGTCCAAACCTTGTACTTCCATCGGCACGTGCCGATACCTGAAACAGATACTTGCTGTCGTAGTCATAATTTATTCGACCAAAATATGAGACCAATTTATCTTCACCGTTCAAGGTAAAAGTAGTTCCGTTATCGGCAAGTGCAATATTTTCATTGAAGTCATTGGTAAAACCCACTGCTTCGGATTCTTGTCTTAAAAAGTCCCTGTACGTGTATTCAAAACCAAGTACTGGATTGAAATTGTGCTTACCCAAACTTTTGTTGTAGGTCAACAAGGATTCAAAGGCATACTGGTAGAGTTCGTCTTTCCTGACCAACCTGAACGATTCTTGATCCCTATTTTCTTGACCCAAGACATTGTCTTGTTGGTTGGTCCGGGTATGCCTGAACACGCTTGACACAGCTTGTCTAAAGTTCAATCCATCCGCCAATTTAAAATCAAAGTAAGCAGAAGCGTTCAGGTTAATTTGGTTCTTGGTATTCGAACGTTCCAAAAAATGAGCCAAAGGATGTACGTTTCTTGTCGTGGATAAAGTCAGTCCACCAGAAGTTAAATCACTAACTAACGGTAATCCCGTACTTGGATCTCTTGCGATTGCCCTTGGGTTGTTCGGGTCAACGGTAAACACATGGTCAAAAGCTCTCGAGAAACCATAACTGCCTACCCCAAGATTTTCAAATTGCGCTCCCGCATCTGTTGAAACACCAATATCCCTTGAAAAGTTTGTGACATAATCTAAATGGTCTTCATTTAGAAATAAGGGTAAATGTCCGTATTGTCTTAATGGATCTGTAAATCGTGCCGGCAACCTGTCTTGGTCAATAAAGTTGGCACGAATGTTTGTACCGAACTTAATTTTACCGTTTTTCGATTTACTATCTACTTTTATTCTTGCGTTATACTTTTTAAAATCATCGATTAAAGCAATCCCTTCATCTCGCAGATAGCTCATAGAGGCGGTATATTTTGTCAATTCCGTTCCTCCTCTAGCAGAAAAAGAATGGCTGGTTATCGTACCTCCAGGAAAAACTTCGTCTTGCCAATTTTGCTCACCATCTCCCAATGAAGCAATAAAGTCCATTGCTTCCAGTTCAGCATATGCAACATTGTAATCATTTGTAATTCTCTCAAAATTTTCACTGGTCGGAGAGATGGCATCAACTTGGCCTTGTAAACCGTTCAGTCTAGACCTTTCTTGTGCTATTGTAGTATTAAAATTGTTGTTTTTTCTCGAGTACTTAATACCTGTAAATGTGTTGTAGGTAAATGATGTTTTTCCAGCAACACCTTCCTTTAAGGTAACTAATATTACACCATTTGCACCCCGCGAACCGTATATCGCGACAGATGCGGCATCTTTCAAGACACTCAAGGATGCAATGTTGTTGTTGTCAATAGTGGCTAAAAGGTCTGGATCATTTCCCAAAACGATTCCATCAACCACGATTAGTGGAGAAGAAGATCCCGTAATAGAACCCGGCCCCCTTAAGGTGATTTGTGGATCACCACCTGCTTCAGAAGATGTGGTCTGAATCCGTAAACCGGCAACTTTACCTTGCAACGCGTTTTCGACCCGTGCAACAGCAAAGTTTTCAAGTTCCTCCCCTCCAATTTTAGTTAGGGCACTGGTAACATTTTTTTGCTTTTGTTCACCATAACCGATTACCACTACTTCATCCAATTGACTAACATCCTCCTGTAGAACGATATTTAGATTTGTTTGGCCGGCTACAACTACGGTCTGCGATGAAAATCCAATGTATGAGAATTGCAATACCTCACCATCAGATACCGAAAGGGAGAAATTTCCATCAAAATCAGTCTGTGTACCACTAGTAGTGTTTAAAATTATAATGTTAACCCCAGGAATGGGCATTTGTTGTGCATCAGTTACCGTTCCTGAAACGGTAAAAGTCTGTTGTGCGAACAGTTGGATATTACTGAGTAATAAACCAACTAAAAAAAATTTAATTTTTAAGCTCATTTGTAAAATAGTTAGTTTGAATGTTGAGTCAATTCCAATTCCATATAATGGAATCAATGAATCATTCTGATTGCAACAAATAGCCTTTATAATATCTGATATCTGGAAGAATTTGATTATTTTTAGATTCTTCAATTCGCATACTATATGTGTATTTGTTGATTTTACTTCCCTCCGAAAAGAAGTAATACAGTAAAGGATAGGCGTGCACCTATCCTTTTTTTATGGTATTAACTGTCTATCATAGTATTTTGGTTTAATTGGTATTCCAAATTGGTCAACCAGTTTGGTTTACCAAATATATGTTATCCAAAGGTTAAAAAAAAGCCTTATTCAAAAAAAAGTGTTAAAATTTCAAGATTTTAAAATTTTATCTCCTTTTAAATTATCAAGAACTGATTTTTATCATACTTTTTTAACTATTCTGCATAAAATCCTCTCTAATTGGACTAAACACATCTATCAAAAAACCATCTTCTAAACAAATGGCCCCATGCATAACGTGTGGAGGAATATAAAAAGAATCACCCCCATTCAATATTTTGGTCTCATCTCCAATAGTAAGTTCAAAAGAACCACTTACCACATAGGTTACTTGTGAATGGTAATGTTCGTGCATAGGCCCTATTCCACCTTTATCAAACTTTACGTTTACCAACATAATTTTATCATCGTATCCCATTATTTGTCGTTCTACGCCTTCGCCGACTTTTTCCCAAGGGATTTCACTTCCAAACAAAAACTCTTTACTTGATCCGAAACTTTCCATATGTATGTACTATTTTTTGATTTTTCCGTAGTAATACGGGCCAATCCATTTATATATATATTTATCTATTTCCAATGTATGTTCCAATTGCCCCGAAGATGTTTTGTTGGACACTATCAACAAATGCTTATCCCCAGTGGAATTTTCTATTATTACTGCGGTATAGTCTTCCCCGTTGGCCGCAACTCTTAAATTCTTTATTATACTGTTTGTATTTTCAGCTAATTCCGAAACAGGACTATAGGAGCCATGTGATTCGATAACAGCCGCAAAAACATCATTAGCAACGTTTTCCCTGCGCAACATAAACCCAGCGTCTCTTCGTAAATTAAACTCTGGGTCATTGGCACCGATTCTTGTAAACAGAAGTTCGTCGTTGGTTTTGGTTGCCAATGTTAGACTGTAAAACTTTTGATTATTAAGCCAGCTGAGCTTGGTGTTTTCTAAGGTAAGATTTCCTTTTCCTTCTAACCAAAGATGTTGGTATCCATTTTCTTTTCCCAACGGAGTCAAACTGGATGGAATATCATATTCGAAATTTGTATCGATGATTTGACCCTTGTAATAAAAAGGTAAGTCGTATTGATGCGCATCGTTAGCGTCTACTTTATAGATATCCAGTATAAATCCATTTTTTAGGTTATCGTCCTTGATAATCGCCAGTGTCCTTTGCAGGTTTGTTCCAGGGTAGGCATTTTCTTCTTTTGCACTGACAATTTGAATAGCTTCTTTTGAAAAATCGACAAAATGCAACTCTGAATGGTGTTTACTGCCTACTTCATATGCTCCACCAAAATGAGATGTCTTATCCTGAACCAACGTATTATGAGCTACCGTTTGTTTTGCCCAGGTCTTGTTCTCCTTTAAATAGTTACCACCTCCTTTTTGCTCAATATTTACGAACCTTGCCAATCCATAATCTTGCAATACCTCTTCTCCATCTTCGTAAAGTAAATATGATAGTTTATCATAGTGACCATGACTCAGACCTTGAGCGGTGTACTTGAAAAGTAGGGCAAAACCACCCGAAGGCTGCCTTAAAATACTAAGCCCTCCTTGTTTGCCATCTAAACCATCCGAAAAATTAATCGATTTTTTAATGAACGGTCGGGCTATGTTGTTTTGTAGATCAAGTGCTATCGACAACCCTGTTTCATCCAAAACAACACGTTGCTGTTTTTCTGCGATGCTGAGCAATTCGGGATTCTTACCTCCGTAATAGTAAGCAATATCGACCGCGCTTACTAACGACCGTGAAAAATATGACATCCCTTTTTGAGCATCATTGATAGGAAAGAATTCGCCATCTGTATCTGTTAAGTTCAACAAGGCATTCACAGATTTTAAAAGCACACTATCTTTATATTGAAAAACCTTTAATTCTGGTTTTACGTTGTGCAATGCCTGCGCGAAAATTAGAAATGGGTACGAAGCGTATCTTTGATAGTAAGGGCCTTCCGTATAGTATCCATCTGGTGAAAATGGTTCTTCCAAATTGGCAAAGAAGCCTACCTCCTGTCCCTTAACAGTTATAAAACCTCCATCATTATCCTTGGTTCCCGTCTTCAGGTTAGCATCTTTAATTCCGTATAAAGCCCTTTGTACCAATTCCTCATCATTCATTACCAAACCTATCATCCCAACCGCTGCATTGCCCCATGTACTGTGATTGTGCACCCGATTAAAAAACTGTGGGTTTTCTATCGATATGAAATCCGCAAAAGGTCTAAAAAGATTTTTCTCCAGCTGTTTTCGCTCTTTCTTGGAGAGCCAATCATAAATACAATCGTAAGCTTGGCTCACGTAGACCAACCAATTTGAATCGTTGAGGCACTGCCAAAATAGCTTACCCCGTGCATACGATCTTTCTTGTGGATGTACGGGCAAATCCTGATATTTTTTTTCATACTCAAAAAGCATATCCCGGATGTACCTTGCATACTTTTCATCATCTAAAATTTGAAATAGAACACCTGCTTTTTGTAAAATAAAGAAATTTCTTTTATGTCTTTCGTGTGTATACCCTCCCGAAAAGTCCTTTGGTATAGGGACCTGAATACCATTTTCAATTTCTAGGTCCACTTCTGTTTTTATTTGGGCCAAAGTCTTATCGAACAGCGGTATGCTGCCTAAATTGGATTTAATCTTAGCAACCCCGTCTTTTGTTAGAATAAGTTTAGGATGTTCCTGTGCCTGGACAAAAAGTTGAAAAAAAAGGAGTGTAACCAACAAAGAAAGTAAAAAGGAAAAACTGTTATGGACTTTGAATACTTTCATTTATTGTGGTATTACGCCTAAATCATTACCATCGGTCGCCTTACCTTTTAAAGCGGAATTTGAACTGATCTTATAATCATCCGAATCAAACTCAACTGGAAATGTCCATGCATTTTCGATAGTATACTTCTGGTCTCCGGTTATGGTTGTGGTCTCTGTTTTAAAAAAATTATTATTCAATATAGCGACAATGGGCTCGCCTACAACTAAATGCATTCCTATTCCTTTACTATTATTGAAAATATTGTTTTTAATATCAATCACTTGAACACCATATAAAGAAATTGCTTTATCATATCTGTTTCGCTTGTCATGGCCTACATTATCAAATGTACAATGTTCCATTTCCAGGAAAGGTCCAAAGGTACTCTCGTCTTTTCCACCTCTATGCAATCTCAGTGCAGCACCACCTATGTCTGAAAAAACTGAATTCTTCATAATCACATACTCAGCGTTGTAAATACCAATGTCATCTGTTTCTTTATCCAGAGCAACTATATTTCCTGAAACGGTTTTAAACACGGAGTTTTTTATACTTATTGTGTCTGCAAACGTATTTTTATAGGTCCTGATGGCATCAAAAGAATGATTGACGTCCAAGTTTTTGAATTCGCAGTTATCTATGAACAATTTATAGTTCTTGTTCATGGAGTATTTACTTGTACTGATTACCGAATTGCCTGTTCTATCCGGTGATTCTTCACCATCAAAGGTCAAATTTTCTAATGAAAGGCTTCCACCATTTTGAATGGTAATAGCGGATTTTTTCTCAAATAATATTTGTGGCTTTTCATTACTGTTAGATGTAATGGTCAACGGGTGTACAATAGCTATGGTTTTAGTCAAGGTATACGTACCTGCTTCCAACGCTATTACATCTCCCGGATTGGAATTTTTTGCCGCATCGAACAGTGTATTTAATCCTGGGGATATCGAAATCTTTTTTCCTGATGACAATGCAACTTCGGCATCTTCTTTTGAATACCAGCTAACTCCGGTGTTTTCTTTGGTAGCCAACTTATCGCTCAAAACTGCACCTTGACCTTGACCGGCATTCTTAGGAACTAGAAGTCCATATTCATTTTCAACAAAATCAAGTTTTTTAGATGAGAAACCTGTTTCCGAAATTGAAACAATATTTGGGCTCAGCAGATTGTTTTCGAACGAAATTCCATTGATATCATCGTATACCGTAAAAACATCATTTTTGGCTTCATTGTAGAAAATATTGTTGGATATGGAAGAGTTGACAGGTACAGCACTTCTTTCGGCATCACTACCAGCGCACAATTGTATATGGTCACAGTCTATGAAAGTGTTATTACTGATTTTAGCATCTTCAACTTGAAAGTATCTATTGATAGGTGAATTCGGAACTCCGTTCATCACCACGAAAGCCCCTCGAAAACGATATCCTTTTAAACCAATTCCATAGTTATTACGAACTGTTTGTTGCCCGTTGATGACACGAATACCCCCTGTACTTGGCTTGTTGTTTCCGATAAAAACATTGCCCTCTACCAAAGTTTCGTTACCATGTCTCATGGTCAATGTTCCCGTACATTCGAAAAAAACGTTATCCCTGTATGTATTTTGAAAGGATTTGTTCGAGATTATTTCGTGTTCGCCATTACATCTGTCAAAATAATTGGACTCCACCAAAGTGTTTGAGTTTATCATGGAGTAATGGCTTGTACCAATACGCAATGTTTCACCGCCATTGGAACCAAGGTTAGGTCGAGGGCCAAAATAATTATGGTCTATTCTGTTGTTATTCTCTTGACTTTCTTTCGTATTCAGGCGAACAATCATAGTTACACCGCGGTTCCCTTTACCAACAAGATGGTTGTGGTCTATCCTATTATTCTTTCCATAGATAGCGACCCAAGTATCTGGTTCATGACGTTCGGGATTATTGAAATTATCGATAACACACTCGGTTACCCTACAGTTATTTGCAACAGTCTTTTTATCTTTTTTAAAGGAAATGACTTCAGTAGTGGGTGTGAATCCATTTTTAAAAACAAGTCCTTCCACGATCAAATGACTTCCTGCGATTCTAATGTTAGAACTTCCCTCTAAGGATACTTTTCCTTTTTCCTCAACAGTAAGGGTAATAGGGTTTTCTTCAGTACCATTTCCCTCAAACAACAATTCCGTATCTTTCCATACGCCATTGGCCAATGTTATGACGTCTCCGGGCTGCGCATTTTCTACCGCAGTATTGAATTCTTCTACGGAATTGACCAGTTGTTTTGAGTCCTTTGGGGAGTTACATGACACTAATAAAGTTGTGCAAATACAGAAAAAAAATCGAGTAGAAATGTTCATTTAAAAATTGGTTTACCAAATTGGTTTACCAAATATATGTATATTTACCATATTGACAAAAATAAGAAGGCAAAACCGTCAGAAATACATTTTTGAAGTATGAAAAATAGTGATGAATCAATTATAAACAAATTACGTAAGATAAGCACGGCAACCATTGCCACCAATCTTTTTAAACGAGGGTTAAAAAATCAGTTTATTCAAAAAGTTAGGCCGTTAAATGCCATAAAGCATACAATGGTCGGTAGGGCTTATACATTAAGGTATATTCCTGCACGGGAAGATTTGAATTCGCTTGAAGTATTTAAAAACCCTAAACATTTGCAACGAGTTGCCGTAGAAGAATGTCCCAAAGATTATGTGCTGGTTATTGATAGTAGAAAAGATGCCAGGGCGGCTTCTGCAGGGTCAATTCTTGTTACCAGACTCATGAATAGAGGTGTTGCGGGTATTGTGACCGACGGTGGTTTTCGTGATTCCAAAGAAATTGCGGAACTTGATTTCCCCTCTTTTCACCTTATGCCATCGGCACCTACAAATTTAACATTGCATCAAGCTATAGCTGTTAACGAGCCTATTGGTTGTGGGGACGTAGCTGTTTTTCCCGGAGATTTTATCGTTGGCGATCATGATGGTGTTATGGTCATACCAAAAGACATTGCTTATGATGTAGCAAAGGAATGCTTGGATATGACCCTTTACGAAGAATTTGTTATGGAAAAAGTACAACAAGGTGTATCTGTGATTGGTTTATACCCATTGACCGATTCTAAACTGACTTCTGAGTTTGGACTTTGGAAATCAAAACTAGAAACTCCCAAAAACGAATGATTTCAAGAAGTCTTTCCCAAAATTGTATCTCGTATTACCGCGGCTTGTCTATGCCTTATTACAATCCAAAATAAAATTGACCAAGAAAATAATCGTCAATAAGCTAGTCAGTAACTTCTGCTGATACCCTTACCATAATGGATAAATTCGAAACACAGATTTATTTATGTAAATATCAAAATAATCCTATAAAAAAATGCACTCGATTCTTAGAATCGAAGTTTTTCATCCTTATCCCAAAGTCCCCAATAAGCTCCAACGTCACCTTCGGCGCCCACCTTCCAAGATTCATCAAAAGAAGAGAAATAAAATATCTCGATATCATCTTCCAAAGCCCACTTTTGGGTGTTCATAAAGTACTTGAGCGCATTTTCATGTGAGGGGAATGCTCCTTCAAGATTTGTACCTTGACTTGGCCAACCTGTTTCTGAAATAATAATCTTTTTACCGTTGGCAACCCTAAGGACACGTTGGTACATATCTTTCATGTAGAGTAACGAATAATCCATATCACAGCCTTCCCAAAATGGATAGCAATTGGCTAAAATAATATCGCAGGCTTCCGTGATTCTTTCACGTTCGGTAAACTCATAATAGGCATCCACATAACCTACGGGCACACTGGGAACTGCTTGTTTTACTTGCGACATAAAAGCCAGTAGTTCATCCTCGGTTAAATCGCCCCGAAGCATAACTTCGTTACCAACGGCCGCAATGTCTACGTGACCTTCTTTGGCCAATTCAATAAGGTTTTCAACCTCTTGCTTATTAATTTTGGAATCATCGCCCAACCATGCTCCAACCATAGTTTTTATACCATATTCCTTTGCTATACGTGGAATAGCCTCGTTACCTTCGGTACATGAAAAAGAACGAATCCATTTGGTATAAGGTTTAATGATTTCCATTCTTCTGCGTATCTGGTCTTCTGTAATCTGGTCGCCAGGTTGTTGTCCTTCCACATAGGGACTAAAGCACAGCCCGTGCATACCATCTTCTAAAACACTTCTGCATAGGCTTTCGAGTTCGGAGGTGGTTTTATCAGCATAATCCATGGCAGCTAGTGCCAAAAACTTCTCTTTTCTAGATGATGACATAATGTTCCTTTAAAGTATTCTACTTAATTTATTTAAAATTAGATTAAAGCTCGCTTCTCCGTTTAATGGGTTTGGCTTTGATTTCCTTCGTTTTTTCAGATTGATTATATTTTTTCCACATTACCCAAACAGCAATTGGAGCTACTAGTCTGATATCGATTAAAAAACTCCTCTACAATTTTTCCCTGTATAAACCTTAAGGCGTTCCACTTCTTTAGCCCCAGCAGGCATTTCTTCCAGCTTTAAACCAGGATAATCATCTGCTTCTTTCCATTTTGCTATGGTGGAACTAAAAAATGATGAGGCCGTTACATCTGCTTCATAGATGATTAAATCATATGCTTCACCCTTATCCCCACCAAAACGAGTTACGACCTGCCATTCCCCATCTCTTTTATAGGAAGTGTTGGTATGGTCGGATTGTGGGTAATATCTATCATCTGTGGGCCTAATGATAACCCAAATATCTTTTTCATGGGATTCGGGATAAACTCCCATGGTTAAAATACGGCAATCCACGGAATCTTTATCTATTGGAGAAACTACTTTCACAGCATTTACCGGTCCTGTAATTTTCAACTTTTCCCCTATGGATACTTGTTCTATTTGGCTGTTATAATTTACCAGTTCAGAAGAATAACTACCGTATATCATCATTAAAATACCAATGATTCCCATGGGTATTGCCAGCTGGGAGTTTATGAGTCCTTTACCTGAGCTTCCTTTTTTACTGGCGAGTATTGCAATCAATGTAAGTAAAACCCCTATTGATAGGATTATTATTTTTGTTGACATCTTACTGTTTTTTTAGTTATTTAATTTCCTTAACAATTCAACATTGTTATAACACTCCTCTTCTTTCTTCTAATTGCGCTTTAATATCTTTTGCTCTTTCTTCGGACAGGCTGTATTTCCACATAATCCAAATAGCCAAAGCTGCTGTTACCACAGGGATAACTATATCAGCAACTCTTAATTTTGTTAAGGTATCTACCGTCTGTGTGGCCGCATTACCGTCAAATCCTATTACTTTTAATACTAAACCACCTAAAACCAGAGCCAATCCTTGCCCAAGTTTTACGACCCACCAGTATAGTGCACCAAACGTACCCTCTTTCCTTGGCATTCCGTTAACGAGTTCATCCAAATCGCAAACATCTGCGGTCATACTCATCATCAACGTAAACAAACTTCCCAAACCAAATGACATTAAAGGTATTGGAACAAAAGAAAGCCAAATATTATCTGGAGTAAAAGCCCACCATTTCATAGCATATCCAACAATAGAAAGAGCTGTTGAAATAATAAAAGCCTTCTTTTTACCCCATTTTTCAGCCATTTTTGATACAATTGGAATCACTAAAAATGCTGAAACAAGTGCCCCAATGGAACTAAACCAGGCTGGCCATGTCGAAGTGGCTTCATAACTTCCGTTAAAAATGTAAAAAACGAAAATAAAGAAACTAAAAGACGCAACAATCTGGTAACCATTAAAAACCAAAAAAGTAGCACCACATAATTTCATAAAAGGTTTATTCTTTACAGCCTCTTTTATACTGATCAATAAATCCTTTAAGTTGCTGAATATTGAGGTAAACGTTAATTTTTTCCTGTTCCCCATATGAGAAGCGTCAATACCCCTACAAAAAATAGCAGGCAAAAGACCGAGCAGCAAACAGGCTACACCAACATAAATCGCCATGGTTCTTACTCCTTCTGCTTGATTACTAAAAACATCGGGGTCAGCAATGATTACCCAAAACCAGGGTACGATCACCCAAGCCAAAAGACCAACTGTTTGCGAAAACGCCATCAAACGTGTCCGTTCGTTATAATCGGAAGTCATTTCATAGCCTAGACCGACCAAAGGCGTTGCGAACATGGTATTTCCAATAAGGAAAACCATAGACATAATTAAGAAGTACCAAAAGTTATAGTCTGAAGAATTGTTTTCATCAAGTTGCCAAAGCATAACAAATGTAATGGCACTCAGAATACCTCCAACCATAATATAGGGTCTTCTTCTACCCCATTTTGAACTAGTATTGTCCGAAATAAATCCCATAATTGGATCGGTAATCGCATCGAAAAAGCGGGGCAATCCACCTAAAAGTCCTGCCAAAAATGGATCCATTCCAAAAGCGGTCAATAAGAAGAACATGAAAAAACCCAAGGCTCCTGGATATAGATTCAAAACCAAATGACCTGCTCCAAAGGCGGCTTTTTGCCCTAATGGGACCAAATCTTTTTTAGCAGTTTTTACATTAGACATAATGATCGTATTTTAGTTAGTATTAGTTGATTCATCAACAGAAATTACCAAGGTTTGCAGTGCTTGTGCACTTATGTTGATGTTGGTGATTTTTTCGCCAAGTTGAAGCATTGCACTTTTTGGTTCATTTTCTTCATTGAAAACAACTACGATAATTTCCCCATTGGGATTCTTAGCGGCTGTAATCATTAATGAATCATCTGTTTTTTCAAATCCAATTCGTACTGCGCCCGGTCTTATGTATTTGCTAAAGTGGGCAAGCGCATAATAAATAGGGGTAAAGTAGACCTCATCCTTTTCAATGTCTACGATTACCGGAGCCACGCACCAGTTTTTGAACCAGTTGGGGCCTCCTTGTGTATCCAAGACCATATTCCAGTCTATCCAACCATCTACCCAGTTGTTAAGACAACCAATGATATCACGGGCATACCGATTTACGGGCGCATATTTGGGGTGTAAATATTTTTCATGCTCAGGGGCCCAATCCCATCCCCAATCGGTAGCTTCTTTTTTCCAATACCAAGCATCGTCTTTCCATACGGGCACTTCTGCATCCACACAGGCCTCTGATTGTATTAAATGCTTTGTGGGAGCCGCATTATGGGCAAACTGTAACGATTCTGGAAACCAATCGTAGGTGCTGGCATACCAGTGTACTGCCGTACCATCAAAATATTTTGACGCTGCTTCATCTTGAAACATGACTTTAACCCATTCCTCAAGCTCCTCACCTCTATTCTGATCGTATCCCAATACTTTTACATCATGACCATCCTTTTCAAGCTTAGGCCCTAAGTGATATTTTACAAAATCGGTCATTTCTTGGGGAGTGTAATGCATACTCTCCCAATTGTTGTTATTGCCCAAGGGCTCATTTTCCACGGTAAGGCCCCAAATATCAATATCCTCTAATTTGTAGGCATCGATGTATTTAGAGAAAAAGAGTGCCCATGTATCGTAATATTCTGGCAATAACTTGCCACCACGCCAGTCTTTATTATCTTTCATCCAAGGTGGTGCTGTCCATGGGGATGCCAAAATCTTGAATCCATCCCTAGAAGCGGCCATTGCCTCTTTTATAAAGGGGATAATATCATCCCTATCCTCTTCAATTGAGAAATGGTTTAGCTCCATATCACCTTCGACTGGGGCATAGGAATAATTGCTCAATGAAAAATCACACGAATTTATATGCGTTCTGGTCAAAGAATACCGTGCTCCTTCGTCACCAAAATAGGCTTCTATAACCTTCTTGCGATTCTCTTTGCTTAAATTGTTCAACAAATATGCGGATGCTTCTGTAAAAGAACCTCCAAAACCGGTAATGGTCTGAAACTTTTGATCTGGTAATATCGCTATTTTTGATTCGATACCAGGAGAAGAAAAGTTGCTGATTTTACTTAACTTATTTCCATTTGCCGAAGTTTCGAATACTTCGACTTCCAATTTATTATCTACGTTACACGCATTGAGTAGTATGGCCAATGTAATACTAAAATTAAATTTGTTAAACTTTTTCATGTTAGTGAGCAACTGATTGTTCTTTCTTTGTTGGAGGGACAAGAACATCCTGCATCAATGCTTCTTTGTCTCCATCATATGTTTTGGTGATCGGGTTTCCATTTCTGGCCAAGCCCTCAAGAGTTCCTTTATCGACCATATTCCATAAGGCGTATTTTGCTTGACCTTCTATGGTGAAAAGACCAAAATGATTTTCAGAGCCGCTAGCATTCGCTGCGTCTTTCCACTTTTCATTGAAAGCTTCAAAATAAAAGCAGGAAACACCATTGCTATTTGTCCAATCCCGTATTTGATGGTAATACATCGCTTCTTTGTATTCATCGGTAGCCTTTGAACCTTCTGGACCATAATGACCGTTCGATACCGTTGCCCATCCTGTTTCACCAATATGTATGGGTTTTTCAACGCCTAAACTTTTCATATAATTTGAAACAGAATCATACTGTGAAACGGCAAATGCTTTGGCTCGAACCATGGCCGAGTCAATTTTTTGAATATCCGAAAGTTGCTCTTCCTCTTCAGGGACCCCCCAAAAATTAGGATTGTAATGCGAGTTATGATAGGGATAGGTGTGCATTGAAATGTAGTCTACGGCTTTGATGAGATTTTCAAGGTCTTCGGTATGGTAGCTATCGTCTCCTCCGCCCCAAGAAGCGTAATCATCGGAACATGTAATCCACAAATCTTTGCGCAGTTCTCCTTTTTCCTTTAATTCCTGAAGATAATTGACCCATTTTAAAATGACCGACGGTTGCACGTAATAGCTTTCGGCCCATTTGACCATGGCCTCATTGCCAACTGCAATAATCTTGACAATGTCTGGGTATTGGTTTGCAAGAGCCACAGCTCTGGCAATTTCACCTTCATTTTGGTCACTTTCTACATTATGGTCGGGAGTTTCTCCGGTCCACGCATTTTTACAATCTATCCATGCACCCAGCATTACATACATTTCAAAATTGGAATTCTCCTCTTTTAGTTCTTGTATTGCCTTTAAAAGATTGGGTGCCTGTTGCAATTGAACATTGTATGTTCGCAAAATTTTGATGCCCATTGCGGAGAGAATCCTCATATCCTCTTTTAGCTCGGCAATGGTAGGTTGAACATCTCGTGTACCTGTTCTATAACCACCATAGGATATTGCCAAGTAGTCGGGATTACCTAAAATATCTTTAGCTATCACTTCTTTTTCTATTTGGGGTTTGTCTTCTTCTACTTTGGTTGTCTTTTCTTTACATGAATAGCCTGCTATCAGTACTAATGCAGCAACTATTGGTCTTATCATTCCTTGTATAGTCATGTTGTTTGGTTTTCATCATTAGTCATAGCTATCTTGATTAAACGCTCTCAATACTTCAGCCCAAATCCATAAGGATATAGCGGAGTGATTGTTTTATCCCAAAAATTAGGGCCATATTTTCCTTTATAGTCTTCGACCGATTTTGGCCATGAGTGCGGTAATTTGCCTTTAAAGTTGTAATCTCCAAAAAGCACTTCCGCAACACCTCCTCCTTCGGACCCAAGTAACCATGCAGCAATAAATGCTTCTGATTGTTCTATTTGTTGTGTTGTTACCAGAGGACGACCCGAAATCAACAGTACTATGGTTTTCACGCCCATATTGGCATAAGTGTCCACGTAGTTTTGATGACTTTCGGTCAGCGTCAATTGATACGCATCTATTTCACCACCTATATCTCCAAAAGACTCGGCATACGGTGTTTCACCAATTACGATAATGGCAACATCAGCATCATTATGGTTTCCCGATGCATCTATATCGTAAACTACCGTTCCTTCAGCTGTTTTTTCAATTCCTTCGAGAATAGTAGTTGCTCCTTTATAATTTTCTGTGGAGCCCTGCCAGTTTATGGTCCATCCTCCAGACTGTAATCCACCATTATTGGCATGTTCCCCTATAACTACAATTTTTTTCGTTTTTTTATCAAGTGGGAGTATATTCTCATTGTTTTTAAGCAACACCAATGATTCCCTTACCGCTTGTCGTGCAACATCCCGATGCTCTTGAATTCCAATTTTTTCGATTAATGTAGCATCTGGAAAAGGGTTTTCAAAAAGACCCAATCTATATTTTTGACGCAATATGCGTCTTACCGCATCGTCAATACGTTCTTGTGAAACATAACCACTTTGAACACCGTTTTTTAGACCTTCATGATACATTTCAAAATCACCTTCCACGGCCATTACTACATCCACTCCAGCATTGATAATGTCGTTCTCCCCAAATCGGGAATAGCCTTTCCAATCCGATACCACAATTCCATTGAACCCCATTTTTCCTTTTAGGGTATCTGTAATCAGTTCTTTGTGGGCATGCATTGGTCTGCCAGACATGGAATTAAAAGATGCCATAACAGAACCAACACCCTCATCAACCGCGACCTTATAAGGAGGCAATAACCGTTCTTGTACTTCGTCTAAACTTAAAGAGGTGTTACCGCCTTCAAAACCATAGTCCGTAGCACCATCTCCAATAAAGTGTTTTGCCGTTGCCATTACCGTTTGCTTATCGGATAGTTTGCCTTGAAGTCCTTTTACCGAAGCCTTAGCCAACTTTTTTGTTAATTCGGTGTTCTCGGAAAATGCTTCATAAACTCTACCCCATTTTTCGTTATAAGGTATGGCGACACAGGGTGAAAAAACCCATGTAAATCCAGTAGCTTGTGCTTCTAACGCTGTAATTTGCGCTGCACGTTCCACCAGTTCTGAATTTCCTGTAGCTCCCAAACCAATATTGTGCGGAAATATAGTAGCACCTTCAAAGGTGTTTTGTCCATGAATGGCATCTACGCCAAAAAACATAGGGATTCCCAAACGGGTCGACAATGCTTTTTTCTGAAGTTCTGTAAACTTTTCTTGCCATTCCGCCGCATTCTTTCCTGGCAATGGCCCTTGCGTATGAATCACAGAACCAATGAACTTTGAAGCGATATCTTCTTCAGAAATATCATCAAAGTGCCTCACTTGCGTCATTTGACCTATTTTTTCATCTAAGGTCATCCGAGTCAAGAGTGAGTCAATTTTTTGTTCTATGATAAGACCTGTATTGGTTTCAGGGTTCATCTTTTGGTTTTTGCAAGACAAAAATGACAAAGCCACCGCAAAGCCAAGCATGGAATTGGTCATTTCTTGGGTAGTATTAGTATCTTATTTTAAATGAGCCTATAACATTTTAAGTTAGTTAGACTACTAGTAATTGAGAACTATACTGTCTTGGTTTTTAGGCTAAGACAGTATAGTTGGTTTATAATTAGACTTTTTAATAAAACATATTTACTACTATTCTATTCTTATGTTATCGATAAAGAAAACCCCATCTTCTGTAGTCAATTCGCCATCGCCTATACTAACAGGATTATCTGGCTTTATAACCAATTGATTTGCTTCAAAATTAGGTGGAATTCCAGTAAAAACAACTTCCAGTTCAACCCATTCATTGGCTGCTGCTGCAACCACTGTAACTTCACCCGGAAGTCCTATACCAGGAGCATTAGGATTATTATTTACTCCAAAACGATATGAAACATTTGCTCTATCAGAATATACTAAGACTTTGAGGGTTGTCGAAGCTAAATCGCCAATTACATCTACGTTAGGAAATGCATTTTGCACTCCAGCAAACCTAGATGTACTAATTGCTTTATTAATTCTTAAAACATTTGCGGAGGTATTTAAGCCTGTGGCAGAAGGGTTTGCTGCTAACTCTACTGAAATAGAACCATCATTTGTAAATGTCCCTAAAAATGTTTCACAAGCTTCAAAAGTAGCTGGTAACGATAAAGCATCAGTAGGAGTATCAGTACAACCTCCTCCTGTACTACCACCGCCATTGTCTGTATAGAAAAACACATTATCCACAAAGATATTTGCCGTCACCCCATCACCTAGAACATCAAAAATGATTTGGTTGATAGTTGGGTCATCAGGCAGTGGCCCTTCAGCACCGGCCGAGGGTACCAAATCGATAATGGCCACATCAATGTTGTTCCATTCACCACCTGTCAAATTCACCTCTACATCCTCTCTGGAAGTAGGTGTGGTAAAGGAAATGAGACCGGCCCTGAACGAAACATCCTCTGCCACCCAAATGTCCATACTGAAGTTGGTCCTTCCAGTAAGGTCAAAACCTGTATCATTTTGTATTCCAACGAAATCAGTATTATCGTACCTCCATACGTCGTCGCCAGCCACCTGAATCTCGGAGAATACAGCTCCACCATCATTTCCAAAGGCCCTGGTATTCGTGCCCGCCACATTGGTATAAGCGTTGCTGAACACAGAAGTCACATTTGCTGCATCTTGAGTCGGTGTTGGTGCAGCCATTGTTGGTTCGGTAGCCATGACAGTACCAATATCAAGTACAATATCATCAAAGTAATATGTTCCGTCTGCGGTGATAGGGCTATCCATTTCATCATTATCCGGCTTTATGACCAATTGGTTATATGCCGTTGGGCCACCTGGTAAATTTGTAAAAGTGACCTCAACTTCTGTCCATTCGTTGGCATTTGGAACAGTAACAAAGATAGGAGCTGGATTTCCTATTGGAGGATCTGTCTGTGGATCTAAGGCCAACTCAAACCTGAACACTACATTAGCTTTCGTTGAATAAATTTTTGCTTTAAATGTATTTGTAGTTGTTAAGTCAAAATTATTTTCAAATGTATTTTGGATTCCAGCGAAGAAATCTGCGTTAGCAGCTTTATCCACTTGCAGTACGAAATCTGAAGTATTGATACCTGTTTTGAATGGATTTTCTACAAGTTCAGAAGTTAGACCGTTTCCAAAGTTAGCATCGGAAAGAAAAGTCTCGCAACCTTCAAAATCTAATGGAAGTGAAGTAGCTGCTACAAGTGTATCTGAACATCCGCTAGTTTCTCCTCCATCTCCTCCTTCAACCAAGGATACATTGTCTATCACAACGGTTCCGACGGCAGCTCCCAAGTCAAATAATACTCTGCTGTCAGCTCCACCAAATTCTGCGGCTGATAATTCAAGTGTAAAGGTTTGTGTATCCATTGTTAAATCAACCGTTCTAGTATCATTGGTAAAAGGATCTACACTCAGACCAATTCCGGCGATTATGGTTCTAACCCTATCCGACGAAGCATCGAAAGTCAATATATAGTTTGTCCCTTCTGTAAGATTCAATGCTTGACTTAAATTGACATCAAATGCATTGCCAGCAGTTTCTACATCAGCAAAATTGAAGCTATTTCCGCCTGCAGTTTGTACATTAGCAGCATTACCGCTCCAACCTTCTGTTCCGTTTTCAAAATCACCATTGGTCAAGAGTCCACTATCAAATGCGGGTGGTGGTTCAGGTAAATCTATCGTTAATTCATCTGAAAAAGTGCTTGAAGCCCCTGCCGAATTGGATGCAGTGAGCGTTACTGTATAGCTCCCATCTGCAAAAGTCCTTACAGGGTCAATTTCCGACGAGGTAGTCCCATCCCCAAAATCCCATGCGAATGAATCCGCGTTTTCAGAAATGTTGATAAAGGAAACAACTCCAGAATCTTCAATCTTTATTTGTGTAAAAGCTGCTACGACCTCAGGGAGACCGTTGGCATCGTCATCATCTTCACACCCTAAAAAGGATATGGCCAAAATCATAAGTGAAAGTATTCCGGCTTTTTTAAGTATTAGTTTCATTTTATAAAAGTTAGTTTAGTTTATTAATTTTCGTATACCCTTACATAATCCACAATCATAGTTTGTGGAAACTGAGTTTCAGCGTTTGGAGCTCCAACAAAGGTGCCCCCTACTGCAAGATTCATGAGAATGAAAAAGGGTTTGTCAAATACCCATACCCCTTCGCCATCCGTTTCTTCATTGACATCTTCTGGGGTAATTTGATTGTAAAGCACATCGTCCACATAAAAGTTTACGAAGTTTGGTCCCCATTCTATTCCAAATACGTGAAAGTCTGTATCAAAACGGTCGTTTTCGAGTGTAAACTCTTTGGAAATGGCATCTCCTCCGTTGTAGCCTGGACCGTGAACACTTCCTATGAGAATTGAAGGATCTTGCCCTCGGTATTCCATGATATCAATCTCACCGGCACCTGGCCATGGGTTTTCATCAATATCCGCCCCCAACATCCAGAACGCGGGCCATATTCCTTGTCCGAAAGGCAATCGGATTCTAGCTTCAAAGCGACCATATTGTTGCTCAAATTTATCTTTGGTAATCAATCGAGCAGAGGTGAATGGAGACCCTTCGAAAGATTCTTCACGAGCAGTGATCAACAATACACCGTTTTCCACACGAACATTATCTGAACGATCTGTATAATATTGCAACTCTTGGTTGCCCCAACCATCACCGCCAGGTCCATTTCCTATATCAAAACTCCAAAGTTGGTCATTTGGTGCTCCTTCTGTATCAAAATTTTCGTCTAGTACTAAGTTGGTAAATGTAGCCACTGTCTGTGTTTCATCTGTTTCACAACCAGATATAACGCTCATTGCTATTAACCCAAGACATGTTAGCGTTATTGATTGTATTGTTTTCATCTGTATATATTTCATAATCATTTTTTTCGATTTTAAATGCAACATCATTCCGTGAAAAAGTAAATGTTATCGAATATGAAGTTTGGTCCACCAGCTAAGATGAGTGCTCCAAGATTGTTTTTTTGAGCAGCCAAATCTCCGTCCAATGGAATTTCAACCGAGGTCCACTGTCCAGGTGTCAACCCATCTATCAAGAATCTTCGGTCAGCATCGTCCCCATCAGGAAGTCCTGAAAAAGGATTTGTTTCCAATACTTGATTAGCACCAACATCCCGAATCTGTACGTCCACAGCTGTGGACTCATTTAATGGATATACATCTATATGAAGTGTTGTACGATTAGTACCATCCAACGTATTATTGAATACAATTCCCGTAAAGTTGTTATTGGTGTATACCAATACCTCATCATCATTGTTTGGAAAAAGTTGGAAGCCTGTAGTAGACCCACCAAATCCTGGTTCAAAGTTACTTTCTACAGCATTTGTATATTCATTGCTGAAAATAGAACTCACATTTTCCAGCAATTCCGTTGGCGGCGGTGCGGTAGGCAAAACCCCGTTGGAAGTAATATCCAAAGAGCCTGATGCCCGAACATTAGCTAATTGCGCCGTAACGGAAGTATTTCCTGCTCCTACCACTACAATTTCACCCGATTCATTAACTATTGCCACAGAGTTATCAGATGAAGAAAAATCAAAATACGCAGGAGCTGCTGAGACCGTTTGATTTACACCAGAAGCTAGATTAAATGTTTGACTGAGTCCTGTAATCACAAACTCTATACCGTTAACAGCCGGAGTAGAAATATCTAGTCCAAAAAACATAGCAGGACTTGGTTGTGCTACTGTGCCTAGCTTTTCAAAACGTAACTCATCAATCCAAAAAGTATATCCGAAACCATTGGTAGTTTCTGTCCCCGCAGAGAAAAAAAACATTCCCCTTTCCTGTATCAATTTTGACGGATCTGGAATAGGAATGATAATTTTTCGCCAATCCGTAGATAAGCGTATGTTCTGGGCTGTTACTGCAAACTTGTTTTCCTCAAAATCAGTTCCAAAACCTACTTCTCCTATGGTTGCGGTTATAGAGCCTTTTGCATAAAAAGTCAGAGCATCAAATCCGGTAAGATTTCTACCATCTCCCCTATCAAGGAAAATACCTCCAATAAAACTACCATCTGGGTCATCAGGTGCGGGAACATCAATTCGTATAGAAGATGTCCCCTCAAAAGCAACATTATTGTCCGTACCAAAGCCCTCAGGATTTGCTCCTTCGTTTGGATCGAAGGAATCAAAAAATTCATCGGTAAGCCCTACTGGATCATCTGTAAATATGTCTCCATTGTTAGAAAATGTTGCAAACTGTACATCATCTGAAAAGTCTCTTTCACAACTTGAAAAAACAACAATACCCAAGCTCAAAAGAAGTGTAAAACGTAAGTGTATATTTCTAATATTTTTCATTTTTCAATCTTTTTATTTGCCAATGTTGATGTGTACGTAAGTCATTATCTCCCATTCACTACCGTTACCAAAACCAACATTACTAATGATGGGTTCTGTCGCAAATTCTTCAGTGGCATTTGGAGCAAATCTTGGTGAGAATTCATTTAATGACCTCCATGTACCACGAATTCCTATCTGTGTGCTTGGCAAAATAAACCAGTCCGGTTTACCAAGTGTAGTGGAAATATCCAACATCAATTGCAACGGAAAAGTAAGGTTGAAATCCCGATGGTAATCAAAGGGTCCCCAATCATTAACCCTTACATGGGTCTCTAATTTCATTTTCTTATAAATACCACGAATATCGCCTCCAAAGCGCTTTATCAATCGGTCACTGTCTCCATTTCCCTGTCCGTTTCCATAATAGAAATTTCCTATCAACCCTAACTCTGGGCTAAGTTTTGAAACCATTCTAGAATGGATTTCCCATAAGTCTTCTGCTGGTGCCGAGTCGGGAAAAGAAAATATAGAACGATCGGCCAAGAACCCAACATGTGCATCCATCGTGGTTGGTAGATGACGATATACAAAACCTAAATTCATAGCGAACTTGGCATCTTCTGACCTATCGTTATCCCATTCGTACATCCATGTGCCAGGGGTTGGATCAAAAGTCAACAATAGCTCCCCTGCAGTGGTTTCACGATTCCAACGTACAGAAAAAGGATCATCAATAATATTTCTTAAACGACCAGGGGCTTGTACATCTCTTGGTATGGCGTCCACTAATGGTTTTTGCCACATAAAATTGGGAGCAATCTGAAAATTTCCTGCTGCAAACGTAAGTCCGGAAAGTACACTGGTTACATTGCCACTTCCTGTATCCCTTAATTTCCAGCCTGTAAAAGTCATGGTTTGGTCGGCACCGCCATTGGCAATTAACCCCATAGCCGATGCTTGACCATACCAATTGAATTTTCCTCCTTCATAGGTAACCTTAATTTTACCGCCCCAATTATCACTGGCCTGAATTCTATCTTCAAAAATAACGTAGTTTCCGGGCGTGCCGCTAACATCTTGGAAAGAAGTACCGTTCAATGGGCTTCCTGCCCAAATTCCGCCCACCATGACGCCAACTTTTCCAAATTCCCGTTCTATGGCCAGCGTAGCTCTTTCGGTCGGCCAAGGTGGAACAACACCACTTCGTAGTTGATTGACATCCAAAACCCGACGCCCACTTTCATCAAAAACAATTTCGGTTTCAAAATCCCTATGATAAATACCCGTAACGTCGAATTTTCCTATATGTCTTTTGTATTTAAAAAGCATGGTAGGATTAGCACCCCACCATAATTGAGGCCCTATAGCGGCTTTTAAACCTTTCAACGGTCCTTTTCCATCTATTTCAGCCCCTAAAATCTCTCCATTATAGATATCCAAGTTCGGCCCATAGTTAGCTTCTGGATACAGGCCAAAAAAGTCTCCTTCATACCCCCAATGGTAATGCCCAGTTCTGTAAAAACCTCTTAAATCGAACTCTTTTGCGTTCCATTCGAATTCTGCTTGGTAAACAGCCACCCTATTATTATCAACGAGCGGCACATCGCCTTCTGGTGTATTCACTAAAATCGGTCTTGCCCTGTTTTCATAAAAAATTTCATTGATAGGGTTTTGGGCAACATTACCCACCACATTAAAATTCACTTCGGCTCGCATATTTGGAGCTGGATTCCCTTCCACTCCAATGAAGTAGGATTGCATATGATCAAACCCTAATTGATTTGGAAACGTAATTGCGTCTTCTGGATCTGGGTTATCCGGTGTTGTAATCAAACTACCGCCTGTACTGAAGGTTGAGAGTCTTGCCGTAAGATTGCTTATACGAAGCAGATTACTTTGCTCCCCATTCAAGGCCGCTTTGTCCCCACGAGCTTTAAGGACAGCATCCATTAACTGGATGTTGTTGAAATGGTTTGTTATAAAATCCTGGTTTATGCCTTCTTCATAAGGGTTTAACTGATGCGCATCTTTTAGCGCGTAATACGCCGCACGTGGATACAGTTCGTAGAGTCCCCTTGGGTTGGTCGCGCCTTTGGCACAAATCCCAAACCATTCTTCGTTCATATTGTTGGCACCTGGAGATGCTAAATCCCTAGAATATCCGCCATTGGACCAAGAAGCATTGTTGTCATGCACATCTGCATTTTCTCGATCATCAAAACCAAACTTCCACCAACCGTCACTAAATTGAAACGTAAATCCACCTACTGAGTTTCCGACTTTTCCAATTCCTGCAGCATTCTCGTAGATTTCTTTCCAGTTCTCGACCATATAATAGGCCTGGGAATATTGGTCTTCCTTATTTTCGATGGCATTAAAGGCATCTGCACCAAACTCCGTGAACATAATAGGTTTGTTCAATTTCTCCTTTACCACTTGAAACATATCACCAAAAGAAGCTCCACGATAGGTATTGGTTCCATAGATGTCCACATCTTTACATTCTTCGGCAACGATATCTATAAAGAGTACATCTCCATTACAAATTGCTACCGGATGAGATGCATCCATGGCCTTCATCTTTTTTGCAGCCTCGTTCATTAATCTGTACATAGGCCTTCCTCTACTTTCCCCTATAAAATTGATTCTGCCTTCATCATCTGGGAAATCTTCAGTTTCTGCTCCTGCCCAGAACAACCCGTAGTTGTTTTCATTACCCAATAGGTAGAGTAAAAGTCCCGGGGTGTCTTTGTACCCATTGACCAGCTCTTCCATTTCCTTCATTAAAAATTCTGCTGTTGTTGGATCGTCATAAATCGTTACTGGCGTCCAAACCCCGTTCAATGTCAAGCCATAGCGTCCAAAGGAATGGTTGAGCATGGTGTAAATACCATAATTTTCATAGATGTACTTGATCCATTTTGCGGGAACGCCGGTGTATTGTCGAATCACGTTTACGTTCATGTTTTTGAGGAGTGACATCTCTGTGTCGAGTCCAGCTTTGATGACATCATCTGGCTTTTTCCAAAATGCTGCGTTCACTGTGTTCGTGCCAATTGGGATGTAATCCCAATTCATACCGTTGATCATGAAGTCCTCTCCATTGACCACCAGTTTCATCCCCTCTTCGTTACTTACGACTGATACTTGGTCTGCTTGCGCATACAACCCCACCGTAAATAAAAAGAGTAGTAATCTCAGTAAATTGTTTTTCATAGTTATGTTTAGTTTAATTGAGTTGTTCGTTATAGGTAGCATTGTTTTTGGCTGGTATAAAATGGATATATTTTGACTTAGTGCCTCAGCTATAAAAATTTCCAGTCATTCCTATCTACACTATTTCGAATGGTTAAACTTATCCTAATGAATTGATAACTCCACAAAAAATGCCTCAACAAAAAACATACATCGTAAAAATTGATGCTAATTTTTAAGATATCATCATAAAAGCCCGTTTTTAGTGGCTTCTCTGGCAATTCAAATTCTATCGCTTTTAGTGAGAAATAAACTGTGTATAGGTAATGTTGAGGTCAAAAAAGGAAAGTGTAAAGGCTAAAAACTCTAAAATGTGGTTTACAACGTTTTCGTTATGCGAAAAATTCATTTTTCAGCAAAGTAGCTATTGCCAAATGCATACTCGAAGGGCGGAAATAATGTATAGATGGGCAACTCCTTTGGAAGGTAAATTTCGTCCTAGGTAAACGCTGAATCGGATACAATCCAAAAGATACAAATCAAACAAAAGACAGGGAATAAAAAACTTAAAGCTTGAGAATGTAATTGACCAGATTTGCATCATGATCCAGGTTCATTTTTTTCCGAAGTCTGTATCTTTTAATTTCTACACTACGCGCAGATATGTTAAGGAGTGGTGCTATTTCCTTTGAGGACAGATTCAATCTTAGATAAGCACATAGGCGAATATCATTTGGAGAAAGATTGGGGTGCGATTTTTTAAGCTTTTTCAAAAACTTACGATCCGCATTGTTAAAAGCTTCTTTAAAGAGTTCCCAATCATCATTTTGATTTAGACTTTTGTCAATTATAGAAACAATGGGCTTAACCGATTCTTTGTCCTCAACACTGGATACGAGCTGTTCTTTCACTTTGGACAACAATTCGTTCTTTCTTATAATACTTAATGTGGAAGCGGCCAGCTCGTTACTCTTACTCCTAAATTCTTCTTTGAGCTGCTCATTTTTAATTTTGATAATTTCCTTTTCGTTTTGAGCTTTTGCCAGTTCCATTTCCCGCCTATTCCGCTCAATTAGTTTCTGTTGGCTCTTATGGTAATATCTTCGGTAAAGGTTATGGATAAATATTGATGCTAGAATGAATACCAACAGATACAAGCCGAGCATTGTATACGATATGTACCATGGTCTTTTGATTTGAAAAGAATATGTGGCCGTATTGCCGGAAATCCTATCCCCTATTTTTGCCCTTACCTTGAACGTATATGATCCATAGGGTAAGTTTTCAAAACTAATGGAAGCTTCTTTTTTCCATGGACTCCAACCTGGATACATTCCCAATAACTGATATTGGTATTCCGGTTTCAAATATTTTTTATACTCCGGAGCGTAATATGCTATTTCAAGATTGTTTTCATAACTCTTCAAATCCCCTTCCCTATTTTTGTCCAGCAAACTATTCTGCTTTACAGGGTTATTCTTTCCTGCATTGCTAATCGTTGCAATTTGCACTGAAAAATCTTGTTTTGGAAAAGCATCGATGTTAACCGTAAAGTATCCAGAACTGGTACCAAACAAATACTTGTTATTTTCGTTCAGGGCAGTAACATTTTCATATCCTACAATACCATTCCTGGTATCTATTGTCATTGGTACGGATTTAATAATTGGTTTTGAAGCCAGATTGCTTTCTGAAATATAATTGACCCCGGATTTGGAAAATATCCAAAGAAAACCATTCTTTTCATCAACGGTCATTTTACCCGATATGTAATCTTCATCTGATATTACAAGGCTTAGCAAACTATCCTTTACAAAATTGCTTTTGTCTTTATCGTACTTTAGAACTCCTTTTTCATAACAGTATAGCAAATCGTTACGATACTTTTTAATCCCAGAGTTGGAACCTTTGACAATAGTATCAATGTCCACATTCAATGCCTTGGTTAAATCAGCATCTGTGTGTATTGTGAAGAGTCCCTTGTACTCATGGTTAACAAATATCTTTTTATCAAAAAATTCAAAATATCTGGAAGAGTGCTCAAAACCAGAAATCTTGTTCTTTAGTTGCCAAGAACCATTGGCTTTCTCGAGAAGGTATAAGCCATCATAATTGCCCTGTAGGAGAACACCAGGTCGCCCCTCCATAGGTTTAATGTTCCAAGTGCCCTGCACATTGGCTATACTTGAAGCCCTATCGTTTTTTATTAAAAACGTACCCATGTGATGTCCGCAAAACAGCTCGTTATCTATAACATTTAAGGACCATACTTGACCTTGTGTTCCCGGGATTCGTTCAAAATCGGTAGTCCCATCTATTTTTTTGTAAAAAAGCCCTTGATTGGTTCCAAGATATAAGTTACCACGATGTAAGACCGAAACGTACACACTACCAACTACTCCTCTACTATCGTGATAGACATTGATAGGTGATGTTAGATTTATAAAGCTTATGCCATTGTCAAGCCCTAACCAAAGATTACCATCTACGTCCTCAAATAGGGATAGGACAGTATTATTACGGAGCCCTTTGAGTTGATCAATTTGATTCAGCAGCTTTCCATCGCTATCCAAATGCAATACCCCATGTGCAATCGTACCAAGGGCATACGTTCCATTCTTGAGTTTTAAGGCACTATAGACACTTACTTTAGAGAGTAAGGTGTCCGCAGCTATTTCCCATGGTTTAGTTATTCCCTTTTCAACTTTAAAAAACCCTTTATCCCGGGTAAGTACCAATAAACCATCCTGATATTGAAAAATATTGATTACTTCATTTTCCAAAAAGAGCTCGCTATTGTACCTAAGAGATTTAGAGTCGTTTTCAATTCGATACAGCCCCTCATGCAACGTTTGGAAATATAGATTTTTATTGAAATTAAACACCTTCGGCAATGTAGTTTCAGATTCAATGACCTTGACCGAATCATCCTGAAGGTCATAAATGTAGAAGTGATTAAGCGATTGAAATACCATTAACCGGTCAATGCTCAAAATGTTCCAGAATTCTTCATCCTGTACCAGATTCTGTTTTATTTTCTTTGATAATGACGTATACCGGAGCTTGCCAAGCGTATTTTTTTTCCAGTAGCCAAATTCCATGTAACAACCTGTATAGATACGTTCTCCAACAACTTTTACTGATCGTATTATGGTCTCGTTGGGTGATGGAAACAATGTCCACTTAGCACCATTGAATTCTAAAAGACCTTTGCTATTAGCGACATAAATAAGTTTATCTTTTGATTGAGATATGGCCCAATTTTGATTTTCGGCCTTATACTCGGAGGGTAAAAAATTTTGAACGGGCGGTAGTTCTTGTGCCGAGATTGTTATCCCAACAAAAAAGAGCATTGGCAACACTATTTTGCAAAATATATTCACTTGTATACCTGACTTACGAGTTTAAAAATCACAACTAACTAAAAACTAATACGCTACAAAAATGAATTAAGTGCATTTGCAAGATAAGCATGATGGAGTATGGGGGTTTATGGCAAAAATATCTTTTCTTTTTCCTGTAAAGTAAGTAAAATGATTTTAATCGAAGGAGAACTACGGTCACTTTACAGATTATCTATTAAACTCGTATCTTAACAGCTACATTAAAAATATAACATCTTCAAAAAACAATAAGAACCTCATGAAAACAAACTTAAGCTCAAACACAAATTCAAGTGCACATTTAAAAGTTTGTATGTTTTTCGTTACACTATTTTGTTTTGCCGCGGTTGTTTCTTTAAATGCCCAGACCGAAACCAAACTTATGCACCAACCTGCATTGAGCGATACACACATCGCATTCATTTATGCCGAAGACCTATGGATTGCCAATAGGGATGGTTCTAACCCCAAGCGCCTTACCATAGATGAGGGTATTGAATCCAGCCCTATATTCTCACCAGACGGCAGCATGATTGCCTTTAATGCCGAATATGATGGTAATATGGATGTTTTCCTCATTCCTTCGCAAGGTGGTATCCCAAAAAGATTGACTTGGCATCCGTATAACGATTTTGTACGCGATTTTACTTCGGATGGAAAAAACGTACTTTTTGCTTCACAACGAAATTCACATACAAACAGATATCTTCAACTTTACACCGTACCAATAGGAGGGGGTGCCACTACACAACTTGATATTCCCAATGCATTCTTGGCTTCATATTCCAATGATGATAGCCATATTGCATACACACCAATATTTGATGCCTTTAATCAATGGAAACATTATCGCGGAGGACGCATTTCACGGATTTGGGTCTACAATACCGAAAATCATAAAGTAGATGAAATTCCAAAACCAAGTGGCGGAAGCAATGATACCCAACCCCAATGGATAGGTGAAGATGTCTATTTTAGAAGTGATCGGGATGGAGAGTTTAACCTATACAGTTATAACACGGGAACAAAATCCGTAAAAAAACATACGGACTATAAAGATTTTCCCGTAATCGGACCTAAAGCGCATAAAAACGCAATCATCTATGAGCAGGCTGGAACGTTACATATTTTTGATACCGCTTCTGGAGCCGACAAAAAACTGACCATAACTATTACCACCGACCTATTGGAATTGCGGGAACGCTTTGTATCTGGTAAGGAATATGTGCGCTCTGCCGCCGTTTCTCCCTCAGGAGCAAGAGTGGTATTGGATTTTAGGGGAGATATTGTTACAGTCCCTGCAGAAAAGGGAGATGTGGACAACATTACACAAACCACTGGAACGCATGAAAAATTTCCGCAGTGGTCACCTGATGGGAAATCTATCGCTTATTTTTCAGATGCTTCTGGCGAATATGCCATACATGTACAGAATGTTGAAAGCGGTTCGGTCAGAGAAATCAAGTTAGAAGGAACTGGATTTTACGCCGATATACATTGGTCACCCAATAGTAAAAAAGTTAGTTATGTGGATAATGGCCGTAATTTGTACGTTACGGATATAGCTTCTAAAAAAACAACAAAGATTGCGCAGGACGACCTTTTTGTCCCTGGCGATATTAGAGAGCTTTTCAGTGATTGGTCCTTCGATTCCAACTGGATTGCTTATACTAAAGTAATTTCCACTAATTTTGAAAAAGCTTACCTCTATTCCTTATCGGAGAATAAATCGTATGAGCTTACGGACGGGCTTTCCAATGTAACAAGTCCTATTTTTGACCCAAGCGGAAAATATGTTTACTTATTGGCTTCGACCGATGCCGGGCCCTTGGTCAATTGGTTTGATCAGTCCAATATCGATAAAGTATTAACCACATCAATATACTTGGTAACGCTTCAAAACGATGTAGTGTCACCTTTAAAGAAACAGAACGATATTGAAAAAGGGGAAGAAAAAGAAGAAACCAAAGAAAAGGATAGCTCAAAAAGTAAAAAACAAAAGCCCGAAGCTGCAAAAACACTGAAAATAGATTGGGAAAACATCGAAAACAGAATGATTGCCCTACCCGTAAAAGCAGGAGTTTATAGTGAGCTTTCCGCTGTTAAGGAAGGTGAACTTTATTATATATCCTCTTCCTTCCGCTCTCCAGAATCACACCTTTACAAGTTTACCTTCGACAAGAGAGAAGCTGAAGAGTTGCTACCTGTAAACAGCTATCAAGTTGCTGCAGGCGGAAAAAAAATGTTCTATAACAACAAAGGCTCTTGGTTTGTTTCTGATATCGGTAAAAAATCTGAAGAAGGACCCATAAACTTAGACGCTATTTCTGTAAAAATTAACCCTATCAAAGAATGGAACAATATTTTTCATGAAGCATGGCGCGTTAATAGAGATTATTTTTACGACCCGGGAATGCACGGAGCTGACTGGGATGCCATGAAAGTAAAGTACGAACCTTTTATTGCACATGCTGCCTGTAAGCAAGATTTGTATCGCGTTATGCAATGGATGTTCAGCGAGTTGGCGGTAGGACACCACCGTTTTGGAAGTCGTGGTGATGAGATGAACGATCCAGAGGAAATTCCTGGAGGACTTTTGGGCGCCAACTATATTGTAAACAATAATCGCTATCAGATAAGCAAGATATATGGTGGGCTTAACTGGACCCCAGATTTAAGGTCTCCGCTCACAGAACCCGGTATAGCTATTACTGAAGGAGATTACATTATCGAAGTGAATGGAAAAAATGTAACGGGCACAGATAACATCTACAGCTTTTTTGAAAATACCGCAAATACTTTGGTTGATTTAAAAGTGAGTAAAAGCGCAGATGGCAGCAACGCCAAAACCTATAAAGTAACTCCGCTCGCCACCGAATGGGCTATCAGAAACCGGGATTGGGTCGAAGGCAACATGAAAAAAGTACATGAAGCTTCAAATGGAGATGTTGCCTATGTGTACGTACCAAATACGACCACAGCTGGATTCGAATATTTTAAACGTTACTTTTTTCCACAGGCAGATAAAAAAGCAATCATTATCGATGAGCGCTACAATGGTGGAGGTTCCTTGGCAGATTATTACATCGATATCTTAAAACGACCAGAACAAGCGTATTGGAATTTTAGGTACGGGCAAGATTTGAAATCCCCAAGTGCATCCATTCAGGGCCCTAAAGTCATGATTACCGATGAAACCGCAGGTTCTGGGGGTGACTATCTTCCCTGGATGTTCAGAAAATTCAAAGTGGGAACCATCGTAGGAAAACGTACTTGGGGCGGTCTAGTTGGTGTATTG
The DNA here is from genome assembly GCA_039030475.1 of Bacteroidota bacterium. Taxonomy (GTDB): domain Bacteria; phylum Bacteroidota; class Bacteroidia; order Flavobacteriales; family Flavobacteriaceae; genus Flagellimonas. The sequence goes on from JBCCEC010000030.1 coordinate 38,789, forward strand.
GGCTATCCAGAGTTTATAGACGGTGGTGTAGTTACCGCACCAAACCTGGCATTTTACACTAAGGACGGTTATAGAGTTGAAAACGAGGGTGTAGCTCCAGATATTGAAGTAGAACAGCTACCCGAACTAGTTGTAAAAGGACAGGACCCACAACTGGAAAAAGCCATCGAAATTGTCTTAAAACAACTAAAGGAAAATCCACCAAAGAAAATGGAACGTCCTGCTTACCCGATTAGGACAAAGTCTTAAAAGGCTGAATACCTTTAAAATCAAAAAAGCCTGAAAACATAATGTTTTCAGGCTTTTTATTGTTTTGTGACCACGGTAGGATTCAAACCTACGACCGCTGGAGCCGAAATCCAGTGCTCTATTCAGCTGAGCTACGTGGCCTTAATCAGTAATCAGTAATCAGTAATCAGTAATCAGTAATCAGTAATCAGTAATCAGTAATCAGTAATCAGTAATCAGTAATCAGTAATCAGTAA
>JBCCEC010000031.1:0-37438 GCA_039030475.1 Bacteroidota bacterium
CCTGAAATAGAAAATCATGAAATTATAAATTTTTTTACTTGTTTCTTATGTTACGAACTTCAGATTCCAAGAAGTCTATATTTTGTAATAGGATATGGGGCTTATCAAGAGTTTTCGCTAACATGATGCTGCCCTCGACCATAGCAATTATTCGATATGAAAAATTTTCTACATCAATACTCATGAATTCATTTTGACGAATTCCCTCCTTCAAAATGTTGACGATTCTTTGATGCCAATTCTGTATTGTATTTATTACTTCTCTTTTAAGCATATCGTTTCCATCATCTGAATCCACTGCGGTATTCAAGATAGCGCAACCGCCGTTATCGAAAATGCGTCCAAAAGTGGTTCGGTAAAAATCAAGAAATACCAATAGTTTGTCCGTTGCATCTATTTCTCTATCGATTTTCTGAATTATTTTCTCGGACTGCAACTTAAAATTGTATTTGAAGGCTTCAACAGCAACTTCGTTTTTGTCCTTGAAGTTTCCATAAATGCTACCCTTCGTCAACCCTGTGGCATTGGTCAAATCTGATAGGTAAGTTCCGGTATACCCTTTTTTGTTAAAAATAGAGGCGGTCTTTTCTATAATCAGTTGTTTTGTTTTTTCCGATCGTACCATACTACAAATATACCCTACGGTATATGAAATGCAAAATTTTATTTAGATAGGTTTCTTTCCTAGACTTAGATTCCATTTTATGCCTCAGTATGCTTAATACGAGTTAGTTTCATTTCCTACAATTCGGTTGGAGCAATTTTAATATCTATTTAAAACTTGCTTCTAGACATCTGGAATTCATATTATTAATTCAAATACAGTGAAGTTTTAAAATATACACTATAACTCCCCCCATCCTAAGGATGCATTTTTTAAAAAATAGTTTTGCTATGACGTTGAAAGAAACGGGGTGAGTGAGATCAATAACCTAACACTTTTGTTTAAAACCCTACCAACGTTAATATTTGAAGACGATGAAAAATGACAAGTTGAATTAAAAGAAGAAAGATTGTTTTTATTCATCGAAACTTTAAGAAAAAACTAAGAATTCACTGTAAGCTGTTTGGCTACTTTTATTTGCTTAACAAGTTGTTAGATGGAATGAATCTAGGTAGGTGGAATCGAATTGAATATATCTAGCAAATAGTAAACACAAATAGTGCAATTAGGTTTAGACTTTATTTTTGTTGGAGGCATTTTATTGATAATCTCTATCATACTTCTTTTGTTTAAACTAAAAAACAAGAAACTCCCACAACGAATCCTAATCGTCTTTTTCTCATTTACATTATGCGTCGCTATTTTTTCCTATGCCAATTTGCATAACTTGGTTTGGTTGTTTCGCTTGACCTTTATTCCGAATGATATTTCGGTTTTGGTGATTGGTCCCTTATTGTATTTGTATGTGAAATCATTATTCTCGGTGGAAAAAAACCTTGTAAGGAATATACTATGGCACTTTATTCCGGCGACATTATCGTTGTTATTTATTGCAATCCCCACTTTGATATATAGCATCTTACAATTGGAGATATTGTCCTATGTGGTTTCAAGTGCTACGATCAATATTATCAAGCTGGATTATATTCATTTAATGCTGTATCTCATTCTTGCACTACAATCCACATCAAAATATGGCAAAGCACTAAAAGGTAATTATTCAAATTTGTCCAAGCAGGATGTTAATTGGGTAAAAACAATGTTGATAGGCACATTGGCCATCATTGCTGTTTATTTGGCCATCAGTATTTACGAACTTTTATATATTGATTTTATCTGGTATCAAGAATACTTGATTACAGTGGTAATGATTATATTGATAAGTTATTTAGGGTACTACGGAGTGAACCAATCAAAAATTCTGTTTCCTGATTTCTTATTGAACAAGAGGGTAATTGCCCCAAAATCTAATAGAACCCCACTGTCAGGTCTTAAAAGGCAAGAATTTGAATCATTGAAACAAAAACTTGAGTATGTCCTATTAAATCAAAAACCGTATTTAGATGAAGATTTGACATTGGGTAAACTAGCAGAACAACTTTCCGTAAAAGACAAAGAACTTTCCATGTTATTAAATCAGTACATGCGCACTTCTTTTTTTGATTTGATAAATAAATATCGGGTAGACGCCATTAAGAAGAAAATTGAGATGGAAACTTATGAGAGATACACACTTTATGGCATTGCCTGTGAATGTGGTTTTAAGTCAAGAACGAGTTTCAATAGGGTCTTTAAACGAGAAACTGGACTTTCCCCTTCTGATTACAAAAAGAAATATCTATAACTTTTTCATAACAATGTACCAATGCTTCCATTGGTCAATTTAAGTACTTAAAAACCTATTGATTTGTTGAATAATCAATAAACAACAGGTAATGAAAAAAATCATTTTAACTGCTCTTATATGCGGTATGGCTTTGAAAGTCAAATCTCAAAATTTAAACAATGGGGATTCAGAAATTGCAAGTGTTGAAAAGTCTGTTTTTGGGATTCAGACTGGATTTGCAGGTCTTTGGTTTTATAATGAATTAGCGTTATCCAGTCGGTTTGCCCTAAGAACAGAGGTTGGTTTAGATGCTTATGACAAAGATGACTTTTATCCGGACACCGGCTTTTTGTTAGCAACAGTATTAACCTTAGAACCTCGCTGGTATTACAACTTAAATAAACGAAAGGACCAGTCCAAACCCATCAATGGAAATAGCGGTAATTTCTTTTCATTAAAGTCTAGTCTACGCCTAGAGAATTTGCTCATCAAATTTGGTGAAGATGATGTTGAAATGGTTAATAACCTTTCAATCGTCCCAACATGGGGAATGAGAAGAAGTCTAGGGAAACACTTCAACTATGAAGCTGGAGTGGGAATTGGCTATGTTCACTTTTTTGCCAAGGATGCCGGTTTTTCAAAAGACGAAGGAGAAGTTGCAATAAATCTTCATTTACGAATTGGCTACCGGTTTTAATCACCAACAATGTTGTAGTGTAACTCGTATTAACAGATTTCCAGAGTTTTCATCGATTCCATTGTCAAAAAAAATCGAAAATAAAGGTAAAGCTTTGACTTACTCTACTTAATCGAATATTAATTGCTTTATCCTGCTTTTGCTTTTTTCTACCTTGGAAATGTCCCAAAATCGAATTCATTTGTCCTAGTTTAGAGCATGTCGGTTTACTAGTTTTAAAGGCTCAAGAATCAATTAAGAATAGTTTAGCGATGGTATAGTTGCCACAAACGATTACTTCATGAAACGCTGTGAATATTATGGAAACAACCTGTAAATCGGGTCAATTGATGGCAATCATAATGATGGTTGTTATTCTGCAAGCATGTAAACCTAGCAGGCATTTTACATATAAAATGGAACCTCCAGGTACGGCACCTGAACTTTTTGCCCCATCCTTGGTGAATACAGATGCCATAGAGATTAATGCTGTGTTCAACCCAACGTTTACCGAGTTGTTTTTTACCAGGATAATTGACGGTAGTTTTATTATCCATCATACTAAGATTCAGGGTGATGGCAATTGGTCAAAACCCGAACCCATCCAAATGTATGCTGATGGAGAAAGGGAATCCGTGGCCATAGACCCTTCAATTACCCAAAATGGTAAAACCATGTATTTTCTTGGAATTAGCCCGGAAGACCGTTCAAAAAATGCCAAGCCTGATATATATAAAAGTCACAAGGTAGATGGGAAATGGCAGAGGGCAACAAGGGTTGGATACCCTGTTTCAACCGATGATTACGCTGAATCATATCCGGTTGTAGTCGCTGATGGAAGTATTTATTTTACATCAGACAGACCCGGAGGTTTGGGCAAACGCGATATTTATAAAGCCCAGTATTTAGGAGAAGGAAAATTTGACAAACCGGTCAATATCGGGCCGGAGGTAAATTCCAAAAAAAGCGAACGCAGCACCTATGTTTCACCTGATGAGCATGTTTTGGTTACGGGGAATAACTATACTGAAGAAAAAGGGTTTGCAGTGTCCTTCAAGAAAAATGGCAGATGGCAAAGACCTTCCTTTTTTGATTTAGGGGAAACATTGTCCAAGGATTGGATATACTTCTGCCCTTACATGTCACCGGATGGTAAGTATTTCTTTTTTTCAAAACGATATAGCGATCCTCCAGATAGTGGTTGGAAAGGTGTGGCAAAGGGCGAAGTGTATTGGATGGATGCCAAAAGAATTATCGGGCGCCAAAGGTGACACATCAAGACTGTTTTCTAGAGCCATAAAATTGTAACGCCATATGAACAAAAATGCCATCAAAGATTTAAAAAAGATAGTTTGGATTTTGCTATTGCTTGCATCAACAAGTTGCAGGGACACTGACAAGAAGACCAAGGTAAGTGACCAAAGCATCGATATGATGGCCTATTTTGAAGAACTGAGGAATAAGAATTTTTCTGGGGTTATCTTGGTAAATGAAGGAGAGACGATTACACACCAAATATCCTTTGGATACCGGGATAAGGCAAATGGTCTTTTGAATGAATTAAATACCATTTTTGATATTGGGTCCCTTACCAAACAATTCACCGCAGCCTGTATCTTGAAGTTGAAACAAAACAAAAAAATTGCTCTGGATGAGACGCTATCAAAATTCTTCCACAATGTGCCAGAGGATAAGAAAAACATTACCATACACCATCTGTTAACACATTCATCTGGACTAGTGGATATTATTGGTGATGATTACGAGGCTATTTCTGAAAGTAATTTTGTTGCCAAAGTATTTGAAGAAGAGTTATTGACTCCAATAGGTTCAAAATACAATTATTCGAATATAGGTTATAGTCTTTTGACCTTGATCATTGAAAAGGTGAGTGGGACTAGTTATGAAGCATTTCTTAGACAGGAAATCTTTGCTCCATCGAATATGAATTGTACTGGCTACCTAATGCCAGACTGGGATGTCAAGAATATAGCGAAAGGCTATTTAAATGATGAAGAACTGAAAAGACCGAATGAAGAGCCGTGGGATAGTGATGGCCCTTTTTTAAACTTAAAAGGCAATGGAGGCCTGTTATCAAACGCCTCGGATCTCTTGAAATGGAGCCGGTCCATAAACGATTGCACAGTTCTGAACAAGGAGTTGACTGAATTGTATTTGTATCCACATATCAAGGAATATGAAAATGGGAACTCCTTTTATGGCTACGGTTGGGTAGTTCAAAATACCAGATTGGGAGACAAGTATTTTTGGCACAATGGTGGTAACGATATTTTTTTTGCGGACATGTGGGTCTTTCCGGAGGATGACCTTTCAATAATCGTCTTATGCAACAAGTATGATCCATACGTGGATGGAATTTCCTCTAGACTGATAAAAATATTACGAAATGCTTAAACCTATTTAAATGAAACGTCTTTTACAAATTTTTACCTCGGGAGTAATGGGAGGGATAGCCTGGATAGTGGGGATGATTGTTTTCTTTGGCCCGGCACAATCCATATTGGCCAACCCTAAATTGCAAAGTGCTAAGTTCATTGCGGTAATGGAACACATAGAACCACTTCCAAGAATGAGAGGAAACATTTGGATAATTATTGTAGGACTACTTTCTATTGGTTTGATATATAGTTTGGTTTTCTCCTTTGTCGGCCAAAAATTGTCTGGAAATAGTTTTCAGAAGGGCATGAAATTCGGCTTGATTAGTTGGGGCTTAATGGTTCCATGGTTCGAGTTTTACCTACCGTGGAATGTTATGCACGAACCGACATTGCTAGTGTTTTTGGAAGCTTTTTGCTGGGTTTTGGTTCTTATGCTTGTTGGGATTTCCATAGCATTAACCAGTGATGTTTTTAACTCTAGATTTGGATATTAAAATACGTAAGAATAAAACAGATTAAAATATGAAAAGAATAAGAAGTATAGTGCTCTTTTTTTCACAGCTCTTCTGATGTGCTTTAATATGAAGAAGTCCGAATCTAAACTCAATATTGGGACTATTGACGAAGGAATGTCGCCATCGGATACCCTGACAAGACATTTAAAGCCCTTCAACCCCGAACTGCCAACCATAGGCCTCCTTATGTTCAATGGTGTTTTGCAAGGAGAGGTAGTTGCAACATCAGATGTTTTTGGGAAACCAAGTAAAGACTTAAAACAGTTATTCAATGTAATTACCATAGCCGAAAATGAAAAGCCAATAATCACCGAAGAAGGTATGCGATTTCTCCCTGATCATACTTTTGATAATTGCCCAAAATTAACCGCATTGTTCGTCCCTAGTGGCTATGACATGTATGCGCAAGTCCACAACAAAAAAATGGTGGACTTCATTAGAAAGAAAAACGAGGAAACCAAATATGTGGTCAGTAACTGTGCAGGAGCACAACTAATTGGAGCTTCTGGTATTGCGGATGGGCATAAAATAGTTACCTATATAGGTGGAGGTCGACAACTGCAAAAGGATTACCCAAAACTGAAAGTGCAAAATGATAGTTTGGTAACCTATGTGGAGGATGGGAAGTTCAGTTCATCTAATGGAAACTTAACAAGTTACATTTCTGCACTGAATCTTTTGGAAAAAATGACGGATACGAAACACAGGAAGTTTGTTGAAAGCTATTTGTATATCGAAAGACTTCAAAATTGGGAAATGAATAAATCAACTCAATAGTTTACGGGTAAAGCAACATACCTTTGACTACTTTTTTTCTCACAGGTTTATATCCATTATTTAACCAGAGTCAAAGTTAAGATGGCTTCAATTCCTTATGGTTTCGAGCCACACCAAAGAAAAGGTATTAGGCAAAAGCTAATTTCTCAGCGGAATAATCATGCCTTGCCTTTGCATTGTTTCGCAGACGCCGTACCTACGAAAACATAGTTGAGACCGTTAGCCATTATAAAAACAAAGTACGATGAGATTTAAAATTTTGAGCATTTTATTTGTATTGATAATACTAGGCTGTAAAACTGAAATTTCTAGAGAACTGCCCATTGATATAGCAACCCAAGCTCAAAAAAGAGTGGATGACGGTTACCATTTAGGAACTATTATTGGAATTGTAGATAAAAATGGAACATATTATTATGGATTTGGAAGAACGTCTTTGCAAAATAATGCTAAACCTGATGAACATTCTATTTTCGAGATTGGCTCCATAACCAAAACTCTTACTGCTACTTTACTAGCTGATTTACAATTGAAAGACGAAATAAATATCCAAGTTCCCTTGGAAGAATATCTGCCAATATTAAAAAATATTTATAGTGATAGTACCCAAATCATTACACTGGAAACCCTGTCGACACATACATCTGGTTTACCAAGAGAACCTCTTAATATGAACCCGAATGATGATAACCGATACAGGGATTACACAACAAAAAATCTGAGTGATTTTTTAAAGGACTATAAATTAGATTCCATTTCAGGAGAGTTCAGGTATTCGAATTTAGGCGTGTTGATAATTGAACAAGCCATCGAAAATCAAATGAGTGAGAGTTATGAGAAACTGCTTATGGAAAGGATTATTGAACCACTAGATATGACCAGTACATACTTTGAAGTTCCTTACGAAAAACGATCGAAAGTGGTTAAAGGTTTCAGAGATAACAAGGAAACTGTAGAATTGGATTTAGGTCAGTTTCAATCAATGGGAGGATTGCGAAGCACTGCAAGGGATATGCTTGAATATTTAAAGGCAGAAATTGGATTAAAATCTACAGACCTTGATGAGGCTATGCAAGAAACTCAAAAAATTCATTTCCAAGATGATAAAAACACAATGGGTTTAGGTTGGGAAATTTTGCGAAGGGAAAAACCAGGTAAAACGATATATTATCATAAAGGTGGCACGCCTGGTTTTGTCAGTTTTGCAGGTTTTGATCTAGAAGACCAGATTGGAGTTGTTGTCCTGGTTAACGGGAGACAGTGGTTCAGTGATTTAGGCTTTAAGATATTGGATCCGTCTTATCCCTTAAGTAAACCTGAAAAAGAATAAACCACGGAAGCTATGCGTAATTCTTCTTCACCAATACTCCTGAAAATCCGAGAGATTTTCAGTTAGGTGTGGATTTGCAAAAGTTAGTGCTAACCCACGTAATTACTGATAGACAAGACCATCGTAGCTAATAATATTGAAATATATGAGAAAATTCAAATTAGTCTTTTACCTCTTAATTATCGTTTTTTATTCATCCAATTTCCTTAGCGCTCAAGAATTAGTCCCCTCTGATTTCCAAGTAAGGAAAAGTATAACTTTTGAAAAGTTCAAAATACGGAAATTAACTGTTTCAGACGCTGCTAAAGATTACAATGCTATTATGTCGAGTATTGAACATTTAAAAGGTAACACATTCGGACCTAAATCAAATTGGCTCAAAAAAGAACTTACATTAAAACAAGATTCTATTGATTTAAAATGGCATGAAGATGAATTTGACAATCGTAGTTCTTTTGCATACGCTGTTACGGATTTGAAAGATTTAAAAATAATTGGATGCGTTTATATTTTTAAACCAAAATATGAAGAATATGATGCTACACTCTACATGTGGGTTACAAAGGAAGAATTTGATAAAGGTCTTGATGAAATTCTTTACAGAGAGATAAAGAATTGGATTGACAAAAAGTGGCCATTTAAAAACCCTGCTTACCCTGGGCGAGAAATTGTTTGGACAGAATGGTATGCTAAGGATAAATCAAAAAACTAAAGTCTATAACACTCTATATGAAACCTATTACCTTTTTGGGTGTTACTTTTCGTATACGCCATCGGTCAATTATAACCGTTAGTTACAGGTTTTTAGTTTGAAATAATGCCTAAAGTGGAGGTTTAAAGACCAGAACCTAAATCTCAAAATGGTACTTTTATTTGGTTTCTGTTATTTTTTAGATTTTTGGCTCATGTAATCGGGCCTTTTTAAAGAAATCAGGTTTGTTTTATCGTTTGGACAACAATTCAAAAAGTGGTCGGTTGATGTAATAGTTTGCGGTGCCTATCCGTTCCTTTTGGAGCAGTCCATCATCCGCCAGCTTGTTGAGATAGTTTGCGGCGGTCAATCTGGAAACTCCGAGATCATTTATTACAAATTCAATTTTTGTATACGGATGTTTGAACAGGTTGTTCAACAAATCCTGACTGTAAAATTTATAGTTGGACCTAAGTTCGTTTTTGTACTCTTGCATCAAAGTCCTTATTTGTAGGATAAGGGCGATCGTGTTTCTTGAAGTCTGTTCCACTCCCTTGATCATGAACAAAAGCCATTCCTCCCAATTGTCTTCGTCCCTCACTTCCTGTAACAGCCTGTAGTAATCCGCTTTGTGCTCGATAATATAACTGCTCAGATATAAAATGGGGAGTGATTGCAGTTTTTCCAGTATTAGGTATAGGATGTTGATAATTCTTCCGGTGCGCCCGTTGCCATCATAAAAGGGATGTATGCTCTCAAATTGAAAATGGATGATGGCCATTTTAACTATGTGGTCATAATCACTCTTTTCAGCATCATTGATGAATTGCTCAAGATTCTTCATCAGTCTTTGGATGTCTGCTATATTTTGGGGCGGCGTATATACAGTCTCCCCAGTTGTTGCATTTTTTAAGGTTGTTCCGGGCAGCTTTCGGAATCCGGCATTGTTCTTCTCCAAAACTTCTTGAATGGCCAGTATGGTACGATTGGTCAGTACCTTTTCGTTTGAAATCAATGAAAAACCCTGTTTCAGGGCATGTATATAATTTTGCACCTCCTTGGCATCAATGGGTTTGAATACGTTGAGGTTTAACTCTGACTTGTATAGATCGTCATGAGTGGTAATTATGTTCTCTATTGCGGAACTGTCCTTTGCTTCTTGAAGTGCCAGGGTATTGATAAGGATATTCTGATTGGGAATGGTGGATGCAATACCCTTTAGCTCGGCCAAAGCTGCGTGTGCGGAGGGAAGGCTTTTGAGCACAGCTTTGGTTTCGATATCAAAGGCTACGGGCAGTTCTGGTAGTATATAGTTAACCTTTCGGGACAATATGTATAGATTTCTGGTTTTACTATACAAAGATAGAGGCTTTTGTATAAAAAATGAACTTTTCTATACATAAAGAATAGGTAATGTATAGATTTTAATTGTTCTTATATCAATTGAAATCCTATTAAATGGGCATAAAACTTATGATTTAAACAACCGACTTTTAGATGTGTATCAAGTTACAAAAAATAAAAATATTTATTTTATAATTAGCATAAAATCAGTAAATTACAAATAAATCGGTGAGTACTTTATCTAATATTAATACTCAGCGATTAACTCACCTAATATATGATGTTATTTGAGTGTAAATGAGATTATATAAAATTAAAAAATCCTGTAAATCAACGATTTACAGGATTATGTTCTAATTTGATACTTAAAAAGTGGAGCCGGAGGGATTCGAACCCTCGTCCAAACAAGAAATGCCAGCGCTTTCTACATGCTTAGTCCCTGTTCAGTTTTCGATGCACGACCGACCAAAGACCGCCTATCGTACACTTAGCTTCTTAAAGTTTTAGTGTTATTGCCAAAGCGAACAATAACCTTATGTTGACTTTTCTGGTGCTCCTAAATGGGTCGCCATCAACAAGGGCTACCCAGGAACATCTCGCTTCCCTACCTAGTAAGGACGAGGCAAATCCTACTATAATTCAGATTATGCGGCAAGAGCGTAATTATTATCGCCAATTAAAAGTGTGGAAAATGAGATTAACGAGCTGTATCCCAGCGCTCGACATGCTTACATTGCCATTGGTCTCGCTGTCAAAACCAGTCGGCCCCATAATGAATTTGTCATTCCCGCGGAGGCGGGAATCTCTTCACTTTGTTTTCAAAGAACTATACCCTAAACTTGTTTTAAGGTCTGCCTATCCAAGGCAGTATATTTATTTGGGCGTTCCCCTCGCTAAAACGCTCGGGTCGGGCTGTCCGCTGTATCTTTTTATCGCCCTTCAACAGGCTCAGGGAGACAAAAAGGATGTCGCTTCCATCCCTAACGCGGGCGACAAAGCTAACATTTATCCATCAAAACAGAAAAAAGTTTGTGCTACCCTAGCAATACCCTTATTTTAGGCCAATAATTATACCAAAACAGTATGAAGTTCGGAATCATTAGGGAGCGCAAAAACCCACCCGATAGAAGGGTAGTGTTGTCACCAGAAGAATGCCAAAATGTCCTTTATCACTTTCCTGAAGCGCAAATAGAAGTAGAATCGTCACCAATTCGCGTATTTAAGGATGAGGAATACGCTGAATTAGGCATCTCCGTTTCTCAAAATATCAATGATTGCGATGTACTGCTTGGGGTTAAAGAAGTACCGATAGATACGCTAATACCCAATAAAAAGTATTTCTTTTTTTCACATACCATAAAAAAGCAACCCTATAATCGAGATTTGCTCCGCGCCATTCTGGAAAAAAACATTGAACTCTATGACCATGAGGTCATTACCAGTACCAAAGGACAACGTTTGGTGGCCTTTGGTCGTTATGCTGGTATTGTGGGTGCATACAACGGTGTTCGTGCCTACGGATTGAAATACAGAACATTCAATTTACCAAAGGCCGAAACGCTTCATAATCAGCAAGCTTTGATAGATGAGCTGCGGAAAATACGATTACCCAACTTAAAAATTCTATTGACAGGAAAGGGCAGAGTAGGGAATGGTGCTAAGGAAATGTTGGATGCCATGAGTCTAAGAAAGGTAAATGTGGCCGATTACCTAAAAGATACCTTCAATGAACCCGTGTATTGTCAAATAGATGCTTCGGAATATAACAAGCGCAAGGATGGCGTTCGGGGCAACAAAGCTGATTTTTTTGAAAATCCACAAGAATACAAATCCAACTTTTTTCGCTTTGCCAAAGTAACGGATTTTTACATAGCAGGTCATTTTTACGGGGATGGAGCGCCTTATTTGTATACCCGTGAAGATGCTAAGCATCCAGATTTTAAGATAAAAGTTGTTGCGGATGTTAGTTGTGATATCGATGGTCCTGTGGCTTCAACAATACAACCTTCAACGATTGCCGACCCAATTTATGGGTACAATCCACAAAACGAATCGGTGACAGATTTTAAAAACCCTGATGCAATTGCGGTAATGGCGGTGGATAATTTACCATGTGAGTTGCCAAGGGATGCCAGCAATGGTTTCGGAGAAGCCTTCTCCAAGTATGTCATTCCAGCTTTTTTTAATGACGACAAGGACGGTATTCTTGAAAGGGCTAGAATGACCCAAAATGGAAAGCTTACAAAAAGGTATGCCTATCTACAGGAATATGTTGATGGACTGGAATAGGCGTGTTTGGTCGAAGAGTGTTAACAGGTCAGTATCGAATTGCTATTTTTTGTTATCTTAGGAAGCCTAAATAACCACCAATACGTGAAATTCAACTGGGTAATTTCAGGAGATACCAATCCTACCGTAAAAAAAGTCTGTATCGATTTGGAATATCGATTACGACCAAGAATCACCAAATTTCTACTATCTCGATTGGATAGCGAACAGCTTGACGATTTTTCTTGTTTCCATTTTGATGTCGATATCAAAAACCAATGGGTTTGGATTTCGGAAAAAACACCTAATGATTACATAGAAAAGATAAAAACCGACTTTGATAATGAGATAAACGGTTCCGCCTTATTTTCAGTAGCTTAAATTCTTGTTTTAGCTTTTGTATTGGTTTTATCAAGATGAACTTATTTAGACTTTTTCAATTTGTTGAAAAACCGTCTTTTTGCACCCATTCTTCGTTTTTTTCTCTTTTCGTAGCCCAGCTATGCAACTCTAAAAAGCCTTCAATTAGCTACAAAAATCTCAATTTTCACCTAAATTCAAAAAGTCTAAATGAATTCAATACAAAAGGCTTCAATAGAGTACCTGATTTTTTTCTTTTACCCAGCGAAGCATCGTAAAAACCATCCAAAAAAATAGTCCAAAGGCCAATGTCATTAACCATGTCCTGGTTTCCATTAGACTGCCTAAAACTTCTTCGGTAAGTATTCTTGGCCGAAACATAATATCCCAAGAATTGAAACGAAGAAATCTGCCCAAATAAATACCGTATCCGCTTAAAATACAAATACAGAATATGATGAACAATGCCCATTTTTCCCTAAGGTGATGTCGTAAAAAGCCAAGCACATCATTCAAGGATAAGATCCCGAATAACAGGCCATTAAAAGCAAAAACGAACACTATAAAAAGATCAAGCCATTTCCAGAAAGAATACTGACTTTGCAAGTGTATCAAGTCAGTAATAATATAGGGGGCATTGGGGATAAGTGCCAACCATACAGTGAACAAGACTAAACGAGAAAACGTATTGATTTTTCCATAGGAATACCAAAACACGGTTTGGGTCAAGAGATAAGGTAACGTTGCCAAAAATAAGTTCCAGATTAAAAATGTATAGAAAAGAGAGCCCGTAATTGCAACTCTTGTTGCTACCAGTGCTATGGCGAACACTAAAGAAAGTAATAGGCTTTTGTAGTGTATGAACGTAAATAAAAGAATTCTACCCATAATAAAGATGTTTGATGATATGAAATGAAGGCGGTCTAAGAAAGTCTATCGTTATCGGATTTGACAGGTTGAGCTTATCGAATCCGATATTGAATATCAGCCAGTTAAAAATATTTCGATAGGCTCAATATGACTTAGCATTTCCTTTTTAGACAGCCTCTTATAGTTTTTTAGTCAACTTGTTGGGCGCTTGTCCAGTCGATTTTTCTTGAAGTAAACATGATGATACCCAAAATGATGAACAATCCGATACTACCCACCAATAATGCATAATCCTCCAATTGAATGATGACGAATATGAAAGTGTAAAGACTTAACATAGAGCCGAAAATTAATAGGGTAAACTTCAGACTTTTTAAGATAGATCTTGAATATAATGTAATCAAGGATACCACCGCTGTTCCCGAAACCAGATATGCAAAAAAGTAGTTTTTATGTTCTGAAATGGAAATCAGTAATGTGTAGAACATAACCAGGGCCAGACCTATCATCAAATATTGAAAAGGATGAATGGCGATTTTACTACTAATTTGAATCAAAAGAAACACCAACAAAGTCAGCCCTATGATCATAAGTCCATACTTATTGGTACGTGATGTTTTTTGGTAATCGTCTACGGGTACCAGAAAAGCTGTACCGAAAGAAGATTGTGATAAATCGGGCAATGTATCGAAAAAGTATTGCCCAAATTTGCGGTTGGTTTCCAAAACTTTCCATTTGGCCTCAAAACCCTCTGGAGAAATCTTTTTACCCTCGGTATCGGGCAAGAAATTGCCGTTAAAGCTTGGTGAATGCCAATTAGATCTCATGAACACTTTTGTCTCTTTTCCAACGGGAACAAACTGTAGATTATGACTTCCATTGACTTCCAGATTGGATTCAAAACCCAAATTTTGTTCTTGGAGTTCATCCAGATTCTTTAAAAAACCCGATTCCAGGGTATTCATAAAGGAATTGTTGAATTTAGGTTTTAAATCATAAGCTTTTCCCCCTAGTTTGACCTGTATGGTATTTCTGATTCCTTTTAAGTTGGTTGTTTTATAGAGAAGGGTTGCCTTATCCCAAAGAATATCTTCCTGTTCCAGTTCCTTACTGGAAAAATCTGGATTGATGAATTTGCCATCTATCTTCATCTCGGCCATATACACTACGGATTCATAGATACCACGTTCCAAAGGTTGCGTTTTTGCGTTGGAATCTATATTGAGTTCTTCTGGAAAGAAATACGCATTGTGTTTTTGTGTTTTTAGGGTCTTCAAAAATGTTTTGGTCTTCTCATCAAATACTTTTTCTTCAATGTAAGTTTGATAGGGAATTTTTAGAATAGGCCCATAGACTACAACTTCCTTACCCCATTTTGTATTGATTTCCTCAACTACTTCTGTTTGTCGATACCCTCGTTCCCGTATCAAATCGCCTACAAAACTTAGGGGAATCAATAGTATTAGAATTAAAAATCCAACGGTAATCATTTTGGCGGTGATAGAATTTTTAAGCCAATTTCCAATTTTTTGTTTCTGTGATGTCATATTTGTAATGTTAAAGTACTTTGTATTTCAAAGTGAATTGATAAAAAATTTTAATTTTGATTTTTAATGATATTTTCCAAAGCTTCAATATGTTTTTTGAACGATAGCTTTCCCAATGCAGTAGCGGTATATCGTGTATTGGGCTTCTTTCCTATAAAGGATTTTTCAATTTTAATGTATTCGGCTTTTTCAAGGGTTTTGGTATGGCTGGCAAGATTTCCATCGGTGACGTCTAGTAGTTCTTTCAATCTATTGAAATCAACTTCTTCGTTTACCATAAGAATGGACATGATTCCCAGCCGTATACGGTGGTCAAACAATTTATTTATGTTGTCAATGAGGCCCATCTTAAGCTTTAGCTTCTTTTAGATACATTAAACTACCATAAACAATATGCAAAACGCCAAATCCCAAAACCCAGAACCAAAATCCGTAGCCTGGGTAGGCAGCGCACAACAATCCGAGAACTATTTCTGAATACCCTAAATACTTAACCTTACCAATGGTATATTTTGAAGCGTTTACTAAAGCCAGCCCATAAAAAATCAGCATGAGCGAAGCTGTTAGTCCATAGTGCTGGCTGTTTAATTTTATAAGGATATAGATGCCTCCCGTTACCAAGGGTATCAGAAAACTTACCAAGAGTCTCTTCGTGGTAGCGTCCCAAATTTTCTCGTTATTTTTTTTCGCTTTTTTGGTTGTGAGTAGGTAGGCAGAAACAAAACTAAGCACCGCAACAGCAATTAAGATTGCTATAAGCATTCTAAAGTTCCAACTGTGAAGAATTACATAGTCACTGTTTCTGGGCAATAAAAATAGATAAGCTACAACCGCACCTGTAATGGCATAGATACCCGCAAGTATTCCAGATAGCCCGCTCAATGAAATAAAACGGGAAGATTTGTTCATTAAATCCTTGATTTGGGATATGTCTTCTAAATATTTTTTTGACTCCATTTTAAAGTACTTTGAATTTCAAAGTTAAAATAATATTTGAATTCAAAAACCATTTCTTTAAATATTCGATAAAAATCATGTTATTTTTGATTAGTGAATCCTGCCGAAGAATATATCCTAAGTCGAGACGAACCTTATAGAAGCATCTTATTGCACGTTAAGGCCGTAATTGAATCGGTCATTCCAGAAGTTGCTATGAAATATAAATGGAGAATACCCTGTTTCTATGCAGGTAAGCATCCTATTTGTTATCTGAACGCTTCCTACAAAGGAAAATTCGTGGATATTGCTTTTTGGAATTCCGTACACCTTACAAAACATATTGAATTGATGGTTTCTGAAAAGAGGAAAGTGGTAAAATCATTTCGTTATACGACTTTGGAGGAAATCAACGACGAAATTCTTATGGAAGTTTTGGAAGAAGTGTACTCCTTAAAGGAAAAAGGATTTTACAAACGAGAAAACTAAAAGGCCATCTTAATTCTCACAAATCAAAACTGTTTACCGTTTTTCTCAGCGCCACCAAATTCGTCAGTAATTTTTCCAGTAAACGCAAATCCAACATATTGGCTCCATCGCTTTTTGCATTGGCAGGGTCAAAGTGGGTTTCCATAAAAAGGCCGTCAACGCCCGCTGCAATTCCTGCTTGTGACATAGTTCCAATAAGTGCGGGTCTTCCTCCCGTAACGCCAGATGATTGGTTGGGTTGTTGAAGTGAATGGGTCACATCCAAAACCACAGGTGCATATTGCTTCATAGTGGGGATTCCCCTAAAATCAACGATCATATCTTGATAACCGAACATGGTGCCACGATCTGTTATCCAAGCTTTGTCACTCCCTGAATCCTTGACTTTATTCACCGCATGTTGCATACTTTCTGGGCTCATAAATTGTCCTTTCTTCAAATTGACGACTTTATCTGTTTTTGCAGCAGCCACTACCAAGTCGGTCTGGCGAACCAAAAAAGCGGGTATTTGCAAAACATCAACATATTCAGCGGCCATTGCCGCGTCAGAAACTTCATGAATATCGGTTACTATGGGTACATTGAAAGTTTCTGAAACCTTTCGCAATATTTTCAATGCTTTCTCATCACCAATTCCTGTAAAAGAGTCTATTCTACTTCTGTTTGCTTTTTTAAAACTTCCCTTAAAAACATATGGAATCTTTAATTTATCTGTGATGCCAACCACCTTTTCAGCTATTCTTAGCGCCATATCTTCGCCTTCGATCGCACAAGGCCCAGCAAGCAAAAAAAAGTTATTGGAATCAGTATGTTTTATATGTGGAATCTGTCGTAAGTCCATAAAGATGAAAGTTTGGGATAAAAGTACTGCTTTTAAAGAATTTCTATTCACTATCCGCCACTTTCAACGGCAAGTCGCATTCATCAGATGATGTCAATACTTAATCTATTCTGGGATACCAAATACAGATACTCTTTTACGTTATGCGGAAGCTAATTTGTGAAGAAAAGAATAACACACACTAAACATTAATTTAATGTATGGTGAAGTAGGTGTACTCTTACGATCATTATTTTTGACCTATTATCAACTAAACTTTTTATATGAAACAAAAATTACTCTTTTTCTTTTTTATTGGATTATTGGGGATGATGAATGGCTTGGGTCAGTCCGTCTTTATTAACGAAATTCATTATGATAATGCCAGTACTGATGTGGGGGAAGCAATCGAAATTGCCGGTCCTGCCAATACCGATTTATCGGGCTGGGAACTTGTTTTGTACAACGGGTCTAACAGCAGTGTTTACAATCAAGTGGAACTATCAGGTTTCATCCCAAACCAGCAGGGCGGCTATGGAACGTTGTTAATTACCTTTCCAACTAATGGTCTTCAGAATGGCGCTCCAGACGGTATTGCGCTGGTAGATAATACAAGTGCTGTAGTACAGTTTTTAAGTTACGAAGGCAGTTTTACGGCGATAGGTGGGGCAGCAGATGGTCTTTTGAGTATAGACATTGGCGTTTCCGAATCATCAAGTACTCCCATAGGTGCTTCCTTGACGTTAACAGGCGAAGGGTTCGTTTATGAAGATTTTACTTGGGAGGTTGCACAAAACAATAGTTATGGGGAAGTAAATACTGACCAAAGTTTTGGAGAACCTGTGCTATCACCAATTATAAATGAATTTGTTTTTAACCATACAGGTGGTGATACCAATGAATTTGTAGAAATTTTTGCACCAGCGAATACCGATTTAAGCAGTTTTTGGCTTCTGGAAATTGAAGGGGATTCCAATAGTCTGGGTACAATCGATGAGGTAATTCAATTGGGTACAACTGATGCTAACGGATACTTCACGACAGGATTTTTAGCCAACGCCTTTGAAAATGGAACGGTAAGTTTATTACTGGTTTCCAACTTCACGGGCACTGTTGGTGATGATTTAGATACTGATGATGACGGGGTTCTAGACGCTGCGCCATGGGAAGCTATTTTGGATGACATTGGTGTAAATGATGGTGGTTCAGATGATTTTAATTATAGTCAGGTGGTGTTGTCACAAGGTTTTGACGGAATTTCGTTTACCGTAGGTGGCGCTTCAAGAATACCTAATGCGATAGATTCCGATAATCCTTCAGATTGGGTTCGAAATGATTTTGATGGGCAGGGACTTCCAGATTTTCCATCAGCAGTGGCCGATAACGGAGAAGGATTGAACACTCCTGCAGCCGAGAATGAAACTGCTTTGGTCATTGGACCGGTATCTGTTGTCATTAACGAGTTGGATGCTGATACATCGGGCAATGATACACTTGAGTTTTTGGAACTCTATGATGGTGGCACTGGAAATACAGCTTTGGATGGTTTGGTCCTCGTACTCTACAACGGAAATGGAGATGCAAGCTATAATGCAATTGATCTTGACGGGTTTAGTACCAATGCCGAAGGTTATTTCGTAATCGGGAACGCAGATGTTTTTAATGTTGACCTTGTGGTGGGTTCCAATGCTTTTCAAAATGGTGAAGACGCCATTGCACTTTATATGGGTGATGCTACTGATTTTCCTTCGGGTACCCCTGTGACCACAAATGCATTGGTCGATGCTATTGTTTATGGAACGGATGATCCAGATGCTACTGGTTTGTTGGCCCTACTCAATGAAGGACAATTACAGTTAAATGAAAATGCAAATGGGGAAAAGGACAATGAGTCCTTACAACGTGTACCCAATGGCAATGGGGGTGTGAGGAATACGGATGCCTATGTTGTACAAACTCCAACACCTGGTGCCGCTAATGATGCAATTGTCAATCCTGGCGAGATTATCCCCATAGCAGATGCAAGAGCCATTGCAGAAGGAAATGTAGTAACCATAACTGGAATTTTAACCGTATCAGATAATTTTGGCGGACCAGCTTATATTCAAGATGATACCGGTGCAATTGCCATTTTTGATTCAGCGGTGCATGGCGAGGGGGCTTTTGCGGTTGGAGATTCTATAACGGTAACTGGTACGCGTTCCTCATTTAGGGCATTACAACAATTAAATCCCGTAGCGACAGTCGAAAAAAATCCCGCTCCGTCCGGAAACATCGAGCCAAGGGTGATTACTTTGGCGGAATTGGGAGATTATCCCGGTGAATTGGTACAGATACTTGATGTAAGCTTTCCCAATCCGGGTGATTTACTATTCGGGAACTCCAACTATGCTATAACGGATACAAGTGGATCTGGAGAACTGCGCTTGGATAATGATGTTGCCGATTTGGTCGGTAAGGTACAGCCTGAATCTTGTGGAGCGGTTACAGGCGTAGTAGGTAGATTTGAGGATACTTTTCAATTGCTGCCGAGGTCATTCAATGATTTACCCTGTGCGGAAACTTTTGTGCCACCAGGAGATAATCTTGGTATTCCCAAAGATGAAACTTTTGATGTAGTGACCTGGAATATTGAATGGTTCGGAGATGAAGGCAATTCTCCCGCAGCTGGCAATCCACTTTCAGATGCCATACAACGTGATAGTGTTTTGACCGTATTGAACCAATTGGATGCTGACGTATATGCCGTTCAAGAGATTGCGGATGATACCCTTTTTGCCGAATTGGTCGGACTTTTGCCAGGGTATGATTTTGTGCTTTCCGAAGCAGTATCCAATCCTACGGGAACACCTCCCTTTCAAAAAGTCGGGTTTATTTATAAGACGGAAACTGTACATCCGGTGAGTACCAGACCGCTTTTACAGTCCATACACCCATTGTACAACGGTGGTGATGATAGTGCTTTGGTAGATTATCCAAGCGACAGAGACCGTTTTTATGCCAGTGGTAGATTGCCATTTTTGATGACTGCCGATGTTACTATTGATGGTGTTACCGAGCAATTGGATTTAATTGCCCTGCACGCAAGGGCCAATAGCGGCACCGACTCGCAGAACCGTTATGATATGCGTAAATATGATGTAGAAGTGCTCAAGGATTCCTTGGATGTGCAATTTGCAGATAGAAAACTCATCCTTTTGGGTGATTATAATGATGATGTAGATGAAACCGTGGCTGATATTACTTCAACACTTACGAGTTTTGAGGAATATGTAAATGATTCGGATAATTACCGTATCATTTCATCGCTTTTGAGTGACCAAGGGTTTCGTTCCTTTGTTTTCAGGGAAAATATGATAGATCATATCGCGTACACCAATGAACTCTTTGACAATTATATCGAAGAATCTGTTACGGTACATTATGAAGTTTTCGACAACGATTATTCCAGTACCGCCTCTGACCACTTTCCAGTATCGGCGCGATTCCAATTAAAAGGATTGACTTTGGACAACATCGCTACAGTTGATGTAAGTTGTAATGGTGACGAAGATGGAAGTATCACATTGGAAGTTTCTGGAGGAGTTGCTCCATATGAATATTTATGGAACGATGGTCAGATAACCGCAACAGCGATAGATTTAAAATCAGGTGAATATTCGGTCATTGTAACCGATGCATTGGATAATTCGGTCTTATCCGAAACCATTGTCATTTCAGAACCCGAAGCCATTGATTTTATAGTTCCTGAAAATACAAAGGTCTATCTGGGATATCGAAAAGCGGAATGTACAGAGCTTTCAGTGAGCAACGTTACCAATGTGGCAGGTGCTTATACGGTAGTATGGAGCACTGGGGAAACTAGTGAGGAAATTACCGTTTGCCCAACAGAGAATACAAATTATACGGTCACTGTTACCGATGAGAACGGTTGCAGCACTACAAAAGAAATCATGGTTGAGGCTGTTGATGTAAGCTGTGGTTCCAATCGATACTTTTCTAAAGTTCAGATTTGCTTCAGGGGGCGTTCTTACTGTGTTTCGGAATGGGCGGCACAATGGTACCTTAAAAAAGGTGCGGTTCTGGGAAGCTGTGATGGTGCCAATGCACCTGTTTTCTCAAAAGTGTATTTAGTCAGGAATCCTGTTTTCAACGAAGCAAAACTATATATAGATAGTAAAGAAGCTGTTGTTGCCGACTTTGAGCTGTACGATCTTTTTGGAAGATTGGTGTTTACTTCATCCCAAAATATAGAAGAAGGGAAATCTTTTGTGAGACTGGACGTTTCACAATTACGAAGAGGCCTCTATTTCCTTAAACCATCGGTCGATGGACAGGTTCAAAAAACAATACGCTTACTTAAATGGTAAAAATCAATCTCGTCTATTGATTTCAACTTAAATTACCGACAAAAAAGAGAAAAAGCCCCAAAACCTTATTATAAGGTTTTGGGGCTTTTTTAATTCTTGCCGCCAAGGTAATACAGGATTAGAGCATTATTTTTTTAATAGCATCCATATACCCTCTGCTAACCTTAACCATATCCCCGTTCTGCATAGTGACATCATAGCTTTTTCCGTATTTATGAAGCTCTTTTACTTTATCAAGATTGATAATGGAGGAACGGTGAATCCTTAGAAAGGATTTGGGATTCAATTTCTCTTCTAGACCAGAAATCCCATAATTGCTAACAAAGGTCGATGTTGTAGTATGTAATTTGGAATAGTCTCCATAAGCTTCAATCCATATAATATCACTCACTGCTATGGTAATGAGTCTTCTGTTTTGTTGCACTAGCACACGTTCGGGATAATCATCTTTATCCATAATCACGCTTTGTGCAAGTCCGGTTACATCTGTTGTACCCGTCTCCAATCTGTCTATGGCTTTTGCAAAACGCTCTTTCGTATAGGGTTTTAACAAATAATCAACCGCATGTACCTCAAAAGCCTGCAGGGCATATTGATCATAAGCGGTGGAAAAGATAATTTGTGGAATTTCCTCCAAATGTGCCAAAACCTCAAAACCTGTTTTTCCTGGCATCTGTATATCCAAGAATATCAAATCGGGCTTAAATCTGTTGATTTCCGTTATGGCATCCACACCGTTGTTTACTTCGGTCAATAAAACAAGGTTTGGATAATTTTTCAGATATTCTTTAATTAAAATACGTCCTGCTTCCTCGTCGTCGGCAATCAATACTTTTTTCATATGGCAAACTTTATGGTCAATCCTTTAGGTGTATTATCAACCAGTTCCAACTGGCTTTTGTACATTTTTTGTAGCCGAAGCTTTGTATTGGTCAAACCAACACCTTGACCAAAAACGCGTTGTTTGTCCTTGATTCCTATACCCGTATCAGAAATCTCAAATTTTAACTTTCCACCTTCCTTAAAAATATAAATTGAAATAGTTCCACCTTCTATAATACTGGATAGTCCGTGTTTGACCGAATTTTCAACAAGCGGCTGTAACAGCATTGGGGGTATTTTTTCTCCCATTAAATCGTTGGAGACTTTAATATCGATATGTAACCGCTCTTTGAACCGTTCTTTTTCTAGGTCCAGATACTTCCTAACAAAATCCAATTCCTCTTTTAGCGTAACCAACTCTTTTTTGGAAGCCTGTAACTGATAGCGAAACAAATCTGATAACTGTGCTATCATGTTTCGGGTCTTTTCATTTTCTGGAGGTACGGAGGCATTTATCGTATTGAAAACATTGTAGAGAAAATGAGGATTTAACTGCGCTTTTATTGCGGCTAATTCACTTTTTAAGGCCGCTTGACGAAGCTCTCCCTCCAAAATTACTTTTTGTTGGTTTTCCTTGTAGTGTTCGTAAGCATGAAAGATTCCAAATTGAGTAAGATAGAACAGCGCTGGTATGTAAAGGTCCCAAACTTGTCCTGAACCCTCTAGATGATACCACCCCAGCGACTCGCAAGCCATATAATAGAGTTGCCGGGCAATAAAAATAAAAATAGGAAGAAAGAAGATGTGTATCAGTAGGCGTTTCCATAGTTTGTGTTTTTTTAATTTTACAAAAACCAGCCACCAAATGGGCACAGTGAGGAGGAAAAATATTCCATATTGGAGCCCTCCACCATCGATAAAAGCAGTTAAGCTCAATAGCATACGACGATTTATAGTAGCCGTCCAAACAGCAAAATGGTAAGAAAACGCGCTGATCGTATAAAACAGGAAGACCATTAAAAGTTCCTTACGTGTGATTCCCCATAGTACTTTTTTATCCATCTCTACTTCTTTTTTATTAAGATAATGTCAAACTGTAATTTATAAAAATACATAAAGTTGAATGGTCCTATACGTAGATGGATGGGCCGGTCTATTGGTCGGTTTATAGGTACACTCGACAGATTCTCCTTTTGCCTATGTAACTAAAGTGGAATTTTTGAGTATCAATTTTAAAACAACCAAAATGAAAAGCCTAACTTTTATTGGTTTTCTGATTTTTTCAATTCTTTCACATGCACAAAACATTTCTGGAACCGTACACACCAAATATGGGGAACCTATACCGTATGCTGCTGTAATCCTAAACTCAACTTTGGATTCAACTCTGGTGAAAGCGACCACCACTTCAGAAGAAGGAAACTTTCTATTAAAAGACATTGTGTCCAAAACGTATGTTCTTAAAATCACAAATATTGGCTATGCAGATTATACCAAGACGATACGTTACGAAGGCAAGCAACTCAATCTGGGAACAATTGTACTGGTCGAACAAGCTGAAAATCTGCAAGAAGTAACCGTAGTTGCGGAAAAACCTATGGTACAGGTTTTGGCCGATAAAACTGTTTTTAATGTGGAAAATACCATAAATGCCACAGGTACTTCGGCATTTGAATTGCTGCGAAAGGCACCTGGGGTAATTGTTGACAATAGTGGAGGAATTATTGTGGAAGGTAAATCTGGCGTACAGATTTTTATTGATGGAAGGCTTTCCATACTTCAAGGAGAAGATTTAACCAACTATCTAGAAAGTTTACAGGCCACCGATATTGAAGCAATCGAAATCATTACACAGCCTTCTTCAAAATATGATGCGGCAGGTAATGCAGGGATTATTAATATAAGATTAAAGAAAGACAAAAGTTTGGGCGTAAATGGTTCCATTACCTCTGGGGTTACCATAGGTGATTTTGCAAGACAGAACAATAGTATCAACTTTAATGCAAGGGACAAAAAAGGAAACCTATATGGTACGTACAGCAATCGATTTGGGAAAAGTACTAACTTCATCAACTTAATTCGCGACCAATCCGGGACACGTTTTGGAGCAAGGACCAGCAGCATAATTGATAGAAACTCTAACAACATAAAACTGGGTTACGACCTATACGCTTCAAAAAAGAGCACTTTTGGCGCCATATTCGATGGTAACTTCAATAATAACTTTAGCGAAAATAATTCTAGAACACCTATCCGGCCATTAAATGCAACGACTAATGACAGCGTGTTGGTTTCAGATAGTAAAACATCGAATACTTCGTATAATATTAATGCCAACCTCAATTATCGCTACGCGGATACCTTGGGGTACACGGTCAATATTGATATTGATTATGGAAGATATAGCAGCGACAGGGACGCTTCGCAGCCCAATATCTATTTTGATGGTTCAGAAACGTCCATTATCCGTCAGAACCCCACTAGTCAAAATACCCCTATTGACATTTCGATAGCTACCTTTAAAACAGATTATGAGCAGAATCTTTTCAAAGGAAGTCTTGGGCTAGGGGTAAAAATATCCTATATAGATACGGATAATACTTTTGATTTCTTCAATGGAATAGGTAGTGAAGCAGTGCTTGACCCCTTGCAAAGCAATGTATTTGGGTATACGGAACAGATAAATGCGGCCTACCTCAATTACAACTATAAAAAGGATAAATGGAACTTTCAGGCTGGACTTCGAGTAGAGAATACAATTTCTGATGGGAATCTTGAAAGCGAACAGGAAGGAGAGAATACTCGGGTTGAACGAGATTATACCGATTTTTTCCCTTCAGGGGGACTAACATATCAATTGAACCGTAAAAATCAATTTGCCCTAACGTATAGCAAGCGTATACAGCGGCCCAATTACCAATCGTTAAACCCATTTGCCTATGTTATAAACGAACTTTCATTTAGACAGGGAAACCCGTTTTTGCAACCGCAATACACCGATAACCTTAAATTATCACATACCTTTAATTATCGTTTGACCACTTCCATAAGCTACAGCTACGTATCCGATTTTTTCGCTGAAGTTACCGTTGCCGAATCTAACGGTCGAAACTTTATCACCACTAGAAACGTAGCGGATAACGAAGTTATTAACTTAGGGATTTCCTATCCAAAGAACATAAAAAAATGGTGGAACCTTTATGTGAGTCTTAATGCTTACATCAGCAATTATAAAGCCAATAGTCCCGAATTTCTCCCAGTAAAACAAGAAAACCTAAGCTTTTATGCGCAAAATACCTTCACCTTACCCAAAAAACTGACTATGGAAGTTTCGGGTTGGTACAGTTCTCCTTCCGTATGGGGCGGAACATACCAAACACAAGCATTGGGCTCACTCAATATTGCTTTTCAGAAAAAGTATTTCAAAGAAAAATTGACAGCACGCCTTTCTCTCAATGACATCCTTTATACTATTCCATGGCGCGGTACGACACAGTTTGGTGACCTTTTTATAGATGGCAGTGGAGGCAGTGACAGCCGGCAAGTTGCTTTTAGCCTAAACTATGATTTTGGCCGAAGTGAAATCAAGAAGGCAAGAAAACGTAAAACAGGATTGGCAGATGAGAAAGAAAGAATCGAAAATTGATGGATAATGATTTATTCTGGCGTAATGTTTGATAAGGGTTGTTGTAACTTCAAAACACCGACCAATGAAATATCTTATTACTTCCCTTTTGATTATTTTTCTTATTTCTGTGAGTTGCCAAGCCCAGAAAAATGTCGAGGATAATCAGTTTAAAATCAATTTTATAAATCCTGGTCTGGAATATGAGTTTGGAATAGCCCAAAATCAGACTTTGGATTTTAGTGCCGGTTTACAATTTGTTGCGAACTCAAACGGTTACGCGTTCATTCCAGCATTGAATGGTCAATACCGCTATTACTACAATTTTAAAAGGCGTTTGGCTAAAAACAAGCGTGTTGATGGAAATTCTGCCAATTACCTAGCAGCCTCTGGAACGTTATTTTTAGAAGAGGTGATTGTAGGTAACCTAAACTCTGGTGATGGCTATTTTGGTTTTGCCGGACCAGTCTATGGCTTTCAAAGAACATATCCCAAAGGCTTCAACTTTAATCTGGAATTTGGTGTTGGATATTATTTTGACAGCTTTTTTGATGATGATGGCTTTGGTCCAACAGTTAGCTTTAGTGTAGGATGGGTACTTGGTAATAATCAAAAATGATGTTTGCATTATTGAACTTCCTATAAATCAATAAGATAAAAATAACATTTGATAAGGTGTACAAGTAGAAAATAGCAGTATCTTTGCGGGCTTAAAAATTAGGTTATGTCCAAAATCAAGAATATCGCAATCATTGCACACGTTGACCACGGTAAGACTACTTTGGTTGATAAAATCATGTTTCACTGCCAGTTGTTTCGCGATAACGAAAACAAGGGAGATTTGATTTTGGACAATAATGATCTAGAAAGGGAGAGAGGAATTACCATAGTTTCTAAAAACGTTTCCGTAGTTTACAAGGATACCAAAATAAATATCATCGATACCCCTGGTCACGCCGATTTTGGAGGAGAAGTAGAACGTGTACTGAATATGGCCGATGGTGTCTTGTTATTGGTGGATGCTTTTGAGGGACCCATGCCACAGACAAGATTTGTATTGCAAAAAGCAATTGATTTAGGGCTAAAACCATGTGTGGTCATCAATAAAGTAGACAAGGAAAACTGTACCCCCGAAGAAGTTCATGAAAAAGTCTTTGACCTGATGTTTGAGCTTGGTGCGGAGGAATGGCAATTGGACTTTCCAACGGTATATGGATCGGCCAAACAAAATTGGATGGGCGAAGATTGGCAAAAACCAACTGAAAACATAGAGCCTTTATTAGATATGGTCATTGAACATGTTCCTGAGTTCAAACCACAAGAAGGTACTACACAAATGTTGATTACCTCGTTGGACTTTTCATCGTTCACGGGGCGTATCGCTATTGGCAGGTTGACTCGTGGTAGCTTAAAAGAAGGACAACAGATTTCGTTGGTAAAACGAGATGGGACTATTGTGAAATCAAAAATCAAAGAGCTTTTTACGTTTGAAGGTCTTGGACGTCAAAAAGTGCAAGAGGTCAAAACAGGTGATATTTGTGCTATAGTAGGTATGGAAGGTTTTGAGATTGGTGATACCGTAGCTGATTTAGAAAATCCTGAAAAACTAAAGACCATTGCCATTGATGAACCAACAATGAGCATGCTTTTCACTATTAACGATAGTCCATTTTTTGGTAAGGACGGAAAGTTTGTTACCTCCCGTCATATTAAAGAACGTCTAGAAAAAGAATTAGAGAAGAATCTGGCACTTCGTGTTGAAGAAACAGATAGTGCCGATAAATTTATGGTCTTTGGTCGTGGGGTACTGCATCTTTCTGTTTTGATAGAGACCATGCGCAGGGAAGGCTATGAACTTCAAATTGGTCAGCCACAAGTTATCATAAAAGAAATTGACGGAGTAAAATGCGAGCCTGTAGAACATTTGACCATTGATTTGCCAGAAGAGGTTTCTGGAAAAGCTGTGGAGATGGTCTCAATCCGCAAAGGAGAGATGACCAGTATGGAAGCTAAAGGTTCACGCATGCTATGTGAGTTCATTATTCCATCACGCGGAATTATAGGATTACGAAACCAATTGTTGACGGCAACTGCTGGTGAGGCAATTATGGCACACCGTTTCTTGGAATATCAACCTATGAAAGGTGAAATAGCACAGCGTTTGAACGGTTCTCTGGTATCCATGGAAAATGGAACGGCAATTCCTTACTCTATAGATAAGTTACAGGAACGTGGTAAGTTTTTTATAGATCCGGGAGAGGATATTTATGAAGGACAGGTGATAGGTGAAAATTCACGGGGAGATGATATGACGGTGAATGTGACCAAAACCAAAAAATTGTCCAATGTTCGTTCCGCTGGTGCCGATGATAAGGCAAAAATAGTTCCTGCCATTAAATTTTCACTAGAAGAAGCACTCGAGTACATTCAAAAGGATGAGTATGTTGAGGTGACTCCAGGCCATCTTCGACTTCGCAAAATTTTCTTAAAAGAAGTTGATAGAAAGCGGAATAAGATAGACTAGGTGGATTAAATAACTGGATGATTTTGTCATTCCTGCATTAGGCATGTTTTTGTCATTCCTGCGTATATGGAAAAACAAATGCAGAAGATGTGTACTAGCCCAAATGGCCATGGTGTTGTTCGCGCAAACAAGCAACGGCAGCACCAATAATTCCTGCATGGTTCATAAGTTCCGCTTTAACAACATCTGTTTCAATGGTAATCAAATGATTGAATTCTTTCCATTTCTTTGAAGTGCCACCGCCTACGATAATAAGATCAGGTGAAACAATAAGCTCTACCAATCGTAGAAATTTATTAAAGCGTTTGCCCCATCTTTCATAAGAAAGGTCCTCTCGTTCTTTGGCGGATGCAGCAGCCCATTCTTCAATTTTCTTGTATTTCTTGTAAGGGATTTGTCCAAGTTCAAAGTTGGGAAGCAATACGCCGTTATAAAAAGCACCACTACCTAGACCGGTGCCAATGGTAATCATGAGTACAAGACCATTTTTCCCTTTGCCTACACCATAATTCATAGAGGCATATCCTGCGGCATCGGCATCGTTTAATACGGTAAACTCATTGCCGGTAACCTTTGTAAATAATTCATCAATATTTACATCGACCCAGCTAGGGTGAAGATTTCCCGGCGATAGGCAAATTCCATTCTTAACGATTGTTGGAAAACCGCAACCTACAGGCCCACTGTACTTAAAATGTTCAACAATTTGGGATATGACTTCGGCCATATCTTCTGGTTTTCTTGAACTTGGAGTAGGAATGCGATACCTTTCTGTCAACATTTCTCCAGTTTCAGCGTTTACCAGTGCACCTTTAATACCTGATCCGCCAATATCAATACCAAGAATTTCCATAAATGGGTCGATTATTTAGTTCAACAAATAAACGAAAAACTTTTGGCGGTGAAAACGGTAACCTATTAACAATATTTAATTAGTTGTTAACTTTCCTTCTTTGGTGGCTGTATGTAATAATCTATGGAGTTGAGTGAATGATTTGGGTCAATAATGTCTAATATTTTATCAATGGCCTTGCCAAAACCGGTCAATGTATCCAATTGCTTGTTTTTGCCAAGGGCACTGGAAATGGTCTCATCCCTGTTACCAAATTTATATCCGCCCTCTTTGATCCAAAGCAAATTGAATAAATGTTGCATAATAACATTCCCTAGTTGGTCCACCGAGATTGCCATTTCAAGACAGAACTCTCCCAAGCCTCGAAATCCTTTTGTGAACAGTTGTTGAAAAAGACCATAAATTAGACCTAGCGGCCCGGTTAGTGCTGTTAAAACAATTGAAATTAAAAAAAGAAGTATGCCTATAATCGGGTTTATTCTCTTATCCTTTTGACAGTCAAGCTTTTTTAGAATCATGATGCGGTTGCTTTTTGAATGACCTCAAAAACTTTGCTTCCATCACACTTTAACGTTTTGTGCGGATATTTTAGAATCAACGCATAATCATGGGTTGCCATGATTATGGTTCTGCCATTTTGGTTGATATCCTGAAGAACCTTCATGACCTCTACACTAGTTTGTGGGTCTAGATTCCCTGTAGGCTCATCGGCAAGAATTAATTCTGGGTCGTTGAGCAGAGCCCTTGCAATGGCAATACGCTGCTGTTCCCCTCCAGAAAGTTCATGGGGAAATTTAAAACCTTTGGTCTTCATGCCAACTTTATCCAAGACCTCTTCAATCTTATTGTCCATTTTGGTCGAATCCGTCCACCCTGTTGCTTTGAGTACAAAGCGCAGATTATTATTGATGTTTCGGTCAGATAACAATTTAAAATCCTGAAAAACGATACCCAATTTTCTGCGAAGGAACGGAATTTCTTTTTCTTGAAGTTTTTCCAAGTCGAAATCCACTACACTGCCAGAACCTTGTTTTAGGGGAAGGTCGGCATACAAAGTTTTCATAAAACTACTTTTACCACTCCCGGTTTTACCGATTATATATACAAACTCTCCCTTCTTGACTTCCAAGGATATATTGTTCAAGATGAGGTTTTCATTTTGGAATACGGCTACGTCCTGTAGTTTTAGAATTGTTTCCGACATATTTTCGTTTTGAAAAATAAAGGTACTAAGTTCTAAATTTATAGCACGTTAAGCGTTTCCAAATTTTGCTTGTTAACTTTACAATATACTTTGGCTTAAATTTTGGCGTTATGTTAAAAGTCAATCGAGAACAGCGTAGAACACTATGAATCGAAAAAACCTTATCATTTTCCCAATATTTTTGGGATTTCTCTTTACTGCCCTTTCCCAAGAGACCAAATTGTTTTATCATGAAGATAAGGCGTATCAAGACGCTTTAGCACTTTACAATTCTCAACAATACCAAGCGGCACAGACTATTTTTGAAAAGGTAAAGGTCGAAACAAAAGATTATGAGACCGAAGCAAACAGCGCGTATTACGCTGCCAATGCTGCCATTCGCCTAAGCCAGCGTGGAGCAGATAAAAAGATGGAAAGCTTTGTGGAAAGTTACCCGACGTCTACCAAAAGGAACTCGGCGTTTTTAGATGTGGCCGATTATTATTTCGAAACCGGAAAATACCCATACGCATTAAAATGGTACAAAAAGGTGGATCAGTCCACCATGTCTAAAAAAGATAAGGAACGTTTTAATTTCAATAATGGATATTCACTCTACGCATCGAACAACCCCAAAGCGGCAGAACGATATTTGAGCAAAGTGAGCAACTCGCCAAAATATGGATCACAGGCAAAATACTACCTAGGATATATTGCTTACGAACAAGACGACTACGATAGTGCAAGTGAACGTTTTGACCAAATCACGGACCCTGAACTTCTCAACGAGAAATTGTCGTATTATCAGGCAGACTTAAATTTTAAATTGGGAAATTTTGAAGAAGCGATTGCCATGGCAAAAAAACAATTGCCAAAGTCTGACCGTAAAGAAATCTCGGAACTCAATAAAATTATTGGAGAAAGCCATTTTAATCTGAAACAGTATGAAGAAGCGATTCCCTATTTGAAAAAGTATCGAGGGAAACGCGGAAAATTCAGCAATACGGATTATTATCTTATTGGTTATGCCCACTACAAAAAAGGTGATTATGAAGCGGCGGTGCAACAATTCAATAAAATCATTGGAGGTACGAACAGTGTTTCCCAAAATGCATACTATCATTTGGCCGAATGTTATCTAAAATTGGATAAAAAACCAGAAGCATTGAATGCTTTTAGGAATGCTTCCCAAATGGATTTTAGTGCTGAAATTCAAAAAGATGCTTTTTTGAATTATGCCAGATTGAGCTATGAAATCGGCAATGCATACGAGCCCGTTCCACAAGTGTTGACCACATATTTGGAAAAATACCCTAAAGATGAACACCAGCAAGAAATTCAGGAATTATTGGTGGATTCATACATTACGTCCAAGAATTTTGAGGGTGCCATGCTTCTTTTAGAACAAAACAGGGGATACGCTAGTAAGGAAACCTATCAAAAAGTAGCATTTTATAGAGGGGTCGAATTGTTTATGGATGGTAATTATGAAGAAGCTTTAGACCGATTTTCCAAGTCGCTTAAAAATGCCGAAAACCAAAGTTTTGAAGCGCGAGCCCTGTACTGGAAGGCAGAATCTGGCTATAGATTAAATCGTTTTGATGAGGCTCTTACGGACTTTAACCGATTCGAAAAGCTTCCAGTGGCTCAAAATCTTGAGGAGTACCAAGACATAAACTATAATTTGGGATACTGCCATTTTAAACTGAAAGATTATAGCAGTGCTGTCAATTATTTCAAAAAAGTAACGAATTCTAGTACAAATAATACGGAACGGCTCAATGATAGCTACCTGCGTTTGGGAGATAGCTATTTTGTGACGAGTCAGTACAAACCTGCCCAGACCACTTATAACGATGCATTGCGATTAAATGGTGCGGAACAGGATTATGCAGCGTTCCAAAAGACGCTTTGTAGTGGATTTTTAGGAGATACTTCGGCTAAAATCGATGGGTTGAACAGTTTCTTGACCAGCTACCCAAAATCTTCATTACGGGATGATGCCCTGTTTGAATTGGGTAATTCCTACATCAAAACAAATGAAGAGGCAACAGGATTAAAAACATACGACAGGCTTCTTGAAGAATTTGCCACAAGTAAGTTCGCTCCAAGAGCAATGCTTCGTCAAGGATTGGTGCATTACAATGCCAACAGAAATGGTCAAGCTTTAACCAAATTAAAGGGAGTTGTTCAAAAATACCCAAATACCCAAGAAGCCAAACAAGCGGTGGCAACTGCTAAATTGGTGTATGTAGACGAAGGCAGGGTAAGCGAATACGCAACATGGGCAAGAAGCTTGGACTTTGTAGAAGTAACGGATACAGAACTGGATAACGCCAGTTTTGAAGCTGCGGACAGAAAATATATTGAAGGCAAAACAGATATGGCCATCAATGGGTATGAAGCATATCTAAAGGAGTTTCCAAATGGACTCCACGCGCTAAATGCGAACTTTAACCTGGCACAACTATATTTTTCTAAGGGAGAAAAGGAAAAGGCACTGCCAAAGTACAAATTCGTTGCCGATAGCAATGGGGAGTTTACGGAACAAGCACTTACAAGGGTTTGTGAACTTTATATTGGCAAACAAGATTATGAGAGCGCACTTCCTTACTTAGAGCAATTGGAAAATACAGCTGAAATTTCTCAGAACAAGACTTTTGCGCAATCCAACCTAATGAAGGGGTATTATGAAAAAAAGAATTATGATCAAACCATAGCATACGCGGAGAAAGTTTTAAAGGCTCCTAAAATCGATAATCGTATTAAGAGCGATGCGCAAATCATGATTGCCCGTTCTGCGATTGCAACCAATGATGAGCAACTGGCAGAGACCGCTTATAAGGAAGTAAAGAAAATTGCGATTGGCGAAATGGCAGCGGAAGCATGGTACTATGATGCTTATTTTAAAAATAAGAACCAAGATTTTGAGGCTTCGAATACTTCGGTGCAAAAACTGGCAAAGGATTATGCTTCGCACAAAAAATGGGGAGGGAAAGGACTGGTGCTCATGGCAAAGAATTTTTATGCTTTGGGAGATGCCTTTCAGGCAACGTACATTTTGGAAAGTGTAATTTCCAATTTCTCAGAATATGAGGCCATAGTCGCGGAAGCCAAAGGGGAACTTGCCATCATAAAGGCCCGTGAGGCACAAAGTAATTCTTCAGTAGACCCTAACGGGAACTAAATTGAGACACAACATGTACAAAAAGCATAGCTATATATTTATCCTATTATTTTTGAGCCTTTGGGGAGCAGTTTCAGCTCAGGAAACTGATAGTATAGGCACCGAAACGGTCACTGTGGTAAAACCTTACTCACCGACCGTTTCAGATGCCTTTAAATTGAAATCAACACCCAATCTAAATGATTCAATTGTGCTACAGAAGAAGAAAATTAATTACAGTATATTTTCGGTACCCGTAGCTTCAACGTTTACGCCCGCAAAGGGAAAAGCATCTCGCGTAGAGAGAACGCCACCACCTACCCTTTACAATTCTTATGCTTCGGTTGGTTTGGGAAATTTTAATAATGCTTTGGTGGATTTTTATACCAGTCGCGAATTCAGTAGGGGTGAAGATTTATTGGATTTTGGGTTAAATCATAATTCTTCCAGAGGAGCCATTGAATCCACACCTTTGGACGCCGACTTTTACAACACCAAACTTGATATTTCGTATGCAAAGAAGGATAGGGATTTGGACTGGGGTGCGAGTGTTGGCCTCCAGCATCAATTGTACAATTGGTACGGTATCGAAAATGATGCTTTTGATGATACCATAATTGCCGGCATAGATGCAACTCAGAATTATTTTAATGCACAGGCAAAAGCACATTTAAATCTTGAAGATTCTTTTTTTAAGAGTGGAACTATTTTAATAAGAAGGTTTTGGGACGCTACCGATTCTGGAGAGAACCGTGTTGTCTTTCAGCCCACTATTGAATTGCCTGTTACAGAGGAAATGGTGACCATAAGTGCTAAACTTGATTACGTTAGTGGAAGTTTTGAGAATGCATCCTTGAATAATACAACAAATGAAACGGGAATAGATTACAGCCACTACCAAGTCGGTGTAAGCCCAAGTCTACAAATGCTTCGAGATGACCTTACTTTAAATTTGGGTGCAAATCTTGTCTATGGTATGGATACGGAAAACAGCGAAGGTAACTTCTATATTTATCCTGCGGTTACTGCATCGTATCGCTTGTTGGACGAAACGGTTATTGCCTATGGTGGGGTAGAAGGTGAGCTGCATCAGAATTCGTACTATGACTTTGTAAACGAGAACCCTTTTGTTTCCCCAACTTTGTCCATTCAACCGACAGACCAGCAATATAAAGGGTATCTAGGTTTAAAAGGGCAGCTGGTCTCCAATGTTGGTTATAATATAAAAGGCTCCTACACGGCTGAAAACAGAAGACCTTTATTTTTACTGAATCCTGAAAACTTGGTTAGGGACGATGAAGGTGATTATTTCTATGGGAATTCATTTCAGGTATTTTATGATGACATAAAAACACTGGGTATTTTTGCCGAATTAAATGTAGACATCAACCGTAACTTCACTTTAGGCGTTAATGCTGAGTTCTACGATTACGATACCGAAACGGACAATCCTGCTTGGAACCTGCCAAGTATCAAAGGCTCTTTGTTTATGGATTATCAAATTGATGAAAAATGGTATATGGGAGCTAATTTGTTCTATGTGGGCGAGCGGGACGATTTGGTTTCGCAAGCAGTTGCAAATGCTTTACCTTCAGAATTTCCATCAACTATTGTGACGCTAGAAAGCTTTTTTGATGCCAATGCGCATGTAGGCTATCGTTTTAATGAACAACTTTCCGTTTTTGTCAAAGCGTCCAATATTGCCAATAACGACTATCAGCGTTGGGCCAATTTTAGAGTGCAAAGTTTCCAAGCATTGGCCGGGCTTTCCTATAAGTTTGATTTTTGATTTGTAAGTAAAAACACAATAAAAGCATAAGAAAATCGTTATGGTTATCATACCAGCCTACATCTTATCATTTGGCGTGGTGTGTCCTATTGGATTGGAAGTCATGCGATTACGGTTCACTTACATATTGACCCTTTTCATTTTTACCTTGATGTTTTCATCAGTGGTCTCACAGAATCTCGTACACAATGGTGGCTTTGAGGATTTTGTTGAATGCCCTGTAAAAATGAGCAATTTAAATAAAGATGCCGAATACTGGAGCGCCCCAACTTTGGGCACTACGGATTACTTTAACGAGTGTAGCAAGACCAAGTTGGGAATTCCCATGAATTTTAAAGGGAAGCAAGATGCTTTTGAAGGAGATGCTTATGCTGGTTTGTATTTGTTCGCTCCGAAAGATTACCGTGAATACATTCAGGTGAAGTTATCCAAGACCTTAAAAAAGGGACATCGTTATAGGCTAAGTCTATCCTTGAGCCTATCTGAAAAATCAGATGGCGCGGTAATGGACATAGGTGCTGTTTTTTCAGAAAAGCCATTATCTGTTCATACCAAGCGACAACTTTCAAATTCCATGTTATCCTCCCAGATTATTAAAACAACACATGCCAAACAGTTCTCTTCCAATGGTTTTTACGATGATAAAGCAGAGTGGATGGAGGTTGAATTGGACTTTGTGGCCAAAGGATTTGAGAGTCATCTTATTCTGGGAAACTTTAAAAGTAATGGGGGAACAAAATACTTGGATTTTGGTAAGAATACAGCTTCGGCAGAAGGTTATTCCTACTATTACCTAGACGATGTTACACTTAACTATTTAGGTCCAGAGTACAGACCCAACCAAAGTTATGTGCTCAATCATGTAAATTTTGATTTTGATCGCTTTGAACTGGAACCTAAAGCAAAACAAAGCTTGGCAGATGTATATGAGTATCTTAAAAAGAATCCCAACTTAAAAGTTTCTATAAGCGGTCATACAGATGATTTAGGATCAGAGCAGTACAATGAAGTCTTGTCCAGTCAACGTGCCAATACCGTTGCAAAACACTTAATAAAGCTTGGACTTGAAAAAAAGAGAATTTCCTATACAGGTTACGGAAATAAAATTCCCTTAGATAGCACACTTACCGATAAGGCCAGAAGGAAAAATCGACGTGTAGAATTTGTCATGACAAAGTTTGTTGATGAGGAATAGTATACTACCTATTCATTGCCTTTCCAATAAGAGCTAATACATAACTAAGAAAACAACATTTTAGAAAGATGTGAAATCAATTGGAAAAATTGATTGCGCTCGCCAAAAGATTTTCCGACTTGGGAATCAGAATTGTTTTTTTCCACGGATCCCAATAAAATTTTTGGCGCAATCCAGAGTTGCCATCCAACAATTTTTTTATGTCGTCATCATATTCCCATACAATATAACCTGTGTTCCCCCCGCTTAGAACAAAAAACCCTACTACGGCGGCATTTGCTGCCATTCCGCCGCAATCGAACGTCGGCCACTGCAGCCTCCATGCCAACGTTGGGCACACAGCGCTGGGCGTCGCTCCCATCTCGTTCCATAGTCGTCGTCGCGTCAAGCCGTTGTTACAGAAAGAGTCTCGAAAGGACAGAGGCAAGTGCCCTGCAGTGCGGTCGTCGAAAGTTCCCACTTCTTCTATTGACGTGCGTTCATCTAGGTTGTTCTCTTCGACATCTACCGTCACCCGGTTCAGTTCGCGGACTGTTTCGGGCCGTGTTGGTTACGAAAGAGGGGGAAAGCCTACACGGACCCACAGAGACAGAAGAGGACACGACCTCCAGCGATCACG
>JBCCEC010000032.1:0-37225 GCA_039030475.1 Bacteroidota bacterium
AAAAAAAGATTCAATATCATATTCAATCTGTTTACTACAAATTGATTTTGCCTGTTTTTGTACATAAAAATCGAAATTGTGGCCAAAACTGCAGATGCATAAAATACAATACTTATCCATAATTCATTTTTGGCGAAAAACTCAACCCCATCCACATCAATCCATAAACTAAACATAAATGGAAGGACTCCAGCAATTAAAGCTACAATAACAAGAAATAACGTCTGGATTCGCTGAATCATTGTTTAAATCGATTTCGGAAGGCAAAAATAAGCGTCTTTTTGGTAAATGACCCTTAATCTTGAAAAATAATTTGTATACTTGTGTCGTTATTAGCGAAGCACTTACCCAAGGAAACTTTCCTATCGTAGTACCCAAATAACTTTTTACTTCAATTATTCACGTTATACAAGTTTAACCTATTCATAACTTAATGTTCGAGATTTCAGATCTAAAAGCTAAAAAGCTTCCTGAATTACAGGAAATTGCAAAAACCCTCAGTGTCCCAAAATTCAAGACACTCAAAAAACTTGATTTGGTATACCAAATTCTGGATACACAAGCATCCAATCCAAAAGCCGTACAAGAAACTGCTGTGACTACCAAAGAGAAACCTGCTCCAAAACCAAAAAGAGAAAGAACTCCGAGACCTAAAAGGGAACCAAAAGAAACTGTCGCCAAAGAACCGACCGAAACCAAACCAGCAGAGACAGAAACGGTAGCTAAGAAAGAAGATAAGCAGCCAGAAAAAAGAGAGCCGCACAAGCAAAACGCGCCTCAAAAAAATCAAAATAACAACAGAAGAAACAATCAACATCAAAGAAATAGCGGCCACGAAAAAAAGAGCAGCAATTTTGATAAGGATTTAAAAAACAGGTACAAAGAACCCGAATTTGAGTTTGATAGTATTATCGAAAGTGAGGGCGTACTGGATATTATGCAGGATGGCTACGGCTTTTTGCGTTCTTCTGACTATAATTATTTATCCTCTCCTGATGATATTTATGTCTCGCAATCACAGATTCGACTGTTTGGCCTAAAGACTGGAGATACGGTACTGGGAAATGTTAGACCCCCAAAGGAGGGAGAAAAATATTTTCCTCTTATCAAGGTAAGTAAGATAAATGGATTAGATCCACAAGTGGTTCGTGACCGTGTATCTTTTGAGCACCTAACACCATTGTTTCCAAAAGAAAAATTCAAACTGGCCGAGAGACAAAGTACCTTATCGACACGTATAATGGACTTGTTTTCCCCTATTGGAAAAGGACAGCGTGGCATGATCGTTTCCCAACCTAAAACGGGTAAGACCATGTTGTTGAAAGATATTGCCAATGCTATAGCAGCCAATCATCCTGAGGTTTATCAAATCATTCTTTTGATTGATGAGCGTCCGGAGGAGGTTACGGACATGCAACGTAACGTACATGGAGAAGTTGTTGCCTCTACATTTGATAAGGAAGCTACAGAACATGTTCGTGTTGCCAATATCGTGTTGGAAAAAGCAAAGCGTTTGGTAGAATGTGGCCATGATGTCGTTATCCTATTGGATTCGATTACAAGATTGGCACGAGCCTACAATACTGTACAACCTGCATCTGGGAAGGTGTTGAGCGGTGGTGTTGATGCCAATGCATTACATAAACCAAAACGTTTCTTTGGAGCAGCACGTAATATTGAAAATGGAGGGTCACTATCTATTATCGCTACGGCTTTAACTGAGACAGGCTCTAAAATGGACGAAGTTATCTTTGAAGAATTTAAAGGTACGGGCAACATGGAGCTACAGTTAGATAGAAGAATTTCTAACCGAAGAATCTTCCCTGCTATTGACCTTATTTCTTCTTCGACGCGAAGAGATGATCTTCTACTTGATGAAACCACTATCCAACGTATGTGGATCATGCGCAAGTATTTGGCGGATATGAATCCCGTTGAAGCTATGGAATTCATGGAACAACGTATAAAGCAGACCAAGAACAACGAAGAATTCTTATTGACGATGAATCAATAATTTCTATATAGAAATAATGATATCGATTATCATTTTAGAACCCTTTGATAAAATTCAAAGGGTTTTTTTATACCTCCAATTTACAGAAATGCCATATCTTTAGTACGGTTTCCCATACTATCAACGCTAAAAACACTTACAACATGAAAAACACCAAAAAAGCAGCACCATTTCTCCTAGTTTTTACCCTATTGATACTAGGTGCGTGCCAGCCAAAACAAAAGGAAGATCCAAAAGAAGAACCTGATGAAGAGCCTAAAGAACATGTGGAGCCTCCTAAACAGATTATCTCCTTAATGGAATCGAAATCCCTGTATGATAATTATAGTAAAAACCGTGTGGAATCTATTCAGCGATATGAAATGTCAGCAAATAAGGACGAAAATTTTAAGCCCTCTAGATTTACCTCTTTTGATTATAAGACCATGAAACAGTACATGGCATTTATAGAGCAGGAAGCCGAAGCTGCCAACGTGGATATTTCTACATTGCGTTTTTATTTTGCCAATTATCCCAATAAAAGGCGATTTGCAGACGGTCAAAGGGTAGTCCACCCAAGACAAAACTCCTTATTTATGCTACCTACCATGAAGGTTAAAGGGAGGGACTTTGGATTCTATATTGGTGCTGATGGCAAAGCAAAACTGGTCAAAGATGCTGTAGGAATCAATGCAGTAGGAGACTCTTTACCTAGTAATGGAACGGCCGAAGCTAGCTTTATGCCATCTTTTGCAAATGCGCCTTTGATGCAAGGAGAGCAGAGTTTAACTATGAATCATGGAAATTCCTCCCCTCCACCATCTGGTGATTTTTAACTAAACATGACACAGGATTTACTGCGCTTTATAAAAGATCAGTTTTTTACTATCATATACTTTATCACTTGGCTGGTAGCAGTATACAGGTATAGGAGGTACTTTGATACCGTATTAAAGTACCTCCCCATACTTATCATCTACACCTTTTTCACTGAGCTATTGGGCTATTTTATAAAATATCATAGTGATTTTCAGTTCTTTTCAGATAGTAGATATTCTCAATCAAATGTTATTATCTACACCATTTATCAAATAGTTTTTTTTCTTTTTTTCTATTGGGTCTATTGGAAAACTATCGTGAACAAAACTTCAAAAAAGATTATCAAGTATGGAGCATTTATGAATTTAACAGTCTATTTAATAAGTGGTTTCTTTCAAAACCCTTTGCACGAAATATTGCACTATGCGCATGCAATTGGATCTATAGTTTTAATTATTGCACTGTTTTTTTACTTCAAAGAAAAAAGCCAAGAAGGCTTTCCATACTCACAGAAGAATAACTTGCTTTTCTGGGTAAGTATCGGCTTGTTTATATTTTATATTCTTTTCCCTTTCATTTTGCTTTCGGATTACTTGAATGTTGACATATCCATTCAATTTCATCTTAGAACAGTGCTATTGTCTGCTATAGTTTTAATGTATTCATTTTTCATTATCGGTTTATTACTGGGAAAAAGACAGGCATTTAGATAGCCCTATGTACAATTCATCATTTGCAAACTGCAATTGAGCAACTATTTGTGTTGACATTTCTATAACTTTTCTTCCTTTGGAAAAACTAAAGCCATGACAGCTACCTATCTGTTCTTAATGTATGTCCACCTTATCACGGTAGTTCCTTGCATATTTATAGGAGCTTATCTTTTATCCGTCAAAAAAGGAACAAGAAAGCATAGAAGCATTGGAAAGGTTTATATGGCTCTCATGTTTTTCACTGCATTTGTCTCTTTATTTTTGCCCGCCCAAGTTGGCAACCAGTTTCTAGATCATTTTGGTTTCATTCATCTCTTCAGCTTTTTAACCTTGTATACCGTTCCAACGGCTATTACCGCTATAAAGAAGGGAAATGTAAAAGCACACAAGCGTAAAATGGTTTTACTTTACTTTGGGGCACTGATCATAGCAGGTGGTTTTACGTTGGCACCCGGCCGGTTTTTACATGAAGTATTTTTCGGATAGTATCAATACACCACTACTTTAACTTCTTTCACAACTTTAGTAGCATTTATTATTGAATGAATATATAGTATTGTAATCTTTTTCGTTCATATAAGTAATTTTAAGATTACTAATTGTTTGTCGAACAAAAGATACCATTAACCGATACCTGATTGTATTCTAGCTAAAACAGAAGCACTTATAAAATAAACGCATATAATTTTAGACTATTAATTCGGATGTAAATCCACAAAATAAAAAATGATGAAAATATCCCAAATCGTTTTCTCACTCATTTATTTGGTACTACTATTTACCATTTCTTCTTGTGTCAAAGATAATTTTGATGACTCCATTGACCCGGATAGTGAAAGTGAAGATGAAATTAAAATCCCCATAGATGAGTTAAAAATTACGGAACTGCAAATTCCATCTGGCTTTGAATTCAAAACAGAAAGGTCGGTGGAATTGACAATCAATGATAATTCTACCAATGTCAAGTATGACGTATACGCCTATCAAGAAAATTCAACCAGTGGTCAGATAACCTATGTCAATGAAGACGACGAAGAAGTTACCGGTACGGATTATGTTGTGGACAATCTGAACCATCTAATTTTCAGTGGCGCTCCTTCTGGAGGAAAAATTGAGCATACATTTGTGGTTCCAGATTATTACGATCAACTATATATAAGAAGAAAAGAGGGTTTCGCCTATTCTTCAGAAATAGTCAATATCTCTTCAGAGCAGGTTGTTTACACTTACTCGTCATTAAGTGAAAAAGGCGCCTCTTCTTCCAAGGGCGTTGTTGAGGACTTTTTATACTGTGTAAACGGTAATGCAGAGTTGTTCCAAGTAGACCCCATTACTGGGGCGTATACTTTTATTTCTACTATGCCCATGGGGAGCTATACTGCTGCCATTGATCAGCAAAATAACTTTTTATATTCAATAGGGAGATCTAATCCGAATCCCCTGATGCGTTATGATATTATCAATGACACATGGACCACAATAGCAAACTTAGGTATAGGTGGCCCGCGTTTGGATTTTAACCCTCAAGACGGGTTGCTCTATTTCTCAACACAGGCAAAGCTTTATTCTATTGACCCAACCAATGGATCCATTCTTTCTCAATGGGATATCAACGGTCTTGACCGAACGCAGGGTGGGGATTTAGCATTCACAGCAGATGGCACCTTATTCGTATGTACTTTTTCTGGGCTTTATCGACTTGAATTGAATGTAGAAGGTGATTACGACTCTACCAGGATTAGTGGTGAAGACTTGCCATTCAATCCAACCTCTATGACATTTGACTCCAATAATGAATTGTGGTTGGCCAATAATGGCAGTAACAGCAATTTGATAGTTATGGATACCCAAACAGGCGGTTGGGAATACAGATATGGCCCCAATTCAAATTCAGGTATCTCTTTTGACAGAACTATAAATGATTTAACCACTTTCCGTGTTTTTGATGAAGAAGCAGTGGACCCCGATACTGATGGAGACGGTATTACGGACAGCAATGATGATTTTCCTGAAGATGCCGATAAAGCCTTTGAGCAGTTCACACCGAGTAAATACGGTTGGGGAACCGTAGCTTTTGAAGATTTATGGCCGTTCTTGGGAGACTATGATTTCAACGATACAACAATCAACTATAGATTTGTTGCAGTCCTTAACTCGGACAACATGGCTGTGCAATTAGATATTTATTTTGAGGTAAGCTCTGATGGAGCCGGTTTTGTAAATGCTTTCGGAATTGAACTGGAAAGTATAACCCCAAGTTTAATAGAATCTGTC
Source organism: Bacteroidota bacterium (assembly GCA_039030475.1). GTDB lineage: Bacteria > Bacteroidota > Bacteroidia > Flavobacteriales > Flavobacteriaceae > Flagellimonas. Next base: position 5,800 of record JBCCEC010000032.1, read on the forward strand.
ACAGGCACAGTGTTAACGGAAGGTTATATCAACGTAGCCTCTAATGGTGTTGAGCAAAATCAGGATAGGGCAGTCATAATTCTATTCGACAACCATGAGACCATGTTGGGAATACCTTCCAAAGTAGAAGTGAAATTCACAACGCCCATTACCACCAACCAATTGGGACTTGCACCATTCAATCCCTTTTTGATTGTGGACAGGAACAGAGAAAACGAAATCCATTTACCCAATAGGTTCAGAACTAGTTTAGGGGCAAACACCCCCGCTGCTGAAGGTGTTAACCGAGATGAAGATGGTAATTATCAAACTGAATCAGGATTGCCTTGGGCCATCAATATTGTTCACAACTTTAAACCCCCAAAGGAGAATGTTCCAGTGAACCAAGCCTATAACTTTTTTAATGAATGGGCGACCTCGGGAGGTGCTTCATTTCAAGATTGGTACAAAGATTCATCTGGGTACAGAAACGAATCCGAATTGCAAGAATAATTTTTCCTACATACTACAAAATTAAAAAGCGCCCTAAAGTTAGGGCGCTTTTTAATTTATGTTATATGATAGGTTATTACATCGCAGCAACCCTACTCATTAACTTACTTTTTAAGTTTGCAGCTTTATTGTTGTGAATAATGTTGCGCTTAGCAAGCTTATCTATCATTCCAACTACTGTTGGCAACAAAGTTTCAGCGGCTTTCTTATCCTCTTCGTTACGTAATTTCTTGATAGCATTACGAACTGTTTTATGCTGATATCTGTTACGTAAACGAACTGCTTCGTTTCTTCTTATTCTTTTTAATGCTGACTTATGATTTGCCATTATCTTAATTTAAAATGGATGATGAAAAATTAAAAAGTACTTTTTTTAATTCCTCACCTTTAATTTATTACTTTTTAGTAGCCCGTAGGGGAATCGAACCCCTGTTACCAGGATGAAAACCTGGCGTCCTAACCCCTAGACGAACGGGCCATTTTGGAAATTGTTAATTGTAACTATAAAAAAGTTTCACTCCTTTGCAAAACTCAAAATTAATCATTTCCAATATTTCATTGAACTTCGTAGCCCGTAGGGGAATCGAACCCCTGTTACCAGGATGAAAACCTGGCGTCCTAACCCCTAGACGAACGGGCCGGGTGCATAATTGCGGATGCAAAAATACAATTATTTTTAAGTCCTGCAACAGTAAATTTTATTTTTTACGCTCTTTTAATACGCCCTCGCAAATAGTACGCGCTGGGTAGATGGCTTTCCTGTTACCATGCATTTTCCAGTCTCTTTTTTTGCATCTAAAGGAATACAACGTATTGTTGCCTTGGTTTCATCTTTGATTTTATCTTCCGTCTCTATCGTTCCGTCCCAATGTGCGGAAACAAACCCACCTTTTTCAGTTATAACTTTCTTGAACTCCTCGTAAGAATCTACTTCAGTGATATGATCAGACCTAAAATTCAAAGCTTTTTGAAACATGTTTTTCTGAATCTCATCCATCAAAGAAACTATCTTATCCACAACCTCTTCTGCTTTAACCGATTCCTTTTCAAGTGTATCCCTTCTAGCTATCTCATAGGTTCCATTTTCCAAATCGCGCTGTCCAATGGCCAAACGCACAGGAACACCTTTCAATTCGTATTCATTGAATTTAAAGCCTGGTTTATGGGTATCCCTTTTATCAAACTTAACAGAGATTCCTTTAGCACGTAATTCCTTAACTAAAGGATTCACTTTTTCTGAAATGGCATCCAACTGCTCCAATCCCTTGTATATAGGAACAATTACAACTTGAATAGGTGCTAACTGAGGTGGAAGTATTAACCCATTATCATCACTGTGCGTCATGACCAAAGCGCCCATTAGGCGGGTTGAAACTCCCCAAGAAGTAGCCCAGACATACTCTTGTTTTCCTTCTTTATTCGCAAATTTCACATCAAAAGCCTTGGCAAAATTCTGTCCTAAAAAATGCGAAGTCCCTGCCTGTAATGCTTTTCCATCTTGCATCAATGCCTCAATACAATAGGTCTCTTCCGCACCGGCAAAACGCTCACTTTCTGTTTTAGTACCCTTTATGACCGGAACGCCCATGTACTTTTCCGCGAATTCTGCATAGACATGCATCATTTGCTCGGCTTCTTCCAAAGCTTCCTGTTCTGTGGCATGTGCCGTGTGCCCCTCTTGCCATAAAAATTCAGCAGTACGTAAAAACAACCTGGTTCGCATTTCCCAACGCACCACATTGGCCCATTGATTGATCAACAATGGCAAATCCCTATACGATTGCACCCATCTTTTATACGTATCCCATATGATGGTTTCTGATGTTGGACGTACAATCAGCTCTTCTTCCAATTTTGCATTTTCGTCAACTACGATTCCACTTCCATCTTCTGCATTTTTTAATCGGTAATGCGTTACCACGGCGCATTCCTTTGCAAAACCTTCAACATGACTAGCTTCTTTACTCAAATACGACTTAGGAATAAACAAAGGAAAATAAGCATTTTCATGTCCAGTTTCTTTGAACATTTTATCCAACTGGGCCTGCATCTTTTCCCAAATGGCAAATCCATAAGGTTTTATGACCATACACCCCCTAACCCCAGAGTTTTCAGCTAAATCTGCCTTTACTACAAGCTCATTATACCACTTGGAATAATCCTCGCTCTGACTCGTTAATTTTTTCCCCATCTACAATAGTTTGGCACAAAACTTGTGTCTTTATAAGAAATTAGTTCGGTAAAACTAACTATTTTTAGTATGTTCAACAATAAAAATTGCACTATGACAAAGTCTATACGCTTCTCGAAATTTCAAATTCCTGCCATATTTGTTCTGGTCATTTTTTTAATGACCTCTTGTGGTTCTTATCAACAAGCTTCTTACTATGACGATGATGGAATTTATTCCAACAATAATCGGGTTGCACGTGTAGAAAAGAAATCTGCCGAAGCCGTAAGAAATGAACAAGCGGAGAGTGATATCTATGGCGATTATTTTGGTGAAAGGGCAAATGAGTTTGATGAAATCTTAGAAAATGAGATTTTTACAGATGTCGATAGTTACTATAGTGGCACTGAAAATGATGACACTCAAATTGGTGAACAAACAGATTATTTTGCTACGAATAATACCTATAACGGAAACCCAGGTTGGGGTGATAATCCTACCAATTTAACCGTAAACGTTTATGACAACAACTGGGGCGGTGGCTTTGGTTGGGGATGGAACAACCCATGGCTTTGGAACAATTGGGGCTGGGGCGGTGGCTTTGGCTGGAACAATCCTTGGGGATGGAACCGTTGGGGCTGGGGCGGTGGTCTTGCTTGGGGTGGCGGTTTTGGCTGGGGCGGTGGCTTCGGTTGGGGCGGTGCTTGGGGCAACCCTTACTGGGGTGGTGCTTGGGGCTGGAACGGAAACTACGGCCGTGGTTGGAACAGAGGATTTAATAGAGGTTATGCGTACAATAGATCAAGAAGAGGCTATTCCAATAGTGTAATTCCCGGTACTGCTATAAGAAGTAGGTCCAATATAGCTTCTAGAAGAAGTGGATACTCATCAAGATATGCAAGTGGACGCTCCAACGTAAGCAGAAGTTCAACAGCTGGAAGGAGTTCAAGGTCTTATCAAGGTGGAAGCTCAACTTCAAGAAGGTCTGTTAGTGCAGACGCAATAGCAAGAAATAGAAATTATAGATCAAGTAGAAGTACACGGTCTGCCTCAAATTATGGAAGTAATGGCAGAACCAGCCGTTCTTATGGAACTTCACCTTCATCTTCAAGAAGTAGTGGAACCTATAGAAGTAGTGGTACAAACAGGAGTTCTTCATCTGGTTACAGAACTTCGGGAAGAAGTACAAGAAGCTATCAATCTTCTGGCAGAACTGCTCCAAGAAGTAGCAACTACAGCCGATCTTCTGGTAGCTCAAGATCATCTGGCAGCTACAGAAGCAGTGGCAGCCGAAGTTCTAGAAGTAGTGGCAGCTACCGCAGTTCCGGTAGTAGCTCAAGGTCTTCGGGTAGCTATAGAAGCTCAGGTGGTTCTAGTAGGTCTTCTGGAGCGTCTAGATCATCTGGAAGAAGTAGCGGAAGAAGAAGATAATCCCTAATTAATGCAAGGCAAAAAAAGAAAACAAATGAAAAGAATCTTAACTTTCATAGCGGTATTGGCATGCACTTTTGCAAATGCCCAAAACATTAACGACGTCTTACGCTTTAGCAATGAAAATATTCAAGGAACTGCAAGGTTTCAAGCTATGGGCGGTGCATTTGGTGCCTTAGGTGGTGATTTATCATCTTTAAATGTAAACCCAGCAGGTTCAGCGGTTTTTAACTTTAGTCAATTTACCTTAACAGGAGCCAATTTCAATAGAAACAATGAAGCTGCATTTGGAAATAGCTTAACCGAAACCAATATTAATTCGTTAGAGTTAAATCAATTGGGAGGGGTATTTGTTTTTAAGTCCACCGAAAGTGCGTGGAAAAAACTAGCACTCGCTTTCAATTATGACATGGTGCAAAATTTTGATAACGAATTTTCTGTTTCTGGAAATACAACACAAGGTATCGATAACTATTTCTTAAACTTCGCCCAGGGTCAAGCTTTAGGTCCTTTGCGAGTACAAGAGGGAGAGTTTATTGAGGACGCTTATTTAGATATAGGTTCTAACATTGGTTTTGGAGCGCAACAAGCATTTTTAGGGTTCCAAGCCGGTATTATTGAACCAACAGTTGATGATGACGAGAACACTGCTTACGTATCCAATGCAACTTATGACGGAGTAAACCAAAATTATCTTCAAAGTACTACTGGATACAATAGTAAGTTGACTGCGAATTTTGCAGGTCAATATCAAGAGAATCTTTATATTGGGGCATCGGTTAATTTCCATAACGTATTTTATGAGCGATTGACGTTGTTGGATGAGAATGGTTATGACCAAGAGTCCTTAGTACAATCTACTGCGTTCGATAATCTTCTAAGAACCGAAGGATACGGTTTCTCCTTTAGCGTTGGTGCCATTGCCAAATTGAACGACAACATTCGGATAGGTGGTAGTTACCAATCCCCTACTTGGTACGAACTAACGGATGACATTTCGCAACGTGTTAATTCAACATTGGCAGAACCGGATATTGATTTTATCAATTTTAGAATTGTAAACCTGTTTGAAGAATACAGAATACGAACCCCTGAGAAACTTACTGGTAGTTTAGCGGTCGTTTTTGGCAAAGATGGGCTCTTGAGCTTTGTTTATAGCTATCAAGATATGTACCAAGCTGAATTGCGTCCCACTACAGACCCTAATTTTTCTGCAGAAAATGATTTTATTGCCAACCAATTAGGTGTTGTAAATACCTATAGATTTGGTGGCGAATATAGAATTGATGATGTAAGCCTAAGAGCTGGATATCGATACGAGGAGAGCCCTTATGAAGAAGGAGATCTGATTGGTGATCTAACTGGCTACTCTGGTGGTATTGGTTATAATTTTGGTGGAAGCAGATTGGATTTAGCAGTAAACCGAACAGAACAAGATGTAAATACGTTACTTTTTGATTCTGGAATAGATAGTTCGACTATGATCAATAGAACGAATACCAATGTTACTCTGGGCTTTACCTTAAAGTTCTAAACATAATTAACGTGAGTTCGACGTAAGCATATGTATTAACACCTGTATTTCAGTAGTTTATAAACCTTTGTCAGATCGGGACCTCCTCAAAATGTAGGTTTTTGAAGCCCTCTCGATTTTAACCTGTCTTGAGCGAAGCCGAAAGGCTCGAGGAGACGTTTGTTGATTTTATTGACTTCTACACATAAAACCATAAACCTTTACACAGAAACTCACCTTACTTAGCAGAAAACATCTTTATTCCTTCGATTTTAAACTAACCCCCAACACCTAAACAGGCTCTTAGTGGGGTGTTATAAAAGATCGTGATCTGGCCCAACTGCAGACCTTTTTTTTGGGACGGTTCCAAAAAATTCCGTCAACCCAGAATGGCCATTCATCAAACGAATGGCCGTATCCGTTCATTTAGCTTCTTTATTATCAACAGGAAATCCCAAATTGTGCAACTATCAATTTAAAATACAATAAAGATGAAAAAGAACATGTACCTATTCCTATGTGTTTGCTCCATTATGTTTTCTTGCGGCAAGGACGATTCGCCCAGTGTGACCCCAGACAGTGTACCGCCCGACAGTATGCCACCAAAAGAAGAGAACAAGGCCCCGGAAATACTGGGACAATCCTTTAACATTGCCGAGGATATCACCGATGCACAGCCCATTGGAACGGTAACCGCATCCGACCCGGACGGGGACAGCCTCACGTTTTCCATAGAATCGGACGATGACGGACTTTTTGACATCACCGAGGCAGGTGTCCTTAGCTTAGCTACCGGAAAATCCCTGGATTTTGAGACCAAAACGGAACATTCCCTTTTTGTAAGCGCTTATGATGGGGAGTTGGAGACAAATGCGAAAGTTACGGTCAATGTCGAGGATGTGTTCGAAAGCCTGGCAGAGGATCCCAATAGTTTTGTGACTACCTGGAAGACCACAGAGGATGGGGAAAGCATAACGATAGGTCTGTCAATAACTTATACATATGATTTTAAGATCGATTGGGGAGACGGCACCGTTGAGGACATTGCCGGAGATGATGATATAGCACATTCGTATGCAACGGCCGGAAACCATGTTGTGGCGATCCAAGGAGATTTTCCCAGTATAAGAATGTCAGGGCTCCCAAGTGCGTCCAAACTTGTAAGTTTGGACCAATGGGGCACTATTGGTTGGGAGAGATTGATAGTGGCATTCGAGGACTGTGTAAATATGGTCTATAATGCAGCTGATCTGCCCGACCTATCGCAAGTATCTTTCTTTTTTGGTATGTTCCGTAATGCCACACAATTTAACGGGGACATAGGCGATTGGGATGTAAGCAATATTGAGAATATGCACGATATGTTTTCAGGAGCATCGTCGTTCAATGGTGATATTAGTAAGTGGGATACATCAAATGTCACCAATATGAGCGGAATGTTCAGTGGGGCTTCCTCGTTCAACCAGGATATTGGTGGGTGGAATACGCAAAATGTCATCGACATGGTTTATATGTTCAACGATGCTTCTTCCTTTAACCAGGATATTGGTGCGTGGAACACGGCAAACGTCACCAACATGGCCGGAATGTTTAGTGGAGCTTCCTCATTCAACCAGAATATAGGTGGGTGGAACACGGCAAAAGTCACCAACATGGCTTTTATGTTCGTAGGGGCATCTTCCTTTGACCAGGATATAGGTGGTTGGAACATTGGAAATATTGAGAATATGTTGGGTATGTTCGATAACAGTGGAATGTCCAAAGGGAGGATGGAAAATACCTTGGTCGGTTGGGACAATTTTGTACAGCAAAACAACGTACCAACCGGAATTAGCTGTGGTATGGAGAATATCACTGTCTGTGGCCCTGGAGCTGATATGGCAGTTGATAATCTTGAAGGTAACGGTTGGCAATTTCCCGGCTTAGACCTTCAATTAGATTGCCAGTAGGCATTCCATCATATAAAAGTTACATAAAAAAGATTTAAAGGCCGGTGTGGATGACCATTCCGGTCTTTTTTATTTTATCTAACTAGAGAAAAGTGTCTTCTTACAGATCGTGCAACTACCACACCTTCGTCATCCCGGTTATAATCCAATCGAAACCAGTAATCTGAAGACGGTAATTGTCTTCCGTTAAAAGTACCGTCCCAGCCTCCTGTGATATCCAATTCTTTAAGCAATTTTCCGTAGCGGTCAAAAATGTAAACCGTAGGATTGGAAAGGGTTTCAATACCCAAAACATTCCAATTGTCGTGAATTCCATCACCATTGGGCGTAAAAAACTTTGGATACCCCACGACCAAGAATTCTATAGGTTCCGTAATTCCACATCCGTTTTTATCATTGATAACTACGGTATTGATTCCAGGAGGTACATCAAAAAATAAAGGGTCATCTTGAAATTCCCCATCATTGATGGCATATTCATAATCTCCGTTTCCTATTGGAATTATTTCAATATTGTAGGGGTCCGTTTGGTCACTGTTTACTAAATCATCAACAACACGTACTTCATCCAATTCTGGAACTCCAAAAAAGGTTATTAGAATGTCATCTGTTATTACGGTTGCTAAAGTTGTCTCTATGGTAACGCGATAACGGCCTGAGTTTGGGCTTGTAACTGTTAGTTCAGTTTCAGTAGGACCACTTGCCAAAACGGTTTCGTAAGTGCCATCATCGTCTGCATCCAGTTCCCAAGTAACATTTGCGACAGCTGGTCCAGCTGGAGAATTCAGGGCACTTAAAACAATATCTGGATCTCCTTCGCAAGCAATAATATCCAATCCCAAAAATTCGTCGCGCAATGTACAATCCAGTGCTGTATCTTGGTCAGCATCCACAGAGCTACCTGTAAATGTCAAAGAAAACGGTTCTGGGTCACCATCAAAATTGGTATTGTAGTTGTTTATGAACAAATAGTAGATTTCGCCTGCGATAACATCTATAAACTCATCATAAGTGTTCTGACTACCCTTTACAAAGGGTGCGCCTTCCCTACCACTTATTGGATTTACTCCAATTCCGGTAAAACCAGTATCATTGACTTCATAATTGCAACGTATGGGCTGTGCATCTCCATTACCAACAATAGTACAAAAATTCTGACCTGTTGTTTGGTCAAAAGGTCCGTATAGGGCAAAATCCAGTTCAGAAGTAACTATGCCACCAGGTGTAACGGGCAATGCTTCCAAATCAAAACCGATTTGTCCATTTGTTCCGGCCCTAAAGACATACCAAGAGGTATTGTTTTCGATATTGGCAAGAGCTACACTTCCTTTTTCCAAACAACCGGATTGCGTTATGACTTCTGGGTCAAAGTCATCAATATCGCCACTACCATCCGTAAACGATAAAATAGGTGCATCTGCACAAACGGGTATAGCGGTTCTACAATCGGGTGAGTTTTGGGCATGTATTCCCAAAGAAAAAAGGAACATACAACAGATAGCACTAAACAAGGCTCTCATAGAATTGTGGGGCTAAAGATTATACTTAAGTATAACCTGTATAACTGCTCAAAACGAGTTTTTAGTATTTTTTAACCTAAAATTTATACAGTTAATCGATAAAATGCATGCTTACTATCTTCTCAAAGAGAAATGATTCTGTAAATACTTCGCATTCATCCTATTTCCATTTTCATCCAAATAGGACAATCTGAACCAATAATCAGTTGAGGGCAGTGGTCTTCCATCAAAGTTTCCATCCCAACCCGGGCTAAATTCTGTCAATTCTTTCAATAACTTTCCATAACGATCATAGATAGTAACAACAGGGGCATTCAGTTCCGATAAACCTTCAACATGCCATGTTTCGTTGAGGACATCCCCATTTGGAGAGAAAATGGCCAAAAAGCCTACAACCACAATATTTTCCACAACTTCCCCGCAACCAAAGACATCTCTCATAGTTACAATGTGAACTCCAGCAGAGACTTCTTCAAAAACAGTGCTAGTCTGAAAAGGACCGTCATCCAAACGATATTCAAATTCTCCCAGTACTTCTGTTACAACAGTTACCGTATTGCTTGAACTAAGATCTTCTATTTCTATATCCGAGATGACAGGTAAAACCGAAGTTTGCACACGAACGGTTCTACTTTCGGTACAAAATATACCATTTGATGAATTCGTGACAGTCAAGGTATAATCTCCATCCTGCGAAATTGTTATGTTCGGGGTTTGCTCACCAGTACTCCATTGGTAGCTATAACTTGGATTCGGTCCGGTTTCCCCAATGACAATACCATTATTATCCTCACATATGATTACTTCTTCCGGAAAAGTGAGTTCTGGTGTTTCTATAGTATTTAAACTAAAACTTTCAGAAGCATCATAGCAATTGGGATTGGCCAAAGAAGTGGTTCGCGCATAAATTGTCTCTTGCCCTAAATTTTTTAAATAGGTTTTGGGAAGCGGATTAATCCCTTGATTCGCATCTGCCTGAGAACCATGATAACTAACGATAAAACTATCTGGGTCCTGTGTTCCCAGTGCTTCAAAGTCCTTTAGTTCCAAATCAACTTCTAAGCCTGTGATATAACAGAAGGTTTCATCAGTAATGGATTCTGTAATAGGTACAGTATTGAAAGCCACTTGAACATCACTCATTAAAGAATTTGTAGCTGTTGAAACAATTACCCTATACATACCAGAGTTTAAAACCTGTAGGGTTTGGTTTCCGTTGGCGGCTGCGATTAATTGAAAGCCAGCACCATCATTCCTATACCATTCATAATTAACGGCTCCAATTGTTGTTGCATCCAAAACAACTGTCTCATTTTCACATGCAGCTATGGGAGGGCCCAAGAGATTATCAACTATAGAGCAATCCAAGGCGTCCAGTGGGTTTGTAGCAAGAATATCTCCGGTGAACTGAATCGAAAAGCCTGAGTTTACATTGCTGAAATTGTTAATGAGCAAGTAGTACTCCTCACCCGCATTTACGTCTAACCAATCTTCATAGTGAACGGAGTTTGCGTCTCCTGTAGGGTCTTCCCCCACTCCCAAAAATGTTTTAAAATCACTATTATCGAAAAAATTGCACCGTACGGGTTCCCCTAAGTTATTACAGTCACTAGTTCTGTACAAGGCAAAGTCCCAATCCTCCGTACTATCGTGCCCAATATTAAACCCCAACTGTCCCGAAGCCCCTGTCCTAAACCTATACCACGCCGAATTGGATTCTATTGCGCCAGAAAGCGTTCGCTCAAGACATCCGCTTGAACCGGCACCACCAAAGTCATCTACGCCAAAACCGTTAGCTCCTCCATTTATTGGTGTGTTATTGCAAATAGGTACCGCGTTTGCACAGTCGGGTAAGACCTGCGAACGGGCTATTTGGCACAAAAACACCAAGAAAAAGATTCCTATAGACGATTTCACCATAAATGGTTGTAGGTTTGGGTATTATAAAAATATAGTGGCTTTTCTTTTGGCAATAATTTATGTTGCCAAACTAGGACTACCAGATGTTAAATAGCCTTTTAATGTATATCTTTGCTTCCTTGAATATTTAACAAATGAAACTAGAGCAGGCTTTGGACGAACAACATGAAGAAAGAGGCAATGACCACGTTGGCTCTTCCACCGAGACACCTATTAGGAAAGATGCCTTTGTATTGAGTGATGAGGAAAAGATCGAAAGAATACAAAAGAGTGTACGGGAAATAATGTTGACACTTGGACTCGATTTGGATGACGATAGCCTTAGCGGTACTCCAAAAAGAGTGGCAAAAATGTACGTCAAGGAAATCTTTGGAGGGTTACATCCTGATAGGAAACCAAACTCCTCAACATTCGATAATAAATATAAATATGGTGAAATGCTTGTGGAGAAAAACATTGTCCTCTACTCCACTTGTGAGCACCATTTGTTACCAATAATCGGGCGAGCCCATATTGCCTATATTTCTAATGGCACTGTTGTTGGATTATCTAAAATGAATCGTATCGTAGATTATTTTGCAAAACGCCCACAGGTTCAGGAGCGATTGAACATTCAGGTTGTCAAAGAATTGCAGAAAGTATTGGGAACCAAAGATGTTGCCTGTGTCATGGATGCGAAACATCTCTGTGTAAATTCCAGGGGAATACGGGATATTGAAAGCAGTACGGTTACCGCTGAATATGGTGGAAAATTCAAAGAAGAAGCTGTACGAAGGGAATTTTTAGATTATATCAACCTAGAGACCGACTTTTAACCATTAACTTTTCAATGCAACTTTACAAAAGCCAAAACCTAAAAGTATACAATTCACTTTCTGGAGAGAAAGAAGTATTTGAACCCATCAATGAAGGCCATATTGGCATGTACGTCTGTGGCCCTACAGTTTACAGTAATGTGCACCTTGGAAACTGCCGCACCTTTATGTCTTTTGATATGATCTTTAGATATTTTAAACACTTGGGATTCAAAGTGCGGTACGTTCGTAATATTACGGATGCCGGACATTTGGAAAACGATGCTGATGATGGTGAGGATAAAATAGCAAAAAAAGCCAAGTTAGAGCAGATTGAACCGATGGAGGTAGTGCAGCGCTATACGGTCGATTTTCATGATACACTTCAAAAACTCAACTTTTTGCCTCCTAGTATTGAACCAACGGCAACGGGTCACATTATAGAGCAAATTGAGATTATCAAAGAAATTTTAGAAAAAGGTATTGCCTATGAAGCAAACGGCTCTGTCTATTTTGATGTGGTGAAGTTCAGTGAGAGCAATGAGTATGGCAAGCTCAGCGGAAGAAAATTGGAAGACATGATTACCAATACCCGCGAACTTTCCGCACAGGACGAAAAACGAAATCCACAAGATTTTGCGCTGTGGAAAAAAGCTGAGCCACAACATATCATGAGATGGCCTTCCCCATGGGGAGATGGTTTTCCCGGGTGGCATTTGGAATGTACTGCCATGAGCACAAAATATTTGGGAGAAACATTTGATATCCATGGTGGTGGAATGGACCTAAAATTTCCACATCATGAATGTGAAATAGCCCAAGCCGAAGCGTGCACCGGAAAATCTCCTGTTAAATATTGGTTACATGCGAACATGCTAACCTTGAACGGTAAAAAAATGTCGAAATCTACCGGGAACAATATTTATCCTTCGGAGATTTTTAGTGGTGACAATGATATACTCAGCAAAGCATATTCACCTTCCGTAGTACGGTTTTTTATGATGCAAGCGCATTATACCAGTATTTTGGACTTGAGCAATGATGCATTACTGGCTTCTGAAAAAGGATACTATCGCTTGATGGAGGCCATGGAAAATCTAGAGAAGGTCCATACAGCTTCTACATCTGATTTTGACCTAGCACAGTGGAAACAGAAGTGCTACGATGCCATGAACGATAATTTTAACACCCCGATTTTAATTGCACATCTTTTTGAAGCCGTAAAGCACATTAACCTCATTAAAGAAGGTACAGAAACTATAACCGAAGAAGACAAAGCAATGCTGCAGCAAACCTTGAACACTTTTGCATATGATGTTTTAGGTTTAGAAAATCAAGCTGCTGTAAAGGACGATTCCAATACATTGGATGGTGTAATGGACTTGCTCATAGATCTTCGAAATCAGGCCAGAGCCAATAAAGATTTTGCAACTTCTGATCAGATCAGGGATAAATTGACCGCTTTGGGCATTCAGCTCAAAGATGGAAAAGATGGTACTAGTTTTAGTGTAAATTGATCTTAAAAAGGTAGAGCAAACATTAAAAAGAATGTCAATCAAAAAAATTCTTATCGCTCCTTTTGTACTGTTGGTAAGGCTATATCAACTTTTAATATCTCCGTACACCCCAGCAACTTGTAGATACTCTCCTACCTGTTCCGCATATACGTTGGAAGCACTCAAAAAACATGGATTGTTCAAAGGAGGGTGGCTATCCATAAAAAGAATTTTTAGCTGTAATCCGTGGGGTGGTAAAGGCTATGATCCTGTTCCTTAGAAAGTTCAACTACAAACTCAAAGTTCAAGTTCAAATTCAAGTTCAAGTTCAAATTCAAATTCAAATTCAAAAATCAAAGTTCAAGGTTCAAGCATAAACCCAAAATAAAATCCAAGTGAAACCACAGACATAAACAACGAACCACTGACTACTGACTACCGACTACTGACTACCGACTACTGACTAAAATCAAATTCAAAACTCAAAGTTCAAGTTCAAGTTCAAGTTCAAGTTCAAGTTCAAGTTCAAGTTCAAGTTCAAAAATCAAATTCAAAACTCAAGGTTCAAGCACAAACTAAAAATAAAATCCAAGTGAAAGCCCAGACACAAACAACGAACCACTGACCACCGACTACTGACCACCGACTACTGACTACTGACTACTGACTACTGACTACTGACTACTGACTACTGACTACTGACTACTAACATCTATTTAATTATCTTAGCCCAAAATTTAATACATGTACTTCCTAGGCTTTAATTGGAACCCCGATGGTACCCTTTTCAAATTAGGGTTTATTCAGATAAAATATTACAACTTACTCTGGATAGCGGCCTTTGTAGCCGGCTGGTTTATTATGAAGCGTATCTTTTTGAATGAGAAAAAGTCCATGGAAAAATTGGATTCTCTTTTTATTCATGGGGTTGTTTCAATTATGCTCGGTGCTCGTTTGGGACATGTTTTTTTCTACGATTGGGATTATTATAAAAATCATCTAATTGAAATTTTATTACCGATACGGGAAAGTTCTAAAGGTTCCTTATTTGGTTTTATCAATGGATATGAATTCACAGGATTCACAGGGCTGGCAAGCCACGGAGCAACTATTGCAGCGATTATAGGAGTTTGGCTTTACTGTAGAAAATGGAAAGATATTAAAATGCTATGGTTGTTGGACAGAATGGTCGTCGCTTCGGCCATAGGAACCGCTTTTGTTCGGTTGGGAAATTTTTTCAATTCGGAGATAAACGGCAGGGTCGTAGATAAATCATTTGCTTTGGCAACTCGGTTTATCCGGGATTCCGATGATATGCCCGCATACAAAGCAATGTCCATTACCAAAGAGAAAACAGCCAGCGCTGCGTACAAGGCCATCGAAAACAATCCAGAATTTTCAAGTGTATTGGAATCAATTCCTTATCGACATCCTGCGCAACTATACGAAGCTATATGCTATGTATTCGTTTTTCTAGCCCTATACTTTTTGTATTGGAAAACGGATAAAAAAGACAAGACCGGCTATTTATTCGGAGTTTTTATGGTAGGCCTTTGGACGGTACGCTTTTTTGTAGAATATTTTAAAAAGAGTCAAGGAGGCTTCGAAGAATCGTTGGGTCTTCTTTCCACCGGACAATGGCTCAGTATTCCCATGATTATTGTTGGGTTATATTTCATGTTTAGACCTAATCCGTCCAAAATAGCGCAATAAATGAACAGAGCACTCCTGTTTTTCCTTATTTCCTTTATGCTACTGAGTTCCTGCAAGACGGAAACCAAACAAGCCATAAAGACAGAAACTATTGATTTTACAAAAGAAGGTTCACTAACAATCTCTAGATCGAAAACAGACTCGAACGCTATCATTAAACGTCTGGATATTGAGATAGCAGAATCTGAATATGAGACGCAAACAGGATTGATGTACCGCGAATCTATGGAAGACAATCAAGGGATGTTGTTTATTTTTCCTGATGTGGCTTTGCATTCTTTCTATATGAAGAATACAGAATTTCCTTTGGATATCATCTACATTGATGAAAACCTAAAGATTGCAAGTTTTCAAAAGAACGCCCAACCTTTTAACGAAACAGGACTTTCCTCTCAAGTTCCGGTAAAATACGTACTGGAAATAAACGCAGGACTTTCGGATGCTTGGGGACTGGAAGTTGGTGATACGATTTCTTTCACAAAAGAATAATGCCAAAGTACCTTTTAGAAAACGAAACTACAGAGCGATTACTGTTTAGAAAAGTTACTCCAGCTGACTTTGACCATTGGCTTCCATTCTATCATAATCCGTTATCCACTAAATATTGGGATGGGCTTGAGCCGGAACCCATTAAAGCATGCACGGAACAATTTGATAGAATTTTTGAACGGTATGAAATGAATTTAGGTGGCATGAATGCCTTAATTTCAAAAGATATCGAGAGACTTGTAGGTTTATGTGGACTCTTGGTGCAACATGTTGATGGAACGGAAGAACTCGAAATTGGCTATTCCATACTACCAAACTTCTGGTTACAAGGGTTTGCTTTTGAAGCTGCACAAAAATGTAAGGACTACGCTTTTAAGAACCACTTTGCACCTTCACTTATCTCCATTATCCATATCGATAACATACCCTCGAGAAAGGTCGCCGAAAAAAATGGGATGTTTTTGGATAAAACAACCACATACAAAGACAATCCTGTTCATATTTTTAGGGTAAATCAAGGATAATAATTATTTTCAAGCCTACTTGCTTTTCTTCTAAGCGCTTTGATTCAAATGGACAACCTAAAAAACTACGTAATACGTATCAATAATAATTCCCAAACCAAAAACTTGGTGAATGACCTATTGGGTACTAAAATAGCAGGGTTTGAAACGTTGGAAAACAAAAGAGGATTACTGTTTTCTAAATCCGAAGTAGAACGTTTTATAGATGAAGAAGAGAGACACGACGTCAAAGTACTAACAAAAGACAGCTCACAGTCCCTAAAATCCATGAGTAGTGGTGAGCAAAAAAAAGCTTTATTACAGTACCTATTATCCAGTAAACCCGATTTTTTGGTCTTGATAAATCCTTTTGATAATCTGGATACAACGACACGGAAAAAGTTAGAGAAACAATTAATTTCCATCTCCAAATCAATCATTTTAGTTCAGTTAATAAGCAGGTTGGATGATGTTTTACCAATACAAGCAGGCTTTTTCAAACTAGATGACAACCACCTTGAAAAGTATTCTTCATTACATACTTTCTTGAATGCGAACCAAAAAACCAAACCTCAATTTATCGGAACAATTCCCGCGCCGTTGCATGATATCGAAGTTGAAAGTGATGAACTCATCAATTTTAACAAGGTATCCGTTAGCTTTGATGGGCGTAAAATCCTTAATGCAATAGATTGGACCATAAAAAAGGGAGAGTTTTGGCATTTAATTGGTCCAAACGGAAGTGGTAAGACTACATTGTTATCCATGATTACCGGAGATAGTCATAAAGGATATGGTCAAGACCTATCCATATTTGGACACAAAAAGGGAAGTGGTGAGAGCGTATGGGACCTTAAAAAAAATATTGGTTATTACACGCCATCAATGACAGATAAGTTTAAAGGGTATCATACGGTGGAAAATATGATAATTTCTGGTTTTTACGATTCAATTGGTCTCTATATCCCACCTTCCGACCAAGAGAAGAACTTGGTAATCTCATGGTTAACGTTATTACAACTCCATCACAAAAGAAATACGCTATTCCTAGACTTGACAATGGGTGAAAAGAGACTTGTAATGACCGCAAGAGCTATGATAAAACATCCTCCATTGTTAATTCTGGATGAGCCAACTGCTGGATTGGACGATAAAAGCGCTTCTTTATTTATAGCCCTAGTCAATAAAATAGCACAGGAGAGTGATACTGCCATCATTTTCGTGTCCCATAGGAAAGAAACTGGATTGTACCCGCAGTTCAACTATGTATTGGAGATAAAACCTAGCGGGTCAACAGGAAGCACAGAGAAAGAAAAAAATAGTTGATCATACTGTTTGGTAGAACACCATTTGATTTAATTGTGGCTTCGCCCTCATCTAAAATACATTCCCAATTCAATTTACACTTTCCTTTGCTTGAAGCTATTCTAAGCTTTTGTAATAGCTTCAAAAAAAGACTTTAAGATTTCTGACCAATCAAATACAAACAAAAAAAAGCCACCTTTTTAAGGTGGCTTTTTTTTGTATTAATTATAAGATTGTTTATTCGTCAGCCCCGGCTATTTTCTTTTTCAATGCATCGAACATAATAGGGGTCGCAATAAACACCGAAGAGTAGGTACCTACAAGAACACCTACGATCATAGCGAACATAAATCCTCTCAAGCTTTCCCCACCAAAGATGAAAATCGCCAACAATACGATTAATGTCGTCAATGACGTATTCAATGTACGACTTAACGTACTGTTCAAAGCTTGATTAATATTTATACCGTTATTCCATCCTTTAAGACCTATTATTTCTCGAATACGGTCAAATACGACCACAGTATCGTTCAATGAATAACCGATTACCGTAAGAATCGCTGCAATAAACGCTTGATCTATTTCCATGTTAAATGGCATGATGCTTCCTGTTATAGAAAATATTCCCAATACGATCATAACATCATGGAATACCGCGACAACTGCCCCCAAAGAGAATTGCCATTTTCTAAATCGAAATAAGATGTATAAAAACACGACCGCCAAAGAGCCAATTATCGCTAAAAAAGCGTTGTTTTTAATATCATCCGCTATGGTAGGCCCAACTTTAACCGATTGTAATATACCTATCGATTTTTCCGAAGCACCCAAGGTGAAATCTTCAAAAGAGGTACCATCTGGAAGGTATTTTTGAAGGGAAGTAAAGAGTTTGTTCTGAATTTCATTATCAACCTCTATACCTTCAACTTCAACCTTATAAGGTGTAGTTACCTTAATCTGATTTGATTCACCAAAAGTCTTCACATTGGTACCGCTACCAAAAACAGTGTTCAATTCTGAAGCAATTTCAGATGGATTTACCGCTTTCTCAAAACGAATTTGGTACGAACGTCCTCCAATAAAATCAACACCTTCCTGTAATCCGGTAGTAAATAAAGAGAATACACCAACACCTACCAAAATAAAGGAAACAACATAGGCTATCTTTCTTTTGCCCAAGAAATTGATGTTCATATTCTTGAACAGATTCTTGGTTATTCCTGTAGAGAAATCCAAGCTTCGTCCTTTTTTGGCAATATACCAGTCTACCAACAAACGTGTAATGAATATAGCAGTAAACAAAGAAGTAACAATACCTATAAGTAAGGTTGTTGCAAATCCTTTAATTGGACCTGAACCAAACACAAAAAGTATGATTGCGGTAAGTCCTGTAGTAATGTTTGCATCTAAAATAGAAGACAATGCATTGCCGAAACCATCCGCAACCGCCTGCGCCTTACCTTTACCACGTGCCAACTCTTCCTTAATGCGTTCGAATATAAGCACGTTCGCATCCACGGACATACCTATGGTCAATACGATACCCGCAATACCTGGCAAGGTCAATACAGCACCTAAACTAGTAAGCACTCCAAAAATCAATAAGATATTCAATATCAATGCAATATCAGCAAAGATCCCTGCCTTACCGTAGTAGAAAATCATCCATACCAATACGAAACACATTGCTATCAAAAAGGACATAAAACCACTATCAATGGCTTCTTGTCCTAATGAAGGCCCTACTACTTCGGATTGAATGATCTCTGCGGAAGCCGGTAACTTACCTGCACGGAGCACGTTAGCAATATCCTTGGTCTCATTTATGGTAAACGTACCGGTAATCTCCGAGCGTCCTCCAGAAATTGGACCTGTTGAAACTCCGGGAGCCGTATATACTTTGTTGTCAAGAACTATAGCAATACCTGTTTGGTTATTAAAAGCATCCCCTGTTAGTTTCTCCCATTCTTTTGCACCCCTAGTGTTCATTGTCATGCTCACTGCAGGCTTGTTATATTGGTCGAATGTATCCTGTGCATCGGAAACCACATCCCCACTAATTCTAGGCATATTGTCCCTGTTGGATTTTAATGCGTATAATTCTGCCAATTCAGAATCTTTGGCAGACCTTTCCCAAAGAAACTTGGTAAACTGAACATCATTAGGCAAAAGTCTTCTTATTTCTCGCATCCTAAGATATCCGCCTACTTCAGCGGTATCCGTAACCAAAACCCTAGCAATGGCATGGCTACCAGGACTTGCAGGAATCAGTTTTCCCAATAGTGGATTATTGGCTTGCTCATTTAGATTCAATGAATCCTGTGCCACATCGGACAATAATGAATCTATCTCAGATTCTGGTTTAGAAATCTCTTCTTCGGTTTCGACCGGTTCTAAAATATCTTTTAATTTCTCATTTGCATTAACGAAAAAAGTCCCTAAGCTTTGATTGCTCTGTGGATAGGTCTCCCAGAATTCCAATTGAGCTGTACTTGATAACAGTTCTTGTGCCCTGGCTATATCCCTAGCTCCTGGAAGTTCTACCAAAATACGTCCAGAATTTCCTTCTCTTTGGATATTGGGTTGTGTTACACCAAAGCCGTCAATACGTTCACGAAGAACTTCAAAAGCGGAAACAATAGACTCGTCTATTTTTGTTCTTATGATTGGTTTTACCTTATCATCCGTCATTTGAAAATTGACGACATCACTCAACCCTTTGTTCGCAAAAATATCTGGTGAAGCTAATTTGGTTTCACCTTTTATGTTATCAAAAGCATCAAAAAACAACTCTAAATAGGTGTCATCACTACTTTTTGAAGCAGTATCAGCATCCGCTAAAGCCTTATTAAAAACAGGGTTCTTGGTATTGTTGGCAAGTCCTTTTAAAATATCTTTTACGGAAATCTGAAGGGTTACGTTTATACCTCCTTTAAGGTCCAATCCCTTGTTCAATTCCTTTTTCTTGGCATCATCATAACTCGTATATCCCAAAACCGGGTTACTACCGATAGAATCTAGATACGATGCCTCTAAAGCTTCCCGTTTTGCCACATAATCGTCCTCAGCTTCCGAAATTTGCCCTACAGCATATACCTCAGCATCTTTTTCTAGTTTACTCGCTATGTAAGTAAATGAAAGTTGATAAATGCTGACCAGACCAAAAAGAAGCGCGAAAAGCTTTATAAGTCCTTTATTTTGCATTGATTATTATATTTTAGATGTTTTTCTTAAACAGCGTGCAAATATATCATTTCCCACAAGATTTGCCAATAGAATTTGGGGTTAATGCAAATGGAACAAATCTTGGTTGCTAAAAACTAAAATTGTCATTCCAAACAGCGGTTATAAAAAATCCAAGAAAATCCAATTTTCAGATTTTAAGCGCTGCCCAAAATGACAATTCTACAGTATAATTTTTTGGATTACAACTGGAGTAGTCCGTTGGTCTTTCTTACACCTTCCGCACTTTCTTGCATTTTGGCTTTTTCTGCATCGCTCAAGTCAATCTCAACTATCTTTTCAATACCATTTTTTCCCAGTAATACAGGAACACCTATACAAATGTCGTTAAGGTTATATTCTCCTTCTAAAAAGGTAGAACATGGGAACATTTTCTTCTGATCACAAGCTATTGCCTGAACCAATGAAGAAACAGCCGCACCAGGTGCGTACCAAGCGCTGGTACCTAATAATTTAGTAAGGGTGGCTCCCCCTACTTTGGTATCTTCCACAACTTGTTGCATGCGGTCTTCGGCCAAAAATTCAGATACTTTTACACTATTTCGTGAAGCATGGTTAATCAAAGGCACCATACCTGTATCGCTATGACCACCTATCACCATCCCATCTACATCAGAAATTGGTGCGTCTAGTGCCTCTGCCAACCGATACTTAAATCGAGCACTGTCCAATGCGCCTCCCATACCAATTATCCTATGCTTAGGTACGTCCGTAGTCTTATGAACCAAATAGGTCATCGTATCCATTGGGTTACTGACAACAATAAGAATAACGTTAGGAGAATGTTCCAATAAACTTGAAGCAACGGTTTTAACGATACCAGCGTTGATTCCGATTAACTCTTCTCTTGTCATTCCAGGTTTACGTGGTATTCCCGAAGTAATTACAGCGATATCACTGCCCGCAGTTTTAGCATAATCACTGGTACTTCCAGTAATTTTGGTGTCAAAACCATTTAAGGAGGCTGTTTGCATCAAGTCCATTGCTTTCCCTTCGGCATATCCTTCTTTAATGTCAAGCAATACAACTTCTGATGCAAAATCTTTCATTGCAATATATTCAGCACAGCTAGCCCCAACTGCACCTGCTCCAACTACGGTTACTTTCATGTTTAACGGTTTAAAATTATTGCCCAAAAATAAGGCATTTCCCTTAGAAAAAACCTGACTTTTAACCATTTTAAGCAATGTTAATTGTTATAATGTTCTGTTAGAAAATTGAGTTTTATGTTAAGAAACCTTACACTTGACCGAATAAGTCAACCATGGTCACGTATAAAGTAAATTCTTAAGCAATAATTTTCTATTTCAGAACGTTATTATAGTCCCAAATTACTTTTAACCTACTTGCCTATGAAAAAGCTCTTTTCATTGCTGTCCATTGTATGTATTATTGCAATCAGCAACTGTACTAGTATCCCAGAAAATAATGATCCCATATTAGGTACCTGGGTTAAAGCCACAACTACACTAGAAAGTAAAAACGAAACTTCCGTGCGAGAGGAGTGGATTTTTAACGATGTTTATCTAGGAAGGTATCAACGCTATTCCAATAATACCATAGATTTTTATACCGATTTTAGATGGTCTGAGGATGATGGTATCTATAACATCATCTACTCGGATACTGAAATCTCTGATGTTATCGTAAATCTTGAAGAAACCAACGAGCCTGAGATTTTATCTCTTGAAAATGGTGGCGTGTTTGCTGTGCGGGAATAAGATATTATTAAAACATATATATAAGAGAAAGGCTCAAAGAAAAATTGAGCCTTTCTCTTATATAGTTTTATCTAAATCCAAAGTTAATACCGAAGGTCAAAGTGTTAAATTCCGCTATATTATAATCAGCATTAAGTCGAAAGAAGCCAAGTTTTAATTTTGTGCCAACACTTGCGGTTACGCCATTAACTTTATTTTCTATAGAAAACGGATCATTGTAAACGATTGGTGTGCCAACAGGACCCACTTCATACCTTCCCAAAAGGTCGATATCAGACTTTCCTGTTATATAACTCAAGCCACCATAAAAATTGATTATTGGCAGACGTGTTGAAACAACAGCACTAAAATTCCAAGAATTAAATTGTGCATCAAGTCTTTGATTTTCTCCATTAATCAAATCCGTGCTTGTAAAGTCATACTCCCCTTTTAATCTGGTATACCCTATTACACCTGAGATGGCAACGGGCAACATTTTGTCCGCTGGCAAATGTTTGGTAAAATCATGCTGTATACCAACACCAAAAAGCCCAATAGCTACATCATCTGTATCTATTTTGGGCAAAAACCTTGCTTTTATTTCTGTTCCCTTGATTAAACCTACACTTGCCTGTATAAAACCAGAAGGCACAAAATTAATATCATCTCCTAGACCTGTAGGCAATTCAAACTGTGCACTGATATTTTGCCCTTCTACAGTAGCATCCACTACAACTTCTACTCCATCGATATCGCCTAGTGCAGTTGCTACTTCTTTTGAAGCGCTTCCATCCGCAAAACGAAGGTTTTCATAGTCAGCCGTATCCAAATTGAATGCTTTTTTATCATCTTTATTTTTAAATCCCGTAATGTTTCCGATGATAGAAATTTCAAAACCTCCTAAAGGTTTTGCATCTGCTGAATTGTACCAGCCATTGGATATACTGTAAATACCGGCCTCAGTTACCGGTGCAAGGTAATCTGTAGAAAACCGTTCAGCATCGTCAAGGCCCGCAGCCAACAAATCATTTAGATTGGATTGCGACATTCCAAAAGAAAAACTACATAACGTACATAAAAGAATGATTCTTTTCATTTTGTAAAATTTTTCCTAAAACTAAAAAACTCGCTTTGTTGGAGCGAGTTTTTGTTGTGAAATAAAGGTTATTTATACATCTATGTTCGCATAGACGGCATTTTTCTCTATAAACTCACGTCTTGGCGGCACCTCATCACCCATTAACATGGAAAATATTCTGTCCGATTCCGTGGCATTGTCTATGCTCACTTGGCGTAATGTCCTGAATTCTGGATTCATGGTGGTATCCCATAATTGTTCAGCATTCATTTCTCCAAGACCCTTGTAACGTTGAATCCCTGCTCCTCCATTCATAGATGCTATAATTTCATCACGCTCTTCATCATTCCAAGCGTATCTACGTTTTGCACCTTTTTTGACCAAGTATAAAGGAGGTGTTGCTATATAAACGTGACCTCCTTCGATGAGTTCTCGCATATACCTAAAAAAGAACGTAAGTATAAGAGTCTCAATATGGCTTCCATCTACATCGGCATCACACATGATTACAACCTTATGATATCTTAGTTTTTCAAGATTCAAAGCTTTACTATCTTCTTCCGTACCTATGGTAACACCAAGTGCAGTATATATATTTTTGATTTCCTCATTTTCGAAAACCTTATGTTGCATTGCTTTTTCAACATTCAAGATTTTACCACGCAATGGCAAAATAGCTTGAAAGTTTCTATCTCTTCCTTGTTTTGCAGTTCCACCTGCCGAATCTCCCTCTACCAAGAACACTTCGCATTTGGTTGGATCCTGTTCGGAGCAATCCGAAAGTTTCCCTGGTAAGCCTCCCCCTGTCATCGGGTTCTTACGCTGTACCATTTCACGGGCTTTAGCAGCGGCATGGCGTGCCTGAGCAGCGAGAATTACTTTTTGAACTACAGATTTGGCATCATCTGGGTGCTCTTCCAAATAATTGGTCAACATCTCAGAAACAGCCTGACTTACCGCACTGGTCACCTCACGGTTACCCAGCTTCGTTTTTGTCTGCCCCTCAAATTGTGGTTCTGCAACTTTTACGGATACAATTGCTGTTAGTCCTTCACGAAAATCATCACCTGCAACTTCAAACTTCAATTTATCCAACATACCGGAACCATCCGCATACTTCTTTAGGGTTGAGGTCAATCCTCTTCTAAAACCTGATAAGTGTGTTCCCCCTTCATGGGTATTAATGTTGTTCACATAGGAATGAAGGTTCTCGGTGTAGCCTGTATTGTAGACCATGGCCACTTCTACGGGAATACCGTTTTTTTCACCCTCCATTGAGATCACGCTCTTAATGAGAGGCTCGCGGTTTCCATCCAAAAACTTGATAAATTCCTTTAACCCTTCTTCAGAATAAAAAGTTTCGGATATAAATTTACCTTTTTCGTCTTTATTTCTTTTGTCTGTTAATGTGATGGTCACACCTTTATTCAAATAAGAAAGCTCTCGCATCCTATTGGAAAGGGTCTCATAATTATATTCCGTGGTTTGGGAAAAGATGGTATCATCCGGCATGAAGGTTACCTCCGTACCGGTTTCTTTACTTTCTCCAGTACTTTTTACGGGATAAAGGGTCTTTCCTCTTTCATATTCCTGCTCCCAGACTTTACCTTCCCTGTGTACCGTAGCTTTTAAATGAACGGATAATGCATTCACCACAGAAACCCCAACACCGTGAAGACCTCCCGAAACCTTATACGAATCTTTATCGAACTTGCCCCCAGCACCAATTTTCGTCATTACGACCTCTAATGCAGAAACACCTTCTTTTTTATGTAGCCCAACTGGAATTCCACGACCATTATCTTTGGTCGTTATGGAATTATCTTCATTTATTGTTACTTCAATGGTATCGCAGTAACCACCCATGGCTTCGTCAATGGAGTTATCCACAACTTCGTACACCAAATGGTGCAACCCTCTAACCCCAACATCACCGATATACATGGAAGGACGCATCCGTACATGCTCCATTCCTTCCAGAGCCTGGATACTATCTGCTGAATATTGATTTTTTTTAGCTTCTTCGCTCATATAATTTTCTGTATTAGCTTTGAAATTTTCAAATCCTACAAATATAAGTAATCCCCTTTGGAATTAGGTGTTTGAAGCTGTTTGACCGCCTTAAGTTATCAACAAAAAATGTGAAAAAGATAGTTGATATTTATCTCTTCGGTTTTAGTTTTTTAAAACTAAAAAGCCCCTTTTTCAAGGGGCTTTTCCGACTAATAGAAAATGAAACAAAACTACATCCTCCTACTTCATAGACTTTAAACGATCAATTCTTTTAATAGGCATCCTCGTGCACGTTGGCCACGGCCCTACCTGATGGATCGTTCATATTTTTAAATGCTTCGTCCCATTCCAATGCAATTTTGGTACTGCAAGCTACCGATGGTTCTTGTGGAACACTCAATGCAGCGGCATCGGAAGGAAAATGTCCTTCAAAAATGGAACGGTAATAGTATTCTTCTTTTGATGTTGGTGTCTGAATGGGGAACTTGAAATGTGCATTAGCCAGTTGTTCGTCGCTGACCTCCTCATTCACTATTTTCTTCAAGGTATCGATCCAACTATATCCTACACCATCAGAAAACTGTTCTTTTTGTCTCCATGCCACACTTTCTGGGAGATAGGATTCAAACGCTTTGCGTACCACCCATTTCTCCATGCGCTCTCCATTGATCATTTTATCTTTTGGATTGATGCGCATGGCAACATCCATAAATTCTTTGTCCAAAAAGGGAACACGACCTTCGATTCCCCATGCGGCAAGCGATTTATTTGCCCTAAGACAATCGTACATGTGCAACTTATCCAGTTTTCGTACGGTTTCTTCATGAAAGTCTTTTGGGCTTGGTGCCTTGTGGAAATACAGGTATCCCCCAAACAGTTCATCCGCTCCTTCACCGGACAATACCATTTTTATGCCCATGGATTTGATTACCCTTGCCATTAAATACATAGGTGTAGATGCTCGTATGGTGGTAATGTCATACGTTTCTAAGTTGTAAATGACGTCTTTTATCGCATCCAGACCTTCTTGTATCGTAAATTTTATCTCGTGATGAATGGTTCCTATATGATCTGCTACTTTTTGAGCCGCAGCTAAATCCGGAGAGCCTTCCAAGCCAACCGAAAATGAATGTAATTGGGGCCACCAAGCTTCTTTTGTGTCTCCCGATTCTATTCGCTTTTGAGAATATTTTTTTGCAACTGCAGAGGTTACAGAAGAATCCAACCCACCTGATAACAAAACTCCATAAGGCACATCTGACATTAATTGACGGTGCACGGCAGCTTCAAGGGCATCCTTAATTTCTTGGATACTAGTCTCATTTTCCTTCACGGCTTCATAGTCCATCCAATCCCTGGTATACCATCTTTTAAATTCGCCATCCGAGCTATGCATATAATGACCCGGGGGAAACAGTTCAATCTTTGAACATGTTCCTTCCAACGCCTTAAGTTCAGAAGCAACATAAAAAGTCCCATTTTTATCCCATCCAATATAGAGTGGAATGATACCCATATGGTCCCTAGCAATAAAATATTCGTCTTTTTCGCTATCATAAATGGCAAAACCAAAAATACCATTGAGCTCATCCACAAAATCAACTCCTTTTTCTTGATAGAGCGCCAAAATCACTTCACAATCCGATTCGGTCTTAAATTCATACCGCCCATCAAACTGACTTCTCAATGCTCTATGGTTATATATTTCACCGTTAGCAGCTAAAATCAATTTTCCGTCTGTACTGAACAAAGGCTGTTTTCCTGAAGCTGGGTCAACTATAGCTAATCTTTCATGGGCCAATATTGCTTTATCATCCGCATATATCCCACTCCAATCTGGACCTCTGTGCCTCACTTTTTTAGACATTTCTAAAAGTTGGGGTCTTAAGACTTCTGTACTTTCCTTCACATCAAACGCACATACAATTCCGCACATAATTTTTTATTTTATAACAATTTCAATACAAATATTACTGTATACTTTCAATAATAAAACAGCAACAATCATAAAGGTTTCATTTATAAACATTTTAGATTAATTAAACATCAAATTAGTATTTAAATCATAATACTAACTAGAAATATGAACACTTTGTAAGGTTGCTAAATTTTAACGTCTTTTTATAAAAACAACATTTAATAACATCCTAGTTTTGAGGACAACTAAAATTTCTATCATGAAAAATGTATTTTTATTTACTTTCTTAATCGTTTCGTTGGTTTTTTCAACGGAGGCAACCGCACAAAAATTCAGTGGTTTGGATAAAAGTCCTGCTGATATGGCAGCATATCCTTCTAGCTACAGAGTTTCTGAAAAAGCAGTTCGTATTATCTATAGTCGTCCGCAATTAAAAGGACGTAGTGTTTCTGAACTTGCCCCTGCTGGTAAAGTTTGGAGAACTGGAGCCAATGAAGCCCCAGAAATTACCTTTTACAAAGATGCCACTATTGGCGGTACAGCTGTAAAAGCAGGAACTTATGCTTTGTTCACTATTCCAGGAGAAGGTGAATGGACGGTAGTTTTAAACAGCAATCTAAATCAGTGGGGCGCTTACTCTTACGATAAAGCGGCCGATGTAGCTAGAGTTATGGCCAAAACAAGTACTGACAGTGAGTCTTTAGAGGCATTTTCAATCACTTTTGATGAGGATGGAAAAAACATGATTATGGGCTGGGGAACAACACGTGTTTCATTAGCTATGAGTCTCTAATCAGAAGCGACAAAACATAAAAAGAGCGAGCCAAATGGCTCGCTTTTTTATTTAACTTGTTTACCATTTACAAAAACCTGCTCCGCTTTTAGATTTGGAATGTCTTCCGCAGGAATTGCCATAATATCATCGCTCAAGATTACAAAATCGGCCACTTTTCCAGTTTCTATGCTTCCTTTTTCGTCCTCTTCAAAATTGGAATGTGCCGCCCAAATGGTCATCCCTTTTAAAGTTTCTTCTCTTGATAAGGCATCTTTCATTTGAAAACCACCTTTTGGGTATTTTTCCAAATCTTGTCTTGCCACAGCGGCATAAAACGTCAAAAATGGACTTACTTGCTCTACGGGAAAGTCGGTTCCCAATGCCACGGTTCCTGCCTTGTCCAATAATTTTTTAAAGGCATACGCACCTTTAACCCGTTCTTTTCCTAAACGGTCTTCTGCCCAGTACATATCGCTGGTCGCATGGGTAGGCTGGATGGACGGGATAATTCCATTTTCAAAATAATTAAAATCCTGCTCCGAGATTACTTGGGCATGTTCCACTTTCCAGCGTCTATCTTCTTTGCCTTCCAGTGCTTTTTTATAGGCTCGCAACACCACAACGTTGGCCGAATCTCCAATGGCATGGGTATTCATTTGATAATCCGAAGCAGCAATTCGTTCTGCCAAAGCCTCAATTTCATCCACTGGGGTAATCATCGCCCCAAAGTGTCCGTCATGGTCCGAGTATGGGGCTTTTAGTGCCGCACCTCTGGAGCCCAGGGCACCATCACCGTAAACTTTTATAGAGCGAACATTTAATTTATCTGTTTTAACGATTCCTTTCTCCAGATAATAATTCAGATTTTCTGGGGTATTGCTGACCATGGCATACACCCGTATGGAGAGGTCACCTGCCTGTTGCAAACTATCTATCAAGTCAATAGTAGATTTGTGCAATCCAGCATCATTGACGGTGGTCAGGCCATAATCAAGACACAAACGTTCTGCATCCTTAAGTGCTTGAATCTGTTTAGCTCTGTTCGGTTTTGGAATAACCGCATCGACCATTCCCATTGGATTATCTACCAGAACGCCAGTTGGTTTTCCTTCTTTTTTTACAATGGCACCACCTTCAACCTCTGTTTCTGAAGTAATACCCGCTAAATCCAATGCTTTCTGATTGACCAAATAGGCATGTCCGTCAACCCGCTCTAATGCAATAGGTATATTTGGAAACAATTCATCCAACTTATCTTTGGTAGGAAACTCTTTTACTTCCCAATCATTCTGATCCCATCCCCTACCTTGAATAAAATTGGAAGGGTTTTCTTTTTGAAACGCCACTACCTTATCAACAATTTCCTGAAAACTTTTGGTACCAACCAAATCAACTACCTGCTGATTAAGGCCCAATCCATAAAAGTGACAGTGTGCGTCTATTAGTCCAGGAACAATGGTTTTGCCATCGGCGTCCATCTGTTCTTTAGCAGTATACTTTTGATTGATCTCATTTGCTTCACCAACTGCCACAAATTTGCCATCTTTTATGGCAATACTACTGGCATTTGAAAAATTGGCATCAACAGTGTATACATTAGCATTGGATACAATAAAATCCACTTCTTCTTTTGAAGCACAGGATAGCACAAGAATTGAAATAGATATCAGGAAAAAAAGCTGTTTCATTTTTGAAGGTTTCCTTCAAAAATAGAAAATGTTATCGTAAAGCTTATTTTAATTAATGGCGAACCAAGTTATGCTTAAAGTGGTTACCACAAGAGTAATATGAGGATACAGCGGCAGTTTCGTAGTTTATTTGTGGTAAATACGTCTACGATTTACTTGTCTTGAAACTCAGTCATTACAAATTCCACCCTACGGTTGGACATATGACTCTCTTTTATTTTCCCATTTCTAAGTGGTCTTGTATCCCCTACACCTTCCCAAACGATGCGGTTATCATCGATTCCAAGGTTTTTAAGATAAAGTGCTACTGCCCTAGCCCTTAAAGAGGATACAAACTTGTTGTATTCGGGTTTTCCAACATTGTCGGAATGACCTGTAATCTTCATCTGTACCTCTGCATTTTCTTTGAGATACTTGAATATTTTCTTGACGCTTGCTATTGCTTCTGCATCCAGTTCGTATCCTTTTGGCTCAAACGGATTACGCTCTAAGACATATATTTTATCCTTTTCATAATTGATTCTTGGCAATTCTTCAAGTGCCAGATTATCAACATAATAATAAGAAAAGTCGCCCGATAATACAGAACCTTCCTGTTCCAATAATTCTGTATTCAAATTGTTGCTAAAATTGCCGACAATAATATGGTTTTCGAAACCTTTGGCATCAAATTCAGCCGTTAGGGTAATCCAATCATCCGTGTTTGCCAAAGATTTGTTCGGTTTTAGCTTTACCTCATGAAACATGATATCTTCTTGTAAATCCAAACGAGAACTAGTCAAAGCAGAACCGTTGGGAAACTTTACTTTTTTATTAAGCAGGATAATCGACATATTTTTCAACGCTAAGCTAGATGTCTCGGCCAGACTTACTTGTAGCGCTATCTTATAAGGATGCTTCTCTCTTAGTGTTTTACTGGTATTCAATTGAATATATTCCCGGTAATCATTTAAAGCGTAAAAATAAAGTCCAACGTATCCCGAACCATCAGTTGCTTTTTGCGAGCCCTTAAAGTTGGATGGAACTGCAAAATCATTGGAACCGCATGTATTAAAGTAGTCTCCTGAACTTGATGTTGGCAATGAAACCTCTTCAAGCAAAGTACCTGTATTGGTTATATTCAACGGACAATATTTGTAATTTTCGAAGCTAGGGTTAAGAATCAAGTTTTGTCCACTAAGTGGAGTCCCCAGTAAAAAACAAAAACATAGAAATAAAAAAATACGAGTAACCATATAAAACATTGTGTTAGTAATTTGTAGGTTCTCGTACCGCCTAAATAAACGTGGTTTTTTAGCCCATATTGTTCAATGTGATTTTTTTTAGTCTTGCTTTTTTCATTATTCTTATAATACTAATTTCCAATAAAATCCGTTATAAGAGTCCAAATCTTACAATAATGCGCATAGTGACCTTTATGCTCGTATTATCTGTTGTTCCTTACTTTGGCATTAGCCAAAATAAGATAACAGGTAAAGTCGTTGATCAGCTCGGATTTCCTATTTACCGTGCCTCCGCTGAAATTAGTACAACCGATATCATTACCTATACCGACTATGATGGTTCTTTTCTACTTAAAAGTGAAAAAGATTTTCATTGGAAAGTCAATATAAAATCCAAAGGCTATGAACCGGAGTCGTGGTTTTGTTTTTTGGGGGGGGAAACACGGGGTTTTGTATTTTTTTATTTTTTAGAAATAAAAAAAAATTTGTTTGG
>JBCCEC010000033.1:0-34034 GCA_039030475.1 Bacteroidota bacterium
GAAAATAACGAAGGACCATACGATATTATCTGTGGTATGGAGGGTTTGGAGGTCTGTACTGAAATTGATGAAGTTTCGGATGCAGTTAACTATCTCATCTTGGGCCAAGATGTTAATTGGGATTTGGAAGGATTAATTACTATTCCTAATGGTTGCCAATAAAACCTGATCGATAAGATCTTATAAAACCGCCCTTAAAATTTTAAGGGCGGTTTTTTTACATCAGAAATGGTATTTTGTGCCTATATCACAGGCGGTATTCAAGGTCGGTCATTTATAAAAAAAATTTTTGTGAACTAAAAAACCCTAAATCCCAAACCCTAAACCTTGATGCTAACACCTTTTGTAACTGCACTTTTTTCAGCATCAAAATAAAAATCAATACGTCCTACATTAATGCCGTAAGCCCCTACTTGGTTGACCAAGACCGAATTCCCGTTTTTGTTTGTGCGGACATCGGGTTTGTCCAGAAAAGTGTGGGTATGTCCACCTATAATTAAGTCGGTATGGTACGTACTTTGCGCTAATTGGGTATCGGAAGGACGTTCGGGATTTTCATAGTCATAGCCCAAATGCGATAGGCAGATAACGATGTCACAGTTTTCTTCTTCTTTTAATTTGCGCTCATTGTCCAGAGCAATTTCAAACGGGTCAAGGTATTTGGTTTCCTTGTAAAGCTTTTTTGTCACCAATCCATCAAGTTGAATGCCAATGCCGTACACACCAATTTTTATGCCGTCAACAGTGTAAATCTTATAGGGCTTTACAAAACTATCCATGACGGTGTTCGTAAAGTCGTAGTTGGCGGAAAGTAAGTCAAACTTGGCATTTGGTACTTGGGCCAAAAGACCATCGATTCCATTATCAAAATCATGGTTGCCAATGGTGGCGGCATCGTACTTTAACTTGCTCATCAGTTTAAACTCCAATTCTCCACCATAAAAATTAAAGTAAGGAGTTCCTTGAAAAATATCCCCGGCATCAAAAAGCAGGGTATTGGGGTTTTCGTTTCGTATTTGTTCAACCAGCGTTGCCCTTCTGGCAATTCCACCAAGGTTGGCATAGCGGGAATGCGAGCTTGGAAATGGATCGATATGACTATGTACGTCATTTGTATGTAAGATAGTAATATGTTTATTACCAAAACCGGCACAGGAATTAAGTCCAAGACCCCCTAATCCTATAAATGTTGAAGTTGCTGCCGTATGTGTTAAAAAGTCTCTACGTTTCATCTAATCTTGTTGTATAAATCTGTCATCAACAATTGCCTTTAGCGTGTCAACTTTCATTAAGTGGTCAATAATGGCATTTCTGAGCAGGTAGTCTGTGTTTGCCACAGAATCTACAGCTTTAAAAAATCCGATTTCCGCACCGCCCTGTACCAAATAATCGGAAGTTGCCACATAATAATTGCGACTCTCATCAAAAGGGCTTCCATTGATATTAACTGAATCCAAAGCTCCTTTTTTGTCTAAAACGATTTGCATTCCGGCAATAGGGTGCACTCGCTTGGAAGAAGTTAGAAAACCTATTAGCTCCCTAACGGCAGCACCATTTAGCTTCACTACGGAGATATAATTCTCAAATGGCATCACTTCATATGCATGCCTTGCCGTTATATTTCCTGAAGATATAATGGAGCGTAATCCACCTCGATTTATAACCACAAAATCCAAATCTTTTCCGGTCTGGGATTTGAAAACGGGCTTGGTCTCCGTCAGAACAATATCTGCGATCAAATTCCCCAAGGAAGTATTGTGGGCGCCATCATCGAGCAAAAGTGATTTTGGTGCATAGGCCAAAGTACTGTCCAGAACCTCATTTATTCTGTTCCTATATGGAGCAACAAAAGAATCTATGGAATCAACAGTTTTAAAGCTAGTATCAATTTTTACTTGTTCTCCTTGGATTTCAGAGAGTTGTACAACATCATTTTTACAGGAAATCAAAAAACAAAAAGTTATAAATATA
The DNA here is from genome assembly GCA_039030475.1 of Bacteroidota bacterium. Classification (GTDB taxonomy): domain Bacteria; phylum Bacteroidota; class Bacteroidia; order Flavobacteriales; family Flavobacteriaceae; genus Flagellimonas. Next base: position 1,972 of record JBCCEC010000033.1, read on the forward strand.
ACGAATTGTTGATATTTTAAATATCTCACGTGTTTATCTTTGTTAAGTAGTCTTGGTAGATTAATTACCTTTGTAAAAATGCATAAAAATTATGTTTTTAAAAGGACTCCAGGATAAATTTAAGGTTAAATCAAGTCTTAAATATTTACAGGAGGAGATGGATAAGGCTCCCTCGGTAATTGATAGGGACAAAGGAATTACCAGTATTGGCTGTATAGTTGACGTAGATAATTTTGAAAGTGCCGAGTTGTTTTATGAGTTGATAGAAGATTACTCATTACGACCAAATGCTATCAAAATTATTGGTTACAAGCGGGAATACGATAATAATTCACCTTTTGCCATTCAAATGTACTCCGATAAGGATTTAGGTAAGAAGGGGGCAATTGAAAATGGATATGTTCTTGAATTTTTGGGTAGGGAATACGATTTATTGATCAACTACTATGACGAAGATAATTTAATGCTCAAGCTATTGTCCGTAAAAACACCGGCTAGGTTAAAAGTAGGTTTCAGTTCGCTCGACCCAAAACTCAATGATTTGATTTTTAGTACTCCCTTAAAAGATTTTAAACTGTTTAAAAAGGAATTAAAAAAGTATTTGAAGGTTTTAAAGGAATTGTAATGGAAAACTTGATGGGTACGGGTGTTGCATTGGTAACCCCATTTACGGATGATTTTTCGGTAGATGTGAAAGCACTTGAACGTGTTGTGGAGCATGCTATAAACGGAGGGGTGGATTACTTGGTAATCCTAGGTACCACGGCCGAAGCGGCTACACTTTCCGAGAACGATAAACAGTTGGTCATTAAAACCGTGATACAGACCAATGCTGGACGACTTCCCTTGGTTTTAGGAATTGGTGGCAACAACACTGCGGCTGTTATTGAAGAATTAAGAGTACGGGATTTATCGGAATTCGATGCGATCCTCTCAGTTTCTCCCTATTACAATAAACCAACACAAGAAGGCATTTATCAGCATTTTAAAGCTATAGCTAAAGCATCGCCCAAGCCAATAATCCTTTATAATGTTCCTTCCAGAACGGGAAGTAACATGCTTTCCAAAACTACCTTAAGACTTGCACACGACTTTCCTAATATAGTTGCTATCAAGGAAGCATGCACGGATATGGTACAAATAGACCATGTACTAAAAGACAAACCAGCAGATTTTTTGGTGATTTCTGGCGATGACTTTACGGCACTGCCTACGGTTGTTGCAGGTGGAGCGGGAGTTATTTCGGTTCTCGGACAAGGTCTTCCCAGTGCATTTTCCAGTATGGTTCATTTGGGTAGGCATGGCAATTCTGAACGAGCGTATGAGATTCATCACGAATTACTTCCACTGATGAAATTAACCTTTGAGGAGGGAAATCCGGCAGGTATCAAAACAGTGTTAAACTATTTTGGATGTTGCGCTGTTAATGTTAGACTGCCATTGGTCAATGCAACTATGGAGCTTCAAAACAAAATTTCTGGCTTTTTAAAAAAGTTTGAAGCTATCAAGGTTTAATGGGAAGTTAAATCTTAGCCAAAAACGTAGTAAATCGTTGGTTTCACAGTTACATTTGGATTTTAATTTGATTTTTTAAATCCATCCATTATCACTAATTTTGCAAAATGTTTTTGAAAATGAAGCCGATTCTTTCCGTTTTAGCCATTGTCTTTCTTTTTTCTTCCTGTAGTGAGTACCAAAAAGTGCTTAAGAACGAGGAGGTTAAACCGAAATACGATTTGGCACAAAAATATTACGATGAAGGAGATTACAAAAGGTCAAACAGACTTTTTGAACAAATAGTGCCCAAGTATGTTGGAAAACCTCAAGGCGAGCGCGTAATGTTCTTTTTTGCAAGTACATACTTTAAGACGGAAGACTATTATCTTTCAGGGTATCAATTTGAACGTTTTATAAAGTCATATCCTAAAAGTGATAAAATACAGGAAGCTTCCTTCCTAGGTGCTAAAAGTTACTATGAACTTTCCCCATTGTATTCTCTAGACCAAACAGATACGGACAAAGCACTTGCAAAACTTCAGAATTTCATAAATACCTATCCAGAATCAGAATATTTTGCAGAGGCGAATGAAATGGCAAGGGAACTGACCTCTAAAAAAGAAAAGAAGCAAATAGAGATTGCAAAGCAGTTCAACAAGTTAGGGCAATTTAATTATCCTATTTTGGTATCTGCCATGACAGCTTTTGATAATTTCATTTCTGATAACCCAGGGTCAATTTACAGGGAAGAAGCCTTATATTACCGTATTGAGTCCGCCACAAGTTTGGCACTAAACAGCACGCCCGGTAGAAGACAAGAACGATTACGGGAGGCCTTGGATTCATACAATACGTTGATACGATATTTTCCAGAAACAAAATTTAAAAAGAAGGCCGATAACCTGGCCGGAAAAATACAAAAGGAATTAAGCGTATATTCCGATTCCAAATAAATTAGCTAAAGACGCAGCCATATGCAAGATTTAAAAAATACAAAAGCTCCAGTTTCTACTGTCACTCACGATAGAAACGAATTCGATGACAAAACGGAAAACATTTATGAAGCGATATCCATTGCCTCTAAAAGAGCTATCCAAATCAATTCTGAGATAAAGAAAGAATTGTTGGAAAAGTTAGAAGAATTCGCCACGTATAGCGATAGCTTGGAAGAAGTTTTCGAGAATAAGGAGCAAATTGAAGTTTCCAAGTTTTATGAAAAGCTTCCTAAACCACATGCTTTAGCGGTTATGGAGTGGTTAGAGGATAAAATTTACTATAGAAACACAGAGAAAGACGCCTAAAAATGCTGAGCGGTAAACATATCCTTTTGGGGATTACCGGAGGAATTGCTGCTTACAAAACCACATTTCTTGTTAGGTTATTAATAAAAGCTGGTGCCCAGGTCAAAATTGTAATGACCCAAAGTGCCAGCTCTTTTGTTTCCCCGCTTACCCTATCTACCTTATCTAAAAATCCGGTTTCTATTGATTTTATAAATGAGGAAGATGGCAGTGTCTCTTGGAACAATCATGTGGAACTTGGTTTATGGGCAGATATTTTCCTTTTGGCCCCGGCGACTGCCAATACGCTTTCCAAGATGGCACATGGTACTTGCGATAATTTACTCTTGGCTACATATTTATCTGCAAAGTGCCCAGTTTATTTTGCACCTGCCATGGATTTGGATATGTACAAACACCCAACTACCAAAGCATCTTTCGAAAAATTGGAATCTTTCAAAAATGTTATGATACCCGCGGAGTCTGGAGAATTGGCAAGTGGCCTTCATGGCGAGGGCCGAATGGCAGAACCAGAAACCATAGTCCAATTTATTCAAGAGGATTTAGCGAAGGGACTTCCTTTAAATGGAAAAAAAGTACTGATTACGGCAGGGCCCACTCACGAAGCAATAGACCCCGTACGTTTTTTGGGCAATCGTTCTTCGGGCACTATGGGTTTTGAACTTGCAAAACATGCAGCTGCGTTGGGAGCTAAAGTAATATTGGTTTCAGGGCCTACCAATCTGAATATTGAGCATAATTCTATTGATTTAATCAATATTACATCGGCACAAGAAATGTACGATGCCTGCCATGAACAGTATAACGATGTTGACATTGCCATATGTGCCGCTGCGGTAGCAGATTATCGTCCAAAACATGTGGCCCAAGAAAAGCTAAAAAAGAAGGAAGGTGATTTAAGTATCGAGTTGGAACGAAATCCAGATATTTTGTTTTCTCTTGGTGAGAACAAGACCAAACAATACCTTGTGGGGTTTGCGTTGGAAACCGAAAATGAGCTGAATAATGCAAAAGGAAAACTCCAACGTAAAAATCTTGATGCAATAGTGCTAAATTCATTGAAGGATGAAGGTGCCGGTTTTGGTGGTAATACGAATAAAATCACTTTTATCGATAAGAATTTAGATATAAAAACGTTTGGTTTGAAGACGAAGCCCGAAGTTGCTTCGGATATTTGGAAAGAAATTACCTCCAGGATTCATGCGTAGACTTGTTTTGCTCTCTTTTTTTCTATCGTTTTGCCATGGACTCTTTGCCCAAGAGTTGAATTGTACGGTAACGGTCAATTCGGACCAAGTGGGCCAAACCAATCAGCAAATTTTTAGGACTCTCGAACGTTCTTTGAGCGACTTTGTGAACAAGAACAAATGGACCAATAGGGTCTATAAAGAAAACGAACGGGTTAGTGCGAGAATGTTCATTACGGTCACCCAGTACGAATCGGATAGATTTGAAGCGAACATTCAAGTACAATCATCGCGACCAGTATTCAATACTTCTTATGAAAGTCCGGTCTTTAACTATAAAGATGATGCGTTCAATTTCGTATACCAGGAGTTTCAGCCCATAGTGTATAATGAGAATATTTTCGATTCCAATTTAGTAGGGGTCATAACCTATTATATCTACATTATTTTAGGTTTGGATGCCGATACTTTCTCGCTGGAAGGTGGGGATGATATGTTTAGAAAGGCCCAAAATCTTGTCACGCAGGCACAAGGGTCAAATTTTTCTGGATGGAATCAAGAAACAGGCGAACGTACTCGTTTTGAGCTTATCGATAACTTGTTGAGCAACTCTTTTAGGGAATATCGTATTGCAATGTACAATTACCATCGAAAAGGATTGGATATTCTTGGTGATAACAATAGTACCGGAAAGCAAGTAATAGCGGGTTCCATGCGACTGTTCGAAACTTTAATAAAGCGACGGCCCAATGCATTTCTGATCCAGACTTTTTTCGATGCTAAATCGGAAGAAATACAAAGTATTTTTTCTGATGGCCCAAAGGTGGATATCGTTAAACTCAAGGAAACCCTTAACAATGTTGCTCCATTTTACTCCAGTACTTGGAATGAAATAAAATACTAGCGCATTTCTCCAAAGAGATTTATCTTTACGAAGAAAATCTCCAACATTGCTAACAAACCTTTCTATTCAAAATTATGCACTGATAGATGATGTAAACGTTTCATTTTCGAACGGTTTTACGACAATCACTGGTGAAACGGGGGCTGGAAAATCTATTTTGCTCGGAGGACTTTCTTTGGTTTTGGGCAAGCGTGCTGATTTATCCTCACTCAAGAATAAAAGCCAAAAATGTATCATAGAAGCAGAGTTTGACATTTCCAAATATCAACTTAGGAGTCTTTTTGATACAAAGGATTTGGATTATGAGGATAGTACCATTCTAAGGCGTGAGATTCTCCCAAGTGGAAAATCAAGAGCCTTTGTGAATGATTCGCCCGTTACTCTGGATGTATTAAAAGGATTGGGAGAGCGCTTGGTCGATGTGCATTCACAACACCAAACCCTAAGATTAACGGAAAACGATTTTCAGTTAAAAGTAGTCGATGCATTAGCTGAAAATTCTGAAAGCCTAAAAAAATATAGTATCCGGTTAAATAGCTACAAATCGGTTTCGAAGGAGTTGCAAGAATTACTGGATTTTCAATCCAATGCTAACAAGGAGCACGATTATAATAGTTTTTTGCTACAGGAATTAGAGTCAGCTCCATTAAAAGAGGGAATTCAAGAAGCGTTGGAAGAAGAGTATGAAGCATTGAATAATGTTGAACAAATCATGGAACATTTGTCCAGTGCAAATCAACTTCTTAATGATGAACAACTTGGAATTTTAGGAAAATTGGCGGACTTAAAACGTGCCTTTTCCACTTTGACCGACTTTGGGAGTTCCTATACAGCACTAAACCAAAGAGTCCAGTCTCTTTTTATTGAAACTGATGATATTGTTACGGAACTGGAAAATCTGCAACAAAATGTAGAGGCAAATCCGCAACGATTGGAAGTCGTGAACACCCAACTGCAACAGCTCTATGACTTACAGAAGAAGCATCAAGTAGCATCGGTTACAGCGCTGATTGAAATTAGAAATGAGTTATCCAATAAAGTCGATGCGGTAGAAAATAGTGACTCAAGAATAAAAGAGAAGGAAGAAGAAGTTGCAAAAGCGACCCATCTTCTTGATGAATGGGCACTCAAAATAAGAAAGTCCAGAAATGCCGTAATCCCTAAGTTAAAGAGCATGCTTCAAGAAAGTTTGTATCTGCTGGGAATGCCATCCGCTACGTTTAAAATTGAAGTGAATCCTTCGTCAACTTTTAAATTCAACGGAAAAGATGATTTGGTGTTTTTGTTTTCTGCCAATAAAGGTTCGGATTACGGTGAATTGAAAAAAGTAGCTTCGGGTGGAGAGCTATCCCGAATTATGTTGACCATAAAATCGATTTTGGCAAAATATGAACAATTACCCACGATGATGTTCGATGAGATCGATACTGGGGTCTCTGGAGAAATTTCCAATCGCATGGGAGAAATCATGCGACAGATGAGCAAGACCATGCAAGTATTCTCTATTACCCACTTGCCACAGGTAGCATCTAAGGGAGCACAACAATTTAAGGTGTTCAAAGAAGAGAACGACGGCAGTACCACAACACAAATGCGAAAACTGAGCGAAGAAGAACGTGTCAGGGAGCTTGCGGAAATGCTGGGGGGTAAATCCATTTCAGAATCTGCTTTGGCACATGCAAAACAGCTTTTACAATAGGAATTAGGTAAGACAAAATCTAAAATGTAAAACTCGATTAGAATAAATATCTTTGTCGCCAAACCAGGAATAAATAAGTACTATGTCATACAATCTTTTAAAGGGTAAAAAGGGAATCATTTTTGGAGCACTGGATGAGAATTCAATTGCTTGGAAGACTGCGGAACGCGTTCATGAAGAAGGTGGAACTTTTGTGTTGACCAATGCTCCCATTGCTATGCGCATGGGACAGATAAAGCAACTTGCGGAGAAGACAAATTCTGAAATCATTCCTGCCGATGCAACCAATGAAGAGGACTTACAAAATTTGGTATCCCAATCCATGGAAATCCTGGGAGGAAAGTTAGATTTTGTCCTCCATTCCATAGGCATGTCCGTAAACGTTAGAAAAGGGAGGGCCTATACGGACGAGAAATATGATTTTACTACAAAAGGTTGGGATGTTTCAGCACTTTCATTCCATAAAGTATTGCAATCTCTTTATAAGGCCGATGCTATGAACGAGTGGGGCAGTATTGTTGCTCTTACCTACATGGCTGCGCAACGAACTTTTCCAGATTACAATGATATGGCCGATAACAAAGCATATTTGGAATCTGTTGCAAGAAGTTTTGGATACTTCTTCGGAAAAGAGAAAAACGTTCGGGTCAATACAATTTCGCAATCGCCAACGCCAACCACTGCGGGGCAGGGCGTAAAGGGGTTCGATGGTTTTATAAGTTATGCGGAAAAAATGTCGCCGTTAGGGAATGCCACGGCTTCCGATTGTGCCGATTATACGGTAAGTCTTTTTTCAGATTTGACAAAAAAGGTCACCATGCAGAACCTTTTCCATGATGGTGGGTTTTCCAATACTGGGGTAAGCCAAGAAGTAATTGATGAATTTAGCAAATAGCCTAAAACTATAACTGCAAAAGCCATTCGTTATCGGATGGCTTTTGTGTTTTACGATGAACTTATATTTTTCCATAATTGTTCCTGTTTACAACAGACCCGAAGAAATTCGGGAATTGTTGGAAAGTCTTGAAAAGCAGGATTTTGATGAAGACTATGAAATCGTAATCGTAGAGGACGGTTCCCTTGAACGCTCAGAGCATATTGTAAAAAGTTTTGATGAGAGATTAAGTATTTCATACTACTTTAAGGAAAACTCTGGTCCGGGCGATTCCAGAAACTATGGAATGGAAAAGGCCAAAGGGAACTATTTTATAATTCTGGATTCAGATTGTATTCTCCCCAAGCAATATCTATCCGAAGTAAAAAAAGAACTTGAAGCCAGTTTTGTGCATTGTTTTGGTGGCCCAGATGCGGCTGACCAATCTTTTACTACGGTACAAAAAGCAATCAATTATGTTATGACCTCTTTTTTTACCACTGGTGGAATCAGGGGGGGGAGTACAGCGTTAGGTAAGTTTCAACCACGCAGTTTTAATATGGGCATTTCCGAGGAGACTTTTGAAAATGTTGGCGGATTTGGGAGAATTCATCCAGGAGAAGACCCAGATTTGACTTTTAGAATTTGGAAAGGGGGCTATGCCAGCAGGTTGTTTCCCAAAGCTTATGTCTATCACAAAAGACGTATAGATTGGAACAAATTTTATATCCAAGTGAATAAATTTGGAATGGTACGACCTATTTTAAATCAATGGCATAAAGGAACGGCTAAAATTACTTATTGGTTTCCGACACTATTTATGGTAGGTTTATTGATTTCGGTTGTTTTAGCAATTATGGGTACACTACTTCCCATAATAACCTTTGGATTTTACTTTTTAGCACTCTTTTTTGACGCCTTAGTTAAAAATAAAAGCTTAAAAGTGGCATTTCTTGCAATTTTTGCAGCACTAACACAGTTTACAGGTTATGGAATAGGTTTTCTAAAATCCACAATCTTGCTTAATTTTAGTAAGAAGGAGCCTGAAACGTTATTGCCTAAACTGTTCTTTAAAGTAAAATAGGGTGTTAAAAAAATTATTGGGCGGATTGAACAAAAGAAAAGTGAAAGTTTTTTCACTCTTCTTGGTGTGTTCTTTTTTAGCCTGGTTTCTTAGTAATTTATCCGAAGCCTATGAGTCTAGGGCTAAGTTTGATCTTAATTATAAAAACTTGCCGGACACTTTATTGTTGGGCAACAATGCAACAAATACTATAGAGGCAAAATTACGGACAAGCGGCTTTCAGTTTTTATATTATAATTTCTTTAATAAACGGGTGGATGTTGATTTATCCGAAGTGGAAAGGGAAAATGGCAATTACATACTCACGGAGAATGCCCTTAAAAATCAAATGGAGCGTCAACTATCCCAGAATATATCCTTAATCGATTTGGACAGAAATAAACTCATTCTAGACCTATATCAAGTGGTTAGTAAGGAAGTGCCTATAAAACCCAAACTCAATTTAGAATTTGAGCAGAATTATATTCTTGAAGGGGAACCCTTGATTACTCCAAATGTAGTTTTGGTGAAAGGCCCTAAAAATGAAATAGATACCCTAGAGGCTATCTACACTTCTAGCATAGAAATGACAGGAGTATCCTCGGATTTTTCAAAAGATATTTTATTGATTTTCCCCAAGCAATTGTCCAATACTATATTTTCAATCAATAGAGCAAATGTCTCCGGAAAAGTGGTCAAATTCTCAGAAAAGGTATTTGAAGTTCCTATTCAGGTCATAAATTTACCAGAAGGTTATGAGGTCAATACTTTCCCAAATTCAATAAATGTACTTTGTAAGGCAACCATTGAGCGCTTAAAAGCAATATCTTTAAAGGACTTTAAGGTAATTGCGGATTACAAACAAACCAATGGTGCAAATGGTAACGCGCTTTTTTTGAAGATTACTAAGAAACCATTAAATGTTTATGACGTAAAGTTACTGGAGAATAAGGTGAATTTTGTTTTGGAGCAAAAATGATGATTGTAGGATTAACGGGAGGCATAGGTAGTGGTAAAAGTACCGTTGCCAGAATGTTCAAGAAACTGGGAGTTCCAGTGTATGATTCGGATGCAGAGGCCAAAGAATTGATGGTTACTTCGAAAACCCTTAAAAAAGACATTGTAAAATTACTTGGTGCCGAGTCCTACAAAGGAGAAGAATTAAACAGGGGTTTTATCGCGGATAAAGTTTTTAAAAGCCCTGAAAACCTTCAAAAGTTAAACAAAATTGTACATCCTGCTGTGCGGTCCCATTTTATGGATTGGGTCAAAACCCAAACATCACCTTACGTGATTCAAGAAACAGCACTTATTTTTGAAAACGATGCAAAGCACAATTATGACTTTGTAATTTTGGTGAAAGCCCCTAAAGAAATACGCGTAAATAGAGTGTTGGAGCGGGATGGAACCGAAGAACAAGCCATTATAAACCGAATGGACAATCAAATGAACGATGCCGATAAAATCGTACTGGCCGACTTTTGTATTGACAATATTGACTTAGAGACCACTGAAAAAGAGGTTTTTAACCTTCACGAAAGACTAATTGGACTTGCTATTTGATCAATAATTTTAACATTTTTGTTAAGGTTAGGTTAAACGGTAAATGGTCTAAATGTTAAATTTCTAATTTTACCATAATGAACAAGAAGCTTTTCGTTCTTCTGGTCATTCTAATGAGTTTATCCCTTACTGGAATAATTTTTGTTCAAGTGTATTGGATAAAGACATCGGTAGATGATAAAGAGGAGCAATTCTCAAGAACGGTTACGGACATATTGGATAAGGTAGCAAGCCGAGTGGAGAAGAGGGAGATGAAAGATTATTCAGACCGTTTGGCCTCTTTGGTGGATAGCATTGGGCAGCCCAAAACTACGCAGTTTAGAAATTTTTTGTTTGTTGATAGAGATTTGAATTCAGATGAGATTCTTTTTTATTCCCACGGAATATTGGAAGAGGATTATAATATTACATCAACGTTCTTTGATAATTTAGGAGGGGAAGAAGATACCACAACAATTAAGAATTTTACCAGCAAACGGACCAAGGCTGTTTTTAAGGAAGAATTTGGGCTGGATGGTAAAAGCTATAGTTTGACGCCCATACAAAAAGCTGAAAAGATTGGAGGACTATCCAAAATTGATAAAGCCGCTTGGGAAGACGTCTTTATGGAATATGCAAAGAGTAGGCCGATACACAAGAGAGTTTCAAAACAAGAGCTTGAGTTGCTTTTGAGCCAAGAGCTCCAGAACAGGAATATCAATATTGATTATGAATATGGCGTTTATAGTCAAGGATATCCGACCAAGGTCAAGTCTAAAAAATTCAAGTTTTCCGAGTCGAAAATGTATGAAGCCCTAATTTTTGAGGATAGTGAAGGGAGAACCAATTTCTCCTTATTGCTGACATTCCCAAAAATGAAAAAGTTTCTTTTGGAATCGATAATGGGAATGGCATTGTTATCGTTGGTTTTTACACTGATAATTATGGTAGCGTATTCCAGTGCGATTTATCAATTGATAAAACAAAAACAGATATCCGAAATAAAAACGGACTTTATCAATAATATGACCCATGAGTTTAAAACGCCCATTGCGACCATCAATTTGGCCGTAGAGGCAATACGAAACCCAAAGTCAATAGAGGATAAGGAAAAAGTTTTACGGTATTTGGGCATGATCAAAGATGAAAACAAGCGCATGCACGCCCAAGTGGAAAACGTATTGAGAATATCCAAATTGGAGAAAAACCAATTGGATATCAGCAAGGATAGGGTAGATGTTCATGATATTATTACAGATGCAATTGCCCACGTGGATTTAATAGTAGGTGATAGAGGAGGTTATGTAAATGCACATTTAGATGCCGAGCGATCGGAAATTCTGGCCAACGATATGCACTTTACCAATGTAGTGGTCAATGTCTTGGACAATGCAGTAAAATACTCTCCGGAGACTCCTAAAATTGATGTTTTTACAGAAATTGTAAAGAACACCATAATAATTAAGATAAAAGACCAGGGAGCTGGTATGAGCAAAGCGGTCTTAAAAAGAGTTTTTGAAAAATTTTATCGAGAACACACTGGAGATATACATAATGTTAAAGGGCACGGTTTAGGACTGGCCTACGTAAAACGAATAATTGAAGATCACCAAGGAGAAGTTTATGCAGAAAGTGAAAAGGGAAAAGGAAGCACTTTCTTTTTAAAACTGCCTTTAATTTAGAAAACTATGGAGACTGAAAAGAAGAAAATACTTTTAGTAGAGGATGACCCAAACTTTGGAATTGTCCTAAAGGATTACCTGTCTATGAACGACTTTGATGTTGTCTTGGCCAAAAATGGAATGGAAGGTTTTGAGAAGTTCAAAAAGGACAACTACGATGTCTGTATTTTGGACGTTATGATGCCTTATAAAGATGGGTTTACCTTAGCTAGGGAAATCCGGGAGAAGAATGAAAACGTTCCAATTATTTTCCTTACTGCTAAAACCATGAAAGAAGACGTTCTCAAAGGATACAAAGCAGGTGCGGACGATTATCTGAACAAACCTTTTGATTCTGAAGTGTTATTGATGAAACTTAAAGCAATACTTCAAAGGAAGGCATCCAGTACATTGGCAGACAGCAAGCAGTTTGAGTTTGAAATAGGTAATTTTAGTTTGAATTCTAAATTACGTTTCTTAAAATATAAAGAAGAGGAACCTGTAAAGCTTTCTCCTAAAGAAAACGAATTATTGCGTCTTTTGGCCTTGCACGAAAATGATTTGATGCCCAGAGAATTAGCCTTGACCAAAATTTGGAGAGACGATAATTATTTTACTTCCAGAAGTATGGATGTATATATAGCCAAGCTCAGAAAGTATTTGAAACGAGATGATGTCGTTGAAATCTTGAATATACATGGAGAGGGCTTCCGATTGGTGATAAAACAAGAAAACCAACAATAATAGACCTTCACAATAAATAAATTCAAAATATATAAGAAACCATCCTACGGGATGGTTTTTTTATATAAAATAGTATATAAGTGATACGGTACCAACTCCAACAAAAGCGAGAATGGTGGTCATCATAGTCCAAGACTTAAAAGTTTCTTTTTCCGTAATCCCTAAGTATTGACCTACCAACCAAAACCCACTGTCGTTTACATGTGAAAAGATACTTGCACCTGAGGCAATTGCTATAACCATACACGCCAATTCCATCGCATCTAATTGGGCATTTACCAATAATGGTGCTACCAAGCCAGCTGCGGTAATCATTGCTACCGTAGATGACCCTTGTACAATCCGAACAATAGAAGCACTTATAAAAGCGAAGGCAAGTACTGGAAAGCCCGCACTGCTCAAAGAAGTTGCCAATAGCTCGCCAGCTCCCGTATTGGTGAGCACTTGCTTAAAAACACCACCTGCTCCCGTGAGCAGTATAATTGTGCCGGCTGGTGCCAAGGACTTGGTAGAAATATCAAAAAGTTGTTGTTTGCTGAACCCTCTTTTAATACCAAAAAAATACCAAGCCAATATATTGGCAATAATCAATGCCGAAAATGGGTGTCCCACCAAGGCAATAGCATTTATTAATGTTGTATTGGTTACTCTGGATGCGCCGGAGGAAACGATAGTATTCAATAAGATAAGAACAATGGGAAACGCTATGATGGAGAGTGTTGGTCCAATGGGAGGAAGCGTATTGATTTCTGTCTGCTTTAACTCCTCAGGAGCTTCCACATGAATTTTTTTCGAAATGTAACGTCCAAATAATAATCCAGCAACAAGTGCAGTAGGAATTCCAGCAAGGAAACCAACTAGAATTACCCAACCTAAGTTCGCCCCAATAATATCGGCCACCGCTATAGGGCCGGGAGTAGGAGGGATAAAGGCATGTGTAATGGCGAGACCTGCAAGTAATGGAATAGCGTAGAGCAGGAGGGATTTTCCTGTTTTGCGCTGTAGTGCATAGATCATGGGAACCAGAATAATGAAGGCAACATCAAAAAAAACTGGAATAGCAATTAAAAATCCAGAGATTACCATGGCCGTCGGTGCTTTTTTCAATCCAAACTTGGAGACCATAAAATCTGCGATGGTCTTTGCACCGCCCGATGCCTCTAAAATACCCCCGAACATAGCACCAAGACCTACTACTGTTGCCACAAAACCCAAAGTATTTCCCATTCCATCTTGAACGGTCTTAATAATTTCTTTAGCATCAAGTCCCGCAATTAATCCAACGGTAATACTGCCGATCAATAATGCTATGAACGCATTTATCCTTAATCGTAAAATAAGAAAAAGGAGAAGGGCAATTCCGGTAATAACGGCAAGAACTAAGTTAGTGGCTATCATCAATGGTGATGGTTAGGATTGGTTATTTCTACGACCAGCATCAAATATAGAATAATTTGAAAATACACTTTTTAAATGCGCAAATACAGTTCTTGACTTTTGAGCATAAAAAAGGGCACTTATTTAAGTGCCCTTTAAACTCTTTCTAAAAATAACTACCAAATAGCTACTCGCTCTTCTTCAGGAAGATACATTTCATCACCTTCTTTAATGTCAAATGCATCATAGAATGCTTGAACGTTCAATAAAGGTTGAATAGCTCTAACTTGCCCTGGAGAATGTGGATCTGTCTTTATTTGGGTACGCAACGCTTCATCCCTTGATTTTGTTCTCCAAACGGTTGCCCAAGACATAAAAAATCGTTGTTCGGGAGTAAAACCATCTATATTTTCGGGTCTACCGTTTTCTGCAAAATGTCGCTGCAGCCCATCATACGCTCCAAGAACACCACCAAGATCGCCAATATTTTCCCCAAGGGTGAACTTTCCGTTTACATGAACTTCTGGCAATATTTGAACGCTGTCATACTGTGCAGCAAGAGCGTTTCCTCTTTCGGTAAATGCGGCTAAATCTTCATCTGTCCACCAATTTTTAAGGTTTCCGTCAGCATCAAATCGAGAACCACTATCATCGAATGCATGCGAGATTTCATGACCGATTACCGCACCAATTCCACCATAGTTTACAGCTTCATCGGCAGTGTAATTGTAGAAAGGTGGTTGTAATATCGCAGCCGGGAAAACAATTTCATTGTTAAGTGGATTGAAATAAGCATTCACGGTCTGTGGTGACATTCCCCATTCCGTTTTGTCCACAGGCTCTCCAATATCCGAAAAATTATCCGCTGTTTGCCATTTGTCCACAGCGACCATATTATCAAAATACGACTTGTCAGCAGAAACTTCCATCGAGGAATAATCTTCCCAATCGTTTGGATAGGCAATTTTTACGGTAAACTTATCAAGCTTTTCAATCGCTTTCAGTTTTGTAGTGTCTCCCATCCAATCTAATTTTTTTATACGCTCTTTATAGGCATCGATTACATTGGCAATCATTTTTTCCGCTTTTGCTTTTGCTTCTGGCGGAAATTTGGCATCTACGTACAATTGACCAAGAGCCTCACCAACATTCCTGTTTACGATGGACAATGCACGCTCGTCTGCAGGACGTTGTTCTTCTGAACCGCGAAGGTATTTACTGTAAAACTCCCAGTTGGCCTTTTCGATATCCGTAGTCAATCTTCCTGCCGAACTGTTGAACGTATCCCAGCGCATTAGGGTCTTAAGGTCTTCGATAGGTGTGTTCTTTAAAAAGTTGTTCAAAGTTTTGGTGTATTCCACTTGTGTTACCAAAATAGTATCAAACGCTTTGGTAGCACCCAAATCTTTCATCATTTTGCTTAAATCTATGCTACTGAGCATAGCATCTGCTTCTGCGACCGTTTTGGGATTATTAAGGTTTCTTGCGTCCCTACGCGCCACTTTATCCAATCTAGGCTCTGCCAGTATGGTTTCCAACTCAAGGATTCTTTCAGAAGCGGCCATTGCATCTTTTTCACTATCCCCAAGCATCTGGAGCATTTTTGTAATGTGTTTTTTGTACTCTTGGCGAATCTCTTTGGATTTATCGTCCTCGTCCAAATAATAATCTCTATCCGGCAATCCTAATCCAGTGGGGCCAAGATAAACGGCATTCATGGAACTATTGTTCAAATCGGCAAAAACAGAAACACCTAGGAAAGGGGAAGAAACAGAAGGGTTGGTAGCTAAAACTGTTTGCAGATCATCTAGATTTTCTATAGAGCCTATGGCATCCAAAGCAGGTTGAAGCGGTGAAATACCAGCTTTATCTCTAGCTGTCGTATCTAGTTTTGTGTCGAATATCGCCATTGCTTTGGCCTGATCCGTATTTGAGTCATACTTGCCACTTTCTTTTGCATCCGCTATAATTTGTAGAACATCGGCGTCTGTAGACTTTCGTAAAACAGAAAATCCTCCCCAACTTGAACGATCTGCAGGAATTTCGGTTTTTTTCATCCAATTACCATTTACGTAATTGTAAAAGTCTTCTTTTGGACTTACCGTAGTGTCCATGTTCTCCAGAACAATCCCTGGAATTTTCTCTACCTCTTCGGCAGGTTTGGGTTTTTCTTTGCAACTTGTAAAGGCTACGATGGATGCAGCCAAAAAGTACACTTTTTTCATTTTAGGAGTTGTTAATTAATAATTAGTCGAAAGTTAGTCTCCAAATGTAAGAATTTGTTACACTGGCCAGTAGAAAAAAATCGAAGTGTATTTATATTTTATGCTTTTTTTTTAGCATACGGTTGGCTTGTCAATTACGATTATGTCTTAAGCTGGGTCAACACATTTTGTAAAATGTTTTCGGGAGGTTCTGATACTGATACGGTTATAGCATTAGAGGGTGCTTCTAAAGTATCAAATTGCGATTGTAAAAGCTGTAAGGGCATAAAATGTCCTTTGCGCCGCTCCAATCTTGATTTTATCAGCTCGAACGAGCCTTCTAAATGGATAAATACCATACTATCTTCCAATCCATTTCGTAATAGTTGCCTATACTTTTCCTTTAAGGCGGAACAGGCAATGACAGCCCCGGTGGGTTGCTTCTTGGCCAATTGGTTCAAAGTCATAAGCCAACCTTTTCTATCTTCATCGTTCAAGGGCTTACCGGCACTCATTTTTACTACGTTTTCCTTTGGATGGAAATCGTCTCCGTCAAAAAAAGGTATTTCCAAATGTTCTGACAACAGCTGGCCAATGGTGGATTTGCCGGTTCCGCTCACGCCCATAATAATCAAAACCCTTTTCTCTTTAACCATTTGATGCGTTGTTGATTTTATCGGTTAATTTTTCTAAAATGGAGCTTGGTGCTTCATCTTGATTGACCCATAGGATGTCATCATTTTTCCGTAACCAGGTCAGTTGTCTTTTCGCAAAGCGCCGGGTATTTTTTTTAATTTCAGAAATTGCAAAGTCAAGCATGAAATTTCCATCAAAATACTGAAAAAGCTCTCGGTACCCTACGGTTTGTAATGCATTAAGATTTCTATGTGGATATAGTTTTTTTGCTTCCTCCAACAAGCCAGAATCCATCATAACATCTACCCTTTGGTTGATACGATCATAGATTACTTGTCTATCTGCATTAATTCCCAAGTATACCGTTTTAAAGTTTCTCACATTCTTTTGCTTGTTCAGAAAAGAAGAATACGGCTTATTTGCCGTTATGCAAATCTCAAGAGCCCTAATTACCCTATGTGGATTCTCAATATCCACAGATTCGTAATACTTGGGGTCTCTTTTCCGTAATTCGTTTTGTAGGCTAAACAGTCCATCTTGTTCAAGTTGTAAACGCAGCGATTCCCGTACTTTTGGGTCGACCTCGGGAAATTTATCCAATCCCCTTACGACTGCATCAACATAGAGGCCGCTACCACCTACCATGACTATAAAATCGTTTTTCTGAAAAAGTGTTTTTAGCAAGGTAATCGTATCTCGTTCAAAATCGCCTACGGAGTAAGGCTCTGATACACTTTTATGTTGAATAAAATAATGTGGTATAGCCAATAACTCATCGGCTGAAGGGACAGCAGTACCAATGGTCATTTCTTTAAAAAACTGCCTGGAATCTGCAGAAATAATTTCGGTCTTAAAATGGGAGGCGACCGTAATGCCCAATCTTGTTTTTCCAATTGCTGTGGGGCCAACTACGGCTATCAATGTTTTGGCACTCATAACGGTTCACCACAGTTATAACAATGAGTTGCATCATCCCGATGACCTTCCACACCACACCCTGGACAAGCCTGTGTATTGGTATGGACCACGTTGTCCCCCTTTTTTTCTTTACCAAATTTGGAAAACTCAACGGTAACGATTCCAGTGGGAACGGCTATAATGCCATAGCCCAAAATCATAATGATGGTGGCGAAAAACTGCCCTAAATTGGTTTCTGGCGCAATATCACCGTAACCTACCGTGGTCAGGGTAACAATGGTCCAATAAATACTTCTGGGAATACTGGTGAATCCGGCTTCATCACTTTCAATAAGATACATTACGGTGCCCATAATTACGGATAGGATCAATACCACATAAATGAACACGCCTATTTTTGCCCTACTGGCTTTTAGAGCTGACTGTAGCTGGGATGCTTCCCCAATGTATTTGACCAACTTTAGTATTCTAAAAACACGAAGTAACCGAAACGCCCTGAACGCTATCAAAACTTGGGAGCCTGCTAAAATATAGGAGAGGTATAGCGGTATGGTTGATATAAAGTCAATGATACCAAAAAAACTGAAGACATACTTCCATGGTTTACGGATACTAATAATCCGTGCAATGTATTCCAACGTAAAGAAGCCCGTTATTACCCATTCCAATACCAGAAGGCTATTGTGATATTTTTCATCGATTTCATTTACACTTTCCAGCATCACAAGTAGAACACTAAGTATGATGAGCGCAAAAAGCGTAATATCGAAAATCTTGCCTAAAGGTGTATCTGCCTCATAGATGATTTCGTGCAGTGTGTTTTTCCAGCCAGAATGTATTTTGTGCTCTTTCAAGTAGTTGGTATTAGCTCCAAGACCCTGATTTTGTTATTTTTTCTCAAATAAGATTCGATGATAAACGTGGTGTTTTCATCGTTTGGTGTTGGCGTCATTATAGACTCCAATATAGGAATATTATTGATTTGATGGTTGAGCTCTGCATAGCCATATCCTTTTAACTGACCATTTTTTATAAGTACAAAACTTTTTTCACCTACTTGTCTTCCCTTATCCAACAGCGCTATGTTTTTGCCCGACAAGCTATATTTCTGATAGACCGAACTCAAAATCTCGTTGAATTTGGATGCATTATCGGCACTTGTATATTCATCAAAGGAATCTTCTTGTAAGTGTCCATTTGAAACCTCTAAACCCAGCGAATTAGGATCTAGTTTAAACTCCGTGCTTATCTTTTTCAAGAAACTCTTTGCTGACGGTACACCATTAAACCCCATGTTTTGTTTCTTTTGAAATCTTGCTTTTACAATGTCTAGATTGATGTGAGCTTCCCCGTTCTTTGAAAAATTTAGCACGTGGGAAAATAACTTTTTCTTGGTAACGGTATTGAGCTTAGGTTTATTTTTTCTGAGCTCTTGATACTCTTTTAGAATGGCTATCAATTCGCTTCCCGTTCTTTCAAAAGTTACTTTTTTGGTAGCTTTTTGAAGATTTCTAGCGAGCTGTCCAACATTCGTAAAATGTTGGTTTACCCTTTTTTTGATATCCTTCGTTTTCGCTAAAAAGATAATGTCACCATCTTTATCGTGCATATAGTACACACCGGTTTCAGATGGTAGATTGGAAACGATATCCAACTGGGTAGGGGAAAGTTCTCCTTGGGATTCTTCTCGTATTACTTCTTTGATAATGGTCTTTTCAGAATCTTTATCCAGTAATAATTTAAAAAGTTTTAACGTTGCGATGGCATCACCGTTGGCTCTATGGCGTTCACTCATGGGAATTCCCAGCGAACGTACCAGTTTTCCCAAACTGTGGGATTCTGCATCGGGCAGCAGTTTTTTGGAAAGGTCAACGGTACAGAGCGTTTTTCTTTGAAAGTCATATCCTAACCTTCTGAATTCGGTACGCAATATTCTATAATCAAATTGGGCATTATGGGCCACGATTACAGCACCTTCGGTAATTTCAACGATACGCTTGGCAACTTCGTGAAATTTGGGAGCGGATTTCAACATTTTGTTGTTGATTCCCGTAAGCTTTACCACAAAAGGTTGAATGTCTCGTTCCGGATTGATCAACCCAATAAATTTGTCTACGACTTTGTGCCCATCAAACCTATGGATAGCGATTTCCATAATACCTTCCTCGTTGTATTTGCCTCCTGTGCTTTCAATATCGAGTATCGCGTACATGAAAAGTATTAGAATAGGGGTTATGAATAATTGCGTGCGCCAAAGATACTACTTCCAATTCGCACCATAGTGCTGCCTTCCTCAATGGCAATAGCATAGTCTCCGCTCATCCCCATAGAAAGGATGCTGATATTGGGCAGCTTTTCTTTTAGGTCATCAAAAATAGATTTCAAGTATGTGAATTCTTTTCTGACCTGTTTCTGATTTTGGGTGAAGGTGGCCATACCCATTACGCCTTCAATTTTAATGTTTTCCAAGGATTTGAACTCATTAGAATCGATGATATCCGCTAACTCTGATTTATCCAGTCCAAATTTGGTTTCTTCTTCTGCAATATGCATTTGCAGCAAGCACGAAATGACCCTATCGTATTTTTTTGCTTGTTTATTAATTTCCTTGAGCAAACGAAAGCTATCGACCCCATGGACTAGCGACACATATTCGGCCATATACTTGACCTTGTTGCGTTGCACATGACCTATCATATGCCATTCGATATCCTTTGGCAATGTTTCCCATTTTTGGGTCATTTCCTGAACTTTGTTCTCACCAAAAACACGTTGTCCAGCTTCATAAGCTTCCAAAAGGTCTTGATTGGGTTTAGTTTTGGATACGGCAACAAGGGTAACAGCTGTTGGAAGTTTTTCTTGAATTGCTTGAAGGTTATTTTCAATCGACATTATCAAATCTTAAAATATTAAAACTCATAAATGGCCATGCCACTGCGTAGCTTGGGTTCTATGTAGGTACTTTTTGGGGGCATTACTAAACCTGCATCGGCAATCGCTTTCACCTCATTTATATTAATGGGCACTAGGCTAAAACCTACGGCAAATTCTCCAGCATCGATACTGTCCTTCATTTTAATGACATTATGTTTTCCATAACCGTAAGAGATGCGTTTGTCGTTCCTCAGGTCAGATATGCCCAAAATAGGCTCTAAAATGGTTTTAAACAGTATTTGCGTATCCAATTCACTCAATGAATCTGTAAATTCATAAACCGTCCTTCTAAGATATAAGGAATAGAACTCACCATCCAAATACATGCTAAAATGATGCTTTTGTGTAGGTCTGTACAACCCATCCTGTTTTCTTTCAATTCGGAAATAGGTATCCAACTTGATCAAGAACTCATTTTTGGAAAGACCGTTCAAATCCCGCACCATTCTGTTGAATTCATAAATCCTGATTTCAGATTCGGGGATTAAATAGGTCATAAAGAAATTGTAGGCTTCTTCGCCCGTATGCGATGTATTCTTGGCTTTCATCTTCTCTGCCAAAAGATTTGAGGAAGCACTTCTATGATGTCCGTCTGCAATATAGAGTGCATCTATGCCTTTAAATGAAGTCTTGAGTTTTTCAATTGTCTTGGCGGTATCTATTTTCCAAAGTCTGTGATTGATTTTATCCCTCGTTGTAAAATTATAGTGTGGGTCTTTTTTGGCCTCATGCTCTAAAATTGCTTTTATGGACGCATCATCGGCGTAGGTCATTAGCACCGGTTCCGCATTAAAACCTACGGTGTTCAAGTAATCGGCAAAAAGCTCTTCTCTTTGCTGTATGGTATCTTCATGTTTTTTGATAATGTCCTTTTGATAGTCTACAATACTGCAGGCACAGAAGAAACCAAGCGTCCTAAAATTCCGTTTTGTGATTTGGTAGAGGTAAAAGCATGCTTCTTCGTCCTTTGTGAAGGTATCGTCTTCCAAAAACTCCAAATACCGATTGTGAACCAGTTTAAAACGCTCTTCACCGGTAATATTTTTGTCAAACTTGAACCCCGGATTAATAATATGGAGAAAGGAAAAGGGATTGTACTTAAGTACGGCATTCAACTCTTCCTTTGGATATTCTTCATAAGACTTTGAAGCCACAAATGAGACTTTATCCTTAGCTGGGCGAATGGCCTTGAACGGTTTTATGAGAGCCATAGGCATTTAACTGAATTGGGCAGCTACCTTTTCTGCTTTTCTGGATTCCGTGTAATCGTAAAATCCTTCACCGGATTTAACCCCTAACTTCCCTGCCATGACCATGTTGATCAAGAGGGGGCATGGAGCATATTTAGGATTTTTGAATCCGTCATACATGACGTTAAGAATGGAAAGACAGACATCCAATCCAATAAAATCGGCCAATTGCAAGGGTCCCATGGGGTGCGCCATGCCCAATTTCATCACAGTATCGATTTCTTGTACTCCTGCTACGCCGTTATACAACGTTTCAACAGTTTCGTTTATCATGGGCATAAGAATTCTATTGGCAACAAATCCAGGATAATCATTTACTTCTGTTGGGGTTTTTCCTAAATCTGTGGCTAATTTCATAATAGAATCTGTGACCGCATCAGAAGTGCTATAGCCTCGAATGATTTCCACCAGCTTCATAATCGGTACTGGATTCATAAAATGCATTCCAATGACTTTATCAGGTCGTTGTGTGGCAGCAGCAATTTGGGTAATCGAAATTGATGAAGTATTCGTAGCAAGGATTGTTGCTACGTCACAAATTGCATCTAAATCCTTAAAAATCTGAAGTTTGATATTTAAATTTTCTGTAGCTGCCTCTACGACTAAATCAGTCTTGGCAACGCCTTCCTTTAAATCTGTGAAGGTTGAAATATTTCCCAGTGTACTTTCTTTATCCTGTTCTGTAATGGATGTTTTGGCAACCATACGGTCCAAGTTTTTAGTAATGGTCGCCAATCCCTTATCCAAAGAAGGTTGGGCAATATCAATAAGGTGTACTTGAAATCCGTTCTGGGCAAAAACGTGGGCGATTCCATTTCCCATGGTACCTGCACCAATAACTGCTATTTTTTTCATTTTTTATTTTGGGATTATGCCGTTCTGAATCTCCTTCGACAGGCTCAGGATGACAATCGAACGGACAACGAATTATTTTTTAAACGATTCTATTATTTGTAGGGCCACTCGTAACGCCCGGGTTCCATCTTTTAAGGTTACAACAGGTTCGGTATTGTTATTTATGGCATCTGCAAAGGTTTCCAGCTCGTCCTTAATGGCATTGTTGGGTTCAACATCTGGATTTTCGAAATAAATTTGCTTTTTTTCTCCTTCGGCATTTTGTAGTACCATATCAAAATCGCCAGGTTTTTCGGGGGCATCCTTCATTTTTACCACCTCAACTTTCTTTTCCAAAAAGTCTACGGATATATAAGCATCTCTTTGAAAGAAGCGTGATTTACGCATGTTTTTTAAAGAGATCCTACTAGATGTTAAATTGGCAACACAGCCATTTTCAAATTCTATTCGTGCATTGGCAATATCAGGAGATTTACTGATAACCGAAACTCCGCTTGCATTGATTTGTTTTACCTCAGAATTAACAACACTCAAAATAGCATCAATATCATGGATCATTAAATCCAAAACGACAGGCACATCTGTTCCTCTGGGATTAAATTCTGCCAGTCGATGAGTTTCAATGAACATGGGATTTTCAATATTGTCCTTTACGGATAAAAATGCAGGGTTGAAACGCTCTACATGACCTACTTGTCCTTTTACCGTGTGTTGTTCGGTGAGCCTCAGGAGCTCTTCGGCTTCCTCTAATGTATTGGTTATTGGTTTTTCAATAAAAATATGTCTTCCTTTTTCTATGGCCTTTTTTGCGCAGTCAAAATGGGAAAGGGTAGGGGTAACGATATCGATTACTTCAACGGCATCGATCAGAGTATTGATGTTTTCAAAATAGGTGTATCCAAACTCATCGGCTACTTTTTTTGCATTGATTTCATCTGAATCATGAAAACCAACGAGTTCATATTTATCGGATTCATTTAAGAGCCTAAGGTGAATTTTGCCCAAATGTCCTGCACCAAGAACACCAACTTTTAACATACCTGCTGTTTTTGTCAAAAATAAGGATATGCCGCCACTCTTCCATGAAAATAAGAACCCAACTACCCATAAAATTAGTGGAGAACTTTTTAAATTCGTGTACCAGACCAAAAACATGAAAGATACATTAAAGCATAGCGGTATGCGCAACAAGTTGGCAGAGGTATTGTCTGCCAAAGGAATATTGGATCCAAAAGTTCTAGAAGCTATAAAAACGGTGCCAAGACACCTATTTTTGGATAGTAGCTTTGAAGACCACGCCTACCAGGACAAAGCTTTTCCAATTGGTGCCGAACAGACGATTTCCCAGCCGTATACAGTGGCATTTCAAACAGAGCTGTTGCAGGTTAAACCGAACGATTCCATTCTGGAAATAGGAACAGGTAGTGGATACCAGACAGCGGTACTACTGCATCTAAGGGCAAAGGTTTTTACTATTGAACGGCAACAAGAGCTTTTTAAGAAAACCAAACTGTTCTTTTCTAAAATGGGTTATCGTCCTCGAAAAGTTATTTTTGGTGATGGTTATAAGGGTTTGCCACAAGAAGCGCCCTTTAACGGAATTATAGTCACAGCGGGTGCTCCAGAAGTTCCCAAGGCTTTGCTATCACAACTAAAAGTCGGCGGGCGTTTAGTGATTCCGGTCGGAATTGAAGAACAAATAATGACCCTTTATACTCGAAAATCTGAAAAGGAATTTGAGAAACAGGAATTGGGTTCTTTTCGATTTGTTCCGCTTTTAGAAAACAAAAACTAAATCGTTCTTAATTATTGAAGCTCTTTTTTATTCTGGACAAATCTCTTTTGTTGTCTCTATCCTTAATGGTTTCGCGCTTGTCATAAAGCTTTTTACCTTTGGCCAGACCAATATTTACTTTGGCCAAGCCCCTATCATTGATTAAAAGGTTAAGTGGGATTATAGTGAGTCCAGATGTGGTGACTTCTTTTCTGAGCTTCTTTAGTTCTCTTTTGTTCAAGAGCAGTTTCCGTTCGGCCTTGGGTTTATGGTTGTAATAACCACCGTGGCTATATTCATCTATCTGCATATTGATGACGAAAAGCTCTCCTTTTTCATTGAACTCGCAGAAACTTTGAGAAACAGAAGCTTTGCCCAATCGAATGGATTTTATTTCTGTACCACCTAGCATAATCCCTGCTGTAAAAGTGTCCAGAATTTCATAATCGAACCTAGCTCGCTTGTTTTTTATGTTGATGTTTTTCTGCATCATAAGCAAAAATAGGAACTCTTATTAAAAGAAAATTGTAATGTTGTGCTTGATTTTACGATTATATAGAAAAACCAACCAGATGAAAAGACTTTTTGTGGTGACTTTAGTGCTTTTGATCTTGGCTTGTAAGGAGAAGCCCAAGACTAACCTCACAGTCCAAGAGATAGTGGATAAATCTATCACGGATAGTGGTGGCAAGCACTACAATAATCATAATACTTCATTTTTCTTCAGAAATAGACAATACATTTCTGAAAGTGCGAACGGAGAAAAAGTATTAAAACGCATTTCTTTTCTGGATTCAATAACAATCACAGATGTGAAAACGAGTAGGGATTTTAAACGATACGTAAACGATTCTTTGGTTAGTTTGCCTGACTCAATAGCAAATCGGTATTCAAATTCCGTTAACTCTGTACACTATTTTGCAAGATTACCTTTTGGCTTAAATGATGAAGCGGTAAAAAAAGAGCTTCTTGGGGAAGAAATCATAAAGGGAGAAGGGCATTACAAAGTGAAGGTGACATTTGAACAAAACGGTGGGGGAGATGATTTTGATGATGTTTATGTGTACTGGTTCAATAAAAAAACGTTCAAGCCAAACTATTTAGCGTACGATTTTCATGTAAATGGCGGAGGGCAACGTTTTAGGGAAGCTTACAATGAGCGTTATGTTAACGGAATCCGTTTTGTGGATTATAATAATTTTAAGTCTAAGTCAAAAGGGACATCCATCCTTGATATTGGACAGTTGTTTGAAAAAGGCGAATTGGAATTGCTTTCTAAAATAGAAATTGCTGATTTGGAAGTGACTGGGCACTAATCCATTTTTAACCTGATATCCGTAGCGACACTATCAATAACCCTAACGATAAATAGGCTACTGTTGTCGTCATCTTCCATTTGGCTATATTTCTCTGCCCCTAGCATTTTATTTACCAAATCGGGAGTTGTATTGCTATGGCCTACCACTAAAACATTAAGTCCTTCATTAGAACTTTTAAAAGCATTGATCTCGAGAGTGGAAGGGTCATAATACTTGATTTCAATATCTTTTTTAACCGATGTTGGAGCAGCGGTCATTTCCGTTCTTAGAAGATTGGTGGAGTATATGGCATCTATTTGTATTGGGTCAAAAACCTCTGCCCATCGAATAGCTCTTCCCAATCCATCTTGATTCAATTCTGGATTTTCGTTTTCGGGGTCTGTTCTATCTTTCTCGGAATGTCGTATAAAATAATAGGTTGAGATTACGGGTTCCGCTGTTTCTCCAGTCTTTTCGGATGTATCGCAACTTGCGAACCCTACTAGTAACACTGTAATAGCAATCAAAAATTTGATTGTCTTCATAATTTGAGGTTTAAATTTCTTCTTTACCGTTCATTAAAGAAGGTTTATGTAAAATATGGTTATTTTTTTATTTCCTTTTGCACCAAATGCTCTAAATAGGCAATCGTGTTTACCAGATATTTTCTGTCTCTGGTCATAGTGGACATTGCGACTGCCCCTTGTATCATCGTAAATAGTTGTTTGGAAAACTGAAGTGGGGGAACTGGTAAGTGGATTTCTCCGTTTTTAACCCCGTTTTCCAATACCAGTGCTATTTTGCCTTCAATCTCTTTTATAGTCTCTTTTACTGCAGCAGCAAGTAGGTTGTTGTTGTTCTGTGCATCAACCCCCACATTTAGGATGGTACATCCACCAAACGGTAGGGTAAACACATCGTATTGGCGATAAAAACGTAAAAGGGAAAAGAGTTTGTCCAGAGCGCTGCCTTCTATGTGCAACTTTTCATCAATTGTTTCCAAAAGATAATTTCTATTGTATTCAAAGGCTGATAACGCGAGTGCTTCTTTATTTTCGAAATTCCCGTAAATAGCACCTTTGGTTAGGCCTGTAGCCTCGGTAAGGTCACTCATACTAGTGCCTACATACCCAAACTTGTTGAAAATAGGTGCTACCGTTTCTATAATGTATGCCGTGGTTCTTTCTGCTTTTTTGGACATGTTGTCTGGGCTAGGTTTTGGCAATAGCTAAGATATAAAAAAGATATACTGTATGGTATTTTTAAAAAGAAAAAGCCCTTACTTTTAACAAAATAAGGGCGTAAAGGCTAAAAAAATAAATTATTCAACCAGTTCATTTTGATTTCTAAACACCAGTTGGTCATCAAAGGAATCCAGAAGTACAATACTTTCTGATTTTATGTTTCCTGCAAGAAGTTCTTTAGATAACTTGTTGAGAACTTCCTTTTGTATCAGCCGTTTTACTGGTCTTGCCCCAAATTGTGGCTCGTAGCCCTTTTGGGCCAGATAGTCTATTGCTTCTTCCGTTGCATCCAATGTAATGTGCTGTTTGGAAACCATTTTTTTCAACTGTTCCAGTTGTAGCCTTACAATTTCCTTGATGTTGGATTTATCCAAAGGCGTAAACATGATTATATCTTCTATTCTGTTTAAAAACTCGGGACGAATGGTTTTTCGTAATAGCCCCATAACCTCGACTCGTGCAGCGCTGGTCGCACTCTCTACATCGATGACATTTTCAAACTTTTCTTGAATGATTTGACTGCCCATATTACTCGTCATAATGATAATCGAGTTCTTGAAATCGGCTACGCGACCCTTATTGTCCGTTAACCTTCCTTCATCCAAAACTTGAAGCAGAATATTGAAAGTGTCAGGATGTGCTTTTTCAATTTCATCCAAGAGCACTACCGAATATGGTCTTCGGCGAACGGCTTCGGTCAGTTGGCCACCTTCATCATAACCCACGTATCCTGGAGGAGCCCCCACCAATCTGCTCACCGAGTGCCTTTCTTGATATTCGCTCATATCTATTCTTGTAATCGCATTTTCATCATCGAACAGATAGGCGGCAAGTGTCTTTGCCAATTCAGTTTTTCCAACGCCTGTATTCCCAAGAAATAAGAATGAACCAATGGGCTTTTTAGCGTCCTGCAAACCAGCTCTACTTCTTCTGATGGCATCGGATACGGCAACAATTGCCTCTTCTTGCCCTACAACTCGTTTGTGCAGCACATCTTCCAATTGTAAAAGTTTCTCACGTTCGCTTTGCATCATTTTTGTGACAGGAATCCCCGTCCATTTAGCCACTACTTCGGCAATATCTTCGTTGGTAACCTCTTCTTTAATGAGTGTTCCCGCACTTTGCTGACTGGCCAGTTCATCCTGTAGCTTTTCCAGATTTTCTTGGGATTCTTTTATTTTTCCGTAGCGTAGTTCGGCCACCTTCCCATAATCGCCATTACGTTCGGCGCGTTCGGCTTCCAATTTAAAGTTTTCAATATCTTGCTTTGTTTTTTGAATATTGTCCACAACGGTTTTCTCGCTTTCCCATTTGGCAAAGATTTCATTTCTGTCTTCTTTGAGGTTGGCAAGCTCCAGATTTAGACTTTGAAGCTTTACGTTGTCATTTTCACGTTTAATGGCTTCAATTTCTATTTCCAATTGCATGATGCGTCTATCGAGTACATCCAGTTCCTCCGGTTTGGAATTGATTTCCATCCGTAGTTTCGATGCCGCTTCGTCCATTAGATCAATAGCTTTATCGGGCAGAAAACGGTTGGTGATATAGCGTTGCGAAAGCTCCACGGCCGAAATCACGGCTTCATCTTTGATACGGACTTTATGGTGTGCTTCGTATTTTTCCTTTATTCCACGTAAAATAGATATGGCACTTTCCGTATCGGGTTCATCGATTACGACTTTTTGAAACCTTCGTTCCAGAGCTTTATCCTTCTCAAAATACTTTTGATATTCGTCAAGTGTAGTTGCTCCAATAGCTCTTAGTTCGCCTCTTGCCAATGCAGGTTTTAGAATGTTGGCGGCATCCATGGCTCCTTGGCCTCCGCCAGCGCCTACAAGTGTGTGTATCTCATCAATAAAAAGAACAATATCCCCGTCTGAAGAGGTTACTTCTTTGATAACCGATTTAAGTCGTTCCTCAAACTCGCCTTTGTATTTTGCACCTGCGATAAGAGCACCCATGTCCAAAGAGTAAATGTTTTTATCCTTTAGATTTTCTGGAATATCCCCTTGTACGATTCTATGTGCCAAACCTTCCGCTATGGCAGTTTTACCAACACCCGGTTCTCCTACCAACATGGGATTGTTCTTTGTTCTCCTTGAAAGAATTTGTAAAACCCTGCGTATTTCTTCATCTCTACCTATAACTGGGTCTAGCTTACCGCTATCCGCAAGTTGATTTAGGTTTTTGGCATATTTATCCAAAGAATTATAGGTGTCCTCTGCACTTTGTGAAGTTACTTTTCCTCCTTTTCTTAATTCTTGGATAGCAACCTTTAAGTCTTTTTCTGTAACGCCCTGATCTTTTAATATTTGTGAGATTTTACTTTTGGACTTGAAAATCGCCAGTAAAACATGTTCGATGGAGACATATTCATCACCTTCATTTTTTGCGATGATACTGGCTTCGTTCAGTGATTTTCCAGCTTCGTTCGAAAGCATGATATCGCCCCCTGATACTCTGGGAAAACTTTCAAGTTCTTTTTCCAAAATTTGATTGATCAACGATACGTTGACGTTCAGTTTTTTTAAAATGAATGGTAGCACATTTTCATCGACCTCGGCTATGGCCTTAAAAAGATGCTCGTTTTCTATTTGTTGATGTCCAAGCCCCTGGGCAAGCTGTTGTGCTTGCTGTATGGCCTCCTGTGATTTTATAGTGAAATTATTAAAGTTCATTTTCTTACGTTTTCTTCTAGCTGTCCAACAATCTTACCATTATCAAAAACAGTCAAAATGTCGCTAAAAGCCTACAATTAAAAGACATTTCGTCAGTTTTGTAAAGTTTTTGTTCTTATTCGACTTAACTAGTAAATTTGTAGTATGGGAATATTTGGAAGTGTATTTGGAAAGAAGGAAGAGTCGGTAAAACAGGATAAAAAGATTCCTTGGATACCTTTGGTATCTGTTGAACAACTGGATGACATTGAAGCGAAATCCAAAGAGAAGCCCCAACTTATTTTTAAACATTCCACTACTTGTGGCATAAGCCGAATGGTATTGAACATGTTCACCGATTCTTATGCGCTAGAGGATAAAGCTGACCTCTATTTTCTTGATTTACATGCGCATCGCGATGTGTCCAATGAGGTTGCAGCCAAGTTTCAGGTAATGCACCAGTCACCGCAACTATTGCTTATTAAGAATGGCGAGGTTTCCTTTCAAACTTCGCATGGAGCAATTGCAGATACTGACTTAGCAAAATTCGTTTAGAACCATACTCGCAGTTTTGTTTTTTTGCTTAACGCTTAATTAAACTGATTTTGCCTTATGATTGCCTTCAACCTTTGTTTTAGGTCTTCACCAGCATCATATACCATTTGTTCGTTGCTGGGGAATGCAATGGCCCTGATATCTAAAAGGGGCATCAAGTCTGTATCTAAGGCTCTTTTGTCTCCTTTGTAATTTGCGTAGATGTTCTCAAAAATGAACTCACTGGATAACGGATACGAATTTATCTCCTGACCACTGGCCAAGTCGGTAAAACTGACTTTGGCTCCAATTTGGGCCGCCTTAAATTGAGTGAATTGGTAAAAATTACATTTTACCGTTCGGAACTTATCTACTTTTATCCGGTTTCCCAAACTGTCCTTTACTGCATTTCCTTTTTGGTCCAACAGGTATTCAAAACCATCTTTAATTTGCTTTTCCTTTATGATCTGCTTCTCATTCACTTGTTCGGGAGATATATTTATTTCCATAAAGTTGAGGTTCAAAGCGTAGTCATATTTTATGTTTGACAGGGGGTTGGAATGATATTCCGTCCAAAAATCGTCAATACCAAAAGTGTTGAAATCCAATAGCTCTTCTTCCAACCGCTCCGGAATTATTTGCTCGGTATCATTGTTTATATCTACCCGCACATATTCCAGCCCTTTTCTATAGGCCTCGTTCATTTTAGAGACTGTTTCCCTATAATTGGGATTGATATCCTCTAAATATTTTAACTCATTATAAGCAGTTCTATAGTCTTGCTTGTTGGTTGCATTACCTAAAAGGGTAGAGGCACTGGCATACAAATGTTCCGATAATTTGTCTTTGGTGCTCAGAATACGTGCATCGTAATTAGTGAATTGAAAAGAAGCTTCTCTACCTTGTTCTTTTATAAAAAGTGGCAGTAGTGGCCTTACACGTTGTTGTACTTCTTTTAACCGTAAGTATTTATTGTAGATAGATTCCAGATTTGCAGGATTCCCGTCTTTTTCTAAAAAAGCAATTTGCTCATCTTCTCGCTCAACATTTTTTGCAAAAGCATCTTCTAACAAAAGAATAAATGGTTGATGCCCTTTTTTATTCTTATTAGCTGTTAAATTTTTAATGGCCGTTTCTATAGCAGCACCATAATCGCCACTGTTTACATTTTTTTGAGTTTTCTTGACACCACCGCATGCCGCAAGTAGCATCAATGTGCCAATAAGTAGTATTTTTTTCATGGTTTTTGGTTTAATGGGTAATTATATGGTTTTCAACAGCTGTGCCAAAAAGCCACAATGTGTTAACGAAAAAGGACAAACGGTAGTATACCATCGGTAAAATACATGAAATAAGTATTTTGATAAGTGTTTGAAAAACTGATTCCGGATTGTTAATTGTTGTTTGATAAAATCAATTTCTCCAACAATTTTTTTCCATATAGTTATGCATTGTATTCGTAATTTTAGCACTTCTTAAAATTTAGGCAAATGCAAAGAGACCAAGAGATTTTTGAACTTATAGCGCAAGAAAAAGAACGTCAGATAGAGGGATTGGAGCTTATAGCTTCTGAAAACTTTACCAGTCCCCAGGTTATGGAAGCTGCTGGGTCTGTTTTGACCAACAAGTACGCCGAAGGTTACCCTGGAAAACGCTACTATGGAGGTTGCGAGGTTGTTGACGAGGTAGAAAAACTGGCTATAGAACGTGCAAAAAGCCTTTTTGGAGCAGTTTATGCAAATGTTCAGCCCCACTCGGGTTCTCAAGCGAATGCCGCGGTGTATCATGCCTGTTTACAGCCAACCCGTGGCTAAATCAACCGTGGCTAAACTACCCTGGCCAGATTCTAAAACCCAGAGTTGGTCGCGATACCACCGGGGTGAATGGGGCATCGAGAGCCCTTGAACCAA
>JBCCEC010000034.1:0-33803 GCA_039030475.1 Bacteroidota bacterium
ATATTATTGTGAAACAGGAAGGATTTACTACTAAATCTGGTATTCCAGGTTTAAAGACCTATGGGACCGGAAGTTTTAAATTACCTGTTCTGGGTGAACTTCCTAAAGCCAATTACATACTTCTAAACTTTGGCGGTACTGGTTTTATGCAACAAGTGGAAATCTTTTGGATGGGAAATGATATATATTCAGAAAAAATTGTTAAAAGAATTTTGCAAACTATTGACGTAAAAACACAGACATAAATGTTTAAGAATATAGAATTTGCAAATCCTGAGTTTTTTTGGTTGCTGCTTTTGCTGCCAGTGGCTTTGCTATGGTATTTTTTTAAACGCAAAGATCAGGTCGCATCCTTAAAGATCTCTAGTATAAAAGGATTTAGCGTTAATACGTTGGTTTCAAAATTAAGACCTCTGCTTTTTGTACTGCGCCTTTTAGCGCTGGCTGCAATTGTAATGGCATTGGCAAGGCCACAGACCGAAGATATTTCTACCAGAACCAAGACGACCAAAGGAATCGACATTGTTATGGCGATAGACGTTTCCTCGAGTATGTTGGCACGCGACTTAAAACCAAATAGACTTTCCGCACTAAAAGAAGTAGCGGGGGAATTTATCAAACAGCGCCCCAACGACCGTATCGGTTTGGTGGGTTATGCGGGTGAAAGTTATACCAAGACCCCTATTACAAGTGATAAATCGATTGTTTTGCGTGCTTTAAAAGAAATTACCTACGGAGAACTCGAAGATGGCACCGCTATAGGCATGGGATTGGCCACTTCCGTAAACCGATTAAAGGAAAGTAAGGCAATAAGTAAGGTTATCATTCTCTTGACCGACGGAGTTAACAATTCTGGATTCATTGAACCAAACACTGCTGCGGACTTGGCGATTGAATTTGGCATAAAGACCTATACCATAGGACTTGGCACCAATGGTAACGCGCTATCTCCAATTGCCTATAATGCAGATGGAACTTTTAGGTATGGAATGCGCCAAGTGGAAATAGATGAAAAATTGTTACAGGAAATAGCGACTGCAACAGGAGGAAAATATTTTAGGGCAACGGACAATGAAAAGTTGGAAGCCATCTATGACGAAATCAATAAACTGGAAAAAACCGAAATAGAAGAGTTCAAATACTACAAATACGAAGAAAAATTTAGACCCTTAATATTATTGGCAGGAGCTTTGCTATTATTTGAATGGGCATTACGAAACTCAATTTTTAAAAGTTTTATTTAAAGAAGAATGATTCAGCTCGACGAAAAAATATATTTCTACCTACTGGCCATTGTTCCAGTGATAGTTCTTGCTTTTTTCTTTCTTCAAATCTGGAAAAAAAGGACGCAGCGTCAATTTGCTGATCAAAAATTACTGAAAAGATTGGCGCCAAATAAATCAAAATTAAAATCGTCCTTAAAACTGATTTTTCTTTCGTTGGGGCTCACCTTTTTAATTATTGGGCTTGTAAACCCAAAAATTGGAACAAAACTGGAGACCGTCAAGCGCGAGGGCGTGGACATTGTTTTTGCCTTGGATGTTTCCAAAAGTATGCTGGCAGAAGATATTGCGCCAAACCGATTGGAAAAAGCAAAAAGGCTTATTTCAGAAATAATCAATCAGTTGGCGAGCGACCGTATAGGGATTATAGCCTATGCTGGGCAAGCCTATCCACAGTTACCTATTACGACAGATTACGGAGCAGCAAAAATGTTCTTGCAAAGTATGAATACCGATATGCTGTCTTCGCAAGGAACGGCAATCAATGCGGCAATAGATTTGGCAAATACGTATTATGACGATTCAGAACAAACCAATAGGGTCTTATTTATTGTTTCTGATGGAGAGGATCATTCTGAAAGCTCTACTTTGGATGCAGTAGAGACTGCATCGGAAAGCGGCATTCGTATTTTCACCATAGGTGTTGGAAAACCAAAAGGTGCCCCAATACCCATCAAACGAAAAGGAGTTGTTGAAAGTTTAAAAAAAGATTCACAAGGAGAAGTTGTCATCACAAAACTGAACGAGACAATTTTATCGGAAATAGCCGATCAAGGAAATGGTGAATATATAGATGGTTCCAATACAGAAGATGCCGTGGATTTGATCAAAGAACAATTGGACCAAATGGACAAAAAAGAATTTGAGGCCAAACAGTTTGCAGAATACAAAGACCAGTTTCAATGGTTCTTGGGTATAGGTCTATTATTTTTATTTTTGGATATCTTCCTTTTGGACAGAAAAACAAAATGGTTGAAAAAACTGAATCTTTTTAATGAACATGATGATGTATAAGATAAGATTGATAGTAAGCCTGTTGCTTTTAACAACGATAACCTTAAAAGCGCAGGACGATATAGCTGAGAGAGAAGCTGAAAAATCACTTAGAGCTTCAAAAAACCTTACTTGGGAAGCAAATAAGGAACTTACGGAAAATGATTTTATAACTGCTGAAGCAGACTACAGGAAAGCAATTTCTAAAAGCGGTGAAAATGCCGTTGCGCCTTTTAATCTTGGCAATGCCTACTATAATAGAGAAAACTTTCAAGAGGCTTTTGGTAGATTTAAACAAGCGGGAGAGACAGCAGAATCCAAGCCAGAAAAACACAAATCCTATCACAACATGGGCAACGTGTTTATGAAGAACAAGGAATATCAAAAGGCTGTAGAAGCCTACAAGGAAGCCCTTAGAAATAATCCGACAGATGAGGAAACCCGATATAATCTGGCCTTAGCTAAAGAAATGCTAAAAAAGCAACAGGACGAACAAAAGAACGACCAAAACCAAGACGATAAGGACAAGAAGAACGAGGAAGACCAAAAGGATAAAAATCAAGATAAGGACGATAAGGGGGAGAATGATAAAGAAAATGAAGGGGACCAAAATGAAGATGAGAATAAAGATGACGGCGATGAAGGAGATAAAGGGGAAAACAAGCCCGAAGAGAATAAAGAAGGTGATGGAGATAAGAAAGAGGAACAGAAGAAAAAGCCAAATGAAGGCGACCAACCCCAAGAACAAAAACAGCAACCAAGACCCAATCAACTTTCTAAGCAACAGATTAAGAATCTGCTAGAAGCCATGCAGAACGAAGAAAAGAAAGTCCAAGAAAAAATGGAGGCGAAAAAAGTGAAGGGCAAGAAAATTAAAAATGAGAAGGATTGGTGATGATTAAGACATGGTACTGTTTTATTATCCTTTTGAATATCTCCCTGCTTATGGGATACCATTCCTATGCTCAAGAAAATGAAGTTACTTTTGAGGTAAAACTAAGTAAGGAAAAACTGGGGATAAATGAACGCTTACGGGTAGACTTTACCATGAATAAAGACGGGGATAATTTTAATCCTCCCTCTTTTGAAGGTTTTAAAGTAGTTATGGGGCCTTCACAGTCCATAAGCTCATCTTGGATCAATGGCAAACGTACATATTCAAAGTCCTATTCCTACATATTGGTTCCTACGGCTAGAGGAAAGTTTACCATAAAACAGGCCACTATAGAAATTAGTGGAGAAACGTATAAAACGCTTTCAAAAACGGTTCAAGTCACCGCAGCTGTTGACAAGCCCAGTGACCAGAAAACCGTAGACGATGTGGCCGATGAAAATCTTCACCTGGTTGCAGAAGTGTCCAAAGGAAATCCGTATCTGAATGAAGCGGTAACTGTTGTATATAAACTTTATGTAAGCCCAAACATAAGTGTTACCAATTACCGCCCTTTAGATAATCCCAAATACAACAATTTCTGGAGCCAAGATATCCCCGTAACAAAACATAGTGCCCAAAATGGCACGTATAAGGGAAAGCCTTATCGTTATGTTATCCTTAAAAGAGTAGTGCTCTACCCCCAAAAATTTGGAAGCTTGGAAATAGAACCGCTTTCCCTTGAGATTTTTGTGGATGTTCCAACCAACAGAAGGGACTTTTTTGGTGGACGCATTTATACACAAACAAGCAAAACCGTATCAGCAGGCAGACGTACATTAAATGTAAAAGCACTTCCGGAAGCAGGTAAACCTGCTGATTTTGGTGGTGCTGTTGGAGACTTCAAATTTTCAGTAACAGCGAGCAAAAAACGATTGAATGCATCAGAATCGTTACAGGCAAAAGTGGAAGTCTCTGGAAAGGGAAACTTGAAATTATTTCAGCTACCGGAACCCGAACTGCCAAGCGCCCTTGAAGTGTACGAACCAGAGTACGATGAAAATGTACGTACCCTAATCTCTGGAATGGAAGGAAAAGTGGCCGATAATTATACCATAGTTCCTTCATTCAGGGGAAAGTATCCGATTCCTAGTATTTCCTTTAGCTACTTTAACCCAAAGACAGCGAAATACGTTACTTTGAATTCTGAGGAAATCAATATTGAAGTTTTGGAAGGTCCCGTGAACTCATCTTCGAATACAGCAGCTTCTTCATCTAGCAACAAGCAATTCGTAGTGGCGACAGGAAAACAATTCCATTTTATAAAATTAGACCCAAATCTTAGTCAAATAGGAACCCGTTATTTCTTTGGTTCCAATAAATTTTATCTCTTAATGTTCCTGCCATTAGTGTTGATTCCCATCGCTGTGTTCTCCTTTAAGAAAAGAGAAGCAATTGCAAGTGATGTCGTAGGCAACAAAATAAAGCAAGCCAATAAGCTTGCCAGAAAATATCTGTCAACTGCCAAAAAGGAGCTTGGTAACAAAGAGGCATTTTATGTAGCCTTGGAAAAAGGTCTTCACAACTATTTAAAAGCAAAATTAAAGATTGAGACTACAGAATTCAGCAAAGAAAAAATCACGGCTATCTTGACCGAAAAGAAAGTGGACACTGCTAATATCAATGGATTTATTAGTCTGCTCAAGAATTGTGAAATGGCACGCTATAGTCCATTCTCCGATGTTCAAATGAAGAATGATTACGATAGTGCAAGCGAAGTGATCTCTAAATTGGACAAACAATTATGAACGTAAAAAAATTGTCCTTACTTATCTGTCTGTTCTCGGTTTACCTTGGAATATCCCAAAACGAAGCCCTTTTTTCAAGAGCTACGGAAAACTATAACAAAGGTGAATATACCCAAGCTATAGAAAACTATGAACGAATCTTAGAAAACGGCGAACACTCTGCCTCGCTCTATTTTAACCTGGGCAACTGCCATTACAAACTAAATGCCATTGGCCCTAGCATCTATTACTATGAAAAGGCACTGTTGTTAAAACCAAACGATAGCGAAATTCTTAATAATCTTGCTTATGCGGAAAACATGAGGTTGGACGCAGTCGAGGAAATCCCAAAAACCGATATTGCTACACTCTATTCCAATATTGTTAACATGCTATCCTTCGATCAATGGTCTTATTTGGCATTAGCATTGGTTTTCCTGTTTGTCTTGGCTTATTTGGCTTACTTTTTCCTTCGCTTTGCCACTCAAAAACGAATTGCTTTCATTACCAGTGTCATCGCATTGATTCTTGGGTTTTTAATGATTTTGATTGCATATCTGCAGTATCAGGATTTTAAAAAGGATAATCCCGCCATTATCTTTAGTTCTGAAGTCAATATAACTTCAGAGCCAAATACTAACAGTGAAGTTGTATTTACGCTGCATGAAGGAACCAAGGTAAATGTTTTGGATGAACTCGAAGATTGGAAAAAAATAAGGATTGCAGATGGGCAAACCGGCTGGTTGACAAGTGAAAATCTAAGATTATTAAAAGATTTTTAGCCGAGGTTCGACAAAAATTGATAGCTTTACTATTATTCCTTTAAAAAGCAACCCAGTGTTGAAAAGAATTTCATTTCCTTGTATTGCGCTATTGCTGATATTCTCCATTTTGGCCCCGTCCATTATGCCCTTGCTTAGCCCAAAACATGATATGGTTGTTCTTACGGATACTAACGAGAAAGAAAAGAATCAAGAAAACGAGTCAGAGAAAAAGTTTGATGAAAAAGATTTATTCTTCCCTAATTTTGTGTCTTCCCATTTTATTTTTCTTCAA
Source organism: Bacteroidota bacterium (assembly GCA_039030475.1). Lineage (GTDB taxonomy): Bacteria > Bacteroidota > Bacteroidia > Flavobacteriales > Flavobacteriaceae > Flagellimonas. Next base: position 5,991 of record JBCCEC010000034.1, read on the forward strand.
AGTAAAGACCTAAATCACATTGAACATACTTTTTTAACCTCCAATTTTAATACTGATATTATAGTTCCACCTCCTAGGAATTTCAGTTAAAATTATTTTTTTTAGTTTCTAATTCTCCTCAACGCATTTTTGTTTTGAGGACTAATCCAGTTTAATAATATGTTCAAGTATATAAAAAATGACCTGCCGGCAAGTATTGTAGTATTCTTTGTTGCTCTTCCTCTTTGCCTTGGCATCGCATTGGCAAGTGGTGCACCATTATTTTCTGGTCTTATCGCGGGAATTGTTGGCGGTATATTAGTTGGTGCCCTCAGTAATTCGCAAATTGGGGTAAGTGGTCCTGCGGCTGGTCTTGCCGCAATAGTTTTAACCGCAATAGGTACCTTGGGAGGTTTTGAAAATTTCTTGGTAGCTGTAGTACTTGGTGGTATCATTCAAATTATTTTCAGTATTTTAAAAGCAGGTGTTATCGCTTATTATTTTCCTTCATCGGTTATCAAAGGAATGTTGACCGGTATAGGTATTATCATAATTCTAAAACAGATTCCTCACTTTTTTGGCTATGATGAAGACCCCGAAGGAGATTTTTCATTTTTTCAAGTAGATGGAGAAAATACGTTCAGCGAAATTCTGAATGCTATAAACCTTATAAGTCCCGGTGCTACGCTTATAGCGGTAATTGCATTGGCTATCTTGATATTATGGGATCAAGTATTGAGCAAGAGGTCCAAGGTCTTCAAATTAATTCAAGGACCTCTGGTAGCCGTTGTTGTAGGGATATTATATTTTGTTTTTACTGAAGGTAACGAACAACTGGCAATCTCAAGTGAGCATTTGGTAAGTGTTCCCATACCAGAAAGTATGGAATCTTTTAAAAACCTTCTACGGTTTCCAAACTTTGGTGTAATCGGTAATCCGGAAATTTGGATTACGGCATTTACTATCGCCCTGGTAGCCAGTTTAGAGACATTGTTATGTGTGGAAGCTACGGATAAGTTAGATCCTTATAAGAGAACTACTCCAACAAATAGAGAACTATTGGCACAAGGAATAGGAAATAGTGTTTCGGGTTTACTTGGTGGTTTACCAGTAACCCAAGTAATTGTGCGAAGCTCCGCAAATATTCAATCCGGTGGTAGAACCAAAGCCTCCGCAATCATACATGGATTTTTTCTGTTGATTTCGGTAGTACTTATTCCGAGATTGCTCAATATGATTCCATTGTCCGTGTTAGCGGCCATTTTGTTCATTGTAGGATATAAATTGGCCAAACCAGGTCTTTTCAAAAAAATGTACCATCTGGGCTGGAAACAGTTTGTTCCCTTCGTAGTTACCGTAGTCGGAATCGTATTCACGGATTTATTGGTAGGTATTGGTCTCGGTTTAGGGGTAGGTATCATAGTTATTTTGATAAAGAGCTATCAAAATTCCCACTTCCTCCATATTGAGGATAAAAGCAACGGTGCCCATAAAATTAAAATGACCTTAGCAGAAGAAGTAACATTTTTTAACAAAGGTGCTATTTTGAAGGAATTGGATAGTCTTCCTGAAAATTCATATCTTGAATTGGACGTGAGAAAAACCCGCTATTTAGATAATGATATTATTGAGATTCTTGAGGATTTCTCAGAAAAGGCAAAAAATAAGCACATAGAGATAAAACTAATTTCCGAAAGAGGAGAAGTAGAAAATCCTGAAAGCTATATTCAGTTTTTCAAATTGGACAAGGAATCACAAAAAAATATAGAAAATGATTACGCAAACTAAACAAACCCAGGCCGCTCTTAACCCTAGCATGGCTTGGGAACTTTTAAAAGAGGGCAACAAGCGCTTTGTTGAAAAAAGTCAGGTAAAAAGAGATTTATTGACCCAGGTGGCCGAAACCTCCTTGGGACAATATCCATTCGCAACAATTTTGAGTTGTATCGATTCTCGAGTTTCGTCAGAACTGATTTTTGACCAAGGTATAGGTGATATTTTTAGCGCCCGTGTAGCGGGTAACATTGTGAACGAAGATATTCTTGGAAGTATGGAATTTGCCTGTAAACTGGCAGGAACCAAAATCATAGTGGTGTTGGGACATACGAGCTGCGGTGCAGTAAAAGGTGCTTGTGATGATGCCAGAATGGGCAATCTTACAGTGCTCCTAAACAAAATAAAACCTGCGGTCGATGGTGTTATAGATCCTAAAGATCAAACGCAGCGCAATTCCAAAAACATCGATTTTGTGAATTCCGTAGCTGAAAAAAATGTAAACCTCACCATTGGCAACATAAGGCGCCAAAGTCCTGTTCTCAAAGAAATGGAAGAAAATGGAGAAATAATTATTGTTGGGGGCATGTACAGTGTTTCGAACGGGGAAGTACACTACTTATAGCATTATTTCTATAAAATAATCTTTAAAAAATGGCCAGTGTTTAACAAATCATTGGCCTTTTTTAATTTGTCAAATTTGTTATCTTGACATCCACACGGGTATAACCTAAGCGCAAACCATGTTTAAGCACTTTAGAGGAGATTTATTTGGTGGTATTACAGCTGGTATTGTAGCGCTCCCCTTGGCACTCGCATTTGGTGTTAGTTCTGGTCTTGGTCCTAGTGCTGGACTATACGGCGCAATTTTCATTAGCTTTTTTGCTGCACTTTTTGGAGGAACAAACACTCAAATATCCGGTCCCACCGCACCCATGACAGCAGTAAGTATGGTGGTCATCGCTGGTATAGTTGCAATAAATGATGGCGATATCAATAAAGCCCTTCCGGCAATACTTACTATTTTTCTTCTGGCGGGAATAATGCAAATTGGACTGGGATTGCTAGGGCTTGGAAAATACATAAAATACATCCCTTATCCTGTAGTTTCAGGATTTATGACAGCCATAGGTGTTATTATTTTAGTGACACAGATCTTGCCTGCCATTGGCTATTATCCCAAAGAGGATTCTGAGTATGTAAATCGGTTTATGCCGGATGCAGAGGAGAAAATACTCGAAAATATATTAAAAGATGAAGCAGGGGAAGGTATATTGGTCTTGGAGGATTTTGAAGAGACCATAAAAAGAGCCGACGAAATAACCCCCGCCGATAGGCAAAAAGAAGCCAAAACCTTGGCGGCCAAAGATGCTTCTGGAGTTGTTGGAACATTTAAAGTATTACCAAGAGCATTAAAAAACATCAATTGGTTGGAACTGGGATTGGCCTTGGCAACTATTTTTATAATTTATGGCTTTAAACGGATAACTACGGCTGTTCCCAGTACGTTGGTTGCGCTGATACTAGTCTCGGGCATAGCCTATGGCTTTGATTTGGGCTATAGGCCCATTGAAGAAATCCCAAATGGTTTACCTTTACCAAACCTCGAAATTTTCACCGCATTTAAAATTAGTTCCATCTCCCCATATATATTTACGGCCTTGACTTTAGCCCTGCTTGGCGCCATTGATTCGTTGTTGACTTCTGTCGTTGCCGATAATATGACCCAGACCAAGCACAAACCAAATAAAGAATTGGTTGGGCAAGGTATAGGTAACAGCGTAGCCGCTTTATTTGGAGGAATACCTGGTGCTGGAGCCACCATAAGAACCGTTGTGAACATAAATTCTGGGGGGAAAACTAAACTTTCGGGAATGATTGCAGGGGTACTTTTATTGATAATTTTTCTGGCATTAGGACCAGTTGCATCCCAAATTCCAGCGGCTGTGCTAGCTGGTATTTTGGTCACCGTAGGTATTGGTGTTATGGACTATAAAGGGTTGAAAGCTATTCCCTACCTCCCAAAGGACATTAAGTTAGGGCCTATAAAACTTAGTTCTGAAGTCATTATCATGCTATCTGTTATGGTACTTTCTTCTGTTTGGAATTTAGTATATGCCGTGGGAATTGGATTGGTATTCGCCTCATTGATGTTCATGAAAAAAATGGGGGATCTAACTGCACAAAGATCAGACGTAAAAGCGCTTTCCAGCGAAAAAGCATGGGCAGACGAGAAAGATTTTCCAGAGGATTTAGCTAAAGAAGTTTTTATCAAACATGTCAAAGGACCTCTATTCTTTGGTTCAACGAGCGAGTTCCAACAACTGGCACAACAAATCCCATATACCGCAACAACCGTAATTATACGATTGGGGCGTATGCAATATTTAGATCAGTCCGGTCTTTATGCCATGGAAGACGTGCTGCAGGATTTAAAGAACAACAATGTAGAGGTACTCTTGGTAGATATTCTTGAACAACCAAAATATATGATGGAGCGTATAGATATTATTCCAGACCTAATTCCAAGAGCGCATATTTTTGACGATTTCAAGAGCTGTATTAACTGGATAGAACGAAACATTAAGAATAAGTAACTCTATAAAGCTTCAATACATATTGACCCAAGTTCTATTGTTAACGCAACATTTTCCAAACGATTTAGGTAAAATTTACAAGGAGACCCTAGCAGAAAAGTTTATTGCCAAACCTTTCAGTACATTGAGCAATACTGTTTTCTTTAAAAGTATCGATTTAAGATAATCTGTTTTTGAAATGGAAACGCACTGGTTATGGCATTTTTTTAGAGGTGTGGCAGTTCATTGCCTCATTGCCTATATATTCAAGGACAATTTGCTAAATTTGTTCGCTACGAGCGACAACCATGATTGAGACAATAAAAGAACACTTGAGCGAAGTTGAACAATTCACTTCGACCTCAAAAGATGAAATAGAAGCTTTCCGAATTAAATATTTAGGAAAAAAAGGGCTATTGAATACATTCTTTGCTGAATTCAAAAACGTTCCAAATGAACAAAAAAAGGAATTCGGTCAAGTAATCAATCAACTCAAGGGCACTGCTACAGAAAAAGTAAACTCGCTAAAAACGGCTCTTGAAAACAGTATCGAAGTAAATGGCAAGTTTGGGGACTTGACCAGACCTGGTGAACCTATCGAAATTGGTGCAAGACACCCAATATCCATAGTAAAAAATCAAATCATCGATATTTTTTCGCGAATAGGCTTTAATGTTTCTGAAGGTCCTGAGATAGAAGATGATTGGCACAATTTCACCGCATTGAATTTACCGGAATATCATCCGGCCAGGGATATGCAGGATACCTTTTTTATTCAGACCGATCCAGATATTTTATTACGTACCCATACCTCATCCGTTCAGGTTAGGTATATGGAAAACAATACCCCGCCTATTCGAACGATTTCCCCTGGAAGAGTCTATCGCAACGAGGCAATTTCGGCACGTTCGCATTGCTTTTTTCATCAAGTTGAAGGTTTGTATGTAGATAAGGACGTTTCGTTTGCAGATTTAAAACAAACACTACAATATTTTACTTCTGAGATGTTCGGGAAGTCAAAGATTCGTTTGCGCCCTTCCTACTTTCCATTTACAGAACCCAGTGCGGAAGTTGATGTCTATTGGGGCCTTGAGACAGAAACTGATTATAAAATGACCAAGGGTACTGGATGGTTGGAAATTATGGGTTGCGGAATGGTCGACCCCAATGTATTACAGAACTGTGATATTGACCCAGAAGTCTATTCAGGTTTTGCATTTGGTATGGGCATTGATCGTATTGCGCTGCTACTCCATCAAATTTCTGATATCCGTTTGTTGAGTGAGAACGATATTCGATTCTTAGAGCAGTTCAAGAGCTCTTTGTAAATCTTTTTTCTTTTAGAATCGATTTTCGCTAGATATTTGGGGCAGTCCCATTATTTTATGGGAGAATCATTATGGTAGAGAGAAAATCTTGGTTTGAATACTACGTCAATAATAGCACCTAAATACATATTTTATTCTAAATAAGTGCCTTAAAGAAAATAATTTCTTTAAAAGAGACCTTTTTACTTCCTATTTTTAAGCATTCAACTTTATAATCATGATCAAATCAATTTACAATTCGAAATATCTTAAAGGTGATGTTACGGGAGGTCTCGTAGCAGGTGTTGTTGCACTGCCCTTGGCACTTGCTTTTGGCGTACAATCTGGATTGGGAGCCATAGCGGGACTATATGGCGCAATAGCCGTTGGGATTTTGGCGGCGATTTTTGGAGGTACGGCTACACAAGCAAGTGGGCCAACAGGTCCAATGACCGTGGTATCCGCTGCCTTGGTTGCCAACGCCATCGACGTTGCTGGGAGCTTGCAAGACGCAATGGGCATCATTCTATTAAGCTTTTTAATTGGAGGTGTTTTACAAATTATTTTTGGACTGCTCAATATTGCTGGTTACATCAAATATTTTCCTTATCCAGTAATTTCAGGGTTTATGAGCGGTGTAGGATTGATTATCATTATTTTGCAAATCTTTCCATTTGTTGGATTGGGTTCTCCAAAATCTACAATCAAGGTTATAATGGATTTACCCAGAATGTTTGCGGAGTTCAACTGGCAAGCATTGGTCTTGGGAGGACTGACGGTGCTCATCTATTATATTTTTCCAAAAATCACAAAGGCTATTCCAAGTGCATTGGTTGCACTGATCGGAGTGTCCATTTTTGCTTATTTCATTAAATGGGATGTGCCTATCATTGGTGAAATTCCATCTGGTTTGCCAGCATTGCAATTGGAAGGTTTATTTAGCATAGACAGTAGTGCCTATTTTATGGTTTTGGAATATGGAATGGTATTGGCCGTTTTGGGCTCAATAGATTCCCTGTTAACATCCGTAATAGCAGATAACATGACCAAAACAAAACATAATAGCAATCGGGAATTGATTGGTCAAGGTATTGGAAATATGGCTGCTGCGCTCATTGGTGGAATACCTGGTGCAGGGGCAACAAAAGGTACGGTTGTCAACATTAATAATGGTGGTCGTACCAGACTCTCCGGGGCTTTACATGGAGCATTTTTACTTACCGTTCTTTTAGGCCTTAGCTCCCTTGCAGCATTTATTCCGTTGGCTGTGTTAGCTGGTATTCTGATTCCTATCGGCTTTAAGATTATTGACAAAAAGGGATTAAAACACTTAAGAATCATTCCCAAGGCAGATGCTGTTGTTCTTATCATTGTATTGCTCTGGACCACCTTTGGTAGTTTAATACAGGCTGTAGGTATTGGCGTAACACTCGCCGCTTTGTTATTTATGAAAAGAGCAAGCGATATTGGCGAAAAAGGTATGCAAGTAGGGACATTAGCTGGTTTTGACGGAGAAAAACCATGGGAAGACGAAACCAATTTATCCCAAAAACTTAGTGAGCAAATCTATATCAAACATTTGTACGGTCCTTTATTCTTTGGTTTTACTTCCCACTTTCAAGAGCAGGTCAAAACCGTTGGTAATGAAATAAAAGTTCTCATTTTTAGGATGGATAGGGTACCACATGTGGATCAATCCGGGGTGTATGCTTTAGAAAATGCTGTTTTGGATTTGACCCTTAAAGGAATGAAGGTTGTTATTACGGGACTGAAGGAACAACCCAAAGATATATTGACCTCTGTTGGTATCATCCCAGATTTGGTTCCTGAAGAACAAGTATTCCCAAATATTGAAGAAAGTTTTGATTGGATTTCCAAAGAATTGGAGCAATAAATTCGGATTTTATGGAGATTGTATAAGAAAACGACAGTTTCCCTATATTTTCATTTAAATCCATACAAATACTGTAAGGTTTGTGCTTGTTCTAATTATTGGAATAACAAATTGATAATTTTCACAGGGACAAATTCAATTTTACATATTTTAACCCATTGATTTTTATCGTATTACGATAGGTTTTTTCTTTCCCTGCTTTTAATTTAGTGAAAATAGCTAACTCAAATTAAATTGCTCATGGAAACTAGAAAAATCAACAGAAGAAATTGGATAAAAACTGGAGTTCTTACCGCTGGTGGAGTACTTGCCGCACCATATTTAGGGTTTTCCAAAAATTCGGAACTACCGCTTCAGCTGGATGCAAATGGTGATGCAATTTATAGTCCGTTCTTCAAAGAATACCTTCCTAAAAATCTAAGAGAGTTTCCTGTTCTAGCCGCAAAACTAAACGCAAATGAGAACCCATACGGGCCTTCGCCCATGGCGTTGGAAGCTTTGAAAAATTCGGCAGCTGGTGGCAACCGTTATGCTTGGAAGGAACTATTTCAACTCATGGACAAAATTGCCGAGTTTGAAGGTGTGGAGCGTAAAAACGTAATGATGGGGCCAGGCTCTTCGGATTTATTGGAAAAAACAGCCATGGTGCTGTTTATGAACGGAGGAAATGTTGTTTCGGCCGACCCAGCTTACATGTCTTTGATCCGTGTTGCCGAGGCGGCGGGCGGAACCTGGAAACCAGTTCCATTGAAAGACGATTGGTCCCATGATTTGGATGCTATGGAGAAAGCAATTGATGCCGAAACAAAACTGGTATATATCTGTAACCCAAACAATCCTACTGGAACCATAACGCAGCATAAAGACTTAGTGGATTTTTGCGCTAGGGTATCCGAAAAAGTACCTGTTTTTATTGACGAAGCCTATCTTGGGTTTTTGGATGATGGTATGAAAAAGAGCATGGTCTCCTTAATAAGTGAAGGAAAGGATGTCATTATTGCGAGAACCTTTTCAAAGATTCACGGCATGGCCGGACTTCGCGTAGGGTACGCTATAGCCCAAGAAGAGCGATTGAACAAACTCCAAAAAATCACCCGTGCGGGAATGGGTATTTCCTATCCTTCGGTTTTTGCTGCGATGGGTGCCATGGATGACACTAAATTCTTAAACAGCTCTAGAAAATTAAACGCAGAATGTAGGGAATATGTATACCAAAGTCTTGACCAAATGGGGTTTGAATATGTTCCGTCCTATACCAGTTTCATGATTTTTCCAATAGAGATGGAAGGAAAAGCATTTCTTGAAAAAATGACCGATTTAAAGGTTGGGGTACGTGCTTTTAATTTTATGGGTAAGGATTGGTGCCGCGTCAGTATGGGCACTATGGAAGAAATGAAGCTATTTACACAAGCGTTAGGAAAGGTTTTGGTCTAATTCCATGGATATTAGCCTTCAAAAAACAGTCGTTTTTCTATTTTTTATCCTTATCGGGGTTTTACTTAAAGTTAAATTCCAGTCTAAGGACGAGATTTCTGGTATCAAGAAAATAATTTTAAACTTGGCATTGCCCGCAACAATTTTTATTGCCCTTTTGGGTGTGAAAATTGAATTGGAATTATTGCTCTTACCATTGCTCGCTCTTGGACTCAACCTACTTTTGTTCTTCGCTATGCCTTTATTGCTGCCGATTCTGGGCATTGTGAAGCATACATCAGAATTTAGAACTGCAAAATTGTTAATGCCCTCCCTTGCGCCCGGTCTATCCTGTTTTCCCTTTGTATTGGAATTTTTGGGAAAGGACTATTTAGCTAAAGCCGCCATGGCAGATTTGGGGAATAAAATATTTGTACTGATTTTTTTATACCTCATCGCCATGAATTGGCATTATAATTTGCAGTCGAAAAAATCCAAGGCTAAATTCTCTAAGTTAAAGCCCATGCTTAAAGCCATGATTACGGAACCTGTGAACATGTTCATATTAGTGGCCTTGCTTTTGCTCGGTTTTGGATTTACTATGGATACACTTCCCTTTTTCTTGAGCGAAACGTTGAAAAAACTAAGCCTTATTATGACTCCGCTCGTCCTATTATTTATAGGGTTAGCGGTGAAAATTAAAAGAAAACAGTTTTTTCAAATTTTTTCATTGCTTTGTTTACGTGCCAGTATGGTCGTATTGATAGTGGGACTTTTCGTATCAATTGTAGGGATTCAGGTTACCAACGAAATTCTATTGCTGCTCTCTTTTGGCCTAAGTGCCTGTAGTTTTTGGCCCTATGCCCATATTGCAGCAGTCGATAGTATTGAAGATCAGGTTCCAGAAAAACAAAGAACATTTCATAACAATTATGCCATCACCATTTTGGCCCTCTCCTTCCCGCTTTCGACCATACTTATTCTTGGTGTGCTCAATAGCGGTTCTTTTTTAACCGCCGTTCCCAATATCTTTATGTTGGCTGGACTGTTGTTTGGGACTGGAATACTATTTCCTCTGGTCAATACGATTCAAACAAAACTTTCAGAGCAAAAAATAAAAACGAGCGTGACCGAGAATGTATAGCGGGTGTGTGTTCCAAAAATGAATGAACTCCTTTCTTACTTCGCGTATTAGAAAGAGAAGATTTCCACTCGTTAACTTATCCGTTTTGCACCTATTATTACCTTTAGTTTTAAACACTCAACCGCTATTATTTCTTATAAACTGTTAGGCACTTTTATATTTGGCAACATGCTTGGAAATCGCTTTTTCCAATTCATCATAATTGGTTTGTATTAACCAATGGCCTGAATTTAATTCCATAAACTCATAATCGTTTTTCATGTATTGATGGCTTTCGCCAACAGAGTAAGAACCTATCGCAATATCCTTGTTCCCCCAAATAAACAAAGTTGGCACAGTAATATCTCCAAGTATTTGATTTTCTGCAGCGTTCCTTAATAATTTATAATTACTTCTATAATAATTAATTGATGCGGTCAATTGCTTTGGGCTACTAAAAACGCTTAAATAATCATCAATCTCCTCTGTTTTACAATTTTCCCATAACCGTCTTAACATTTTAAAATTATCCTTTCTAATATGTTTTTCTGGAAGAGTAGGTACTTGAAAACTTTGCACATATTCGCTCATTTTAATTTGTTCTTTGTCCGTTACCATTGCTTTTCCAAAGGCTTGAGGGTGTGGAACGGAAATTCCAGTCCAACTTAGGATGTTGTCCGGATTGTCATGAACCAATTGCCACCCGATGAGTGCTCCCCAATCATGACCAACAAGATGAAATTTTGATTTATTTAGATGCTTAGAAATGTCCAGAACATCTTTAGCTAATTTAGCTAAACTATACTGTTCTTTCCCTTTTGGACATGCGCCTTTACTATATCCCCTTAAGTTTGGGGCTGCACAGTAAAAACCATTCTTTGAAAAGCTGAACATTAGCTTTTTCCACATATATGAAGTCTCTGGCCAACCATGTAAAAAAATCACCAATTCATTTTCTTTATCACCGTCCGTTCGACAATCGAATGTTAAATCATCAATCTTTATTTTAATAGTTGCTTCCATTGTTCAGAATTGTACCAAACGCTTTCGCGTAACCGTTAGTTACGGGTTTTTGTACGCTTTTTATTTTCTATGTGTTTAGATAGTCAGAATTAATGGGCAATGATCCGAAACTTCTGGGTCAAAAATCACCTTAAAATCAATAACATTTACATGTTCGTTCACTAGCATATAATCTGCATATCTACTCTTCTTCTTGTATTGAGAATTCCGAGTTCCCTTTGTTGTTCGCGTAGTCACCAATTCGGTCAATCCGGCCCTAGATAAAATGTTTAAGGTCTCGCTATTCGGTTCTACATTGAAGTCCCCACATACTATAAGAGAGTCATTCTGCTCCGTAAGCTCATTTGCAAGAGACCTAAATTTAGTTGCCTGTGCCGCTCTTTCGGGTGTGTCCATTTTCCCGTTCAAGTCTCTTAATCCATGCATATGGGCTATAACAACAGGTCTACCTTCTTTATAATCGAATATTTTAACAGTATGTGCACTCCGAGAGCGTGGATGCTCTCCATAATCATAAGGTGTATATGATTTATGCACAAATCTTTGTGCTTGCCCGATTATTGGATACGATTTTCGTACAAATGTTGCGAGCCCCCATTGCGAAGGAATTTTGATTTCCCCGTCCCAAAGTACTCCTTGAGCTGCAGGACAAAAAATTCCAATATGGTCTGGCAATGCAGTTTGAACATCTCTAAAAAAGTTGGCTCGTTGAGGAAGAATGTGGTTTCCGTCTTTGTACGTTAGCCAATCCTTATCCGTTTCTGGTGTATGTACAACCTCTTGCAAACAAAGAACGTCTGGGTTTTCTTCTGTCAAATATGGAAGTAACGTATCATATAGTTTTCCGCCCCATCCGTTAAGACACATTATTTTCATATTCTATATTTACTTTTTCTATTTTAAAACCCAAATCTAAAAATTTGGCGGAGTTTATATGTAAGCATTAACTTTTAGTTTAGCACTTAATATAGTTATGTTTTATACGCCCTGTTGTAGCCAATGCTCTAGCAACATATTTTCTTAAGTTTATTGCTCTGCTTCGATTTTAGTTTTGAAAGCATACAATGCAAAAGAGCCTAGCCAATGTTGCCCCGCATAGTCTCCATCCGTAATCTTGGAAAGAGAATAATCCAAATGCTCGGTCGCTAAATTATATGCGCTGACATTATCCTTCAATGGGTAGAGACACCAAGCTCTAGAGAAATTCACTCCATCCAAATGAACCAGGTGGCCATCAGAACGATCTCTTACCTGTCCTGGGTCAAGGGATAAATTTTGATTGAATAAAGGAGGTAAAAACGCTACAGACCATTTATTGAATTCTTCTTCGGAAAGCACTTTACGCATAACATCAAGTTCTTGCAAACAGGGAGAGAGGAAATCATATCCACTTGGTTCCCAGTGAATCGGGCAATCTTTATCATTACTGTAAAATCGAATCGCAGCTTCCTTGATTGTATTGGATAATGCATCATTTCCAACTGCTTGTGCATAGTCGTAGGCAAAACTCATCCCAAAAGCAGTATTGGAATGAGTACCTACCCTAATGGGATATACTAATTTTGGAAGATAATCTATATACGCATTTGAAATATAATCTTCTAACGGTTTTAGGTTCGTATACCACCTTTGAGCCAAGGGGTTGTTCCAAGTGAACAGTTCCTCTTGAAGTTTGAGTAACCAGGCCCAACCATATGTTCTTTCGAACGACTTGCTTTCTCGGTTTAATGCAAAATAAGCTACTTCCTTTTCGATGTTTTCAGCAGTAAGATTTTCATTGAGCATTCGAATGGCTTGTTCTTTATTGGCTAGGTCGGGGAAGTTTTTTAATAAATAGACCAATGACCAGTGGCCGTGTACCGCAGAATGCCAATCAAAGCAACCGTAGAAAGCTGGATGGTGCGCTATGGGCATCGCCAAATCACCTTTCTTTGCAATTACCAATCCTGACTTATAGGGAAGTGGATTTTGAATACATCCAAGCGGTAATTCACTGAGTCGGTTGGCCTCATTGATGTCCAATTCTATTTTTTTTGTGCTCTTGACCAGAGGCGGAGAAGTGGTTTCTTTTTTCATTTCTTCATTACATGAAACTATGAATAAAGCACATATACTTATAAATAAGAGAAATCTATCCTTCATGGTTTTGTTGGTTAATCGTTTTTAGAGATGCTATTTTTCTTCGCTAATGTTTAATCTTCTATTCATTTTTAATATCAAGTGACAAGTTAACTTGTGGGTAATGGTTCAATGTAAACACAGTAGCGGATTTCTAATCACTAACTTTTCAGTTTTATGGTTTATCATTCGTTTTTTACCCATTAAACCACCATTACCAATACATATTTTTAACTACTGTACGATAAACTTTTGATTAGGGTAATTTACCGCTATTCCCCTATAAAAAAATCCCAAGTTGCTTTCGAAATATCGGATATTAGTTTCTCGTTGGTTTCAAAACTTTCTACTGATTCCGTGACAAAAACGCTTATGGTAACGTACTCCCCATTAGGCAGAAAAATAATTCCGATATTGTTTACAGCAGCCGTAATACCTGTTTCTTTATGTTTTCCTGACCAGCCTGTTTTATGGGCAACCACTGTTTCTTTAGGCAATTGACCCTTTAATCTGTTTTTTCCAGTTTTGGTCCCTATCATTATGTTCCATATAAAATCATGGCTTTCTTTAGAAAGCAATCCATTTTTATTTTCATAAAATGTAGCCAGTATCTTGTTAGCTTCTTTTGGTGTCGTCCAATTTAAAAATTGTAAATCCCAATTATTCTGCATGGTTTCTTCATTTATCTTAACAGCAAAATCCTTAAACCCGATACTCAAAAAATAATTTTCAACAGCCTGTGGCCCTCCAAGAAGCTTTAACAGAACATCACAGCCAACATTGTCGCTTAAAGCCACTGTAAATTTTATAATTTCTGCTATGGTAAGTGCTCCTCCTTCAGGGTATTTTTTGCGTATTGGACTCCATAGTCCAGGTAATAACTCACTTTTGTCGATGTCAATGTTTTGGTCAAGAGAAAGATTGCCTTTATCCACTTGAGATAAAATTGTCAATGCAATTGGAAACTTGAATACGCTCTGCATTGGAAAGTGTCTTTGACCATTGATACTCAAAGTATCTTTAAACTTCACTCCATTAATTGCCACTCCAACAACTGCTCTTTTTGTAGCTATAATACTGTCGATTTTCTGTCTTAAGGTTTCAATTTCTTGAGAATATCCTTTTGAGAAAACCATTAGAAAGATTAAGAATGTAATGGGTATTTTTTTTAGCATTATCTTTTCTTTTGCTTGTAGGTGATGGTCGTGTGTATGATTAGTTGCAGACTTATCCAACGGAAAATGTGAGCCTGACTTTAAAGATAATTGATTGCAGGGTTTTCCAAGTGGAAAATCTGCCCGCAAATGATTATATAGCGTGTTGGGCATAGTTATCCATTTTTTTTGTCCGTCAACGTTATGGTTAATCTATGCTTTTTTTGCTCTACCTTAATTTCTTTACCAATTTCAAATCCGAGTTCTTTCAACCAATTTCCCTCAAGTCGGATTTCGGGTACGATAGTGTTGTCCCAAGTCCTAGAGCGGAATTTTTGATAAATCTTTAGTTTTCTGAATTTGCCCAATTGTCAACTACTTGTATGACAAATCTAATGATTGGAATTGACCTGTCAAACTTTTGTATGACAATTCTGTCATATAATTAATTGACATTTGTTTTGTGAATAAAGAACAACTTAAAAAGAAAGTCGGTCAGCGTATTGTTGAGTTAAGAAGTCAGAAGGGTTGGAGTCAGTCCGATTTGGCTCGTGCTTGTAATAAAGATAGGCAAGCTCTTGAAAAGTTAGAAAACGGAAAAGTTAATCCAACCATTTATTCGCTTTTGGAAATAGCAAAGGCTCTGGAAGTTCCGTTGAAGAAGCTGGTTGATTTTTAAATTAGTATCATTCATTTTACTCTAAACTCTCCACATAGCAAACTAGATTTCCCTTTACTTTATCATATACTTGGAATAAATAAGGTTTAATAGATTCGAAAGTCAATTCGTTATCCAAATTATATCTGTGATATTGATTTAAATGAAATATAACATCATTCTTCTATTTGGGTAGCGCCAACGCTCTCCATCCAAAGTTTGATTTGTCAAGATTTCCGAATCTATGGGCCTAGAACAATAATGTCTCAGATTAAAGAAGAATCTGTTTGTTTTTTACCTCAGTTCTTTGTTGTAACACGTATTTTTTATTCGAATAGTTTTCCGATAACTTTTTTCGCCATTATATAATTTTGGTCCAATGGTTTTTTCGATACAAAACGATAGCATTCTTCAGGTTTGGTAGCGAATTTTTCACTTTCTTTAAGTAGTTCGTCCACTTTTTCTCGCCAATCCAAATATGCACCTTCTTTTTTGAAAATAAAAACCTCTTGGGTAAATCCATCTATCATTTCCGTTCTCATTTTTTGAGCATCACTTTCGATAGTTTTAAACCAAATAGAAATTGTACCGTAAGCATCCATTTTGTTTACCATTTCGGCCAATTCTTTTCGCATCCATCTCGCAGAAAGTTCACAAATATCGAAGACTACTTTTTGCTTTTCTAATCCTAAACTATCATTTTTAACGATATAGGATGTACTATATTCAAATGCTGGTGCGATATAAGGTTTCTCTTTTAACTTACCACGAAGTTTTTTCTTTTTTGGAATGTCTAGAACTGCAAAAACTCCGATTGAAGCAACCGTGCACAGTCCAATAGTATCGCAATATTTTTCTGCATTTGGGATTTTAGTTGCGTCGCCTTTAAAGTCTGATCGTTTCAGTCCCTTTTCAGGTTGCCAAAAAATATGGGTTTCGGAGTCAGTCTGAAAATCATCTTGCCCAATGCAAAAAGTGATTCCAAATAAAATGGCTGTTAATATTATCAAAGTTTTTTTCATATTTGTCACAGCTATTCGGATACACGGAACATACCATATAACCATCCATACAATTAAATATAACACTTTTCAATCACTCCATGTCTTAAAGGGGTGCTTTGACAATTGCGAATTGTAATACTTAATTTCTCCCGTAACTTCTTTTCCAAGCCAATCGGGTCTGGAGAAAACCTCGTCTTCATGTTGTAGCTCCACTTCGGCGATTACCAGACCTTTGTTTTCCCCTAAAAATTCATCCACTTCAAAAATATGCCCTTTAAAAGGTACTTCAAAACGGGTTTTTTCGAGGATAGCTTCTTCGCACAGGTCAATTAGGTTGGTGGCTTCGGGTACATTGATTTCTGTTTCCCACTCAAACCGCGTTGTGCCCGATTGGTTGCTTTCGCCTTTAACGGTCAAAAAACCCTTATCTCCCTTTATCCGAACACGAACGGTACGTTTGGGGTCCGTGTTCAAAAACCCTTGTACGATTCGGGTTGCTGTTACTGCTTCATTTTTATACGCATCTGATTCGACCAAAAACTTACGTTCTATTTCCAAGTGTTCCATCAAACTAAATATACCCTAAATTTGAGTATGGACTTTGATTTTCCCTTACGAAAAATCATTCATGTGGATATGGACGCGTTTTATGCTTCCGTAGAACAGTACGACAATCCCGAACTGAAGGGAAAACCCGTTGCTGTTGGCGGAGGTTCTAAACGGGGCGTGGTATCGGCGGCAAGCTACGAAGCCCGAAAGTTTGGAGTCCGTAGTGCCATGAGCGGCTATATTGCCCAACGCAATTGCCCTGATCTAATTTTTGTAAAACCCCGTTTTGACCGTTACAAAGAGGTTTCGCAACAGGTACGAAGCGTTTTTTTTGAGTATACGGATTTGGTAGAGCCCCTTTCTTTGGATGAGGCTTATCTTGATGTTACCCAAAACAAAAAAGGGAATCCCTCCGCAACACTCATCGCTAAGGAAATTCGCGAAAAAATCTTAGAAAAAACCGGACTCACAGCATCTGCCGGAATCTCCATAAACAAATTCATTGCAAAGGTCGCCAGTGATTACAATAAGCCCAACGGTCAAAAAACGGTGAATCCTGAAGAAGTTATTCAGTTTTTGGAAGATCTTGATATCCGAAAATTTTACGGTGTTGGAAAAGTAACGGCAGAAAAAATGTACAAACTTGGCATTTTTACGGGAAAGGACTTAAAACAAAAATCACTGGAATTTTTGGACAGCAGTTTTGGAAAGAGTGGAACATATTATTATTATGTGGTTAGGGGCATCCATACCAGCGAGGTAAAACCACACCGTATTCCAAAATCCGTTGGTGCCGAACGTACTTTTAGCGAAAACTTGAGCAGTGAAATCTTTATGCTGGAACGTTTGGAGAATATTGCCATTGAACTTGAAAGACGCCTCCAAAAATCTAAAATTGCCGGAAAAACGATTACGTTAAAAATCAAATACAGCGACTTTACCCTTCAGACCCGCAGCAAAACGCTTCCATATTACGTTGCCACCAAAGCGTTGATTCTTGAAACTGCCAAAGAGCTATTGTACCAATCCACATTGGAAAACTCGGTTCGTCTATTGGGGATTTCTTTGGCCAATCTAAATACGGAAAAAAAGAAGAAAGCGCTACCTGAGAAGGAATCCGTATCCGTACAGCTCAAGTTCGATTTTTAAAAAGTCAATAGCTAAGTTTAAAGGCCTTCCACAGAAACTGTCAATGTCCAAATAATCACAGAGGAGAGAAAAATACCTATGGCATTGGCAAAGAATGCCTTTTTCTTTTCAATCTTAAAAAGATACGAAGCTATACTTCCCGCATACACCCCTGTACCTGGTAGGGGAATCATTACGAAAAAAACCAGTCCCAGAAATCCGAACTTTTGAATCTTGGTACCAGAACCTGTTTTTGCCCTCCGAGCAACAAATAATGCAGATTTCTTGTAAAAACGCCATCGCGTAAGATAGCGGTTGATGTGTTCCAAAAAGAACATCATTATCGGGAACACTGCGATATTTGCCAAAAAGCAGGCAATAAAAACCACATAGCTGTTCAATCCCTTCATAATACCATAGGGTATTCCCACCTTGGCTTCTCCAAAGGGGGACAAACTCCAAAGCATAGCAGTGATTAAATCTATGATCACAGGTTTTTTTTTGAAACGCAAAATTAGTTAGGAATTGTTTTAATCTATGATTTTAAACGCTAAAAAATAGCTAAAACTTAGTAGTGAAACCTAGGGCGCAACAGGGAGTTTACAGGTTTTTAAAAAAGGCGTTGAAACACATTCTTCATAAAGCATAAACAGACAGACCAGTCTTTTCGTATCTTTAACACATGGAAAAGACCCCAATCCACCAAAAAATCATCACAATTGCTGGCGAGCTCTTTTATACCAACGGATACAATTCTACCGGTGTTAATGAAATCATAGCCAAGTGTGGTATAGCAAAAGCAACATTGTACAGTCATTTTAGATCTAAAGAAGCTATTTGTTTGGCTTATTTACAACAATGGCATGATACCTTTCTAGTATCTTTAAAAGATTATGTATCCAGAAGGAAAAAAGGGAAAAACCAGTTATTGGCAATTTTTGACTTCTTAACAGAACTCTACCGAGAGGGAAATTTTTATGGTTGTTGGGGATTGAAGACCTTAGGTGAGCTTTCACCAAATCAAAAAAACATATTTAACGCAATTCAAAAACAGAAGAAAGAATTACTGCTATATCTCGGGGAGGTTGTTGGCGATAATATCGTCAATGTTTCAAGGGCCGAAATGGAAAAAATTTCTGGAGGGCTTTATCTATTGTATGATAGTGCTATAACGGAAAGTCATTTATTCAAAAATGATTGGCCCATTTTTTTATCAAAAAGTATCGCCCCTTCTATTTTTAGCAATTCCCAATTGGTTTAAAACCAAAAAACGCCTAAAACTAAATTTAGGCGTTCTTAATGACTGTTTTTCGTTAGACTACTTCACTATCAAAGTGTTGTCTGTTGTCGTTGGGTTCAATGGACAGAAATATACATATTCCCCTTTATCCAATTTTGTAGGCTTGGATGTTTGCGACGCTCCTGTTTTAACCGGTTGGGTAACATAAGCTGTTTTGATGTGGTTTTCTGGCTTACTGATATCTTCACCCTTTTTTACCAAGACAAACCCTACATCATGGCCTACCCCATTGTTTGCAATATCAAAAACATAGGTTCCTTCGGATACCGTTAGTTGTTTTTGTGTAAATTCTCCAGAAGTTTGCTCCAAAGAAATGGTTTTTACCGGCGCATCTTTCATCATTTTATCCTTCATCATCTTATCTTTCATCATGCTATCCTGCGCATTGGCAGAAAATACCGTTCCTACTACTAACATTAAAATTGCTACTACTCTTTTCATTTTTGTAATTTTTGATTTATTATGATTTATTAATTATGCTTCTATAGCTTCTAAAGGTCTTGCTACCGGAAAGTCAACAGGCACTTTGGTCGTACTGTGTATATAGTTTGATATGGTTTTATCTCCCACAAGGGCGATAGTATCAATCAAATTCTCCTTGGTCCAGCCAGCTTCAAAGAAGTTGTCCAACACATCCGTGTCCGTTGCACCTCTGTTTTCGGTAATGTTCTTTGCCAAACGCGCCAATGCATTCAACCTGCCATCAAAAGATGCTTTTCCTGCTCTCAATTCCAAGATTTGATCTTCGGTAAAACCATTCATCTTACCTATTGCCGTGTGTGCCGACAAACAATAGATACAATTATTGACTTCGCTCACGGCCAAATTGACCACTTCTTTTTCCTTTGCTTTTAAGGATGTTTTTGCATTGGCAAAGTTTAGGTAATTCTGCAATGCATTATTCGAATGGGCATAGGTCGCATATAGATTAGGGACAAAACCCAAAGCTTCTTCCAAGCTGTCAAAAATCGCTTGATTGGTAGTGTTTACTTCTTCTTTTCGAGGTACATTAAATGTGCTCATAATTTTCAATTTTATTTAAAATATTATTAGATATGGTTTAAGAATTTGTGATGAACGGTTTTTCCGCGTCACAATAAAAATCGTGGTGGTGTTTTTGCTCACAATGTGCAGCAGTCATAACAGAAGGTGTCACCTGTTTTTTATGATTGGCAAAAATCTCTATGAGATTGAATATTGATTTTTCTGTTGCTTTCATTTTACTACTTCTTTAATTATAGGACAAAGATGTAGCTAAAAAGAAAGGAGCTGTTAGCAGCGATTTCCCGACTACTTGCCCAAATTTCCTTTAGGCGGTCAAAGTGAGGTTTTCTCTATACTCGGAAGGTGTCATCTGGGTCATTTTCTTGAAAAAACGACTGAAATGTGCCGGATCATTGAACCCTAGATCATAAGCAATCTCCTGATTTTGTTTGTCGGTAAAATGGATAAGACGCTTAGCTTCCAACACCAAACGTTGTAAAATAATCTGCTGTGGAGATTTTTGATTGTAGATTGAAAATAGATTCGATAATGTTTTTGGGGATTTAAAAAGCATTTCGGCATAATCGCTCACCTTACGCTTGGTCTTGTAATGTACATCGACCAAAAAATTGAATTTTCGTATCGTATCTATTTGATCATTATCCAACGTTTTTACAATAAGCTGTTCTTTGGCCAAGCGCGTGCTCATAATAATCAATCGCTTTAAGAGCATTTGTAGCATATCTCCCTGAATGGTATCCGGAGTGGAGAACTCATCAACAAAAACATCATACCAAATATTGAACTTTCGTAGCTGATCGCCTTCAACTGAGATTATGGGCAAGTCTTGGGTTCCAAAAAAAAGGATGCCGTTACAAGAAACCTCGCTGTCATGATCGGCGATACAATAAAACTCCCTATTAAAAAGAATGGATGCTAATGGTAACTTGGTTTTGGAAAAAGATACCTTTTGTAAATACGTAACGGTAACTATTTGGTTAGGCAATAGCCGAATTTCCATATTATCGACATCAATTATCAGTGTTTCGTTGTTTCTATTCCATAAAAATTTAATGGTATTTAGGGTAGATGAAAAACGTTGATAATCATTTTTAATATCACTTGTCAATCCTAAAATAGCACCTAATTTTGAGTCCTTATATTCGTATTTCATCCAATTGTAATCCTTTGATTTTTAGGTATACTCCACCTATTTTTAGGAATTAGTCCACAATTCTTGTTCATACTTACATCTTTTTTAAAACACATTCCAAGCTATTTATTAAACAAGAATGTTAATGTTTCCTTCAGATTTTATTGCCTGTAAAACTTTTAATAGTATTGAGTATGGAAAAGACACGATTTTATGATGAAGCGATAAATAATTTTTATCGTGATAAAGAAATAACAAGCTACCCCATAAGTTCTCTAGATATATATGCGCAACATTTTAGTAAGGTCTGTAAAAACCTCCAAGATGTAAAAAGTCTTGGTGATTTGGCGAAGACATCAAAATGGAGAAATGATGTGCCATTCCGAGATGAAATTTTGGATAAAGAACACGTAGTTGTCGTAACGGACACCAAGCTGAACATTGTTTACGCCTCCCAAAATATGTATACCATGAACGGTTATCAGCCAAGTGAGGTCATTGGACAAAAACCAAAAATGTTCCAAGGTGAAGCTACATGCAAAGAAACTACTAAAAAGGTTTCAGAGGCCATAAAAGAGAAAAGAGGATTTGAGGCGGTTATCACCAACTACAGAAAGAACGGTACAATCTATAAATGCTGGATCAAAGGGTCTCCAGTTTTTGACCTAAGCGGAAAGATTGTCAACTTTATTGCATTCGAAAAAGAAGTAGCTGCCTAGTTTTAATCCAAAACTTAGAAGCTACATGTTTCAATTTCGGTAACGCGCAATGTGTTGACCATACCTTTATCTTTTATGGGCATGGCCGCAAGGCTAATGAGCATGTCCCCTACATCTAAAAACCCTTTCTTACATGCAATTTGGTTCACGTCTTCTATAGTTTCATCCGTAGAAACGTATTTGTCATAGTAAAATGATTTTACGCCCCAAAGTAAGTTTAACTGGGTCAAAATTCTTTTGTTGGACGTAAATACAAGGATATGGGCACTTGGCCTCCAAGCAGATATTTGAAACGCCGTATATCCACTATTCGTCAATGTTGAAATGGCTTGTGCCTGTATTTCATTCGCCATTGTTGCGGCGTGATAGCATACAGATTTGGTAATGTACCTTTTTGTGCGGATATGAGGTGGTGTTTGCGGAACATTAATAAGATTTGAACTTTCTACGCTAACCAAAATACTGGTCATTTTTTCTATGACCTGAATAGGATAATTCCCCACAGAAGTTTCTCCAGAGAGCATTACTGCATCTGCCCCGTCCATTACAGAATTGGCGACATCGTTTACTTCAGCTCTTGTTGGGGTCAGACTGGTAATCATGGTTTCCATCATCTGTGTAGCGATGATGACCGGAATTCGTGCTTTTTTAGCACGTAACACTAGTTTTTTCTGGATAAGTGGCACCTCATGTGCAGGAACTTCTACTCCCAAATCTCCCCGGGCCACCATTAAACCATCGCAGTACGCTACAATTTTATCAATATTGTCCACTGCTTCTGGCTTCTCTATTTTGGCAATAATCGGAATCTTGTGCTCAGAGTGTTTATTGATCAAGTTCTGCAAATCCAGAAGATCTTGACTATGGCGCACGAAGGATAACGCGATCCAATCCACTTCCAGTCCTACGGCGTAGATAGCATCTTTGATATCTTTTTCCGTTAACGCCGGTAATGATATTGCGGTATTGGGCAGGTTAACTCCCTTCTTGGATTTTAAAGGACCACCTTGCACTACAGTAGCGATTACTTCATCTTTACCGTTTGTTGATTTTACTTCAAAAATGAGTTTTCCATCATCCAATAAAATGCGCTCCCCCGGTTTTACATCTTGGGGGAAGCTTTGGTAGTTCATATAGACACGCTCTGCACTTCCTTCAAAAGGTTCACCAGTGGCAAAAGTAATTTCATCTCCAGGAGCTACTACGGCTTCGCCTCCCATAACCCCTACCCTAAGTTTTGGCCCTTGTAAATCAGCAAGTATGGAAGTGTTGACCTCCAGTTCCGCATTAAGGTCACGTATCATTTGAACACGCTCCGTAACGTCATCATAGGAAGCATGCGAAAAATTTATCCTGAACACATCTACCCCTTTCAACATCATTTCTTTAAGGACTTCTCTCTTACTCGTGGCAGGACCTAAAGTCGCTACAATTTTTGTCTTCTTTCTAGTTGGCATTTCTAAAAGATTAAGTTTCTTTTTGATTTTAAGGTTGTTGTTTCTACCGAATATGCGGTAATAACCTTAGGTATTTTATTAATCAATTTTACGTGTTGCTCTAACATCAATTGGTTCTCGGTGTCGACTTTCAAAAAATAATCAACTTCTCTTCGTTCCCTTATCAAATATCCTGTTTTTAAGGAGGTATTGTTTTCAAAGAAACCCTCAGAAGGCATGGTTACCTCAACTTTACATTTATTGGAAATAAGGCTCCAATACGTATCACTTACCTCATCATCCCATTCAAATGCAGCGAACGAAAGGCTTTGGTCAAAATGCAAATCCGTTTTCATTCTTTTTAAGTACAGTTGGCATGCGAAATTCAATACATAGGTCATAGCGTAATCTTCCAAACTACTATGTATTGCGATGAGCTTAAAGCTGTCATCATAAAAGTCCGCTGATATTTTATGCGTAGTTGACATGACGTTAACACTAAATGTAAAGATACTCCTAATACATTTGCCAGCCTAGTTGAAATTAGGACAATGCGGTATGAAGCCCTACGAAAACGTTAGAGTTTACCTTTATTTAAAGTTACTGATTTTCAATTCTGCTCTGTAACGCAAAATATGCTCTTTTGGATGCCTTTTCTTCTGCCTTTTTTTTAGAAGTAGCCCTAGCTTTGGCCATTATTTTCTCTCCAATACTAAGTTTAACGGCAAAATGTTTTAGCTCATCATTACCGGTATCTTCATACACATCGTAATTGAATGTTTTCTTCTGTTTCTGGCACCATTCTATGACCAAGCTCTTGTAACTGATAACCTTACCTTCCAATTGTTCAATATCCACATAAGGACGTATTACTCGTTCCCGAATAAATTTCTCGCAATACGGATAGCCTTTATCCAAATATATTGCTCCTACCAAGGCCTCAAAAACGTTACCATGAATATTCTCCCCAAAATGGGATTTGGGTATACGGCTCTCCACATATCGTAAAAGTTCTAGGTCTTTTCCAAGCGCATTCAAATGTTTTCTACTTACAATTTTAGAACGCATTTTGGTGAGATAGCCTTCATCTCCCTCAGGAACTTCTTTATAGAGGTGTTTCGAAATAATCGTTCCCAACATGGAATCGCCCAAAAACTCCAGCCGTTCATAATTCATGGGGTTACCATTGGAGTCCCTTTTGTTTACAGAACGGTGCAAAAACGCTTTTTTATAAATGCTGAGGCTCTTAGGCTTGAATCCCAAGATTTTTTTCATTCCCAAAAAAAATTCCCCGTCCTTTTTAGGAGGGGAATTAAATATTTTGGAAGTAAATTTCATCTGTATAAAACTACCCTATTTTTTTAAATAAAACACATGCGTTATGTCCGCCAAAACCAAAAGTATTGCTCATGGCTACATTAACTTCCCTTTTTTGTGCCTTGTTTAGTGTTAAATTGAAGGATGGATCTATAGTTTCATCAACAGTACTGTGGTTGATCGTGGGTGGAACTATCCCATGTTCCATAGCCAAAATAGATGCTATAGATTCTATTGCTCCTGCAGCACCCAATAAGTGTCCTGTCATGGATTTGGTCGAATTGATATTGATGTTCTTAGCGTGATCTCCAAAAACTTTAGAAATTGCCTTGAGTTCGGCAACATCTCCCAAAGGTGTAGAAGTTCCATGCGTATTTATATGGTCAACGTCTTCTGGTTTTAGTCCTGCATTTTCCAAGCAATTCTTCATTACCTCAACAACACCAATACCTTCAGGATGTGGTGCGGTCATGTGGTGGGCATCACTGGATAGTCCGCCGCCCAATACCTCTGCATATATTTTTGCACCTCTGGCCTTGGCATGTTCATATTCCTCTAAAATCAATGCGCCGGCACCTTCGCCAAGCACAAATCCATCTCTGGTTCCATCAAACGGTCTTGAAGCTGTTTCCGGGCTTTCGTTTCTCGTGGATAAAGCATGCATAGCATTGAATCCCCCCATTCCAGCTATCGTGACGGCTGCTTCGCTTCCTCCTGTAACAATTACATCACAATAGCCTAAGCGTATGGAATTTAAAGCATCGAACATAGCATTTGCCGAAGAGGCACAGGCAGAGACCGTAGTATAATTTGGACCCATAAATCCATACTTTATGGAAATATTGGCCGGTGCGATATCTGCAATCATTTTCGGAATGAAGAATGGATTAAACCTTGGCGTTCCATCCCCATCAGCAAAGTTTAAAACTTCTTGCTGAAAAGTTTCCAAACCTCCAATTCCCGCTCCCCAAATAACACCTACCCGTAACTTGTTTATCTCGTCCAGATTCAATTTGGCATCTGCGATAGCCTCGTCTGAAGAAACCAAGGCATACTGGGCAAACCTGTCCAACTTTCTTGCTTCTTTTCTATCAAAAAAGTCTCCGGGGTTATAGTTTTTAAGTTCGCAGGCAAATTTGGTCTTAAACTTTTCGGTGTCAAAATAGGTAATGGGTGCACAACCGCTCTTACCATTTTTTAGTCCTTCCCAATAAGCCTCTAAATTGTTACCTATAGGTGTAAGAGCGCCCATTCCAGTAACTACTACTCGCTTTAACTGCATTGAACTATGTTTTTCCTTTGGAACCTAAATTAAAAAAAAATTATCCATGTGATAGTTATCACATGGATAATTTATAATCTTTAGTAAGATATCATAAAATTACTTCGCTTCTTCTATATAGCTAATGGCTTGACCAACAGTTGCAATGTTCTCTGCTTGATCGTCCGGAATCTGAATATCAAATTCTTTCTCAAATTCCATGATAAGTTCAACAGTGTCCAAGGAATCCGCTCCTAAATCATTGGTAAAGCTAGCTTCTGGGACAACTTCATTCTCATCTACACCTAGTTTATCAACGATGATAGCCTTTACTCTTGATGCAATGTCTGACATAATTATATCGGTTTTAAAAATTTAATCGTTGGCAAAAATATAAAACTTTAGATTAAATACACCATTTGTCGATAAAATGTGTCTCAAATCAAACATCTTACATGCGAGTATACTACTTTAGCCTTTCAGAATAAACAGAAAATATAGTAGCATTCTTAGTATGAAGCGAGTCGTAATCCTAGCCTCTGGCAGTGGTTCCAATGCGGAAAACATTATTCAATACTTTAAAGAAAATGATTCAATAGAGGTATCTGCTGTTTTGACCAATAACAAAGCGGCAAAAGTCCTAGAGCGCTGTGAACGTCTTGGGGTTCCGGCTTTTTTTTTTAACAGGAATGCCTTCTCCCGTTCGGATAGTGTCATTGGGCTACTAAAAAGTTTACATCCAGATTTGATAGTTTTAGCTGGATTTTTATGGAAAATTCCTTTTTCTTTCGTTGCTGCCTTTCCCAATACCATCATTAATATTCATCCTGCCCTATTGCCAAAATATGGTGGAAAGGGCATGTATGGAACCAAGGTACATGAAGCCGTAAAGAAGCATTCCGAGCCAGAAACTGGTATTACCATCCATTATGTAAACGAAAACTATGATGAAGGGACAATTATTTTTCAGGCAAAGACCAGTGTCCTCCCTTCGGATAGTGTTGATGACATAGCTAGCAAGGTTCATCAACTTGAATACGAGCATTTTCCAAAAATCATAGAAAAACTGCTTCAAGATGGCCAATAAAGCAAAGTTTTACGTGGTCTGGAAAGGCAAGAGACCCGGTATTTATGAAAAATGGGCAGATTGCAAAGCACAAATTGAAGGTTTTAAAGGAGCGCAATACAAATCTTTCCAAGACTTTGCAGCGGCGAAAAAAGCTTTCAATAGTAATTATTTAGAGTACAAAGGAAAATCCAAGGCCAAAAAAGAGCTTTCTGCGGAAGACCTTCTAAAAATTGGCGAGCCCAATTATGATTCAATTTCCGTCGATGCAGCCTCTAGCGGGAATCCGGGTAAAATGGAATACCAGGGCGTGGATACCAAATCAAAAAAAATGTTGTTCAGACAAGGCCCTTTTGAACAGGGAACAAACAACATTGGAGAATTCCTGGCCCTAGTACATGGCCTAGCTTTTTTAAAAAACAATAAAAGTTCCCGCATACTCTACTCCGATTCCAGAATTGCCATAGGTTGGGTCAGAAAAAAGAAGTGTGGTACCAAACTAAAGAAAAACACCAAAAATAAAGTCGTATTCGAGCTTATAGAACGAGCAGAAAAATGGTTGCGTGAAAATCGCTATAATACTCCAATTGTAAAATGGGAAACGAAAGCTTGGGGGGAAATTCCTGCGGATTTTGGAAGAAAATAAGGG
The DNA here is from genome assembly GCA_039030475.1 of Bacteroidota bacterium. Lineage (GTDB taxonomy): Bacteria > Bacteroidota > Bacteroidia > Flavobacteriales > Flavobacteriaceae > Flagellimonas. The sequence goes on from JBCCEC010000034.1 coordinate 33,575, forward strand.
GGTCCATTATCAATTCCTCATCTTTTATCCAAATACCTCTCCTGTAATTACGAATGGTGTCTCTAAAGTGTATATTTGCAGCAAATTTTAAGATTAATGGGTAAACTTTTAATTGTTGGGTCTGTAATTATAGAGAGTATAGAGACCCCTTTTGTTAAGGTTGATATTATTGTTGGGTGATCTGATCCATTTATTTCCTTAGCTGCTTCCCAATTTAAGGTAAACCCTG
>JBCCEC010000035.1:0-33533 GCA_039030475.1 Bacteroidota bacterium
ATCTTAACTATCCCAGACGACGCTTCAGCTTTTAACCCTGGGTGGGGGTGCTATGTCAGTTTGGATAATTTCCATTGATCTCCAAGGCCAAAAGCGTTGAGGCCCAAGTACAGTTAAAAGCCATTTACAATGCCCAGACCACCTACAGGTATATGCACAGCAAATATTCTCCAGTAATGGACGAACTGGATTTTGAGGCACCACGAACGGTCGAGGAAAATGGAACGGCCAACTATGTGTACCAAATACTCAATGCGGACAATGCAACTTTTAAGGCCAGAGCGGAAGCCATAACGGATTTTGATGGGGATGGGGTCTTTAACATCTGGGAAATTGATGAAAGCGGAAATCCTAAACAAATCGTAAAAGATTGATTGTTGCACTTAACGTATTGCTCATCATGTGCCTTACCACTATCACATATCAAGATTTTAAGGAACGAAAGGTCTTTTGGTTTCTTTTTCCGTTGGCAATGCTCATATTTGGACTGTTATACTATGTACAAGTTACCAGTGTAGAAGTCTTTTTATATCAAACCCTGACAAACCTCTTTTTGGTCACGGGCATTCTGACCATTTTGTTTCTTTACACGCGCTTTATCACCAAAAAAAGATTCTTAAACCACAGTTTGGGCCTTGGGGATATGCTCTTTTTTTATGCGCTGGGCTTAGGGTTTCCTACTCTTACCTTTATTGTACTCTTTGTCGGCGCCTCGCTGTTTTCAATTATGGTCTTTTTGATCATTAAGCGTAACCTAAAACATAAAACTGTTCCGTTAGCGGGGCTAATGGGCCTCTTTATCATCTTTATCCTGTTCTATAGCTTCATCTTTAAATACCCTCCCCTATATGGCTATTGATACCGGACATGATTTTAAGATAAATTCGGATCTTCTACAGCGTATTACCGCGGAGCAGGCTTTCCACTATAGAATTGTACCCAAAGAATTTACCGATACCGTTTTGGTGCTCTGGACGGATGCTTCCCACCTCGATGGCCTATCTTCGGAACTGATGATCGTTCTGGATGCTCCAATCCAATTGGAACAATTGCCGTCCGAAGAACTACAGGATTATTTGACCGCCAATTATAGACAGGCCCAAACAAGCCAGCACAGTGAATTGCGCTATACCTCAGATTTTTTGGAAAAAATACTGATCAATGCGAAGACCATCGGAAGCAGTGATATTCATTTTGAACCTTATGAAGCTGTATGCCGGGTCCGCTTTAGGTTGGATGGGAAACTAGTGGAACAGTTTAAGGTTCCCATGAAAGAATACCCCACGATCATCAATAAGATAAAGATAAAGGCGGACTTGGACATTGCCGAAAAGCGATTGCCACAGGATGGACGGATTACGATGAAAATGAACGACAACGAGTTTGATGTTCGGGTGTCCTCCCTCCCTACTCTTTTTGGGGAAAAAATAGTTCTTCGGATCTTGAACAAGGATACCGAATCGGTGACCTTGGAAGATCTAGGCTTCAATCCCTTGGAACTTGCTCGGTACAAGGAAGGCATAAAAATGCCCAACGGGATCATTTTGATATCGGGCCCCACGGGTTCCGGGAAAACGACAACCCTCTATGCCACCTTAAAAATTCTCAATGACGCCAAAACCAATATCCTTACCATAGAAGATCCTATAGAGTATACCTTGGAAGGCATCAACCAGGTACAGTTAAAGGAAAACATAGGTTTGGACTTTGCCAGTGCCCTACGGACTTTTTTAAGACAGGACCCGGATATTATCATGGTCGGGGAGATACGCGATGTGAAAACTGCCAACATGGCCATTAGAGCTTCATTAACGGGGCATTTGGTATTGTCCACCATTCATACCAATTCCGCTTGGGCCACTATTTCCAGATTGATCGATATGGGAATACCGCCCTTTCTTATTGCAAGTACCTTAAATACGAGTGTTGCCCAACGTTTGGTCAGAAAGCTATGTCCAAACTGTAAACGAAAAGGTGTTGTTGAAAAAAGTCTTTTCCCAGAAGGATTTCAACCTCCCAAGAATCTGACCCATCATTATTTGCCCACCGGATGTCAAAAATGCCATCATACTGGCTATCAAGGGAGAAGGGCGATTTATGAAATTATACCGATTACAAAAAAACTGGTTCCCCATATAAAAAACAACGAATTGGATATTCAAGATTATCTGAACGACCATAAAATACCAAATCTACGTGACAATGCGCTACAGCTTGTTGCGGAAGGAACAACTTCTATTGAAGAGGTATATCCTATGCTAACCAATTGAACCGATGAAGAAAAATCTATTATTCCTTCTATTACTTATTTCTTTACCGCTTATAGGTCAAGAAGAGAGCAGAATACAGAATATAAAGAACAATCTAGAGTTGCTTGCGGTCGAAAATCCCGGGCTTTCAGAAAATTTAAAGCTGGACATCAATGTAAACAGTGTTTCGATTTCCAATTTTTTGTTGGCAGTATCGCAAGTGCACAAAGTGAATATCAATATAGACCCCAGCCTTCAGGGCATTAATATCGTAAACAACTTTTCAAACGTTACGGTTTCTGACCTTTTGGTGTTTTTATGCAAGCAGTATAGCTTGGATATTAATTTTACGGGTAATATTCTTTCCATTCAAAAATTTCAGCCGCCACCGGAAATAGTCCCCGAGAAAGAAGTGTTGGTTTCTTTTGACGCGCTCAATGGCCTAATTTCCATGGACCTTAAAGGAGACCCCCTTGAAAAAACATTTCGGAAGATCATGGACGTATCGGGACAAAACCTATTGTTCAATAGCGGTATGGAAACGATTCCCTTGACACTCTATATAAAAGATGTTTCTATGGATATGGCCCTAGAAAAACTGGCGGAGACCAATAATTTGAAGTATGCCAAATCAAGGGACGGCTTTTATCTTTTTGATAAGTTCATAGAGAATACTTTACCAAATTCCCGAGTATCTGGCAGGTCTTATTTAGGCAACAACAATTTCCAATATCAGGTGCTTGATACGGTAAACAGAATTTTGAACGTGGATTTTACCAATGTGCCCATAGCAGATATCGTACATGAAATAAGTTTAGATCTAAATTTGGATGTCTATATGGCAACACCTTTGACCGAAGCGGGAAACATCAGTTTCAAGGCCAAACAAATCTACTATGATGAGTTATTGACCAAAATGTTCGAAAGCAAATCTAAATTTACCAATCCGGTCGGTCTCCCTCCCAACGGGCAATCACCGAATCAATCACAAAATAGAAATCAGAACAGGACCGTTCCAAACATTGGTTTAAATTCCAATACCGCAAATTTCACTTTCAAGAAGGAAAACGACCTCTATTTCTTTGGGACCGCAGACCAGCTCAGTGTCAGAAAGTTCGAAGTTGTACAAATGATGCATCGGTCCGTAGAGCTTTTGGGCGATCCCATGCAATCTGGTGGATTTGGACGATCTGCTGGGAGAACGGTCCAAGCAGGAATCAATATTTTAGGCAACAATGGTTTTCAAGGAGGGGCCAACGGATTTGGCAATAATCAAGGTGGTTTTGGACAAAACACCAATCCTACCACAAGAAGAATCAATACGCAGCCTTCACAGTTCAACAACTACTCCTCTAATGCCGAAGCCATAGTCAATATCCTGCCAGATGATGTTATAGCGGATTTGGACATTAAAATAGACTTTGAACTCAATAGTTTTCTCATCAGTGGACCTGCTGCCAACATCAATCGGTTTAAAAAATTCGTTAAGGAGATAGACAAACCCGTTCCTGTCGTACTCATCGAGGTCATGCTGATCGAAGTACGAAAAACGGCCACTGTAGAAACGGGAATCAGCTGGGGCATTGGTGATGAACCCGTGGAAACAAGTGGTGGCATTTTTCCCGAAACAGATTTGACCCTTGGCGCTAAAACGGTCAACAAGATAATAGGTGGGTTTGATGGATTCGGCTCTTTTAACATTGGACGTGTAGTTCCCGAATTCTTTGCAACGATAAAGGCCATGGAGGCCAATGGGAATCTAAAGATCAGGTCTACTCCCAAACTCTCTACCTTGAACGGTCACCGTGCCAACCTTTCCATTGGTGAAACCACGTATTATGTTGTAACGAGTCAAAACTTTTTTGGGTCACAGATACCCACTACTTCCGAGGTTCGGAATTTTCAGCCTATAGATGCCCAATTGGCCGTAAGCATAAAACCGTTGGTTTCCGGGAACGGGCAGGTAACCTTAGACATCAATGTCATACAATCCGATTTTAGCTCGGAACGAATCGATGAAGATGCTCCACCTGGACTTACCTCTAGGGAATTTAGTTCCATCATACGAATGCAGAACCAAGATTTGGCAATTTTGGGAGGATTGGAGGAAAAGGTAAAGAACGATTCTGGCAGTGGAGTGCCCTTTTTGGCAAGGATACCGGTCATTAAATGGCTGTTCAGCAAAAGAAGAAGAGAAGATACCAAACAGAAACTTACCATTCTCATAAAACCTACAGTGATCTACTAATGCTTGAGTTTTTAAAGACATATTTTACCAAAGGAAATGTTTTTTATGGACTGAAAATCTATCAAGTGGAAAACACCGTCAAGTTCCACCTTGTGGAAGCCGTTAAAAAGAAGGGTGAACTTACCATTGCCAATAGCCAAGACTTTGATGAACTGGATATGCTCTCCAAGTTTTGTAAAACTTCCGTTCCGCTCTATCTCATTTGCAATACAGCGGATGTTATTACGAAGCAGCTGGAAGCCACATCAAATCTTAGCAGCGAAGCAGCTGTGGAAAGTATGTTTCCGGGTTTGGACCTTGATGTTTTTTACTATCAGATTTCAAAGCTCAAAAACCATTTATTGATCAGTATTGCCAAAAAAAATGGCGTTGATAGCTATTTGGACAAGTTAAAGGGAATGAATTTTAGCGTTATCGGTTTTTCATTGGGACTATCTACGTTGGGTTCTCTAATGAACTATATCAATAACGAAACTATTTATACCAACACCAATAAAATAGCTTTTGATACTGGGCCAAGCTCAAAACTTTCAATTTCCAAAGTCAATGATGCTGCTCCTGTGAGCTATACCATTAACGGGCTTCGAATGAAAAATTCTGCCTTGGTGGCATTTTCAGGGATATTGGATTTCTTATCGGACAGTGTGGCACACCACTCCAATTTTGATGCTGCGGTACAAAATCTCCAAAATGAATTTAAAAGAAATAGAACCTCCAAGATTCTCTCCAGGTCATCTTTGGTTCTGATATTATTGATTTTACTTACTAACTTTTTTGTCTTCAGTCACTACTTTGATAGCGTAGCCTCGTTAAAGGAAAATCTGGCATTTGATAACGAGAACAAAAAGAATCTCATGGCGCTAACGGATAAAGTTGCAGAAAAAGAAAGAAAAGTGGATGCCGTCCTATCGGTTTCAAATTCAAGGACTTCTTATTACTTGGATGAATTGGGAGCTTCTATTCCCAAAAGTATACTCTTGGATGGATTACAGTACCAACCGTTAACTAAGCCTGTACAACCATTAAAACCTATCGAATTGAATATAGATGAATTCCTTGTGATTGGAAATTGCATCAATAGTGAAGACTTTTCATCTTGGTTGATACATCTGGAAGGGTTGGAATGGGTACGATCCGTAGAGACATTGGATTACGATTATAAGAATCAGAACAGTTCAAATTTTAAGATAAAGATCAGTGCAACAACTCCTTAAAAATAAAGTAGTCCTCTTCCTGTTCCTCTTGTTACTAACGCTGCTTATGTGCTATAAATTCGCAATATCCAACACTTTGGCCCTAAGAAAAGAATACCGCTCCCTAAAAGCGGAAGAACAGTTGTTCAAAGATATTCCGCAACAACTGGTATTTCTCTCCAAAAAAGAAAAGTATTTGGACTCGTTGCTCCAAAAACTGAACTTGAACAATACGTCAATGGAAAATAACCTAATACGTTTAGTAAACAGTGAAGCTGCCAAGAACGATTTAAAGGTCATGGATTTTAATCCGCCCCATAGAGTGATTACGGATAACAATTCGGTCACTACCTACGAATTTGTTTTGAGAGGTGGTTTTGGCCCTATTTTGAAGACTATTTACACCATAGAGCATCGATCTACCTTTGGAGAGGTCATACATTTAAATTTTGCCAAAGAGAAAAATTATAGGACGAACAAAAAGTATTTGGAGGTTAAAGTATTGATGCAACATATTGAGTAGAAAAAATACACTTGATGATTTTTGGGGCCCAAAGTCCTGATTTCTATAATATCAGATGGGTTAAAAAAAAGCACTGTCAACCAGTCAGTTAACAGTGCTTTGGTACCACTTAAAAAGTGGCTCGTCGGGATGACAGGATTTGAACCTGCGACCCCACGCCCCCCAGGCGTGTGCGCTACCGGGCTGCGCTACATCCCGCAATACATAAAGAGGTTACAAAATACGAACCTACTTGTAGTTTTTCGTATGGCACAAATCAAACTGTAGTGCAGTTTAGTCTAAGCCTGTCGAAGGACTACGTCCCGAAATTGGTTTGCAAAAATATAAATTTTAATGACACTTGGATACTAGATTCTGGGAATTTAGAGCACAGCTTTGAAGAAGTCGATTATAATCCTGAAAGAAATTCTCTAATTTCAATACTAAACGCCTCCCGTGCTTCAGCCGAATCATAAAGTGGATTAAAAAGAAAATAACCTAAAGCTTGGTCATGACAAAACTCGTCCAAATCGCTACCTTCCCATAAATGATAGCTTACCAGTAACGTATTGTAGTCAATCTTATAAGGCTTGCTTTCAGTATTATAACCATTGAGGTACAGGTTCAGAAGAAAAATAGAGTAATCGAGTTCACCATATTCATTGGTTAAAAATGAAAATGTTGGGGCAGACGTATCGTCATTCATTTAAAGGGACATGTTATGATTTTGGTTAATCATTTTACTATCGAGATGGTAAATTAGTGATTTTCAATTAAAAATATACTAATCTACCAGCCCTTTTGTAAGACAATATTTCACAAAACAAACCAATTCATACCAAAGTAAAGAACACAACTACAACATATAGGTTTAAATAATGCTATCTGTATAAGGTGAAGTGACCCACAAATTGTTGTTTATCCTCATCGTTTGCATTTACAACGTACCAATAATCACCCGTAGGCAGCTCATTACCTTCATATGTTCCATCCCAACCTTTTACCTGATTCAATATCGCCACAACTCTACCATAACGGTCATAAATCTTTACTTCAAGATTAGGGAACAGCTCACTATTGCCAAGCCTCCAGAAATCGTTAAGGTTATCGCCATCTGGTGTAAAGAAATTAGGAATCTCTGGCATACTGTCAAAATCAAATGGCATGACAAGGTTGGCGACACAGCCATTTTGATCTCTGACCATGATATTAATATTGGCATCTTGTAGTACTGTAAATACATTGACTTCACCAGTGGATTCTCCTTGAAAGAAGTACTCATATCCACCAAATCCACCAGTAGCAATCGCCGTTACTTCATTCTCAGCGGATTTGATAGCCTCAAGAACCAATGGTTCATATTCCTCGACTTCAAATTCCACGAATGTTACACAGCCATTCTGATGATAAATGTAAACCGTATGTTCGCCCGCAGGAAGGTCACCAAAAGTTCTTTGTTCCGTAGCCAGACTTACATCATTTTCATCCAAAGAAAATAACAGATTTGGCAATAGAGAGCTATCAGTTATAGAAACAGTAGCCGTACTATTGGGGAATATGCCGTCACAGCCATATTCCACTATCGGTTCTGCCATCAATTCTATTCCTAAACCAATTTCTGCGATGACGTTGGTTTGACAACCATTGGCATCCCTAACAAAAACCACATAGGTCTCTCCACCCACAAGATTGTCAAAGAAGAATGTATCGTCCAAAACAAAGTCTGCATCTTCAGCTGAATTCACACTCGTATAGTATGGAGCGGTACCTCCAGTAACGGATAATGTCAAGGTTCCATTTCCTTCTCCTAAACAAATTTCCGGAGTAGTGGACGCTACAGCAGCTACTAACTCCATTGGTTGTGTAATTTCAACAGTTCTTGTAATAGTACAACCTAAATCATCCTGAATAATCACATCGTAGGTTCTTGGTGATAAATCGTTAAATGTTTTCCTATTTGGATTGGCCGGATCATCGCCTTCAAAAAATTCACTCAATGTATCGGAAATTGAATAGCGAATCTGTCCTGTTCCCCCACTAGCCTCAATAATGATTTGTCCATTGGTATCTCCAGCACAAGCTACCGGTACCGCTTCCAGATAATCCAATACTAGAGGTGGTGGAGAAGTTATGACTATAGGGGTCGAAATTGCTTCACAACCACCACTATCTGCATATACATAATAGGTTCCGGGCCCTAGATTTCTAAAGATACCCGATGCTTGCCTGTCCCTTACGATATCAGTTGTCGTTGGAGCATTAGGAATACCTCCTAAGTCATTGTTCACTAGGGTATACATATAACTGCCTATTCCACCAAATGCTTCGGAACGAATGATCCCTGTAGCCTCGCCAGCACAATTAATAGTAGCATTGGTAAGATCCAAATTAATTACCAAAGGTGCCGCCGGATCCAGCGAAATCTGATTGGAACGCTCAGATGGACATCCATTTGAGTTTTGGACGTCGTACTGGAACGGTCCTGGATCAATTGTAATATCTTCTGCGATTTCTACAGTTGTTGCCAACGGATCAATTGCACTAAAAGGTTCAAATGGGTCTGATGTCCCCGAACGCCTAAAGAAATAGCTCACTCCAGATTCAGGGTTCGTTATACGCAATTCCATTCTTCCCAAATCCCCACAACCTGGTGGCTGAAGCTCAACGAGTTCTGCGACCACAATTTCAGGATCTTGAATTGTTATTGGGATCGTCTGGCCTTCACAGTTCCATCCATCAAAAATTGTAATCCTGTATTCTCCTGCGGATAGGTTTGCAAATGTTGGGGTTGTCTGTAAACCACTATTGGTACCATCCGTAATTCTGTTCAATTGATACAGATAGTTTCCAGGACCTTGTCCCCCGGTTTCATTAAATGCTTCAATGATACCGTTGTTATCATTATTACAGGCTAAACCTTGTACGATTCGAATATCTGCGGTAATTGGATCTGGCAATAATAAATCTTGGGTCGTGGTCTCTTCACAACCTTCAATATCCCTAATGTTAATAATGTAGCCCATACCTGCGGATAAATTCTCAAATACAGGATTTGTATTGGGATAATCGACCAGAACCGTTATACCATCAGGTGCGATCAACTGATATTGATAGGTGCCCCATCCACCATCTCCAGTAGCAGTAATTTCACCTAAACCAGGAACATTACAAGTAACCTCGGCTGTTTGGATTGTAGTTACCGTAAGTGCCCTATCTGGTGATCTCACTGTAGTTACATTGCTCACAGCATCACAAAACGGAGTATCCAATGCTTCTATACGAACGATAAGATTACCAGCTGGTAGCCCAGTTATAATTTCGGGTGAATTAATAGGTGCATTCGTATCAAAACTTCCTGTGACTCCTGTTGTAGTCTCAACTCCAGAATTATCCCTAGAGAATACTTCGTAATTATATGTTCCCGTATAGTTATTAACTTCTAAGCTGATTTCACCATCTCTAGCATTAAAGCAAGAGACTGGACTTACTTCGGCAATTATAGGCTCTATTGTATTGTATTCGGGCACATTGACCGTAGTGGTCAAATACGAACAGCCACCATTACCAATATCGGTCACCGCAAAAATATAATCTCCTGGGGTCGAAATTGGCCATACGACCCTATCTGTTCCCGATGAGTTTCGTGGTGCTTCGGAGCCTAATGGTAGAATTTCCACTTGATAATTACCTGGTCCCTGATCTACAATAATTGTTATGGAACCTGGATCAACTCCAGAACCAGAAGAATCACACGTAATTTCGCCAACAGCGTAGGTAAAAGTAATATCGGTCGGAGCATTAATATTAACCGTTTCGGTTTCTTCACATCCATTCTGATCTCTTACCGTGAGTATGATACTTTGATCCGTACCATTATCCACAACCTCAAAAGTATTGCTGGTCTGGAAGTTGGTACCGTCAAATTGCGCAGTACCATCGTTCATACTATAGGTGTATGGGCCGGTACCCGTAGCTGTTCCTGATCCATCACCATTCGTATCGGTGAAAATAGTAATGGTGGCCGTACTAAATTGGTTACTGGATGGATTACAACTAAATTCGGTATTTATAGCATTAACAGTCAATGCTGTTGGCTCACTAATAATAATATCCGTTGAGCGATCTGTACACCCTCTGTCTGAAACAACTTCAACTTGATACGTGTCAGGTAATAAATTATCGAATACGGGAGAACCTTGGGGTCCTGCCACTATCGTTGAACTAGCACCGTCATACAATACATAGCTTATTGGCGTATCGGTATCGGTACCAGGTTGTAGTTCTACGGATATTGTTCCGTTATTGGCTCCATTACAAGTGATATCCGTACTTGGCGTAGCGGTTATTACAGGTGTGTTTACTGTAGATACATTCACAACAGCCTCATCCGAACACAATGGCGATGTATTGGAATCCAAATCGGTCACTAAAATATTATAATCTCCGGGGAATACACCCGTAAATATATTTGAGCTTTGTGGAGGTCCGATATCTGTCAACGTTGCATCATCACGTAGTTGGTACCTAAAATTACCACTCCCCCCCGTGGTATTTACAACAATTTCACCATCACCAGCATTACATGTTGGGAAAGATGTTGCATTGGCACTGATTGCAAAGAAATCGAAAACATCTGCGGTTACCGTGTTTGTACATCCATTACCATCTCTTACTGTTATAATGTAACTGCCTGGATTTGGGACAACAAAATCAAAAGGGGACCCTACCACATCAGGTTGAAAACCGCTACCTATATTATATTCAAAGGTTTCTTCTGGAAGACCCGAACCTGTAGATCTAGGGCCCGTAACCCTTATTTGGTAGCCACTTACTGCAGTACATTGGTTCGTAACATCTATGGTCGGTGTAGGCACACCTGCATCTTGTGTAACGGTAGCCGTAGTAAATGCGGTACAGCCATTGGCATCCTGAACATAAAAATCATAATTACCTGGATACGGTCCAGCAATCTCAAAGGTTGTCTCTGGTGCAAAAGTTGAAGGTGCAGGGTCTCCTGTAGGAACAAAAGCATAGGTGAACGGAGCCGTACCTCCAAAACCTCTTACCGTTACAAAAGCTCCAGCATTACAGGTAGCCGCCACATTATTATCTATAATGATTGAAGGCGAGCTGAAACCAATAAATACTAAAGTGCTACCGCTACAGCCCAAATCATCTGTAACAATGATTTGATAATTACCCGGTGCCAAACCTATAAAAGAGTCACTAAAAGGCATTGACTGACCAGTGAATGTTGTTGGTCCTGATACCGTTGCGCCTGTATCGGTATTCTCCAAAGTGACCGTAAAATTCCCAGAAGGAATACCATTGACTTCATACGTAATGCTTCCGGTTCCCAATACATCACATGATGCTGAAGTGGCAGTTGCGGCTACCGCTACAGGGTTAGCAGGACCTATGGGGCCAATTTCTTCAATATAAGTACATCCATTTGCATCCCTAACCTCAACAAAATAGTTTACGCCTGGAACTACTTGACCAGAAAAATCATATACATCTCCTGGACTTGGAGCATTATCAGCTGGATTAAATGTGGGTTCTCCCACTAATCTGAATTCGTAAGGTGCCGTACCCCCACTAGCTCGAACTCTAAATGGAAATGAAGTATCCGAACATAATAGCGGCGCAGAATCCAATGGCGTCAAATCCAGTTCGTTCTGATCAATGATAAATTCGTCCCTATCCTCACAACCCTGAGAATCTGTAGTGACTACAGTATAGTTTCCTAAAGGAAGGTTTGGAAAATTAGCCGTAAGACCGGGAGTTCCTATAGATGAAGCGATTGGAGTACCGTTTACGTCCAATAAGACATAATCAAAAGGTGCTACACCGGTACCACCGGTAATTGCAACAGCAACAGAACCATTTACGGTACCTGATGTACATACTGCATCTGTTGGAGTAGCTGTTGCCTCTAAAGCTGAACTATTACCTATTGTTGCGGTATATGGTGGACTAATACACCCTCTACTATCCCTGATGACAAAACCACCATGGGTTCCGGGACCATAACCGGAGAAAATATTTTGTGAGCTAAACGTTGCTCCACCATCATTACTATATTCATATGGTGGTACACCTTGGGTGGTATCGGGAATCAATTCCACGATTCCACTAGTATTATCACCACACTGTGTATCCGAGCCTACTGCTGAACCAGCTATGGTCTCTGGCGGGGAAATGGTTACAATGTTTGATTCCGTAGTACATCCGCGACTATCAGTAATCAAGAATTGATAGGTAGTATCCGTAGTTATAGAACCATCATTAGGTATATTGTAGATAAAAGAGTTTCCCGTAATATTATTGTTGTCAGATGTATAACCACCCCCATTGATCTGTACTTCATAAATATCATAATCGCCACTAGTGGTATATCCATTACTTATATTGACACGAATCTCTCCGTCAGGACCGGCACAATCCAACTCTCGAATAGTAGTTGCCAAAGCCGTAACCTGCGGCTCAATGGTTGCCGTAACAGTATCTCTACAATCGTTAGCATCCACAACTTCTATGGTGTACGTTCCAGGGGTAAGCCCAGAAAATGTACTGCTAGTGCCCAATGGACCGCCATTAATTCTATATTGATAGGGTGCCGTACCTAAAGTAGCGTTTACCGCTAAAGTTGCGGCAGTAAAGTTATCATAACAAAAATCTGAAGCACCCAAATCCAACGTTAATGTTGGGGCTTCCAATTCAGTAAGTGTAAAACTATCGGTAACCGTACAACCATTAGCATCTGTAACGCTGACCTGATACGTACCGTCTTGAGACAGGTTGGAAAAAACACGTCCATTTTGTGGACCTCTTGTTGAAGCATCTGGCTGTGTCAAAGTATAACGATTACCTCCCCAGCCTCCCGTTGTATTAATCCTTACCGCGCCTATATTTCCATTTTGACAACTCATGTCGGTCACATCCAAACTTGAGATAGCAAACGCTACAGCTGGCTCTTCAATAACCAATGTTGCTGTATCCGTACAATTGGTATCCTCATCAGTAACAGTTATTACATAATTTCCAGCAGTTAATCCCGTAATAGGAATTATACCACTGCTTTGAGCAGTCTGTACCGCACCACCATCTATACTGTAACTATAGGTAAAATTGAACCCATCGACCAAAAAGCGTCCTTCACCATCGGAATCCCCGACACAGGTAACTACCCTTGTCTGTTGCGCCACTACGCCAATCGAACTAATATCGGTAATAGCATAATTTTCATCATAGGAACAACCCTCGTTGTCCGTTACCCTAAATGTGTAGGTACCCAATCCCAATCCTGAAAAATCACTATTTGTACCATTGTTGACAGCACTCCCAGATGGGGCAATAATTTCATAAGTATAAGGGCCTGTTCCCCCAGTTACGCCCAAGCCAACCGTTGCTGTCGTTGTGATACAGTCTAAACTGGATATGGTGAAATTTAAGTCCGTAGGCTTATCCAAGGAATTGAAAACAATCGGTGCCAAGGATTCAACACAACCATTGGCATCCCTGATTTGGGGAGTATAACTTCCAACCCCTAAATTGGAAAAGACAGGATTCGTACCAAAACCTGCTCCAACACTAAATTCGAAAGGTGCTGTTCCCCCTGAAACTCCAGAAATTGTAATTTGCCCCCCATTTTCATTTGTACATGTTGGTACAGAATCTGGTGTAGCTGTGGCCGTAATATTTGAAGGTGTTCCAACTGTTCCAGTTATCGGTGTTGTATCACAGGTAAATGAATCCTGTTCATATCTTAAAACAATATCATAAGTTCCTGGAGCTAGATTAGAGAATACATTACTTGTTTGAAAGGTTGCTCCATTATCGTTACTGTATTCAATTTCATACCCAAATCCACTGGTTACATTAACGGTAATTCTACCATTATTAACTCCACCACAATTGGCATCTTCTTCTGTAAGGTTAAAAATAGGTGGGGGAATATCTGGAACATTTACCGAAGCAGTTCGTTGGCATCCATTGGCGTCTTCTACTAAAATCGCATATGTGGCCGGCGTATTCACGGTAAAAAGTGTTGAACCCGTGTAAGTTGCGCCAAACGGGGCTCCGTCCACACTAAAGCGATAGGGAGCGGTACCCCCAGTAGTAGTTATATTAACATCTACAGAAGTTGCCCCACAGCCAAAACTCTCCGTAGCGGTAGCAGATACCGCGATAGGACTTATTCCTCCTCCAATTTCAATAACATCGCCATTAATATCTGTGGTAACTGTTTCAGAACAATCATTTGTTTCTACTCTAATACTATAAACTCCTGGACTTACATTGGCGAACGTGTAGGTATCGGAACCGTTTGGACCGAATGTATCCACCGTCACCCCGTTCTTAACGAGTCTATAGGTATAAAATCCTGGAACTCCAGAAACTTGTACATCTATACTTCCCAATTCACTTGGACAAAGAATATCGTTGGCAGTTACATCTACTGTAATGTCCAAATCCTGGATGGTTTGTGTATTTGAAGGAAACAAACAAGCACTTGCAGAGACACCCTGTAAGCGAACCCATACACGGTAATCACCCGGAGTTGTAATATCAAAAAATGGATCATCTTGGTAAGGCCCTGCTGAGCTGTTCAAACTATATTCATACCCAGCTGGTACATTGGTTACCTCTACCCTACCTGGATTGCCACAAGTAATATCTTCTGATATCAACTGTGGATCCAATGGGTTCAGTGTCGATTTAAAGTAGAAGAACTGGCCTGAATCAACGCGAACCCTAAATTCACCAGCGGTGCTTAAATCATAAGTTGCATTTGTTCCAACGGTATTCCAAGTACATGCCGTATTTATCGTAGGACAATCATCAACAACCGTGGGAGCACAGGTATTAGGGTCAAGTTGTTGCCATTGGTAGCTGCTACCAGATTGGCTCAAGGTCAATGTTCTAATATCACTAACACCGCACAAAAAGAATTTAGCCAACGTACTTCCATCATTTGGGCATATCGCCTCTTCATTAGCGCCTTGTATAATGGTCATAAACATACTACTGTTTGCTGAGGAAAAAGTAGTTGTATTTGTTGCGGAGCCATCAACTTTGTCTACTGAAGAAACAGCTTCTGTACTAGCTTTGGAAATGGTGGTCACTATTCCGTTCCAAATAGAACTGACCTCTGTCTTTGCCAAAACTGTTGAGCAAAAAATTGATATGAAAACTAAAACCACGGCATAAAGAAGATGCCTTGTTTTTCTAGGAAGCATAGGTTAAGTCTTATTATAGCAGAATACTTCGGATTTGGGGTCTTTATATTCCTAGTTGTAATTATCTAAACTTATAAATTTCTATTTATCTTTCGGCTGTATTTAACCGTATTTCGTCTATTAATTCATCTATTTGAACGTTAAATTATGAAAAATAGTGCTCTCCTTCTTTATTTTTTCGTTGTAATGCTCTATTCCTCTTGTGCTCAAAATACGGATAAGGGCATAAATCTTCCGTCAAAGGCTGATTTTACTGCTAAACTAGTTGTAGAGCAGGTACAGAACCCCTGGGGTTTAGTTTTTCTACCTGATGGTAGCACTTTAATTACAGAAAAAGCAGGAAAAATTTTACTATTTAAAAATGGAAGCACCAAAGAGGTAACCAATGTGCCCAAAGTTTATGTTAGAGGACAAGGTGGACTCTTAGATATTGAACTACATCCCGACTATGCAAAAAATGGTTGGATCTATCTTTCTTACTCCTCGGATGAAGGTGAAGGAAAAGGAGGAAATACTGCCATTATGAGAGCTAAACTGGAGCAATACAACTTAGTGGACAAACAACTGCTTTATAAGGCAGGGCCAAACACTACCAAAGGACAACATTTTGGGTCCAGATTGGAGTTTGATGATGAGGGATATCTTTATTTTTCTGTTGGAGATAGGGGCAACAGGGATGTAAATCCCCAAGACATAACTAAAGATGGTGGAAAAATCTATAGGATACATGATGATGGAAGTATTCCCCAAGACAATCCGTTTATAAATTCTTCAGGTGCCAAAACTGCAATTTACAGTTATGGGCATAGAAATCCTCAAGGTCTCACAATCCATCCTGAAACCGGTGAACTATGGGAACATGAACATGGTCCAAGAGGCGGTGATGAAATCAATATTGTAGAAAAAGGAAAGAATTATGGTTGGCCGGTAATTACCTATGGAATCAACTATAGCGGCACTAAAATTACCGACGATACCTCTAAAGAAGGAATGGAACAACCTGTTTATCAATGGACTCCTTCTATCGCTCCTTGTGGAATGGCTTTTGTATCTTCCAATAAATATCCCAATTGGAAAGGAAACTTATTAGTAGGTTCTTTGGCTTTTCAATATTTAGAACGATTGGAGTTGAAAAACAATAAAGTGGTATACCGGGAAAAGCTATTGGATGGCATGGGCAGGGTTCGTAATGTACGCCAGGCACCAGATGGTTTTATTTATGTGGGTATTGAAAGTAAAGGTATATATAGGTTAGAGCCTAAATAACTTCATATCCTTGAACTTGTCTATTACTTCATGGCTTCCATTGCGTTTTTGACGGAACCGTATTTTTTCAAGGCTTTTTCAGCGGCATTGTAATCAAGGCCCAATTCCTCTACCAAATAACGTGTTCCTCGATCTACCAATTTGGTATTGCTCAGTTGCATATTGACCATTTTGTTACCTTTTACCCTACCTATTCGAATCATGAGGGCAGTGGAAATCATATTGAGCACCATTTTTTGACTCGTTCCACTCTTCATACGGGTACTGCCCGTTAAAAATTCTGGACCTACATTAATTTCCATGGGAATATCGGTATCGGTTGCCAAAGGGGAACCCGGATTATTTGTAATTCCCGCTGTCAAGATACCGTGGTCTTTCGCGTAGGCGATACCACCCAATACATATGGTGTAGTTCCTGATGCCGCTATACCTAGCAAAACATCGTTTGCATTTATATCGTATTCCTTTAAGTCTTTCCAAGCTTGGTGAACATCATCCTCCGCAAACTCAACTGCTTTTCTAATAGCACTATCGCCACCTGCAATCAATCCAATAACCCTATCATGTGGCATTCCAAATGTTGGAGGTATCTCTGAAGCATCCAAAATACCCAATCGACCGCTAGTACCAGCTCCAATATAAAAAAGACGACCGCCCCTCTCAAAGCGCGAGGCCAAAGCATCGACTAATTCTGCAACTTTGGGCAGAACCAATTCAACAGCATCTGCTACTTTTTTGTCTTCATTGTTAATATTGACGATTATATCTAGAGTATCCATTTGATCCAACTGATCGTATAAGGATGGTTTTTCTGTAATCTTGATGTGATTTCCTCCCACTTTTACAATAATTGTATATTCATATTTTTAAAAACATCCAGTTTAATATCCCAAGGTTCCAATTCGGTAATCAATACATCTACCTCTTCTACCCCACATATTTTATAACGTTGCAAAGATCCTATTTTTTCAGAGATGCATGGAGACACCACTTTTCTGGAACTATGAATCATTGCTTTTTTCATTTGTACAATTTCCCAATCAAACTCTGTTAGTCCTTCTATAGGATGAATCGAGTTTGTACCAAGAAAACAAATATCTACTTTAATCTCCGACAACATATTTATTGCACTGCCACCCACTGCGATTTGCGAATCTTTTGACATTCTTCCGCCAATAAATATCACTTCTACATTCGTTTTGCCCAGGAGCTGAACTGCAATCGGAAGACTCGGCGTGAAACACGTCAATTGAATTTTTGACGGTAAACGCCTGGCCAATTCAAGATTTGTAGTACCACCGCTCAAAAGTATTACCTGACCTTCTTTTATAAGCCCAAGCGCTTTTTCAGCAATTTGCGATTTTTTTTCGAGAGAATAAATTTTCTTTCCAATAGGATTATAATTGTTAAACCCTAATGATATTGCTCCCCCATGAACTTTCTTCAATTGTTGGGAATTGTGCAATTCTTTAATATCCCGTCTTACGGTATCCACCGAAACATTGAGTAAATCCGCTATATCCGTTAGTAGTACCCTGTTATGAATCCTTACTTCATTAAGAATAAACTGATGTCTTTCCTCTTTTAACATATGGGGTGTAAAGTTAAAAAAATCTTAAAGAAGATTTAATAGCAGCAAAATACGGCAAAATAGAGATATAACTAAATATAATCATTAAAAATTGCATTAAACTGCAATTAATGCGGTTTTTTGCATATATTTGATGTTAAAGTTTCCGTTTTTTGCTAGAACACTATATATATTTAAATGGACAACCAATATCAAGAAGACCAGAGGTTTGAAAAAATTCAAACCATAATCCATGAGAATTCCAATAATGCTTCGTTATCAGTAGCGAACGAGATTGCCAGTTTAATCAATCAAAAAAAAGAACAGGGGAAGAATGCTATCCTTGGGCTTGCGACTGGATCTACGCCAATAAAGGTTTACGAATACCTTGTTCAATTCCATAAAGAGGGAAGGTTAAGTTTTAAAAATGTAATAACCTTCAATTTAGATGAATATTTCCCCATGCAACCTGACTCCATCCACAGTTATGTTAGGTTTATGAACGAGCACCTTTTTGATCATATAGATATAGAACCGCATAACGTTCATATTCCAAATGGAAACCTGAACAAGGATGAAGTACGGAAATATTGTGAGGATTATGAGGAAAAAATCCAAAATGTAGGAGGTATCGATATCCAAATTCTAGGTATTGGTCGGACTGGGCACATAGGATTCAATGAACCCGGATCAGCCCTGAAAAGTAAAACACGGCTCATACGATTGGACCGTGTTACCAGACTGGATGCAGCAAGTGATTTTTTTGGGGAAGAAAATGTTCCCAAACGAGCAATTACTATGGGCGTAGGCACTATAATCGATGCGAAAAAGGTCATACTTATGGCTTGGGGAGAGGGGAAAGCAGAAATTATTAGACAAGCTGTTGAAGGCGAGATACGAGAATCCGTACCAGCAACTTTTTTACAGCATCATGAAAATTGTGACTTTGTTCTAGATGGAGCTTCGGCATCCTCACTTACAAGAATGAAAACCCCTTGGTTGGTCACCGATTGCAATTGGGACGATAGACTGATTAAAAGTGCTACCATTTGGTTATCTGAAAAGCTAGGCAAAGCCATTCTCAAACTGACCAATGAAGATTATAACGAGTACGGCATGAGCAATTTGGTCGCAGAAATAGGGTCTGCCGAACAAATTAACATAAAAGTTTTCAACCAATTACAACATACCATCACAGGTTGGCCGGGCGGAAAACCCAATGCGGATGACAGTCAAAGACCAGAACGCGCAAAGCCCCATAAAAAAAGATCCTTGATTTTTAGTCCTCACCCAGATGACGACGTAATATCAATGGGAGGTACACTCTTACGCTTGGTCGATCAGGGCCACGAAGTTCATGTTGCCTATCAAACATCCGGGAATATTGCAGTTTTCGATGATGAGGTAATTCGTTTTTTAGATTTTGCAAACGATATTCAAAAGGACAATAAAGAGCTTAAAAAGCAATTCAAGAAAGTTCGTGAATTTTTGGCATCAAAAAAACCAGGACAAGTTGATAGTGACGAGATTCAATATTATAAAGGACTTATTAGAAAAGGAGAAGCATTAGCAGCTTGCAGATACTGTGGGGTTCAAGAAAAAAATGCACATTTTCAAAACCTTCCTTTCTATGAAACCGGAGCAGTAAGAAAAAAACCATATTCGGAAGAAGACATACAAATAACGTACGATATGTTAAGTAAACTACAACCCCATCAGGTATTTGCCGCAGGCGATCTTTCAGACCCGCACGGCACTCACAGGGTTTGCCTAGAAGTAATTTTCAAAGCATTGGAAAGGTTGGTAGAAGAACGCGCAGAATGGATAAGAAACTGTTACGTATGGCTTTATCGCGGTGCATGGCAGGAATGGGAAATAGCGGATATGGAAATGGCAGTCCCCATAGGGCCAAAAGATATGGCCAGAAAAATAAATGCAATTTTCAAGCACCAATCACAAAAAGACAGTGCCATGTTTCCTGGTAACGATGAACGAGAATTTTGGGAACGTGCAGAACAAAGAAACAAAAAGACCGCAGACCGATACAATGCTCTCGGTATGGCTGAGTATGAAGCAATAGAGGGCTTTGTACGATATAATTTTAACTCTAATTAATTTAACTCAACTACTCTATGAAAAAAATGAATTTAAATTTAGGAAGGCTGTTACTTTTCCTGCCTTTATTGATTTTGTTCTGTTCCAGTACCATTAGCTACGGGCAAAACAATCAATATACGGTAACAGGAACAGTGACCGATGCCGCAAACGGAAGTCCAATCCCAGGAGCTTCCGTATTTATTGAAAACACTTCTTTTGGTAGTGTAACGGATTTTGATGGAAACTATAGTTTTGAAGCTAGCCTATCTTCAGACAGCTACACACTAGTAGCAAGCTATTTAGGATTTTCCTCCTCTAAATCTGAAGTAACTTTTGGTTCTAGTAACACCGTAAGTTCTGATTTTGTGCTTAAAGAGGATTTACTAAGTCTAGATGAAGTTGTTGTAACTGGTTCAACGGTTGTACAAGAACGGAAAAAATTGGGTAACGCCGTAACTACGGTAAAAAGTGTAGAACTTCTAAAAGCTGACCCAATCAATGTAACCTCTGCAATACAAGGTAAAGTTCCAGGTGCGCAGATTACCCAAAATTCAGGTGACCCGGCAGGTGGATTTTCAATCCGATTAAGAGGTCCAAGTACAATTAGCGGATCTTCGGAACCTTTGTATATAGTTGATGGTGTAATTGCTAGTAACCTGACAACAAATGTTACCAACATTAACGTTAGTGCAGGAGACGCAAGTCCAGGACAGAACAGAATGGTAGATATCAATCCAAATGACATTCAGGATATAAATATTCTGAACGGTTCCGCCGCCGCCGCTATATACGGATCACGTGCTTCGAATGGAGTTGTGGTCATCACCACCAAAAGAGGAAGCAACATGGCCGATGGTCCAGAAATCTTCTTTAAAACATCTTTTAATGTCAACCAGTTGAGGAAAGAAGTTGATGTTAATTTAAGAGGCGAACAATTTGGGGGAGAAGATGTCAGATTGTGGCCAATTTTTGGTAGAGATGCAGAAGGAAACACAACACCTTTTGCAAATCTGTTAACCAACAAGGTAGACGTACAGCGTTTTGACTATCAAGATTTAATTTTCCAAACTGGTTTGGGAACCGATAATTATTTGTCTGTTAGAGATGGAAACGAAAAAATGGGATATTCAGCTTCAGTAGGTTATTTATCAAATGAAGGTATTATAAGGAATACCAAATACAACAGACTTTCGGCCAGACTTAACTTTAATCATAGCGTGAACGATTGGCTATCGTACAATGTAGGACTTTATTTTATGAACAGTACTTCTGATGAAAAACCAGATGGCAATGTTTTCTGGAGTCCAATCAATTCTGTGAACATTACGAATAACATTTATGATGCCACCCAAAGGGATTCGAACGGTAATCTACAAAGTGTAGAGCCAACAAGGGTGAATCCATTGTCAATTATCGAAGAATTTGACATTACCCAAGATGTAACCAGATTCATTCCTAACCTGACAGTTTCCTTAAGACCAACTGACTTCTTAACGATAGATCAGATTTTTGGTATGGATACTTATAAACAAGAAGGTAATATTTCAATTCCTATTTATCCCTATGAGCCAGTAAATGCTGCGTACTTTAATCAAGGATTTCAAGGTAATGCAGAAGCAACCGTTTTTAATTGGAATTATGATGTGAACGCAACATTTGATTTTGATATCACCAGTAAAATAAATTCACAGACCATTGTAGGATACAACTTCCAGTCCAGTAGCGTGGAGGATTCGGGAACACAGGGTCGGGATTTAGATGCCAACGGCGTACCTACCGTTCCTTTACAACCACAATTGGGCGACGATCGATTGGATATTTTTGGAGGTTTCATACAGGAAACCCTATCATTTAGTGATAGATACTTTTTAACTTTTGCAGGTAGGATTGACGGAGCCACAAACTTTGACCCTGACAAAAGAACTAACTTTTATCCCAAGGTTTCAGGTTCCTATGTATTGTCCAGTGAGCCTTTTTGGGAGAATTCCGGAATATCCAATGTGATTAATTCCGCAAGGATACGTACATCCTACGGAGAAGCAGGTAATCTTACGGCAGTAGGCCCTTATTCAAGATTTGGAAGATACAATCCAAACGAGTTTCAGGGAACTACCACATTAAGCCAGTCAAGTGCCCTTGGCAATGAAGGATTGGAAGTAGAGCGATTGAAGGAATTCGAAATCGGTACCGATGTGAGTTTGTTCAATAACAGAGCTTCCATATTGTTCACATACTACAATCAGCAAATATCAGATCTAATTGTCCAACGTACATTAGCGCCATCCGAAGGAGGGCTCTCAAGATTTGACAATGTTGGAAGCATGAAAAATAATGGTTTGGAAATTTACCTGAGAGTTACTCCTATTAAAACCGATAACTTAAAATGGGACTTAAATTTTAACTTCTCCAGAAATAGAAATGAAGTTACCGCAACTACAGGTGGGCCAATATCCATAGCAACTGTTAGTGGAGCTCCGCCACAGGTAAGAGAAGGTGAACCGTTAGGGGTATTTTTCGGAACTTATTTCGCAAGAAATGACGATGGTAGTTTACTTTTAACTGAAGATGGTTTACCGCAACAAGAAAGAGGTGATGCACTAGCTGGAACCGTTCAACGAGATGGAGACGGACAACCGACCGGCGATCCGTTAAGAAGGGTAATCGGTGATCCAAACCCAGATTATCTTTTGGGTATAGGCACTGATTTGCAATACAAGCAATTTTCGTTCTCCATGCTGTGGGAATCGGTACAAGGTTTTGATGTTTTTGATGCTGACAAGCGAACGAGACAAGGTGTTGGTGTAGGTAGATTGGCAGAGCAAGAATTGTCCGGAGAATTACCAAGAGGGTATATTTCTTCAATCTACCCTATACAGGAGTTTAGGATGGAAGATGGTTCGTTTGTAAAACTACGAGAGGTTTCGTTAGGTTATACTTTTCCAGAGCTATTCAAAGGAGTGAAAAATTTCACTGTAGCTTTAAAAGGAAGAAACTTGATTTCTATAGACAACTTTTTTAGTTATGACCCAGAGACAAATGCTGGAGGACAATCGAACTTGCTACGTGCTGTGAATTTTGGAAACGTTCCAATTCCAAGAACTTTTATTCTATCACTAAGTGCAAATTTCTAATATGAAGACAATGAAAAATATCAATAAAATTTTTATAGCGATTACCATGCTCTTTGTCGTCATATCATGTGACAAAGAGTTTATCGACCCTATTAACATCTCCGACCCAGAAGTTGAAGGAAGTGTTGAAAATCTGATTAAGTTAATCAACGGAATTCAGCAACGTTTTAGTACTGATCGTGCAGGTGCAAAATATACAACGGTTACGGCATCTGGATTAACAGCGGACGAATTGAGATTGATCAATCCAGGTAACTTGGGAGAAG
Source organism: Bacteroidota bacterium (assembly GCA_039030475.1). GTDB lineage: Bacteria > Bacteroidota > Bacteroidia > Flavobacteriales > Flavobacteriaceae > Flagellimonas. Next base: position 23,765 of record JBCCEC010000035.1, read on the forward strand.
CAGAGCTGACCAATGGAGGTAACGAAATCTCTATCAACAATGGTGTTATAAGGAGCTTGTGGGGCGAGATTATGTTGGTTAGAAATGAATCCTTAACTGTATTGGAAAGTGCTGATGGAGCAGCGGCAGATGAAGCCGAAGCAAATAGTTTAAAGGCCTACGCCCTATTTTATGAAGCATTGGCCAATGGTACGCTGATCCGATTTTTTGAGCAAGTACCCTTGCTGACCGAAGCAAACGCTCAGTTCAATACCAGAGCAGAGGTTTTGGCAGATGCAATAAGTGATTTAAATACAGCCCTTGGTTATGTTCAAAGTGGTATTTCTTCATCAGTGTCCTCAGGTGTTTTTCAATCTGTGGATTTAGAGAATTCCATTCAGGCGTTATTAGCAAGGTATCATTTAATGGCAGGCAACTATGCAGAAGCTGTTACGGCTGCAAATGCTGTTGATTTATCCGTACAATCAACATGGTCGTATGATGCTGCAGTACCAAATCCAATCGCTGAAACATACGGTACAAACAATGTTGTTGAAGCAAAAGACGACCAGTTTGGATTGCCTGATGATTTATTGCCTGATCCAGCTGATGAACGGGTTGATTTTTACGTTACCATTGCTAACGACCCTTCAACAAACGAAGATGCCTTTTTTGCAGTCGGATTCTTTGATGATAACCTAGATGAAATTCCAGTATACCTTCCTGGTGAAATGCTGTTAATTGAAGCGGAAGCATTAGCAAGACAAGGTCAGATACCTCAAGCTATTGCAGCATTGGATGAAGTCTTGACCAAAACTGCAGCAGAAGATGCTTTTGGTCTAGGAGCAAATCTACCCGCTTATGCAGGGGCTGCCACCGAAGAAGCTGTGCTAGAAGAAATCTATAGAAACCGACGCATAGAGTTGTTTATGAGCGGTATGTCGTTAGAAGATAGTAGAAGATTTGGTAGACCTGGCCCAGGCGATGCTGATGCTGAACGCAACAGGAATTTTTATCCTTATCCCGATACGGAACGGGATAACAACACAAATACACCTGCTGACCCAGCAAATTAAAAAACAGCTTTAATTTTTGAGTTAATTGTTAGTTTTAATTTAATCAAGTGAAAAGGCCTACATTTAGTCCATACGTAGGCCTTTTTTATTTACCCTATATGCGAAGGATTTATTCTATATTGCTCATACTCTTTTGCCTTTCGTGTGCCACCAACAAGAGGTATACCGCTAATGCACCCAAAACAGAGTTTCGGGGTGTATGGATTGCTACGGTGGTCAATATTGATTGGCCTAAAAACTCAAAAGATACTATTGAAAAGCAGAAAAAGGATTTTATTGAAATTCTAGATTTTTATCAAAGTTTAAACTTTAATGCCGCTATCGTACAAATACGAACGGCAGGTGATGCATTTTATGAAACGAAACTGGCACCATGGTCAAAATATCTTACCGGAAAAGAAGGCCAAGCACCTACAAATTTTGACAAGCCTTTGGAATGGATGATAACCGAAACCCATAAGCGGGGCATGGAATTTCATGCATGGTTAAATCCGTATAGGGCTACTTTTGATTTGGATACATTAGCACTTTCAAAAACACATGATTATTACCAACATCCAGACTGGATGATTAAATATGGAAAAAAATATTATTACAATCCGGGATTGCCAGAAGTTCAACAAAAGCTAACAAAAGTTATTGAAGAAATTACAGCACATTATGAAATCGATGCCATCCATTTTGATGATTATTTTTATCCTTACAAAATACAAGGAGAAACATTCAACGATAGCATTGCATTCCAAACAAATAAATTACCCGATCAAAGTTTAGGGGATTGGCGACGAAGCAACGTGGATTCTTTGGTTAAAAAAGCACATCAAACCATAAAGAACGTAAAACCGTGGGTACAATTTGGCATAAGCCCATTCGGGGTATGGAAAAATAAGGATACCGACCCAAGAGGTTCCGATACCCAAGCTGGACAAACTACTTATGAAGATCTTTACGCCGACCCGTTACTATGGTCAGAAAAAGGGTGGTTGGATTATCTGGTGCCACAAATCTATTGGAGTATGGAACATCCCAAAGCTTCTCACCAAACCATAGCAAATTGGTGGTCCAATGCAACAACAAACACCAACCTTTATATTGGAAACGGCACTTATAAAATCAAAAATAACTCGGATAAGGCTTGGAACAAAAAGAACGAAATTCCCAAACAACTTTCCTTAGCTAGAGAAAGAACCGAAATTACGGGCAATGTCTTTTTTAGCGCTAAATCCCTTATTGGCAGAAACGAAAAAGTAACCAATTTGCTCAAACGGAAATTCTATAAATTCCCGGTTCAGAACCCAACAAGTCCAAGAAAAACAAATAGGCCTGTAGCTCCCGTCAAAATCAAAACTGCTTCAGTAGTCGACAACAAACTCAAAATTTGTGTTTCGCACGAAGATAGTATACCACGATTCGTACACTTCTATGCTATCAAAAACAAAGCAGCAATCAATGAAAAATTACTTATCCAAAAAGGGTATCTTTCAGAAAGTGAAAAGGAAAATTGCTCACAACTGGAATTAACTGGACGCCAATTAAAAAATCCTATGGGAGTATCCATTATTGATGCTTTTGGCAATGAGAGCGAGTTACAATTCATTAATCCAAAGACAGATTAGTATGCAGGATATGCTTGTTAGACTTTTAGATTTACCCGACGTCTCCAAGGAAGAAAAAAATCTTTTGGATACAGAAAGTATTATTTTCAGAAGACCAATTGCTCCAGAAAAAAGCCTTGTAACCGATTGGGTAGCATCAAACTTTAGTAAAAATTGGAGTGATGAAGTAAATGTAGCTTTTACAAACCTTCCCGTTCATTGTTTTATCGCTCAGCAAGAACAGACCATTTTAGGTTTTGCCTGTTTTGAATGCACCTCAAAAAACTTTTTTGGCCCTACTGGTGTGCTAACATCCGAAAGGGGGAAAAGTATTGGTAAGGTACTTTTAATAAAAGCACTCGAAGCACTTAGGGATATGGGATATAGCTACGCAATTATAGGAGGAGTCGGTCCAGTATCCTATTATGAAAAAACCGTAGACGCTAAAATCATAGAAAAATCGGAAATGAGCATCTATGAGAATCTATTAAAACAACCTAAATGAGCGCTGAAAAAAAGGATAAAGGTGCGTGGGCATGGATACCGTTGCTCTACTTTACTCAAGGGGTTCCCTATATTTTAGTGGTAACCGTATCCGTTATTATGTACAAACGCCTTGGAATAGGAAATGCAGAAATTGGACTTTATACCAGTTGGCTCTACCTTCCCTGGGTAATTAAACCATTGTGGAGCCCTATGGTAGATTTGAACGGAACCAAACGAGAATGGTTTTTGGCGATGCAGTTTGTTGTGGCCCTATCCTTTTTGGGCATAGGGTTGTTTCTTCCCTCAAATTCGTTCTTTATCATCACGTTGGCTTTCTTCTGGATGGCAGCCTTTGCCTCCGCTACGAACGATATCGCTTCCGATGGCTACTACATGATTGGCCTAACCCAGAAAAAGCAGTCATTTTTTATAGGATTGCGCAGTACGTTCTATAGACTTGCCATGGTCACCGGACAAGGGCTTTTGGTCATATTCGCTGGATTCTTGGAGAACAAATATGGTGATAACACCAAAGCTTGGTCAATGACCATGATATGTGCAGCTATTTTAATGATAGCATTGACAATCTCCAACTTTTTTGCGGCTCCCAAGTTTGAAGAAACTCAAAATACAACAGTAAAAGACCGTATTGGATTTTTGGAAGTTTTTGCTTCGTTCTTTAGAAAAAAGCAAATATGGATTGCGTTATTGTTTATCCTAACCTATCGCTTGGGCGAATCGCAATTGGTAAAAATGGCATCTCCTTTTTTGTTGGATACCTTGGAAGTTGGTGGGCTTGGCTATTCAACAGAAGCAGTGGGAACCATTTACGGAACCGTAGGCATCATCATGCTATCCTTGGGCGGAATCATTGGAGGAATTCTGATTTCTAGGGATGGATTAAAAAAATGGATGCTCCCGATGTTACTTGCACTTAACTTACCGAATATTTTTTATGCCTTATTGGCTTATACCCAATCCACAAGTCTTTTTGCGGTTGTTGGCACAGTAGTATTGGAACAATTTGGCTATGGTTTTGGGTTTGCAGCCTTTCTCATCTACCTTATCTACATATCAGAAGGAATCTCCAAAACCTCACACTATGCCATCGCAACTGGTTTTATGGCCTTGGGAATGATGTTACCCGGAATGTTGAGCGGGTATATTCAGGAGTGGCTGGGCTACGATGGGTTCTTTTTATGGGTCGTTATCGCAGCAATTCCCGCGTTTTTGGTACTCAACTTTTTAGAATATCCTAAAGATTACGGTAAAAAATCAAATGTGAGTGATGCTTAATTTACTGCCAAGCTATAACGAAGCTAAGGAAAAATTTACGGCCAAGCAGAAAGTAGGTCAGTTGTTTATGCCCGCCGTTTTTATAAATGATAGCGAAGAAGAAATCAGAAGTATTGAAGCTTTAATACGTACAAACAACATAGGCGCCATTTGTTTTTTTCATAGTCGTGCAAGCGCGGCCACTAACTTTGAGGGCCAGAAAAAAATAGTTTACAACGAGAAAAGCTATGACCGTTTAAAGCAACTCATCAACAGATACCAAAAGGCTGCCCAATTTCCATTACTTATAGCTATTGACGCAGAATGGGGACTGGCAATGCGGATAGAAAATACAAACCAATATCCTTATGCCATTACCTTGGGAGCAATTCAAAGGGAAAACGAATTAATTTATAACGTTGGGCAGCAAATAGCTAGGGATTGTATAGAAGCTGGTATTCATTGGAATCTAGCCCCAGTAGTGGATATCAATAACAATCCAAAGAATCCTGTGATTGGTTATCGGTCTTTTGGCGATGATAAAAATGAAGTTTTGGCAAAAGCTGAGGCATATATAAAGGGAATGAACAGTATTGGTGTTTTAAACGCCATCAAACATTTTCCTGGACATGGCGATACCGATACAGATTCCCATTTAGGATTACCTATAATAAACAAAACAAAGGACGAGCTCTTAGAAAATGAGCTTTACCCCTACCAGCAATTGATAATTAAAGGTGTAGATGCCGTTATGGTAGGGCACCTATCGGTTCCCAGATTGGATGATTCAGGAAATCCTTCCACTACCTCATCAAAAATTATTACGGATATACTGCGAACAGAATTAGGTTTTGATGGGGTTATTATCTCCGATGCCTTGAACATGCATGCCGTATCTAAAAAATATGACCAAAAAGGAGAACTCGAAGCCAAGGCTTTTGAAGCAGGGATGGATATGATGTGTTTCTCTGAAAGCTCAGTAGAAGGTATTGCAAAAATAACGGCCTTGGCCACTGAAAACAGGATTGAGGAAAGTTTTGAACGCGTTTGGAAATTAAAGGAAAAAGCCTTCTTGAAATCAATTGAAGACAATCATGTTGCAGAACAATCAGTTTCAGAATTAAATACAAAAATAGCACGTAGAAGTATCACCGAGCTGTATGGAGATACAAGAGCCATTGAACAATTTAAACAGACCAAATTCCTTAATCTTTCGCTGGACAATCAATCTGAAAATCACTTTTCATTTAAGATGCAAAAGGAATATGGACAGACGCACCATTGTTTAAAACCAGCTACACTTACTGAAATCGAGAAAAGAATATTCGAACACCAGCATATTGTATTGGCACTCTTTCCGCCATCCATAAAACCAAAGAACAAATTCGGGATTCCACAGGAAATCTTAGCTATCATTACCAAAATGATATCCGAAAAAAATGTTTTGATCTATCTTTTTGGAAATCCTTACGTACTTGATGAACTGGAATTGAAATCCCGTTCAAATGCCGTAGTGGTGTACCAAGATTTTCCAGAATTCCAACAGGAAGCATATTCCCATTTTGTAGTTGAAATCAAGGCAATGGGCAAACTTCCTATAACGTTGAAAACATTTGGGGCATGAAAACAAGTATTATCTCATCTTGGGAAAAAAATGCGGCTGAATGGATTAAAGTAATTCAAGGAGATGCCATTCCATCACGAAAATATACCAACGCGGCGATTCTAAATATGATTTCCAAACTAGAATGTGAAAATATTGTGGACATTGGCTGCGGTGAAGGCTGGCTTACCAGAGAACTTAGCAAATTGGGGTTAAATGCAGTGGGGTTAGATGCCATTGAGCAGCTATTGGTAGAAGCTCGAAAAAAAGGTGCCGAAGATTACCATACATTTACTTTTGAGGATATTATAGCAGGCAAAACTATTCCCAATGCTCCATTTGATGTTGCGATTTTTAATTTCTGTTTGTATTTGGGTGAAGACCTTCAAACTCTTTTGAAAAAAACTTTAGATGGAATTTCGGATAACGGAACCATATTAATCCAAACGCTACATCCTTTTTCCCTTATACAAAATGGACTTCCCTATAAAAGCCAATGGTTATCGGATTCTTGGAAAGGACTTCCCGGTAATTTTGAAGAAGGACATGCTTGGTACGCTAGAACTTTTGAGGATTGGATTGCTTTAATTTCCAATCTTGAAAATATTCATTTTTCTACAAAAGAAGTACTCAGTGAAAAACAGCAACCTGTTTCATTAATCCTAAAAATTCACAAGCATCATGAAAATATATAAAGTACTGGGATTAATGTCCGGAACTTCTTTGGATGGATTGGATTTGGCCTACTGCCATCTTTGGAAAAATGATGCCCATTGGAATTTCTCTTTAGAACATACGCTGGAAGTTGGGTATACTGAAAAGATGCGCGATTATCTTAAAAATGCTATTTACCTATCGGAAGAAGAGCATGCGCAGTTGCATAAAGATTATGGAACTTGGTTGGGCGACCAAGCTTCCCGCTTTATTGAAGCACAGCAATTAGAAGTTGATTTTATCTCTAGCCACGGACATACATCGCATCACAGACCAGAGGATGGTATCACTTTTCAGTTGGGTGATGGGCAATATTTGGCCAATGCAAGCGGAAAACAGGTAGTTTGCGATTTTAGAACAAAAGATGTTTCCCTAAAGGGACAAGGAGCCCCTTTAGTTCCAATTGGCGACCGACTTTTATTTCATGATTATGATTTTTGTCTGAATCTGGGAGGCATCAGCAATATATCTTTTGAAAAAGATGGAAAACGAATCGCATATGATATTGGAATGGCCAATATGCCCTTAAATTATATTACTGAAAAAATGGGGCTTGCTTATGATGAAGGAGGGCAATTGGCAAAAAGTGGAACTTTGGATAAAGCGCTCTTGAAAAAGCTCAATCAATTGGAATACTACCAACTACCCTATCCTAAATCTACGGGATATGAATTTTTCACTGAACAGGTAATTCCCTTAATCTCAGCTTCAAAGGCTTCTAATATTGATTTACTGCATACGTTCATACATCACAATTGTGAACAAATAGCCAATGAAGTGCACGAATATGCTACGAAGGCGCATTATAAACTATTTGTGGCGGGTGGTGGTGCCTTCAATCTGTTTTTTATGGATACGTTGAAAGAAAAACTTGGAAAAGCAATAGAGGTCGTTATCCCCAATACTGAGTTGATTGCCTTTAAAGAAGCATTGGTCTTTGCATTAATGGGGGTTTTACGTTTAGAGGAAAAAATTAACGTTCTAAGCTCCGTAACGGGTGCAAGCCAAGATTCTTCGAGCGGGTCAATCTTTAATCCTGAATAATTGTGATTAAGACGTTACCAACCGCTTGGTTTTTTTGATAACCATGAATATTGCCAGTGAAGCAAATCCGCAGAGTGCCAAACCTATAAAAAGGGGCAAGACCCTATCCTCAACAAAGTTTCCTATAAAAGACGCAATTGGCACTGAAATAACAGTGGACACAAAACCATTGATGGCCGCCCCTATACCCGCAATATGACCAATGGGTTCCATGGCAATAGAACGGAAATTACCCCACATAAAGCCTAAACAAAAGAATTGTAGAAATAGAAAAACAACTAAAACAAAAACACTGGGATTTGGCGAACTCCAGAACAAAAGCACAAACAAGGTAGCATTTGCACAAAAAGCGATCAGTGCCATAAATGATAATTTTCGCATACCGAAGCGAAGTACCAGTTTACCATTAGAAAAGGTAGAAAGCCCTATGGCAATGGATAATCCGGCAAAAATGTATGGAAACGTATCCTTTAAATCGTATAGGTCTTCAAAAATATGTTGCGATGCACTCAAATACACCAAAAAAGCTCCTGTTACCAATCCCGAAACAAAAGTGAACGCAACCGTTTCACGATACCGTAAAAACTCTTTTAATCCATCGGTAAACATGTGGGTGGTTATCGGAATTTTATATTCTGGACGCAAGGTTTCTGGCTGACGTTTCCAAAACCATACCCCTACTAAGAATGTACAGCCCAATTGCATATAAAAAATAGCTTGCCAATTGAATGCATCGAGAATAACTTTCCCAATGGCAGGTGCCACAATAGGAACCAATATGAAAAAGGCAGTTACAAAGGACATGACACGTGCCATATAGTCTCCTTTGTAGGTATCCCTAATAATAGCAATTGCAATGGTTCTTGCAGTGGACAAACCTATTCCTTGAAGTATTCTGCCAAAAACCATCCATTCCAAACTTGGAGCTGCAATACAAATGACACTGGCAATACCGAATACCAGCATTCCCAAGTACACGACCGGTTTTCTTCCGTAGCAATCTGAAAGTGGACCAAAAAACAATTGTCCTACACCCAAACCAAGAAAAATCATGGTGATGAGCATTTGATTATCTGTAGCATCCGTACTTTTAATAGCCTGTCCAATATTTGGGATTGCCGGTAACAAGGCATCTATGGAAAGTGCTACAATCGACATTAACGCAGCCATTAATGCGATAAATTCAAAGTTTGGCTTCTGATTCTCTTTTTGCATGGTGCAAAACTAGGTATACCCTGGCAAGTGGTGAAGCCTTTTTAGATAGTATTTGTAAAAGTCTTTTTTAACTAGAACTCATTTAAACTTTTTGCATTGAAGTGAAAATTAGTCCTTTTGCGTCCAATTGAAAACTTTTTTGAGTTGCATAGCAGAACTACGGAAAGAAAAAAGGTGAAAAGTGGGTGTAAAAGGGCAGTTTTTTAGCCATTGGAAAAAGTTTAAATGAGTTCTATTATAAATGTTCAATAAAGTTCATTCGTTTGCCCAAAACTCGTACTGCATAGATTTCACCATTATCATCAAACAGATAAAAAATCACATGTGCCCTGAAGTTATAGTATTTTAGAGCGTTGGAAATAAAAGTTGCATCTTTTGCAAGTTCTTGCCTGTTGGAAAGTTCTAGCAAAAACCTCTCGAGTTCATGTAAATATGTTGTCGCTTGGTTTTGTCCAAAATATCTGATACCATATTTATAGATTCCGACCAAGTCGAACTGGGCTCTTGTAGATAGGCTATAGCTCGCCATTGTCCACTTGCGCTATAATCTCACTTATCTTTAAGGAACTTTTACCACTTTGTAGACCTTCATCAATCGCATTTTTAAGCTCCAACAACTTCATATTCTGTTGCTGATCTTTTCTTACTAGATCACGGATATATTCGCTATCATTAGTGAAGTCACCGTTTTTCACCCTAAGTTTTATCCAGTTATCCTGTTGATTCGTAAAAGTGATTGATTTTCTAATTGTATCCATAGGAATATCATTTGTGGTGCAATA
>JBCCEC010000036.1:0-33188 GCA_039030475.1 Bacteroidota bacterium
GTGTTTCTGTTGTTTTAGAGGCTACTGTGTTTTTTGAATCAATCATTTAAAAAAGGTCGTCACTGGTTATACTTTGTGTTCTTTTGCTATAGTTAATGGAGCGTTTTACGAAGAAATCGCCATGTTTGGTACCGATAATTTCATCATCGAACCATTCGGTTTGAGCCAATAATTCTTCATCGACCTCAAAAATCTTGTCAATACCTATGCTCTCAAGAGAATTGTTGAACCTGTTCTTGATAAACTCGTTCACCAAGGTTTTTGGTAAAAAGTCCAATTCCCCCTCTTCGAATATCCAATCCACAATCTTGCTTTCGGAAGTAAAAGCTTCCCTGCACATTTCTTGTATCATGTTGTGGTAATCGGCATTGAACCAATCAGGATTTTCGTCTTTAATGATTTTGATGACATCGATTCCGAAGTCGCCATGAATCTGTTCTTCTTTTGAAGTAGCTTCCACAACGTTGGAAATTCCCTTCAGCATGTTTTTATGCTTGTTGAATGCCATGATGATTAAAAACTGCGAGAACAAGGAAACATGTTCTATAAATAGGGAGAACAATAAAATTGATTCTGCATACTCCTTGTTATCATCACTTTTGGCATTTTTAAGTGCAGTTTCCAAGTATTGTACCCGCTTCATGATTACGGGTTTTTTCTTCAAGTTTTTAAACTCTTCGTTGAGGCCCAAAATTTCCAACAAATGGGAATAGGCATCGTGGTGGCGTACTTCACTTTCGGCAAAAGTGGCTCCGACCGACCCAATTTCTGGCTTTGGCATTCTATGATAGATATCGCCCCAAAAACTTTTCACGGCTACTTCGATCTGTGAAATGGCCAACATGGTATTTTTTATGGCACTTTGTTCCTTATTGGTAAGGTGCGCCTTAAAATCTTGTATATCACTGGTAAAATTGAATTCGGTATGAATCCAGTAGGAATGTCTTATTGCAGGAACGTACTCATATAACGCTGGATACTCGTAAGGCTTTAAGTTAATGCGCTTCTCGAAAATATTGGACTTACGTTTTTGTGCCTGTTCGTTGCGGTACAGGATGTAGCCTTTTGCCACGTCGAAAAATCCACTTTCCATTAGTTTGTTCTCAACAAAATCTTGCACCTCTTCTACGGTAGGCACATAGTTTTTATCCAATTCCTTACGCTCTAAAAGTGCCTCAAGCACGAGATGGGAAATACGATCGGCATCGTCCATGCCTCCATGTTCTGCGGCCGTCATGGCCTTTAAAATAGCGTTTGTTATCTTGTGTAATTGAAAGGGTCGAGTAGCAAAGTCCCTTTTAATGACGTGCGTTATCTCCATAGTGTCTTGTGATTGGAATTATACTAAAAAAGCGAGGTATAAAGGTCAAATTTTATTGCCGTTATTTTTTGTTGAAGGCATGGAGGTTTTCCACACTATTATCAACAATTCTAAATGCAGGTCAAATTTTATAATCAAAATCGCATTAAAGAACAGTGTAAATTGTTAAAAATCAAATACTTGAAGAGATATGTAAAAGAGGGACTGTTTGAGAAAGAGATTTTTACTGTAAATAAAACTTTAAATTAATATCAATTTTTCTATTTAGTTTGAAACGCCTTAAAAGAATTGCTTCAACAAAATACCGAAGCTTATTTAGGTTCTTTAGCGGGTAGGTGGGCCACTTTTTTTCGAATAAGAAGAAGCCCCAAAATTGTTAACAATGCATTGACCGCAATGTTTATAAACCCGAAGTCGAAGTTAAAACTGGATTTAAAAAATACGCCTAAAAGATAGGTTAGAATTGGAGCCATAACACAAATTAAAGGAACTATGTTATCCTTTATCTGCATCTTCGTGAACATACCGAACATGTAAATTCCCAATAGCGGCCCATACGTATATCCGGCTACTTTAAATATTAAGGAAATAACATCACCTTCACTGTTGGAGAATGCTATGATAATGATAAAAACTATGCCTGAAAACCCTAAAAGAACCCTATTTTTTAGTTGCTCTTTCTTCTCTGGGGATTTGTCCGAGATATTTAAAAAATCATAGGTGAAAGATGTGGTGAGTGCGGTGAGGGCAGAATCCACACTGGAAAATGATGCTGCAATTATTCCCAATAGAAAACTTACTCCGGCAATGAGCCCTAAATGGTTCAACGCCAAGTTTGGAAATAATGAATCTGTATTTAAAAGCACACCTTTTTCGTTCATTTCAAGCAGAATGCCATTTTCTTCTGCGTAGATGTACAACAATATACCAAGGCCTAAAAACAAGAATTGGGTAAGGGCTAGGATCAAACTGTAGGTAAGGGTATTTTTTTGTGCATCCCACTGATTTTTGCAAGTAAGTGTTTTTTGCATCATATTCTGGTCAAGACCGATCATGGAAATAGCAATGAGTATACCTGCAATAAACTGCTTGTAAAAATTATTGCTCGACTTCCCATCCCAATTAAAGATGTCGAAATACTTGTGTTCCGTAACGGCTTGAACAGATTCTCCTAAAGACAGATTCAGCGATTCCCCAATGGCATAAACACTGGCGACAGCACCAAAGATCAGGAACGTGGTCTGGAACGTATCTGTCCAAACAATAGTTTTGATACCAGACTTATTGGTGTAGAGCCATACCAGTATAAGGATGATAATGACCGTTACAAAAAATGGAACCCCCAGCCGTTCAAAAAAAGCGAATTGAAGTATTTTACTGGCCAATAAAAGCCGAAGCGCTGCCCCAAAAGATTGGGACACCAAAAAAAACAATGATCCTGTCTTATAGGTTCTTTTACCAAACCTTTCTTGAAGGTAAGAGTAGATGGAAACCAATCGCAATCTGTAATAGAGTGGAATAAGTACAAATGTGATAAAAAGATACCCAACAATATTACCAAGGATAAATTGATAAAAAAACAGACTGTTGTTGCCTACCATGCCAGGAACAGAAACAAAGGTAACTCCGGAAAGTCCTGCCCCGATCATTCCAAAGGCTACCAAAAACCATGGGGATTCGCGGTCTCCCGTAAAAAAAGATTCGTCACTTCTATTTTTTGAGGTAAAGTAAGAGATGACCATCAAAAGGATAAAATACCCTGCGATAACGGAAAATACTAGGATGAGATTCAAAAGAAGCGGTTTGTTTTAGTGGTTAGTTTTTAGCATAATATATTGGTAATGCATGCAATTTAATCATTTATGCTACCTTATGATGTAGTTTGGATGTAATTGCTATTCTAGTTAGAAAAAATACTAAAAAGGGCTACTATAAATCTTTTTATCCACTATTGTATTTAAGATAAGAGAAGTAGTAAGCTCTCCATAAACAGCCAATCTTTCGTTGAGGTTTTCTAAATGTTTGGGGTTTTTAACATAACCTTTCATGAGCATGCAATCGTGACCTGTCAATTTATGGCATTCACAGATTTCTGGAACGGAAGATATATACGCCTCAAAATGTTGTACTTGCCCAAAACGGATTTTTATGGAGATGTAAACTCCGAGTAAATAGCCCAAACGCTCCATATTGATTTTGGAAGTATACGTTTCAATAACTCCTGATTCTTCCATTTTTTGAATCCGTTCAGCGACTGTTGGCGAAGACAGTCCAACCTCTTTGGCAATATCTTTTAAAGCAGTTCTTGCATTGGATTGTAGAATTTCCAATATTTTCCAATTTGTTTCATCTATCTTCATTAATTAGGTTTTTTATAAAGAAACATTCAAATATAATGAAATTTGTATTTTTTGCATTATTAAATAATTATTCGATTGCTGTGTTGAGTTTAACTTTGTAACACAAAAAACTAGCGATGACAGTACAACAATTAAACGAAAATGAATTTGATCCCTATTATGGAAGATATATTTATAAGCTTTCCAGTTCTATCGAACTTCGAAAAGGTTTTAGTGCCCAACGCACAGTTTTGATCAATTTTTTCTTGAACATACCCAACGCTAAATTGAACTTTAGATACCATGAAGACAAATGGACAGTAAAAGAGGTTTTTCAACATTTGATAGATACCGAACGTATCTTTATGTACCGATGCTTCAGAATTGCAAGAAGAGATCAACTTCCATTGGCAGGATTTGATCAGAATAGTTATATAGCACCTTCTGGGGCCAAAAAGAAATCGATTGAAGCACTTGTTACTGAGTTTATCGCTACCCGTGAAAATTCTATCGCCTTATTGAATAGCCTCACTGACGATGACCTTCTGTCCATAGGAAATGCTGATGGTAATGCGATGTCAGCAAGGGCCGCTGCATTCACCATATTGGGCCATGAAATCTGGCATATGGATATTGTCAAAGAAAAATACCTGTGAATGATGGAATTGAGACCAAATTGTGAACACTGCAATAAAGACCTTCCGTATAATTCAACAGGAGCAATGATCTGTTCTTTTGAATGTACGTATTGCAGGGAATGTGCTTTAGAACTATTTAAAAATGTTTGTCCCAGTTGTGGAGGAAATTTTGAAAAAAGGCCCATAAGACCAAAGGCAATGATAAAAAAGTACCCAGCGACTAAAGAACGTGTATATCAGCCTAAAGAGATAAAGGCAGCGGAGCTATTAATTAATAGATATAGGAACACGAAACCTGAAGATAGATGAAACTCGACTTTGCTATTTACCGACCAAGATTAATCGAATTTAAAGGAGTCAAAAAATTCAGCACATGGGATGTAAAGGTGTATACTGTAACAAATAAAGAAGCTTTTCAATCCAAGCAAATCTTACATAACATTTTTGATGAACTCCCTAGCTGGCTAGAGCAGATTGAGCATTCAGAACTCCCCAATTATAAAAAGGCATTTTTGATTGTGCACGAAGCAAGGGAAGGTGTTTGGATTTTATTGAATTGGTGGACCGGTGGTGAAATGATACAGACGAAGATTTTCTTTTCCAGTTATGAAAGCCTTACTATGATTACTGCTTCTCCCTATGGTACAAATGCATTGTTATGTGTATGGGAATTGGAAATTTTCGCCCATGAGCGACAAGCTTGGATTACTACCGTTTTAAATGGAAAACCAAGTTTTGAACGATACTTGAGAGATACACTCAATACTGCGCAATCAAAAAAACAGATACCATAAGAAGAAGGAGTTTTGAAAATCGTGTCTTTTAGAGTTAACCTACGCAGGTTGTTTGGAATTTTATATCTGTTGGGTATTTGTTTTGTCGTTGTGCTGTATTCAGAAATTCAAGCAGATAAAAGGCTGGTGAAGGACACCACCATTGAAAACGATATCAACATTTCCATAGATCGAACAATCCCAAAAGATGAAAATAACGACACAAATACGTTTTGCAAGACCAGATGATATTGAAGGTATCCTTGATTTGTGCGAAGCCCATGCCATTTATGAGAGATCCAATTATAGCAGAAATGGAAAGAAAACCAGACTAAAAAATGACTTGTTCGGTAATGATAAAAAGCTGTTTTGCCTTGTCGTGGAAAGCAATAACGAGCTTATTGGCTATGCTACCTATATGAAGCAGTACGCTACGTGGAGCGCCAGCGAATACATTTATATGGATTGCCTCTTTTTAAAAAAGCGGGCAAGAGGTATGGGGATAGGAGAAAAACTCATACAAACAATAAAGGTTGAAGGAGAACAAATAGATTGCCAGCGCATAGAATGGCAGACACCGGACTTTAATCACAGAGCAATTAAATTTTACAATAGAATAGGTGCATCTTCAAGAACAAAAGAACGGTTTTTTCTAAGAATACAGTAAGGTAAAAACTACCAAAAACATACTGTAACTATATCTTCATTGCACGTAAAAAATGATTTTTTAACGCGTGAAATAAAATTTAAGCGCAACCCTTTTATAGTTTAGTCCTCTTGTTACCATACAAATCAGGTGGCTTTTTTGTTAAAAAGCTTGATTGAAGTATGCAACCAACCTAATAAATAAAAGAAGTATCACTAACTATAGAGATAAATATTACGACCATTTCTCCTCTGAAGAGTACGAAAAGGCACCCAATTTTTTCCAAGACAAGAACTATATGATGCGTCATGTCACACCTCTGGACAACTATGTCTTTGACGGCAATAGTTTGACCATCATTTTTTTTAAGGAGGGGTTCGGTGAACTGCATTGGAAACATAAGAGCACGAAGATTGGGCATAACAAGTTTATTGTCATTAATCCCAGTATAGGATGGGAATATACCAATGAAAAAAGGCAGTACATAGATGTACTAAGCCTGGTCATCTCCAATGAGTTTAGAAAACAGCTCAACTTTTATAACAATGCTACTGTAGACCAGTTATTGGATACGCCTTTTCACCAGATTGAAGATCATTCTTTTTTCATGGAAAATCCGTTGAATGCGGATTACTATTCCTCTGGAAAACTTTTAAAAGCCATTCATCAGCAAAGCGCAGATGATGAATTTAAGCTCCTTTCACCAGAGGAGTTGGCCATTGAGGTTTTGCAAAGAATATCCGAAGAACAGATAAAGGCATATACTTATGCCAGTAGAATAGAAGCAAAGAAAAAAAATACTCAGATAGAAATATATAGAAGATTGCTGATTGTTTACGAATACATTCATGACAATATTGCCAATCCAATATCATTTCAAGAATTATCATTGGAATCTTCATTGTCCAAATACCATCTTTATGAATCCTTTAAGACTGTTTATGGTAAGACACCACATCAATACATAAACTGTCTCAAGGTGACCAAAGCAAAAGAATATCTTCAAAAAGAAATGTTCTCAATAAGCGAGGTGGCAGATTTGCTTGGATATAGTGATTTGTCGGTATTTAGTAAAGTATTTAAAAAAGTTTATGGCAAACCGCCGTCCTATTATCAAAAATAGCAGCACATCAATTCGATAAAACAGTTTTGTAATACATGTGAATGTTTAAAAATTTGACTTTTTGACAAATCGATGTCGGAGATGCTCACCTATCTTTATATGTTAAATATTAGAACAATAAGCCCTATTTCAAAATTTTAACCTTTACCTATTGTTGTTGATACACTGCCCTTAAGGTGTTAAGACATTTTGATTTGTCCCTATCGAAGTTTACATATGAGATTATTTGAGTTCTTCCTTATACTAGAGGCATTCATTGTAGTGCTCTGGACATTTTCTAACAGAAGGATTAGGAGTAAATCAATGCTGACATTTATATTCTTGATCACCTTTAGTTTGCATTACTTTATAGAGGGTCTACGATGGCAAATGGTTTTTGTATATGGTATTTGCCTATTGGCCATTCTTTTAAACCTTACAAGATGGAAGAATAATATATACAGGAAAACGATACTAATAAGTATTCTGTTGCTCATAATATTAAGTGGGATACTATGTGTTCTTGTCCCTATTTTTGAACTGCCAAAATTCTCCTCAAAGTATTCGGTGGGAACCTATGATTTAAAACTACAAGAGCGCAATGGCCAGAAAAGAACAATTTCTGTAAAATTTTGGTTTCCAACCACTCAAGAAGAAGGAGCATACTGTAAATATCTTCAAGATCAGGATGGTTCCCTAGATGGATTAATGGGAATGCCAAATTTTGTATTTGGACACTTGAACCTAGTGGAAACAAGAGCCTACCATACGATGAAAGTTGTGGAAGAGTCAACTAAATTTCCTTTGGTCGTATATTCACATGGAGCGGCAAGCACTAATCTGGATAATACCGCTTTGCTTCAAGAAATTGCGGGAAACGGGTATATTGTCATGGCCATAGACCATGATTTTTCGTTTGAACGCTATGGTTTAAAGAAGTCCGATGCTACAACTTTGACGCTTGATGCCCAAAAGAAGTTTATAAAGGACTTGGGACAAAAAGTTGTTCCAAACCAAGTAAACGATGTTTTATTTTCACTTCAGAATATTCAGAACAAAGATTTTTTTCTCGCAGACCATATCAACTTTGATCAAGTGGCACTAATAGGACATTCTTTGGGCGGAACTACTGCTACCGTTGCAGGTGTTGAGCACCAAAGTATAAAATCGGTTATCAATATTGATGGCCCTGTGAGTCCAGAAGCAGTAGAAAGACTTGACCTTTCAATGCTATATATGAGTTCATTTAATCCCGAACTACCTGATGCTATATTGAAGGAAAAAGGCCTTCCAAATGTTAAGCTATATAAGAAAATCAAGAAGCTTGAGCTTGAAGGCGTGAAAAAACTAGTGGAGAAAAACGCCATAGCATCCCACTGGGTTAGATTCAAAAATGCGGGGCATCTAGATTTTACAGATATTCCTTTTATAGTGCCCGTAATGACCACAAAAGGTTATGACAAACAGAAGGGACACGCTTTAAAAAGCAGGGTAATTATCGATTTTTTAAACTTCAGCGTTAAAGAATCCCACACTTTTAAAAAGCAAAAAGACCATTCGCTGGAGTGGATAAAATAATTGTTCAGAGATAAGATTTAAATAAAAAATTTGATATAAAATTCAGAGAAACAATTACTTATAACATCTCACCCTCCGCTACCCGATTTAACAACTTCAGAATCAAAAACCTCATAAAAATTAATTTTCTGACGAGTCATTTTAAAAAAATTGATTTTTTGACAAACAGCATGTTTGGGTACGGTTTTAACTTTGTAGAAATAAATCTCAACTTTAAAGTCTAAATTCTTATGAAAAAAGACATTGTTTTCTTTTTAATTCGTAATTATTTTATTCCAAAATTGATTTCACAAATTTTTTCTAAGGCAACAAATCAACAATTCTATTTGATTCATCTGACGGACGATTAAGCGAATCGGATGAAACCTCATATCCAATATCATATTGGATTCCTACAGAACACACTTCTTGAAAATGATTTAAATGGCACAATAAGGCACATAGAGACGATGCCTTACGGAACCGCTTGTTTTAAACAATAACGATGAAAAATTTCATTTTTAAACCCAAACCCATGAAAAAGAAACACATTACCCTAAAAAAACTGAGTATACTACTTTTAAGTCTTTTCGTAGTTGTCGCTTGCAGCAAAGACGATGACAATGGTCCCGAGACCGACAAGGAACCCGACGACAAAGAAGTGGAAAAAAGTGATGCCAAGGAAATCACGGCCTTTAGCTTTTTGGCCGCTGATAACGAGGCACTGTCCGAGGATATACAAGCATCTATAGATAAAGAAGCCAAAACGATAACGGCGACCGCCCCCTTTAGTACTGATGTAACGGCTCTAAAACCCACAATAGAACTATCGGAAAAGGCCATAGTGGACCCCAAGGACAAAGTTGCGGTTGACTTTAGCGAAGTGGTCACCTATACGGTAACGGCCGAAGACAATAGCGAGGCGAAGTATACGGTTACCTTGACTACCACCTCTCCAACAGAAAAAGAAGTATTGGTGAGTTTATATAACCTTAATCCAGAAAACACCCTTGGATGGGATTTAGAAGATGATATTTCAAATTGGCAGGGAATCACAATTGAAAATGGGGAGATAACGGTGCTAGAGCTTGAAGAAGAGGGGATAGGTATTTTGCCTAAAGAAATAGGGAACCTAACTAGTTTGAAACGAATTTTTGTAAAAGAGAACCCATTAAAAAGTATACCGCCAGAAATAGGAAAACTTATAAACCTAGAAATATTTGATTTACGAGATACGGAACTGGAAGATTTACCTGTTGAAATAGGAAAGCTTGTAAAGCTTAAGAGCTTGACTTTAGCTGACAATTTTCTAACAAGTATTCCTAAAGAGATAGGTAACTTGGAAAACTTAGAGTTTCTAACTGTACAGAACAATGAATTGAAGGCATTGCCTTCTGAAATAGGGAACTTAACCAATCTCACATCGTTGCTTTTGTTCGAAAATGATATTACCACTTTGCCTACCGAACTTTCAAAGCTGACCAATCTTCGGGGATTAGGTCTCAACGGTAATAATTTAACCACTTTGCCACCCGGGATTGGTAATCTTTCAAGATTAACATCCCTAAATCTATCAGGTAATCCACTGACCAATCTTCCTCTGGAAATTGGGAATTTGTCAAATCTTGAAAGTTTGAGCTTGAACCGCACTCAATTGGCAGCTATCCCAGTTGAAATTGGTAAACTGGCCAGCTTGAAGTCTCTTAGGTTAAGCTCCAGAGAACTGACTTCTATTCCAACTGAAATTGGTAGCCTGACCAGATTGGAAACACTGGATATAGTTTTCACCTCATTGACTTCTATTCCTGCAGAAATCAGCGGATTGGCGAACTTGACCAGATTGAACTTGTCCTTCAATTCTTCATTATCTGAAATTCCTGCAGGAATAGGGAATTTGACCAGGCTTGACGTCTTGGATCTAGCATCTTGTTCCTTAACGGGTATTCCCTCAGGAATTGGAAATTTGATAAACTTGAAGGACGTATCGTTGAGGGGTAATGCCATCGAAAGTATACCAGAAGAATTTGGCAATCTCGTGAACCTCGAAATATTGGAATTGAGCTTTAACTCGTTAACAAGTGTTCCCGTTCAGCTCGGGAACCTTACAAAACTTAGGTTTTTGTCTTTAAACGCTAATCCGGTAACCATGATTCCTAAAGAAATCTGTGATTTAAACATAGCAGATTTTAGAAAAGATGAAACCCAGATCTGCGAAGAATAGAAAACCCCAAGAAAAGCAATAAAAGATAAACAGTAAAACATATCCTAGAGATGAAAAACCTAAGTATTTTATTTATAAGCCTGTTCGTACTTGCCGCATGCAGCAAGGACGATGACAACGGCACCGAGACTGACAAGGAAACCGACAAGAGCGACGCCAAGGAAATCGTTTCCTTCAAATTTTTGGAGAGCGACAACGATGGATTATCGGAGGATGTCACCGCTACAGTAGACAAAGATGCCAAGACGATAAGTGCGACCGTTCCCTTTGGGACAGACGTAACGGCATTGTCGCCCACCATTACGATATCGGAAGAAGCAACCATTGCCCCTGAGAACAAAACGGCCAGGGACTTTAGCGAAGCGCTAACTTATGCGGTCACGGCAGAGGACGGTAGTGAAGTGAAGTATACGGTAACGATGACTATCGCAGCACCTTCGGAACGACAGGTACTAGTTAAACTCTACAACGCCAACCCTGAAAATACTTTGGGCTGGGATTTGGAGGAGGATGACATCGCTAACTGGGAAGGTGTTTATGTTAATAACGGGGCGGTAACAGAACTAAGTTTAGAAGAAGGTGGTTTGGCGGTTTTACCTAAGGAAATAGGAAAACTAACAAACCTAGGATACCTTTATCTACAAGAAAATAAACTTACCAGTTTACCTACTGAGATTGGTAACCTTGCAAACCTTAAAGTTCTTAATCTAGAACGAAATTCGCTGGAGAGCATTCCTTCAAAGTTGGGAGATCTTGTAAAACTGAATACACTTTATTTGGGCTATAATTCCCTGACGAGTATTCCAGAAACGATTAGTAACCTTACCAACCTTGAAAACTTTGGTTTGCAAAGCAATTCGCTGACCAGTGTTCCTGAGGTAATAGGAGGCATGACCAATCTTGAAACACTTGATTTATCTGGCCTCTCCTTAGAAAGCTTACCAACTGAAATTGGGAACCTATCTAACCTGGTAATACTTAATTTGGAATTCAATTCCCTGAACAGTGTCCCGGCATTTTTGGGAAAACTCACCAATCTCTTCCGACTTAATTTAAGAAGTAATGCCTTAACGGATGTGTCGGGACTTGGTAGCCTTACCAACCTTAAGCAACTTTATTTATATGATAATCCATTAACTGGTCTTCCTGCTGAAATAGGAAATCTCTCCAGCCTTGAGTTACTTTATTTGCAGGGGTGCTCTCTAACAAGTATTCCAGCAGAAATTGGTAATCTATCAAACCTTCAAATTCTTTGGTTGGATAATAATTCCTTGAAGAGTCTCCCATCCGAAATAGGGAGTCTCTCCAACCTTAAGCAACTTTATTTATATAATAATTCATTAACCAGTCTTCCTTCTGAAATTGATAATCTATCAAGCCTTCAAATTCTTTGGTCGTCCAACAATTCGTTAACCAGTCTTCCTGCTGAAATTGGGAATCTCACAAACCTTGAGACGTTGTCTTTGTATGATAATTCTCTAACAAGTATACCTACTGAACTGGCCAATCTTCCAAATCTCAAGATTTTGGCTTTACAGAATAATTCTCTAACGAGTATCCCTAAAGAGATATGCGATATGGATTTAGAGACTTTTAATAAGGACGAAACCGCCATTTGCGAGGAATAGCAACACAACAATAAACATGAAAACTTTACCCCTACATATGAAAAAGATAAGCATACTATTTTTAAGCCTCTTTGTACTGGCTGCTTGCAGCAAGGACGATGACAACGGCACCAATACTGAAAAAGAAGTTGAAAAGAGCGATGCCAAGGAAATCACGGCCTTTAGCTTTTTGGCCGCTGATAACGAGACACTGTCCGAGGATATACAAGCATCTATAGATAAAGAAGCCAAAACGATTACGGTAACCCTTCCTTTTGGAACGGAAGTAACGGCTTTAAAACCGACGATTACCGTATCCGATAAAGCTATTGTAGATTTAGGGGATAGTGAAATCAAGGATTTTACAGAAGCCGTGGTCTATACTGTTACCGCAGAGGATGGCAGCGAAGCAATTTATACCGTTACCTTATCAACCAATTCCCCTACTGAAAGACAAGTTCTTATAAGCCTGTATAACGCAAACCCTAATAATACGCTGGGTTGGAATCTTGATGATGACATTGCTGACTGGGATGAAGTTAAGGTCGAAAATGGAGTAGTGACAACATTGTGGCTTACGGAAAAAGGATTAGAGGTTTTGCCGAAGGAAATAGAAAACCTTACCAATCTTACATCTCTTTATTTATCAGAAAATTTGTTGACAAGTCTACCATCAGAAATAGGAAACTTAACAAACCTAGAAAATCTTTATCTAAGAGAAACTGGGCTGACAGCCTTACCTGTTGAAATAGGCAACTTAACAAATCTGATTAGACTTGAACTAGAGGAAAATTCTCTAACAAGCCTACCTGTTGAAATAGGTAACCTTGCCAACCTTCAATTTCTTGATCTAAAGCGAAACTCTTTGGAAAGTATCCCTTTAGAGCTGGGAGGCCTTACAAAACTAGAGACACTTTATTTGGACAGAAATTCCCTGACCAGTATTCCAGAAACGATGGGCAATCTTACCAACCTTACCTCTCTTTATTTGGGTCAAAATTCTTTTGAAAGTTTTCCCTTGGTAATAGGAGACATAACAAACCTTAAAGTTCTTTCATTGGTTGGTCTTTACTTCGAAAGTTTACCAAATGAAATTGGAAATCTCGCTGACCTGGAAATACTTAATTTGGAATTCAATTCTCTGACCAGCGTTCCCTTAGTATTAGGTAACCTTTCCAATCTCTACGACCTTAATTTGCGAAGTAACGCTTTAACGGATTTATCCGGACTTTTTAGCTTTACCAATCTTAGGATACTTTATTTATACGATAATCCGTTAACCAGTCTTCCTGCTGAAATTGGTAATCTCTCCAACCTTCAGGAACTCCTTTTACAAGATTGTCTTCTAACAAGTGTTCCAAAAGAACTGGGGAATCTAACAAACCTTCGAGAGCTTTGGTTATGGGACAATTCTTTGACCTCCCTTCCTTCTGAAATAGGGAATCTCACGAATCTTGATGCATTTTGGATAGGGGGAAATCCACTATCGACCATCCCCAAGGAAATCTGTGATTTGAACATTGCCGATTTCCGAAAGCCTACCACTGCAGTCTGCGAAGAATAACAAACCCAAACAATAAACGATAAACATGAAAACCTCGTATAAATACATAAAAAGGCTAGGCATACTATTTTTAAGCCTTTTCGTACTTGCCGCTTGCAGCAAGGAAGATGACAACAATAATGGAACGGACGGAAGCAGTGACGCCGAGATTACCGCGTTCACATTTCTAGCGACCGACCACGAAGGTCTTTCCGAAGATGTAAAGGCCACGATAGACAAGGGAACCAAGACAATAAAAGCAGAGCTACCCTCGAACGTAGATATCAAAATGCTTAAACCGACCATAACGGTATCGGAAGGAGCAAGCGCAAGCCCTAAGGACAAAGCGGCTACTAACTTTAGTGAAGCGGTCTCCTATACGGTCACGGCAGAGGATGGCAGCGAGGCGAAATATACGGTAACGGTGACTGTAAGCAAGTCAAGTGAGAAGGCCATTGTCTCGTTCAAGTTTTTGGCTTCTGAAAACAGCTCATTATCAGAAGACTTTACGGCCATGATTGATGAGGATGCTAAGACCGTCACAGGGGAGCTTCCCAGTGTGGCTAATCTTACCAAGTTAACCCCCAGTATTGTATTGTCTCTTGGTGCAACGGTATCTCCACGGAATGGGGTCACGGACTTTAACAAGGTGGTCACCTACGTAGTTACCGCAACCGACGGTAGTAAGACAGAATATCTTGTTGACCTTAAAAGAGCACTCACGGATCGGGAGGCGCTGGTAAGCATCTATGAGGCCAACCCAAACAATACAATTGGTTGGGATATTGCGTCAGAAGATATATCACAGTGGGGAGGTGTTCTCGTTGAGGATGGACTTGTGGTCGGCTTAGACCTTTTTCAAGCCAATCTGGATACATTGCCACGAGCCATAGGATATCTTACCAATCTTAAATCCTTGGATTTGAGTTTTTCGTTTTTCGGAGAACTTCCTGAAGAATTAGGGAATTTACAGCAACTTGAACAGCTTTATTTAGAGGATGCTGTTTTAGATAGCTTTCCGATGGAAATTATTGATCTTACAAACCTTGAGGTTTTGCAGGCAAATAGTATTGGTTGGACTTCCATACCGCCCGAAATTGCGAAGCTTACCAAACTAAAAGTGTTGTTATTGAACGCTAATAGTCTTACTTCTTTGCCCGAGGAAATGGGCAATCTTATCAATTTGGAAGCTCTTGATTTGACAGATAATCAAATAACGATCATTCCCAAAGCTATCTGTGAATTGGGTATCGAGAATTTTCGGAAGGACGATACTGCAGTTTGCGAACAATAACAAACCCCAAAACAAACCAAATACCCAAAGATGAAAAAGTTAAGTATTCTATTTTTAAGCCTATTCGTACTGGCCGCTTGCAGCAAGGATGATGACAACGAAAATGGCACCGATACGGAAAAAGAAGTGGAAAAAAGCGACGCCAAGGAAATCACGGCCTTTACCTTTTTGGCTAATGATAATGCATCGCTGTCCCAAGACGTAAGGTCAAGCATAGACAAAGAGGAAAAGACGGTAACGGCCGAAGTTCCCGTAGGGACCGATGTAAAGGCGCTAATTCCCACCATTGTCCTGTCTGAAAAGGCGACAGTTGATCCCAAGGACAAAACGGCGGTGGACTTTAGCGAGGCCGTCACCTATACCGTTACGGCCGAGGATGGCAGTACGGTCCAGTATTTGGTTACGGTGATCATAGGAAAGTCCAGTGCCAAAGCCATCACCGCCTTCAAGTTTTTGGCATCTGACAACGATGCACTTTCCTCAGATGTTGAAGCGACCGTTGATGAAGGGCAAAAAACCATAACGGCAGAAGTCCCTTCAGGTACCGATGTAAAGGCGTTGAGTCCTACGATTACGTTTTCCGCATTGGCGAGTGTGAGTCCCAAAAACAAGACAGCAATGGATTTTAGCGATGCCGTTGAGTATACGGTTACCGCCTCGGACGGCAGTGCGCAAAAGTATACGGTCAAGGTCAATGTTGGAGAGTCAAGTGCCAAGGCGATAACCTCTTTTACATTTCTGGCATCGGACAATGATGTACTATCCTCTGATGTTGAGGCAACCATTGACGAAGAAGGAAAGACCATAATGGTAGAAGTTCCTCCGGGCACCGATATTAAAGCATTGAAACCTACGGTCGAGGTATCCGATAATGCTACGGTAAACCCTGGGGATAAAGAAACAATAGATTTCAGTGAAGCTGTGGAATACGTGGTCACGGCCGCCGATGACAGTGAACAAAAGTATACGGTTACCGTAACAAAGGCCCTAACGGACAGGGAGATTCTTATTGCCCTGTATAATGCAAATCGTTTGAACACCACAGGCTGGGATATTGAAGAGGAAGATCTCTCTAAATGGGAAGGGATAACGGTCGTTAACGGAAGGGTCACCGAGATAAGTGTTGTCTTGAAGCGAATAAGCGCTATTCCGGAATCAATTGCTGGTCTTACAGAATTGGAGAAGCTGTCTCTCATAAATAATGGTATCCGCCAGCTTCCTGCAGGTATTGGAAAGTTGACCAAACTAAAGGTTTTGAATTTAAGCCTAAACCAGATTTCCGAATTGCCCCAGGAAATGGAAGATCTAAAGGGTAGTCTCGAGAGTTTTTATTTTAACAACAACCGGATAGGAACATATCCCAATGTAATATCCGAGCTCACGAATCTAAAAATATTGTTTTTGGGAACGAACAACCTTACAGAACTTCCCGCTGGGATAGGGAATCTGGCCAACCTTGAACAGCTTGACATTGATGATAACAGCTTGAGTGCCCTTCCTGCGACGATAGGCGATTTGTCCAATTTAGAGATACTCGATGCACATGATAATGCGTTAACGACCCTTCCTGCAACAATAGGAATACTTAAGAAACTTGAACGACTGGAGATTTTTTGGAACAATTTTTCGAGCTTTCCAGAGGAAATGGCAGGGTTGGAGAGCTTGGATAGGTTACGTATTGATCGTGGTGATGAAGAACTATTTTCGCAAGCTTTCATTGAACTTATAAGGCGAAACGAGGTAAATGTATTTCTATTGGATAATTAATCTCCAAAGTTCTTTGAATAATAAACAACATAATTAAAATAATATCATCAAAATGAAAAGAATTAGTATACTCCTTTTATGCGTAATGACCCTTGTGGCTTGTAGCAAGGATGATGACAACGAAACTGAAATCGAGAAGGAAGTTGAAAAGAGTAGTGCAAAGGAAATCATCTCCTTTACCTTTTTAGCAGGCGATAACGAGGCCCTATCGGAAGATATAAAGGCAAGCATAGACAAAGAAGCCAAGACAGTAACAGCTGAGGTTCCCTCAGGAACCAATGTAACAGCTCTGAAACCTACCATTGAAGTTTCCGAGAAAGCAAGTGTAGCGCCAGAGAACAAAGTAGCTGCCGATTTTAGTGAAGATGTAAAATATACGGTCACAGCGGAGGACGACAGCAAGGTAGAATACACAGTAGACATTACCGTCGCCTTGACCAACAGGGAGGTCTTGGTTGAGCTTTATAACGCAAATCCCGATAATACTTTGGAATGGGATTTGACAGATGAGGATATTTCCAATTGGAACGGTGTCATTCTAGAGGACAATAAGGTAAATCAATTGGAAATAGATGATAGAGAGATAACTGTTCTACCGGCTTCGATAGTTTACCTTACAGAACTTGAATATCTTGATTTGAGTAGAAACCCCGTTACGAGTATCCCTAAAGAGGTGGGAGATCTTAGTAATCTTGAGGAGTTATATTTACAGAGTGTTTCTCTAACTGATCTACCTGTAGAGATAGGGAATCTCCAAAAGCTTAAATATCTATTTGTATCTGGCAAGTCTCTAACAAGTGTTCCAGCAGAGATTGGCAACCTTTCAAATCTTATAGAACTGTCGCTATCGAACACTTCTCTAACACAACTACCAAAGGAGATAGGGAATCTTACAAACCTTAAAGAACTATTTTTAACTAGAACTTCTTTGACGAGTATTCCTGGCGAAATCGGTAATCTTTCAAGTCTGGAATTTCTTGATTTGAGTTCAAATACTTTTACAGGGCTTCCTTCGGAAATAGGTAATCTTTCAAACCTTGATAGGCTATACCTGCATCAAGGTAAGTTGGAAAGTCTTCCAGCGGAAATAGGCAATCTTTCCAGTTTGACCTTTCTAATTCTTTATGTGAACAACTTAACAGAATTACCAAAAGAAATAGGTCAGCTTTCAACGCTTACACACCTTTACATTTATGACAACGAAATCACTACGATTCCCAAAGAAATATGTGATTTGAAGCTCCTGGATTTTAGAAGAGGCGATGCAGTTTGTGAAGACTAAAAACTCAAATGAAAATTTAAAATGAAAAGCAATATTATGATTTCAAATAGCATACAGATTCCAATGATTTTTTTGATCATCTTATTTAGCATGAATATTTCTGCACAAGAAGAAAACACAGAGGGCAAATCAAAAAGTGAGATATATTTGGAAAAAAAAAGGAAAGCGAAAGAAGAAGCTAAGCGAAAAAGATGGGAAGAAGAGGGCCTTTTATATGAAAAGGACGGAGTTTCCTATCTTAAGTACAACTGGAGGGAAGATCTTCCGCAGCAGGAGATTACCAGCGAAATGCACCGTAAAAATATAGGTAAGATCCTGTTTTCCAATGAGAAAATCCAGTTTGGTAAGGAAAACCCATCAAAAATAAAAACAAAACTTACTTCGGGAGACCATATCTATGGCAGAATGTACTTGTTAAGCTCCATTCCCAACGATACCATTTATGTAAGTGATGATACTAAAGCCAACCCCAGGGAAGTGACACGTGGCAACCAGTACCGTACGGCCATGGCCGAATATAATTTATACATCAATGGGGTAATGAGCGACTGGAAAATACAGAATGTTACGTTTGATGATGAAAACTTACACTATACTACAAGGCAGGTATGGTTGGCACCAAAACCCGAAGATGAACCTGTTTCCGACTATTGGTTTGAGGAGTTGGATAAATTACCAGATGGAGAACATAATATTAAAATTGAATATGTGCCGTTTGCAAAAAATGTAATTAGACCACTTGCAGTTGGTGAGTTCACTTTGGTCAAAAGTGCCAATAATATGTTATCTACGGGAGTCACGTTCTCTGGATTGGAAGAGGGAAGAAGAGATGCTTCTTTGGCAAGCAAGGCCCTAGAGATAATGAAAAAGACCTATAGAGAAAAAGGATGGGACGGTACTGTAAAAAAGGTAAAGTTTAAAACGGACTGGGTTGCTTCCTATGTTGGTCCTTACAGCAATAGAAAAAGGATTAGGGAAATTCGCTTATATGCATATGTTACACATCCAAATGGAAACTGTAAGGTCGAGGAATTTACCATTGCGCAAAACCATAATGGTAGTGCATTTAGTGGGCCTTATTATTATAACAGCGTTATTCCAAGTAGTAAGAAGCGAGTGGATTGTGAATAACTTTAATAATCAAAGTTTAGCATCACTTTTACATGTTGATTTTGTCTTTAAATCACTATCGTACTTCAAAAACTTGATTTTTTGACAAGTGTTCATTGAAAAATGGGAAGTACTTTTATAAGAATTTAGAAATAAAGCACACTATACCAAAAATGATGTAATACTGATGTTCAGTTCTCAACATCATCTTTAAAAACACTAGAATTGGTCAACAGACAACCGTGACCTATTGACCAGTTTTCATAAGGTCGGTGTAATTTGATAGTGAGGTTTAGATTTTTTTGTTTAGCATGTTGATTCAAGACTGTGTTTAAAGGAAACCACCCAAATTTGGGTGGTTTTTGCTTTTTTAAAGATAGATTTCCCGAATTTTGTATTCTAAATAAATTTGGATTATGGACCTAACAGGTAAAGTAGCTTATATAACCGGGGGAACAAAAGGAATAGGATATGGCGTGGCACAAGCGTTATTGAAACAAGGAATGAAAGTGGCCATAAGCGGAAGGACCCAAGAGGGTGTGGACGAAACGGTAAAGGGTTTGGCTGATAAGGATAACGTTGTAGGGGTTTGTTCTGATGTTTCCAAATTGGAAGATGAGGTCAATGCTATTGAAAAAGTCATTAAAAGATGGGGAAAGTTAGATTTGGTTCTGGCCAATGCTGGGGTCGGTCATTTTTCAGCTGTTGATGAAATGAAAGAAAGCGAATGGCATCAAATGATAAATACAAATCTAAATGGTGTTTTTCACACGTTAAAGGCCTCTGTTGAAGTTTTGAAAAAATCTGAAGGGTATTATATGACCTTGGCTAGTTTGGCAGGAACCAATTTCTTTGCTCAAGGTGCCGGTTACAATGCAACTAAATTTGGCGTAGTGGGCTTTACCCAGGCGGCTATGTTGGACTTGCGGAAATACAATATTAAGGTGACGACGATTATGCCTGGGTCCGTAGCTTCTGAATTTAATAAGAATACACCTTCAGAAAAGGATGCTTGGAAAATACAGGCAGAAGATATTGGTAAGTTGGTAGTGGATTTACTAATGATGCATCCGCGAACGTTACCCAGCAAAATAGAGGTTAGGCCGACACGACCTGATTTAAAATCATGATACTTTTTCAGAAAAAGGGATAGCTGGGTCGCAAATTTCATGAATTAGTTTTTCCAGATAAGCTTCAAAAGTTTTTAAAACTTCTGTTGTGATGCTATTTCCATCACAAGTGAAAGGTAAAAACCCTTGACTTAAATTCTTAAACGAGTAGATGCCTGCCTGTAATGATCGGGTATTGTTTTGCTTGGAATACATAAAAGCGTAGCAGAGTAGCTGAAACGCTTTGCTTTTATCATAGTTGGTGATGAGTTCTTCCCAATCTTTAATTTTTACATTTCTGGGCTCTACCCTTCCTGTCTTATAATCAACTATTCGTAAAACGCCATCTACTTCATCAATTCTATCTAACGTCCCCTTTAGTTTTACGGGAAAATCAATTGCTTTAAAATTTAGTTCTATGGAAAGCTTTTGCTCTAGACCTAAAATTCTAATTTCATGTCTTTTTAGTTGTGTAATTTCCTTATCAATAAAATTATTCAGGTACTTTACAATGACCTTAAAAACTAAAAGAAATTTCCCTTTAGAGATGTCTATTCCGGGTAAGTTTTTATGAAAGTGCGCCGTTACGAGCCCTTCTATTTTTTCATATGTAGGCGAAAAGTTTTCCATGGTCAGTACTTTTCCAATAAAAGGTTGATACAGTTCTTCCAAACTATCGTGAACAACGGTGCCAAAGGTATTCGCGGCCATGGTTTCCTGTACTTTTTCCACATCATTTATTTTAAGAATATTTCTTTTATAAAACTCAATGGGGCTTTTAATGTAGTTGGTAAGTGAAGTAGGTGAAAAACCACTGTCGGCAAAAGCTTTGATGTCGTTGCACAGTAAGGGGCTCTTAACAATCTCAGGAGCGGATAACAAGGGAATATCTACCTTTGGAGACGCAATGGTATGAGTAATATAGGGATTGAGTTTTTCATCTGTCAATAATTGAGAAATGAGCCTGCTTTTTTCTCCACCTTCCAAAACATCAGGTTCTGTATTATAGATGATGTGAATATTTTTGGCCCGTTGTAGGAGCCTGTAGAAATGATAGGTATATATTGCATCTTTTTCTTTATATGTTGGCAAACCATATTCTCGTTTTACATCAAAAGGTATAAAGGAGTTATTGGATTTACCAGATGGAAGGATACCTTCATTCACCGAAGTAAGAATGATAGTTTCAAAATCTAGGTTTCTACTCTCCAACATTCCCATTATTTGCAAACCGGAGAGTGGTTCCCCAATAAAATCCAATGTCTCAATGGAAGCGAGTTGTGCAAAAAAACTTCGTATCGACCTTAGGTTGGTTATAAAGCTAACAGTAGAAATACGTTGTTTAAGTTGATTAAATATGTTGTAAAATCGATATAAATATTCTAGTTCTTTGGTGTTCTCTTCACTTTCATAAATCTCTTTTAATGTTTGGATAAGATGTAGGCAACCATCGACCCAGTTGATGGGGGACATAGGTTTGTCTGGAAAGATAGTACCAAGAAGTTGTTGGGATTCATCATAATTGGAAAGCTTGTTCTTATTGAGATAAAGCCAGTTGTTTGCTTTTATATCCGTAGTGATAACTTTAGCTATATCTCTTTTTTCAGCTGTTGAAATGGTTTGAAAATAGGGGTTAGAAGTAAACTTGAGCACATCTTTGTAGAACCAGCCTCTTTCGGTCTTGCCAATATTTAATTCTAATAACGCAACAAATAAAGAAAAGAGTAGGTTTTTTTCAAGCGGCAATCCCATAGTTATGTTTACCTTATTTATTCCCTTGGGAATTGCTTGGAGAACTGGATTTAATAAGGATTCATCTGCAAGAATAAAAGCGGTATTTTTTAGACCAATCGAAGATTTAGACTGGATATCCTGCAATAGGTTACCAATATATTTAGCTTGCGAAACACTTTTTGGAACACCGGTAATCGAAATAGACTTGGGCGAGGTAAAAATATCGTGGATACCAGATAGCTCTCTTGATTGATAATATGGCCATTTTTTTTGATAGTCCCTAATAAAAAGCCCTGCGTCATGGATTGGATCATCAAGAAAATGAGAATCGATGTCCCAATATATTTTGTTATTGGAATGTTCAAGAAAATGTTGGACAATAATAGACTCCGCGGTATTTAAGGCGTTAAAACCTATAAATATGATTGGGTTTTTCTCTCTGGATTGGGAGTAATCATGAATATTATCAACGGCTTTTCTATACACCAAACCTTGATATCCTTTGTTTTGGGACAAAAGTGAAGTAGTAAAAGAATTGTATAACATTTCAAGATTTTCCCACTGGTCCATATAGTTTTGAACTAGCTCTGTCTTATTGCTTTTTAGTGACCAATGGGTCAGCTCTTTAATAGCCGATAGGTAATTGAGAATATCTTTAGCTGGAATAAGATATCTGTCTATCTCGTTAAAATCTTGTAGTAGTGTTTGTCCCCATTTTAAAAAGGCATTAAAATCATCGTGGACTTTTATTTTGGAATTCTTATAGGTAATATAAAGTTCTAGTAATAAATCTATAGGGGGAACGGTAGCTACCCCAGAAATTTGGGATACGAAATCTTCAATCGATAGAATTTCAGGGCTAAATATATTTTGGGTGATAATCGAAGAAAGATACTTTTTCAGAAAAGTCCCTGAGCGCTTACTGGGAAGTATAAAAGTACATGATTCCAATGCTACTCCTTTTTTTTGGAGGTCATTGAGAACATGTTCAAGAAAGCTTTGATGCATATGCTAAAATAAAAAAGGCGCTGCATATGCAGCGCCTTTTTAAACTAGAAAACTAAAGTTTTCTTATAATTATTTTACCAAGTTGATTTCAACTCTTCTGTTTTGCGTTCTACCAGCTCTAGTATTATTAGTAGCGATAGGCTTGTCTTCACCGTATCCGATTGCAGTCAATCTATCGGCACCAATACCTTTGTCGATTAAGAAGTCTCTAACAGAATTTGCTCTTGACTCAGAAAGACTTTGGTTCAATTTAGCGCTACCTACACTATCAGTATGTCCTTCAACAGTAAACTTAGCGTTAGGATACTCGTTCAAGATTTGGATGATATCAACCATTACCGAAGTAGATTCAGCTTTAATAGAAGATTTTCCAGTGTCGAACAAGATCGTTCTTGCGTAGTCGTTCAATTGTTTTTGAACTTCTTCAGTTACTTCTGGGCAACCGTTGTTAGCAACAGTACCAGCTACATCTGGACATTGATCATCTTTATCCAATACGCTGTCACCATCTTTATCTGGCCATGGGCATCCTTTGTTTTCAGCAGGACCGGCTTCGTTAGGACATTCGTCATCTTTATCAGCAACACCATCACCGTCAGCATCTGGACAACCAGCTAAAGACTCAAGACCAGCTTCATTAGGACAAGCATCATCTTTATCAGCAACACCGTCACCGTCAGAATCAGGACAACCGTTCATTTCTTTAGAACCAGCTTCATTAGGACAGCTATCTTTACTGTCTTCGATTCCATCGCCATCAGCATCAGGACAACCGTTGAAAGCTTCTAAACCAGCAACTTCTGGACAAGCATCGTCTTTGTCATATATTCCGTCACCGTCAGTATCAGTTCCACCAAATTTGATGCTAAGACCTGCCATGTGTTGGAAATGCTTCACCAAGTAATCTTCGAAAGCATGCTTATATTGTGTTTGTAAAGTCAGACCAATATTTTCTGAAAACCAAACATTAACACCAATACCACCGTTTGCAGTACCGGCACCAATTTCGTCAACCCAAGTATAACCACCACCTATTTCAACAAAGGGATCAATTGTGGTATTTTTTAAGAAGTTGTATTTGATTGTACCGTCTATTGAGTAAAATGAAAGATCATCAACTGGTTCGTCACCCAATTTTTCGATTCTGTTTAAAGAACCTCTTGCGCCAACAGAGAAACCATCACCAACATACTTGGAAACAGATACATAGGAAACAGACGGCAAGATGTTCCAGTGGTCAGTAACATTAAAATATTCATCAAACAAGGTTGTGCTTGAGAAAGGATTGTTTTCGTCATTAGTTGGGTAAACGTCAATCGCGTTAACTCCAAAACTAATCTGCCATGGATTGTTCTCGTCTTGCGCTTGTATGTTGTTAGCTCCTATAAAAACTAGGGCAACAACTAATAATTTGCTAAGATGTTTCATGCTCAAAATTTTAAGTTTAAGTGTTTATCAGCTGCAAATGTAAGTTGTTAAGAACTATTAACAAAATCAATTTTTCTTTTTTTTTAACGCAATACATAGAAGAATTATCGCACTTAAACGATTTTCAAAGTCTTACCTACCTTTATAAATGCGTTTATCGCTTGATCTAAATGATGCTTTTCGTGAGCAGCGGATAACTGTACCCTTATCCTTGCTTTGCCCTTTGGAACAACGGGAAAAAAGAAACCGATGACGTATATATTCTCTTCCAATAACATGTCTGCCATTTTTTGGGAGAGTTTTGCATCGTAGAGCATAACGGGAACTATAGCAGAATCACCGTCAATGATATCGAAGCCAGCTTCTTTCATCCCTTTTTTAAAGTAAGCCGTGTTTTCCTCAAGCTTATCCCTTAAAGATGTGTCGTTTTCAAGCATGTCAAATACTTTAATTGAAGCCCCAACAATGGCAGGGGCCAAAGAGTTGGAGAACAGATATGGACGTGATCTTTGGCGCAAGAGTTCGATAATTTCCTTTTTACCGGTAGTATAACCTCCCATAGCACCGCCCAAAGCTTTGCCCAACGTTCCGGTGATGATGTCTATTCTGTCCATGACTCCTTTATCCTCTAAGGTTCCCCTTCCGGTTTTTCCAATAAATCCTGCGGAATGACACTCATCTATCATTACCATGGCATCGTAGGCATCTGCCAAATCACAGATTTTATCAAGAGGGGCCAAAAGCCCATCCATGGAGAAAACACCATCCGTAACGATTATCTTAAATCTAGCCCCGTCTTCTTTGCTCTGTTTTAGTTGTGCCTCCAAGTCGGCCATATCGTTATTAGCGTACCTGTAGCGTTTTGCCTTACAAAGACGAACACCATCAATAATAGATGCGTGGTTCAACGAATCTGATATAATAGCATCTTCTGCGGTTAACAAAGGTTCGAACACTCCGCCATTGGCATCAAAGGCAGCAGCATAAAGTATGGTATCTTCAGTGCCATAAAAACTCGCAATTTTTTCTTCTAGTTCTTTATGGATATCCTGTGTTCCGCAAATGAACCTAACGGAAGACATTCCAAATCCATGGGAATCCAATGTGTCTTTTGCAGCTTGTACTACTTCTGGGTGTGATGAAAGTCCTAAATAATTATTGGCGCAAAAGTTAATCACCTCTTGCCCTGTCGATATTTTTATGACTGCATCTTGCGGAGATGTTATGATGCGTTCTTTTTTGAAGAGTCCTGCTTCTTTTATAGCTTCCAATTCATTGCTAAGGTGTTCTTTTATCTTTCCGTACATAGTTTTTAATTAAAGGAAAATAGGATTTATTTTTTGGTCAATATAGACAATTATAGCATGTTTAATTTCAAAATTCATGTCTTTTAATACTTGGGCATATTCTAAAATTTGCTGTTCGTGCGAAACGGAGGGCTTTCCAGTTTTATAGTCGATTATCACTACAGCATTTTCTTTTATTACTAGACGATCTGGTCGGAATGATTTTCCATATGCAGTTAGTATTTCTTGCTCGTTGAGAATTTCGTAATCACTGGAAAAGTAGCTTTTTAATTCAGGGTGGTTTACAACAGCTAAAATCTTTTCTTCTAGGTAGTTTTCAAACTCTTTTTGAAGATGCCCGGATTCTTTTAGTTCCTTGACTATCTTTTTAATATCATCCGAAGTTTTAATATTGCTAAGTGCGTGATGCATCAAATTGCCCATTTCAATTGCCGTTCTTTTTTGATTGTCCCATAACTGACTGGACTTGGTTGAGATTGTAAAGCCGCCTTCTCTTTTATCTCTTGTGATATAGGGGATGTATTGATTCTCTTCTAACGGTTCGGAATTGATAGTATCGTTTTTTGACAAGCTGCCGAACGAATAATGTGTTTCCTCGTCTTTATAAAGATTTTGCTCTTGTAAGTAATAAAGGAATACATCTGAATACGAAGAAGCCTCTGCCAAAATACTAATCTTTTTACTTTCCTCAGAGATGATGAACAGCCCTTTTTTGGCACGTGTCAAGGCTACATATAGGACATTGATGGCATCCAAGGCAGTTTTTTTGCTTTCATCCAAATAGATTTCTGCGGCAACTTCATTATAGCGGAGCATTTCTTGATTTGTATTCACTAAGAATTCAGATAATCCCAAGTTTTGTTCAACAGCGGTCATTGGAACCCAAGACTTCTTCTTTTTTCTTTTATCATCGATTATGGAATTGGCAAAAGGAAAAATCACGATTGGAAACTCTAGACCCTTGGCTTTGTGAATCGTCATAATCCTAATGGCATTTATGGTATCTGGTGCAGCTATGGAAAGCGTGTTCTTTTTTTGTTCCCAATGTTTTAGAAAAGAGTGAATGTCCGGCCCATCCTTTTTTTCCAACAACAATACCTCATCCATTAAAAAGGTAAGATAGGCAGCATCGGTTTTGGAGAGGTCAAATTGAACGATGGCATTTTCCAAAATATTGAAAACAGATTGTCCTTTTAATTTTGAGACATGAAATCCATACTTTTTTGAAAGTAAAATTTGTGGGTCATTTATAGCGTTTGCTATAAAATCATGTTGATTACTTTCGGAAGGAGCCAAGAACATGAGAACCTCATAAACGGCCTCCCTGTCTTGAACATTCTCGATTAGCTTCAACAAGGCTATCAAGAAATTTACCTTATGGTTTTTACCAAGCAATAAAGAATCCGATGAAATTATAGGAATCTTGTTTTTAAGAAGAAAATCAGCGAGCAACATCCCTTTGATATTGTCACGGACCAGAATACAAATATCCGAATAGCGATATGCTTGAGATATAGCTTGATTAATAGCGTTTAAGACCTCGGTGCAATAGTCTTCTTCATTTTTTTGTAGCGTATCTCCTTGAATGAAGGATAGTTGTACAAAACCGCCCGATGTGCTATTTGTTTTTTGATTACTGCCTTCTAAGAAGAGTGCCTTATAATCCTCATTTTTAAATAATGGCGCAATGGTAGAGAAAAAGGTATTGTTGAATTGGACAATCTCTTTGTGGCTTCTCCAATTGGTATCCAAAGTTTTTACGGTTGGATGTAATACAAAAGGATTGTTTTGGGCCATTAATAGATTTAAAAATTGTTCCGCTCTACCACCTCTCCACCTGTAAATAGCTTGTTTTACATCACCAACAAGAAACAAAGAGCCGCGTTCTCTTTTTTCGTCTTCGCTTTCAAGGGCATTGCTTATCAAAGGAATTAGGTTGTTCCATTGCATTTGCGAAGTGTCCTGAAACTCATCAATAAAATAATGACGGTACTTCTCTCCCAATCTTTCATATATAAAAGGTACAGGTTGATTTTTAATCTCTTTGGAAAGCAGGGAATTTAACGAGGAGATTGGAATAATATCTTTTTCAAGCTCTATGTTTTTAATTTCTTTGGATATCTCATTGAGAAGGGCCAATGGAACAATGTTACCGTAAATGTTTTTAAAATAACTGAGTTGATATAGTACGCTTTTAATTTTTGTAAATTGGCTAAGTACGATGACTGCAAGCTCAGAAGTATCCCTTTTATCCGCAGCCTTTAAAATTTTACCATCAATCAAGTTTTGCTCCAGCTTGTTGCCGTAGAGTATTTTAATATTGAATTCTTTATTCTGAATTTTTTTAAAATGGTTTGGAAGGGTCTGCCTTGGAAAATCGGAAGCATCAAACCCAAGATTTTCAATTTCCAAAAGTGTTCGTTCCGCTTCTTCAATAGCTTTTTTCTCCAGTAGTTTAATTTGCTTTGTAATCTTGAGCTGTATCTGTTTAAAATCACCCAAGGATTTTGATTCCAATTTTTCAAGATAAGAAGCGTGGTTTTCTTGAAAAAGTAGCTTCCCAATTTCTACAAGGTCATAAGAAATATTCCAGCTCTTATCATCATCAATTTTCTCAAGGGCAAAAGCGACTAGGGTATCTGTAAGCGCTTTTTCAGTGCCAGAGCGTTCCAGCAAATTGCCGACAGCTTCTTCTAAGAGCTGTTCGATGTCCAATTCTACCTCAAAGTTTTGCGAGAGTTGAAGATCTCTAGCAAATGTTTTTATGATTTTGTGGTTAAACTTATCTATGGTAGAGATTTCAAAAAAAGAATAGTTGTGCAAAATTCTCTTAAGGATAAGTTTTGATTTTGATTGCAACTGTTGGGCGCTCAACGAAAGGTCTTGACAAATCTCATGAAATAATGAACCTTGATCGGCAGAATTTTTAATGGATCCGAAATCGTAAAGGCTCTCAAGAATTCTGGTTTTCATTTCCTCTACGGCTTTGTTCGTAAAGGTTATGGCCAATATTTGTCTAAACTTGGTTGGGGAGTCGTTGGAGAACAGCAACTTGAGATATTCTTTGGTCAACGTATATGTTTTACCGGAACCGGCAGAAGCATTATATATTTTAAAGTTGGACGTCCCCAATTTTTTTCTTGCAAATTACGGATTACCTCACTTAACTTAACAAGGAATTAAACGAATATATCTCTTAAAACCGTATTTTTACAAGAATCATTAATAACTTAAAAACAAAATAATTATGGCTTTTGAATTACCAAAATTACCTTATGCCTATGATGCTCTGGAGCCTCATATAGACGCAAGAACAATGGAAATTCACCACACAAAGCACCATAATGGCTATACCACTAAATTAAATGGTGCAATTGAGGGTACGGATTTAGAAGGAAGAGAGATTCTTGATATTTTATCCAACCTTGACATGTCCAATGGAGCAGTTCGAAACAACGGTGGAGGATTTTACAACCACAGTCTCTTTTGGGAGGTAATGTCGCCTGATGGAGGTGGCCTGCCAAGTGGTGACTTAGCTGCGGCGATCGATGAAGCTTTTGGCTCTTTTGACAGCTTCAAAGAGGAGTTTAGCACTGCTGCCGGTACTAGATTTGGGTCTGGATGGGCATGGCTTTGTGTACAAGAAGGAGGTAAACTTACAATTTGTTCAACACCAAACCAGGATAATCCAATAATGCCTGAAACAGGCTGTAGCGGACACCCTATTATGGGATTGGATGTTTGGGAACATGCCTATTACTTAAACTATCAAAATAAGAGGCCGGATTATGTTTCAGCATTTTTCAATGTTATCAATTGGAACAAGGTTTCTGAGAACTATGAAGCTGGTAAATAAGTAAATAGCAGTTTTTTGATTTAAAAGGGCCCTGTACAATTTTGTGCAGGGCCATTTTATTTTATGAAAAGCTATAAATAGAAAAGGGTGAGGAAGCCCTCACCCTTTTCGTCCCAAATCTTACCATAAACTTAACCTACTTATGCTATGGCAAAACTAAAATACTGGTATTGTGAGAAATAACAAAAGTTTTTGTGGAATTTTTTGATTTTTCAAATTTCTAAAAGCGGCTGCAGCCTGCTTAAAATCTGTTAAATCGTTGGGCTTCAAATATAAAGAGGGCGGAGTCTCCTCCGCCCTCTTTCCCCAAATCTTACCATGAACTTAACCTACTTATGCTATGGTTCTCCAAAAGTAAGGCAAGCTTATACTTCGAATAAAAGCTTTTAGATGAAACCCTAATTATTTGGTTGAATTACTCTGGATGTAGTTGGCGGGTACTATTAATGAGGAAAAAGATTACGAGCCTAAAGTTGAACTGTATAAAATAAAAAAGGTGGAATAGCTTCCACCTTTTTTGCCCCAAATCTTACCATGAACTTAACCTACTTATGCTATGGCTTTGCTAAAGTAGTTTTGACTTTACCCTATCGTACAAAAACCCGCCAATCTACTCGTTTCATCGATGAAATGCACATATTTTCCCAAATAGGAAAAAGTGAATTAATATGCTCTTTGATTTTTCCCTTCGTAGAAGTTAATAAAAGCCCTGTTTACGACCCTGTTGCCGCCTGGAGTGGGATAATTTCCTGTAAAATACCAATCCCCTAAATTTTTTGGACAGGCCCTATGTAAATCTTCAATAGTTTGATAGATAATGTCAACCTCCGCATTGATATCACTAGGACTTAGTATCTCAGCAGTTTTTTTTGAAATTTGCTGTGCTGTAAAAGGCGCATAAAATTCCTTTACATAGTTTATTACCTCTTTGTCTTTTGAGTTTATCTGTGCAAGGCATTTTTCATAAATTTCTTTTATAATATGGGTGGTTCCATTTTCTTCATGTAAAGCATGTGCGGCTTTAAAAGCAACAAAATCTTCCAATTTGGCCATATCGATGCCATAGCAATCTGGATATCTAATCTGGGGCGCAGAAGAAACCACAATTATCTTTTTGGGAGATAATCGGTCAAGAATCTTAAGGATACTCTTTTTAAGTGTTGTTCCCCTAACGATACTATCATCTATAATAACAAGGTTATCGTTCTTTTTAACAGAGCCATACGAAACATCATAAACATGGGTCACTAAATCGTCCCTGCTGCTATCTTGGGTAATGAACGTTCTTAGTTTTGCATCTTTGATGGCCACTTTTTCTATTCTTGGCCTAACGTCCAAAATTTCATGAAGCTCCTCCCCGGTAATTTTTGTCCCTAACGCCAGTATTTGTTCCTCTTTTCTTTTGTTGAGATAATTTTGGGCCTCTTTCACCATCCCATAGAACGAAGTTTCAGCAGTATTGGGGATGTATGAAAATACCGTGTTGCTCAAATCATTATCAATGGATTTTAAAATCTGTGGAAAAACCAATTTTCCCAGCATTTTTCGTTCTTGATAGATTTCTTTATCACTTCCCCTGGAAAAATAGATGCGTTCAAAAGAACAGGCCTTTCTTTCTGTGGGCTCCAATATTTCTTCAAGATGGACGGATCCGTTCTTCTTTATAATGACAGCATGTCCAGGATCTAGCTCTTTTACACTTTCGTAAGGAACGTTGAAGACAGTTTGAATGACCGGTCGCTCCGATGCAACGGCCACAATCTCGTCATCCTTATAATAGTAGCCGGGGCGTATTCCGGCAGGATCTCTAAATACAAAGGCATCTCCATGTCCTAAAAGACCAGCCATAGCATAACCACCGTCCCAATTTTTGGAAGCTTTCCTCAATATTTTGGCAACATTTAACCGCTCCGCTATCAAGGGCGAAGCTTCTCTTTTGTTAAAGCCTTCCTTTTTTATCTGTTTATATAATTTCGCTACGGCATCGTCCAGAAAATGTCCAATTTTTTCCATAACGGTTACGGTATCTGCCATTTCTTTGGGGTGCTGCCCAAGCGTAACCAAATTGTTGAACAGCTCATCCACATTGGTCATATTAAAATTTCCGGCAACAATAAGATTACGGTGCATCCAATTGTTCTGTCTAAGAAAAGGATGAACACTTTCTATACTGTTTTTACCAAAAGTTCCATAGCGAACGTGTCCCATCAAAAGTTCTCCTATATATGGAATATGCTTTTTTTGAAGGGTAACGTCATTCTCATACTCGGGATATTCTGCAAATGCAGTATTTATCCTATTGTTTATTTGGGCAAAAATATCTTGAATGGGTTGCTGTTGTGCGGAACGTACGCGACTCATGTAACGTTCTCCAGGATCCATGTCCAATTTTATACTTGCAAAACCAGCTCCGTCCTGACCTCTATTGTGCTGTTTTTCCATCATTAGGTACATTTTGTTGACGCCGTAGAAAGCAGTACCGTATTTTTCTTTGTAGTACTCAAGAGGTTTAAGCAAACGGATCAGTGATATTCCGCATTCGTGCTTAATTGGATCACTCATAATGTCTTAAAAATAAAAAAGCCCTGAAAATTTTCAGGGCAGGTATTTATGTTAATTCAATATTGAACTGTGTCAACTCCTTAAATTGTAATAATCGGTTATCAACCTCATGCTTTTGAAGGTTGATCAGCCTTTCGGTTCCAAACTTTTCTACACAAAACGAAGCCAAATTGGAACCGTGTATTATCGCATTTTTCATACTTTCAAAGGAAATATTTTTAGCCTCGGCCAAATAACCGGCAAAGCCGCCTGCAAAAGTATCTCCTGCACCAGTTGGATCAAAAACTTCTTCTAGAGGGAGGGCAGGTGCAAAGAAAATTTGCTGCTTGTTAAATAAAAGCGCACCATGCTCCCCTTTTTTGATGACTACATATTTAGGTCCCATCTCCTGTATCTTGGCAGCAGCTCTGACCAAAGAATATTCCCCTGTCAACTGGCGTGCCTCTTCATCATTTATGGTAATCACGTCTATATGCTGAATCACATCCTTTAATTCATCCAAGGTATTGTCCATCCAAAAATTCATAGTGTCCAGAACTATGAGCTTTGGTCGCTCTTCCATTTGATTGATTACACTCATCTGGATGGAAGGATGAAGGTTCCCAAGCATGACTACATCGGCATTCTTAAAATTATCTGGAACTATTGGATTAAAATCGGCCAACACGTTCAACTCCGTTACCAAGGTATCCCTAGAATTTAGGTCGTTATGATATTTGCCTTTCCAGAAGAAGGTCTTGCCACCCTTAACAATTTCAATTCCTGAAATGTCAACACGACGTTCTTCTAACAAGTCTAAATAAGACTGGGGAAAATCTTCCCCAACAACAGAAACTATAGCAGGGTTTACCTTAAATTGGGAAGCAGCTAAG
The DNA here is from genome assembly GCA_039030475.1 of Bacteroidota bacterium. Taxonomy (GTDB): domain Bacteria; phylum Bacteroidota; class Bacteroidia; order Flavobacteriales; family Flavobacteriaceae; genus Flagellimonas. The sequence goes on from JBCCEC010000036.1 coordinate 33,077, forward strand.
GAAATAAATGGAGCAGATCCCCCAACAATACTATCAACCTTACCAAAAGGGGTCTCTATACTATCTATATTTACAGACCCAACAATTAAAAGTTTACCCATTAATCTTAAAA
>JBCCEC010000037.1:0-32658 GCA_039030475.1 Bacteroidota bacterium
ATCTATGATAATCGATTTTGAAAAAGAAGAAAATTAAAAACGTTGGGAGGCCAAAAGTGCCGGAAGAATTAAAGTATAAAGGAGTAAATTTTACTGCCTCACCAACGCTGATTGCCGACATTAACGAAAAGGCAGATCTGTTATTTGGAGGAAATAAGACCAAATATATTGTCCATATGTTAACTCAAAATAGTGGACCACAACTTGAAAATACATACTCGAATATTGATAAAGCCGAACTTTTCAAATTGATAAAAGAGGTAAACAAAATTGGAACGAATGTTAACCAAATTGCAAGGAGGACCAATTTAGGTTTCAGGAAAGATGAACCTTTAAAGATTGCGCTGGAGGAAACCCAGAATAAGATTGACGAAGTTATTGTATTGATGAATATGATTATCCAATTTGGGAATCCAAATTTTAAATGATTGCCCAAATATCACATACAGGAAATACGGCAGGAATTATCGCTTACCATGATAAAAAACTCCAAGAGGGAGTTGCTTATATTCTGGATTCAAATAATATAAACACGAGCTCAAGGAACAATATCCAGGCATCAATCAACAGCTATAATTTTTTCTCAAATGAAAAACAACCGACGGTACATATCAGCTTAAATTTTCACGCTGAAGACAGGCCTAAAATGACTGATGAATTATACACCGAAATTGGGAGGAAATATCTAAATGAAATGGGTTATGGTGATCAACCTTTTGTTGTTTACAAACATCAGGACCAGGCACATCCACATATCCATATTGTTACATCAAAAATCAGGGATGATGGAACAAAAATTTCCTCTTGGGGAGATCGTTACCGGTCCCAAAACATTTCAAGAAATATTGAGGTCAATTATGGACTAAAGGAAGTATCAAGCATCAAAAATTTAAATAAAGAAGCTGTTGTACTTTCAAATTCAGAAGAGTATAAAACATATATTCGGAGCAGCGTAAAAGAAGCCCTGACATTAAGACCAAAAAGAAAAGAAGATTTTGAATTGTTATTGGCAACCAGGTATGGTATTCAATTATATTCGGTCAAAGGGAAAGGGGTTGGATTTGCTCTTCTTGACGGTAATAATGAGCGCTATAAAAACGGATATGGAACCAAGGGGATAGCAGCTTCTAAAATTGATGGCTCTTGGTCTGAAAAAAGAATAAAACAACAGCTCTCAAAAAACTTTGAAAATGCACCTAAGCGTTATCGGAACCTAAAGGCAACCGAGGGGTTAATAGCTTCTGATTTTAGTTATTTCAATAAAATTTCTGAAGTTGATTTTAATGGTTTATTAAATGACCAGGGGACATACCTAAATTCTGGAAATGAAAAATATTTGGTTGTTGATGCAAAAGGGAAAAACGTCTATTCGGAAAGAGACCTTAAAGGCATTGACTTTTCCAAAATCTCAAAAACAACAGAGCTTCTAGATCCTGTTACAAGTGGACTGTTTGATAAAATAGCTGAAGAAACATTATGGGCTTATAAAAATGACACCTCCAAAAAGCTGGAGCTATCAAACTTTATCAAGGATATAGCCGACCAAAATTCCTTCATTGCCTTTTATGGAGACTCAAAAACGCTTAACAGGTATCAAACCCTACTTAGTGAGCATGAACTAAGGAACCTGGTACCACACTTAAAAAATTGGTTCAATAGCCTTGATGATGAACTTGGAAAAATAGTTGCTAAAGAGGTTAAGACCAAAAATGACTTCACCAAAATTGTAGAAGATTTCTCAACTATTTCAAAAGCGAACGAAGCCGTTTTGTTGGATAGTCTTAGACTTAATGTTTACAACAAGGATTACAGCCCAACATCAGCCGAACGAGCCACCCTTGCAGTTATGGCTTCGAGTATGTACGATAAGATAAATGATGAACTGAATAAGGCGATATACCCTACCATTATTTTTGATTTCGACAAGTATGTTAATAGGACTGAGCTAGATGCGGAACTGAAAGAAAAGGTAGATAAAATCATTGTATCCAAATATTTGAAAAATGCCGTTGCAAAAGCAAAAAAATCAATGACAGATTCCAGGGGTTTCGTTGAAAGTTTGACAAATATGGGCGTTCAATTGGTAGCGGATACTAAAGATAATGGCTCATACCATGCCTCAATAAAAAACTATGGTTATTCGTATAAAATTAGTGGCTCAAAAGAGTTCATATCCTCCAACGATGTTCAGAGCACGAAACCGGCAAATAATTTTGAAGACATAAAATTTTCAAGAGCTTTTGAAAACGGTAATTATGGTTATGCTTTTTCAATAATCAATTCAGGAAAGACTTCAGATGGTTTAGTTTCCCGATACAAAGACCATGAAGTATTTAAACCCATGTGGTCGGATAAAGAGTACCGCACAGAGATCCACCAGGTATTGAATGATTACAAAAAGGAAAATCAAATCCACTATGTTAGCGACCTGAAGAATTTCCTAAAAGAAAGTCAGCCAGAATTTTTAGAGTTCGCATCAGGAAAATCAAATTTGCCGGTGGGCTGGAGCAAAGAATATCTAAACACCTATACATCCATTGAATCTATAAGCGAATCGGTGAGAATGGAAAAAGAGAGGTTTGGAAATAGGGTAGAGCTTTCAAACGTAATTGATAATGATAATATGTCGGCCCTCATTGGTTTGAGGAACGGCAATCCCGGTTCTATATCAGACTATCATGGGAAGTATGAAATAAGCGGTAGTCTGGAGCATTCTAAATCTTTGGAAGCGCTCCAGAAACAACCATACTTTAAATATTACAGCAATGTTTTCAACGAGGCAAGTTTACATCTCTATGGAGATAGGAGGGTGGCCCCACAAATTGAGTTTTCGCATGTTTTAGTTTACGAGAGCTTCAGGAGCTATATTCCTTCAAAATATCAAGAAGATTATCAGAGGCTTTTTGAGAGAGCATATATAGAGCATTTTGCACGAAACCTAACTGAAGATTTAAAAGGGATAACCGAGCAAGAAAAAGTCAACTATCTTAATTCTAAAGGTATTGTTTATGTTTCCCAGGGAAATGAAAATTACTTGAAGTTAGGAGGATCCAATCATTTGTATGAAGCGCCTGCAGAAGTTGACTTAAATTCTCAAATTGACGGCCAGCTAGAATATGTTAGAGAAAATGGATTCAATAAGCCTAGTGAAAGAAGAACAGATCAACTAAATTTTGTCGTGGCCATAGAAAAAGGAAATTTCAAGGATGCGGCATGGTTGTTGAAGCAAAATAAAGCAAGCATATCGATATCCAATGTGGAAATCACAAAACGCAAAGAGCTCAAAACTGAACTTGATAAAATTGGGGATCGGGACCATACAGGGGATTTAACCAAGTCTATTTCAAGGACTATAAATAAAGAAGAGGGAGGCGATGGCCACTACCAGGGCAAACACAAAAAACGAAAAAAAGGAAGACGGCTCCGATAATTTGAGGGCAGCCCATTTTTTCGTGAGGGCAACCCTCAATTAAAAATATATTCTGATGAAAGAGATTAGAGAAATTGATAAAACAAAAAGGTCAGCAGCGCCAAGCAAGGTGAGCTCTACAAAGGCCAAAAAGAAAAGAGGACTTATCTCTTACTTCCTAGATTACTTCCTTTTTTTCAGTCTTTTCGATTGACGGACTAGATTCCAGTAATACTTTATCCTGAGCCTTTTTTGCACTAGAGATAGTGTGTCGAGAACACCCTAAAATTTTCTGTATATAGTTGTAGCTCTTACCGTCGTTCAACAATAAAGTTATTTTTGAGCGGAGATTTTTGTCAATTGGACGGCCACGATATTTCCCATCTTTCTTAGCTTTTTCTATTCCCTGTAACTGCCTTCTTCTTCTATCCAAGTAGTCTTTTCTAGCAATGGCCGCTAACATATCCAACATCATTCCGTTTAGAGCAAACAACATCCTTTCTGTAAACTCATCGCTAGGGTTTAAAAATATATGGCTTGTGGGCAAATCAAGAGAAACTATACGAACACCTTTATTCGAAATGATAGACTTTAAACACTCCCAATCTTTCTTGTTTAATCTGCTTATTCTGTCCACTTGCTCAACCAAAAGGATATCACCAAATTCTGCAACATCGAGCAACCTGAAAAGTTCGGGCCTCTTGAGCGATGAACCCGATTCATTTTCATAAAACCAAGATGATATTTTCAAACGTTTGTCTGAGGCAAAATTAGAAAGCTCACTTTTAGCCCGATGTGCGTCTTGCTCTGTTGTTGAAGCTCTTAAATAAGCATATACTCTCATACGGTGCATTTTGAATGGTTTCTTATTTTTGGTGCAATTTAAATTAGTAATATTAAATAAATGCACTAAATTTTAGTGGTTTTGTTAAGGTATGCCCAAATTGAACCAAAAAACCGGTGGCCGAAACGAACTTAAAAAGTAGGCTTTATTCCACACAGGACATCAACATACATCAGGAGGTGATTTGTTCCTTGAACTTATCCAAAGCCAAATTGGTTTCTTCTTGTGTACTCTTTACTTGTCTGACAAGTTGGTTAAACGCTGCATCAACAGTTGTTTTGTTCAATACAAATTCTGATTCTCCGTATTTTTTTGGAACCAAAAGATTATCACGATTTATTATCCAGAGGGGATTATATCCCATAAGAGAGAAAAAGTGAATCACCTTGAAAACAACCCTAAATGATGTGCCGGCTTTATTGTTGAGCATTTTGGAGAATGTAACGCTGGCCACCCCGAATATTTTACAGAAGTTTTGCGCCTCAAACACGTCGTCCTTTGTTTCTTTATGGAGTTCTTTAAGAATCGTTTTAAGACGCTCAGGTATATACCCAAAATCTTCGTTTTCGTCAATTCCAGACGAATGCAAGATTCCTTTATAATGCTCAATTTTTTCTTCCATTCTCAAAAATATATATTTAAAAAGGTACTTCCTCTAAATCATCATGTTTGAAGTCGCTTAGGTTAAATAGGTCGTCATCGATTTTTTGTCCAGTTATCCTCTGATATTCTTTTCTGACCCAATATTCTATATCATCATACATTTGATTTAGGTATTCAGTTAAAAATTGATGCTTTTCGTTTTCAACGATTGTCGATGCAAGTTTTCCGGAAAAGAACTCAGCTAAGTATTTTTCAAATGTAAAATTTGAATTTGAAGTGTCACCCTTTGGTTTGGACTTAAAATCTTTGCGCTTTTGCCTTAGCAGCTGTATGTCTTCATTGGACAATTTTAAATATTTGTTGTAATAGCTAACCGTTTTCGGCACAAAGATAAATTCGTCTTTTTCTAGTGCATTTTGAAATTCGACAAAGAAGTCCTGGTCAATCATATCTTCCCAATGTTTCCTAAAAACTTCTTTTGAATCGTCGTTCCAAAAATTATGAATTACCCTCATTTCTTTCTCCAAGGGCACATCATGGCAAATATGCTTCCTTAGCTTGCCCCAAAACCTTTTTTGCTCAATAGGATTTTCCAAAGAATCTGCCAAGACACCGCAAAATTCTCCCTGAGTAAAGTTGCCTATTCTGTCAACCGGAATTAGGTCTTCCCTAAAAAAAGAGTGGTTTAAAGTTTGATCACCCTCTAGCCTCTGATTAAGCCCTGTTCTTTTCTGATTGGTTTTGCCTATGCGTTTTGAAATCTCCCCAGCTGTCCTCGTTCCACTCATTCCACAAATAACGCTGCCCTGTATCCCTATAATACTGTTTGCCTGGGCTTTTGGATACTTTTTGTCCAACTGTTCAACACCTTGAACCCCTGCCACCAAAGCACATAGATTTTCCCTGCCACTCTCCAAGAAATCTACAGCCCCGCCCCAAAAGAAAGAGCTTAGCTCGTCTACTATGGCCGCAAACGGTGATTTATTTGGTTTGTTTGCTTCTTTTCCACCTGTTTCGACAACCAAAGAAAGATATGGGGCCATTACGTCAGTTTTATCTTTATCGCATCCAACAGTTACAACTTTTTCATTGCCCGGGCTATTCAAGTCAAGCGAGAAATCGCCTGGTCCCGAAAAGATGTAATACGCATCTAAATGATATAGCCGCGATAGCTTTTCCTGTAAAGTAGCAGTAACCCCCACAAGTTGTTCAAGTCCAGAACCACGATCAAAAGAATCCCGCAAATTGGACACCTTCATTATTAGTTCCCTTTTCGACAAAAGTATGGGCAACAAATATTCGATTTTAACCGACGCCAGAATGGACACATGGGGCATTGAGCATACTGGAACATTGTGCTTTAATTCCATTTCCTTTGATAGTGCAACGAGCGCAACAAATACACCGGAGGCCGTACCTTTAAAAAAAGCACTTTCAGTTTCGTCGGGCCTCTTCAAGTTGCTTAATACATTGTCGCAATTTTTCCCTATTTCTGTAATCGTGGGGATATGTCGAGGCGCAATGGGGTTACACCTATTGCTATAAATCATGTTGGTTGTACATATCTGATAAAATCGCACCCCTTTGGGTTTTAATTTCTTGAAGTAGCTATAGGTTTTCAAAGAAAGAGAGGGATATTTCAAATCGTAAACTAACAATGAAAACCTTAGCTTGATAAGTTCGTAAATGATAGGAGAAATGAAAGAAAAAGTCTTTCCGGAACCCATAGTTCCCCAAACAAAAACAGACCTGAATATGTTTACGATGTTTAAGTATCCAAGCTGCTTCTTATTGTCATTATAGAAATCATAGGTAAGGGAGAATACATATTTACCGGACACTCGCTTTTTCGTTTGCGGAAAACTTTGGTTTTTAGTATTAAATTGATCGTTGGCCAATCTTCTTGAAAAGTACCAGGTTGATATAGATAGGATTGATCGCAAGTAAATAAAGTACCCTAGCACAGTAATGGCCATGCCGATGAAAACAGGCAAATGAACCAACCTATTATATGGGTATGCAATGGATAGAGCCCCTATTACAAAAAGGCCAATAGTCAATTTTAGGTTGATTTTCTTATCGGTATAATACCGGTGTACATAACCAGCGGCCAAAGGGGTCGCTGCGGCAATAAGTTTTAAGTTGGCTTCTGTTGATCCAAAATCCACTAAATACCTAAGCATTCTTTTTAAATAATATGGCTCTTCTACGTTTACCGTGATCCATCCATCAAAAGCAATTCTAAAGTATAAGGACCAGCTGGCTATTCCAATAACAAGGAAAAGCACCACATAGTGCAGGCGCTCACTTTTCATCTCGTGTATTTTATTATATTTGTGTAAAAGTATTAAAATATAAAAGAAATACTAATTATCTTAAAATATAAATGAAAAACATTGAATCTATTTTGGCGTTGTTGGGGCTAAAGCCAGGCAAAAACCTTTCCGATAATTTCTTTATCCACTTCGAGTCCTCCAGCGGCACGCATTTGTTTATGTACAAAAGATTACGAGACAATGCCATTAGGTTTTCTTCAGCATCCGGAGAATGGGACGGTAACATTTATGATGTAATCACATTTTACTATCAAACCGATAATTCCAGCGATTTTAACGAAGCAGATAGGCTCACACTATTTAAAAGGGATAATGATTTAAAAAATGATGACTTGAACTTTTCAATCGGTGAACTAAAGCCGGTACCGCACTTTAATTTGTACAAGCTTATGTTTAAAGAATATGGCAACTGCAAAGACGATGTTTTCAATAACGCACTTGAGTCAAGTACGCACCTTTACTTCTTTTTCATGGATGAAGATGTTACGCCCTCCAGACAGCACAATATTCTTGGGGTCGTTGCTTACGACAAATCCAACAAAGATGAGGAAACCGTAGTTTTCTCGAATCTGGACAGAAGCATATACTTTAGCAACCCCTCCATAAATAGCAATGAGGCTGTTGTTTTCAATAGTTTCAAGGAAATGATTGCATTCAGAAAAAGAATGCCCTCAAACTTCTTTTATATTGTTTTTAAAGGAGGTTTCAACACTTCAAAGGCTAAGACCATATCCCTTATTTCGGAAACCAAAGGCATTAAAAACACATTCCTGGCTTTTCCGGACAAACTAACAGGATATTACCGTGATATTGAGTATTTAAGCATCAATGCCAATGTTGAGATAAAACAAAAAACGGGCTACTTAAAGTTATCCGTTCCTCAAAACTCACAAAGCGACATTTTCATCCAAAAGCTGAAGGAATTAAAATCGAACATCGAAAAGGAACTTGAGCAAAACTCCATTAAAAATCTGTTGACCATAAAAGCAGGAAAAAACCTAGCAAACGAAGCGGTATTTGTGGTTGAAATTGCCAGCATAGCGAACATTTTTAAAGGGTTTTTAGTGTTGGCATCCAAATACTTACTTGCTGAAAAAAATTTCAAGATTGTAAAGCCGAAAGGCATTTATTGGGCCCAAGAACAAACAAGCATAGAAAACGTTGGAAAGGAGTTTAAGCTAAACATCTACGATACCATAGGAAAAGTATATCAGTATAATTAGAAACCACCCCCATGTCAATTTACAGCCGAATTAGCGAAATCTTTGACGTTAAAGACCTTTTGCAGACCAAGAACCCCATTAAAAAAGAACTTGGCATAACAAAGGTTGAACTTGACAAGGGAAAGGGCTCAGGTTCCATTCAACTACACATAACCGAGGAAAACCGGGGGAAACAAAGGGTTTTGCTTTTTAGCCAGGACAAGTCCGGAAAAGACTTTGGCCATTTCAGATATAACAACAGAACCTACCAAAACGACAATGGGGACATTGTACAATTCATTGCAAACCGGTTGGAAAGCAAGCGTCTTAACGATGCAATTAAGCTGCTGAACAAACACAACTATCGAACCAATGCCAGCAAATGGAAAGAAAACAAAGATTTTGAAATCGTATCTAAGAAAAATAGGCAAAGCGGCTCAAAACCTTTGGACATTGAAAAGTTTGATAATCTTAGGACTATAAACGAACTTATTCTGAACGAAGAGAAACATTATCTGCAGAAGAGAAACGTTTCAAATGATGTTTTACTAGACCCCAAATTTATTGACCGTGTAATGGTGTACGACAACACCGTTAATACCTCCAATGGCCCAGTTACATTCACCAACACTTTCTTCCCAAAATTTGACGATAACAACACCATCGTTGGGGCTGAGATCAAAACCGGAGCAAAAACCAACAACAATCTTTGCCTGGGAATTGACTGTATGCTATGGAACTCCAATAAGCCCGAAACGGTGGATAAGGTGGCCTTATTTGAATCCGCTATTGATGCTATTTCGCACTATCAAATGGATCCATCGGGCAACAAAAACACCTGGTACTTCTCAACTAATGGTAATTTCTACGAAACAAGACAAAATTGGCTATGGGAGAAGATAGAAAGCAGCGGCCTGAATAAAAACGATTATACCCTTGTGCTTGCAATGGACAGAGACCTTGACGGCTTTATCTATGACCTTGCCGTCTACAACAAAGTTTTGCAAGACCAATACCCGAATGCCGGCCAGGAACAACAGGCCTTCTTTTCGATTGGTAACGACAATGGGAGGCCATCTATTGATTTTCACACCCATCATCCGAAACTAACCCAAGAGGTAAATGAATGGTTTTTTAACCTGCAAGACCACTTTAACGCCATTTATATCAACTCAAACGAGAACCACCACATAAACATAAAATCATCGAATGACAGGATTTCTTTGGTGTTTCCCTCCAAAAGCAAACTTGAAGATGCTGGTAAAAGAATATCAGCTTCGTTGGCCAGAAACATACCCGCTCTCAACAAATCAAATGTTAGAACCCATAAAGCCTCGTACTTGGGAAAACCAGTTGAAGATTGGAATGCAGCATTATCAATCTCAGCAAAACAAGCGCCAAAAAACCAAATCAATGGCCTCAAAAATAAAAAATCTTCTATTTAACTAATAGTACGTTTATCTAAAAAAAGATATAATAGTATAAATATTTAATTTTAATTTCTATATTTTGCCAATAACCTTAAATAGATTTTAAAATGGATGCTATTATAGATTTTCTTTCCAACCTCGAAAGCGGGTTAGCCCAGATTGCACAAATTGTAGGTAGAGTAATTGAATATGTGCTATTCATTATTGCGCTTATTCTTGCTGCATCGATGATCATAGTTGATAACAGCAGAAACATCAACGTTGGATTCAATTTTGGAAAGTATGCCCTAATTACTTTCCTAGCCTCAATTGCTATCGCACTAGCCAAACAGATATTTAACATAGCCTAAGCATCTTATGAAAAGCTATAAGGTTTACAAAACACTTCAGCGCAGCCCACGGCTTTTCGCAATGGATAGAAGCATTGGGATTGAGTTTGCATGCTTTCAGATAATCAGCATTGTTATGTGTTTTGTTGTGATTGGAACCAACGGATTTGCAGTAATAGCCGCCTTTCTTTCCATACCCTTAAACTTTTTCCTTTTCAGAATTAGAGACAGGAAAAATGCTCAGGCCAATTTCAAGAAGAAGAGAATCAACAAGAAAAAACCTAAAGTGATTAAGCAGAACCCTTTAATTCTTTTACCAAGTGAAAGCATTATTAATAAAAAGTGAACACCTACCCATTCATGGTATAGAGGACGACTGCCTAATCAATAAAGAGAAAGGCTGTTTGGCCTATGGCTTCAAAGTCCAATATCCGGCTATTTACCAAAAAGCGGAGGGACAGGTAGAAACCATGTCAGAAGTATTGAATGGAATTTTTTCGATTTTGGAAAGAGATTATATCGTACACAAGCAGGACTGGTTTTTTAAGGAGGGTTTAGAGGAAACCCCGCTCCAAAATGAAAGCGCAATGCAAAAATATAATAGAATCCATTTTCATGGCAGAAGCGTAAGAAAGCAGCTATCCTATATCTACTTTACAAAAGTTCCGAAAAATTATATAACCTACGAATCATACCACACCAATAGATATTTAATCAAAAGCTCAAAGCGAGGCCTGAGCTCCACTATCCCAAAAAGCTACTTTACTTCTGGGGAAATAGACAAGTTCTTTGAGAAAAGAGACACCATCGCCAAACTATTAAAAAATGAAAATTTTTCAGGCCGTCTATTGACTAAGGATGACTTTATAGGCGATACCACCAATGGCGGGATGTTTCAAATGTTTATGGACTTTGACTTGACCCCAAAGGGAAGAGACAAGCTATTCGATAAAAATAAGCTCCTTATTGGCGATAGGCAATTACGGTACTATTCTCTTCAGAATAATGAGCAACTAAATGATTTTGTTCTTTCATCATCCAACTGTCCAGAAAAAGAAGTTCCGAGCAAACCAATCTATAAAAGCACAATTTCACCCCTTGGTTTAGAGTTGGATTGTGATCATGTACTGAACCAGTATTTCTACATCCCAGACCAACAAACAGGGCTGGAGGAGTTCCAGAAAAAGGTAAATAGACTTTTCAACTACACGCATCGCTTCAACCCCATTAACTCAATTAATGATGATGGAACAAAGAAAAAGCCAAAAAGCCTTGACGCTACGGGCAATGAAATCTTCATGAACGAAACGAGTTCGTTCATTTCGGAAATCATAGAGGACAATAAAAAATTAGTGTACACACATATCAATGTTGGTATGTTGGATAGTACCTATTCTCGCCCGAATACATTCTCATATAACCTAAAGGAAAACACGGCAGATTTGCACGACCTATATTTTGCTAGTTGCCCTGGCAACGCAATAGGGCTTCCGGCTGACCTATATATGCCACTAACTTCAGAAAGCGCACTTTCGTTGGCATATTTTGAAGATTACTCCAAAGGAAATGCACCTTTTGGCCAAAGGGTTATAGACCCCGCAAGCGGAAACCCCATGTATTGGGATTTCTTTATAACTCCATTCCAGAAAAAAATCATTACCAACTACAATGCCTGGGGGGTTGGTAAGTCCGGTTCTGGAAAATCATACAGCTGGAACAGCATTCTTAACCATCAGTATGAAATGGGTCACCACATTTTTAATGTTGATGGCTCCAGCTCATTTGAACGGGCCACGAAATATCATAATGGGGTTTTCTTTAAGGTCTCGATGTTTGAAAAAATAGGGTTCAACCCATTTTTGACGTCCAGCGGAAGTGAAGATGAAATTAACTCCAAAAGGGTGTTTTTGTCCTATTTCCTTTGCAACCTTATTGATAGCGGCAACAACGACTACAACAACGAATTGATGTTCGGCATTTTCTCTGCTGCAGTAGGGGGTTATTACAAGACCGTAAACCATGATTTATGCTTTAATACGTTTTTTGATTTCTTCAAGGAGTTTGCTCTTGAATACGCCAAGGACAACGGTATTGAAAAAAGCGTAAAGCTCAACGAAATCACTTTTCTTTTACGGGATTACTATAAGGGCGGTGTATATGAATACCTTCTCAACAACAGGGATGAAAGACTTGCTGATTTATTGTATCAGCGATATATAACATTCCAAATCAAAGAGCTTAAAGACGATCCGAAGCTTTTTACCAATACAACCTTTTTACTAACGAATTTATATAAGGACAAACTCTACTGTCCAGAACTACTACAACACATGAAGTTTCTGCATTATGACGAATCTTGGACGGCAATGGACAAGCCTGTTTTGGAAAAATTTATACTGGACACCATTAAGACAGTACGATCTCAAAAAGGGGCAACAATCTTTACATCACAGGATATTGAGGATTTTTTCAACTCGGACATCATCAAGAATACCGTATTGAACAATTCTGAAATCGGGCTTATATCCGATTTGAGCTCTTACAAAGGGAAGCCTGAATATATAAGGGACATCCTTAGCATTACCGACTCACAAGCCAACCGCATTTTTGGACTTAACCGGAACATGCCCGAGGGGATTCTGGCCAAAGAAATTGCGCTTCTTTACGCTAAGGAACACTTAGTAACACTTGGAATTGAAACATCGAGGGAAGAGGCCGCTATTTATGAAAGTAATCCAGACAACAAAGCAATTCTGTTCGACATTGATAAAAGATACGGATCCATGCTGCAAACAGCTAAACACTTTGCCGGCAACTAACATCCAAAAAAGTAAAAATGAAAAAACTAATATCACTTCTCTTAACCTTTTCCCCTTTGCTTGGGTTTGCCCAGATACCTGTAACAGACGGTGTTTCAGCAGGGATATTGACATCTATTAACGTGCAGACAATAGCACAGAATAAATTAATCACTAAGCAGATTGCAAACCAACAACTGATTATCAAAAACCAACAAACCCTTATTAAGTTGATAGAAAGACAAAACCAAATACTGGACCACACCGATAAATTGAAGACAGAGGAAATTGAAACCTACAAAAAAGCGCCTGAAAGCATTATTGTGGACTATCAATTACATGATTTAGAAGAGGCAAGAAACGATATTGTCAAGGCTGCAAAAGACTTTGTGAAATTCATCCAAAATGCCAAAAATCTAGAGACCTCTGATTTCGGTGTTTACGAAGATAAAATTGCATCCATTGTGGAAGGTACTATAATGGCTTTCAAGCAAACACAAAGCCTTCTTACTTCTAACGATAAAATCATTCCAGCCAGGGAACGGCAAGAATTATTACAAACCTCAATTGAGGCCATAAAAAAGAATATTGCCAAGATAAAATCCTTTGAGAATGAACTGAACTATATAAATCAGCAAAGAAACACCAGAAACCGATTTTCTGGCAATTAAAATAGAGTATTAACCCTTTAAAATTTAGATATGAAAACAATTAAGAATCATGTTTTTTTGATCGGAAATTTAGGAAACGACCCAGAGGTCGTAAAATTTGACAGCGGTAAGAAAACCGCAAAATTCTCATTGGCTACCAACGAGGATTACATTAATCAAGAAGGCGAGAAAATCACAAATACACAATGGCATAATGTTGTCGCCTGGGGTAATCTGGCTGGGATTATTGAAAACTATCTTAAGAAAGGTTCTGAAGTTTGTGTTAGCGGTTCCATTAGTTATAGAACCTATACAGACTCAGAGCAAATTTCAAGAAAGATTACTGAAATCAAGGCTCATGAAATTTATATGAATGGCCCAAAACCAGTAAGCGAAGATTCAACCAAGGAAAAAGAAACAATTCAGGAAACAGCATAGGTGGAAAGCTTCATTCTTGAAATAAAAGATTTTTTCAATTCCTTTATATGGGATCAAATACAATTAGCTTTTGAAGTGGCTGAGCCAGTGATTACAGCATTCAAATACGTTGCATTTATGTTCGTGTTGGTAAAGATTGCGAGAAACCTGTATAATAATCCATTGGATGTATGGGGTTATTTAAGCTGGCTCCCACTTACGCTACTTTTGTTTCATTATGATGCTGTGGTGAAGTTTTTTGTTGACTTATCTGCATCAGCAGATGACAGTATAAGTTTTGCCAAAAACCAAAAACTTTATCTCACTCTTTTCAAACTGCCGGTAGTTCCTGAAGACACTGATTTAAGCATATTCGATATTACCGTAGGATATTTTAAGCAGCTGTTTAAAAATACAGTTGAACTGTTAATCATGACACAATTATTCAACTTGGTTGCCATGATTTCAATGATAGTGTACATCTACCTTAAAGTAAAAACAATGCTTCGATTTATAACCTTACTATTTTTTGGGCCGATAAACTTAGCATTAAGTTTTGTTCCAGGGAATGAATACCAATGGTTGGATTGGACAATGAAGAATTTAGAAACAGCCCTTCTAATCCCAATGCTTATGTTTATTGATTTTCTTGCGCTAAAAGTTTTAGAAAATGCCTTTCAACCCCAAGTTGTAGGCCCTGCATTGGAGTTTGACGACCAAATCTTTAGGATGTGGTTGGGCATTATTTTTTTCATATTACTTGGACTGTCATACTTCTTCGTTCCATCGATGATCAAATGGGGTATTGCCAAGGTTAATTCAGGTGTCGGGGGTAGTAAAAAAGCCGCCGCCGCCGCACTTCTGGCCGCTAGAAAAGTAATAACTAAAGTCTAATACAAATTATTGATTAATGAAAATTCTTAATAATGTAGCGACCAAGGAAAGGCTTTTTGTTATCGGCTCGATTATCGCTGGTGCGGTTTGTGTAGTGGTGTGCTTGGGGGCTATGGTACTTTATAAAGCTGGTGTAGATAAAGATACGGCTGAAAAAAGAGAAGAAATATATGTAGCTGTTAATGAATCCATCATTAAGGCTCAGTTGGTTGAAGATTTTTCGCAGCCCCTTGAAATAGCTCATAAAGGCTTTCTTGAACTATTTCACAACTACGTTTGGAGTGTAGAACCGAATCCCGAATATATTGAAAGGAATAAGGCAAAAGCTAAAGAAATGGGGGACAATAGTGTTGACATGCTTTTTAGGTTGCTGGAGAAAAAACATTACTATTCTAATCTGATTGCAGGTGGTTATAGTGTGGTTTTTGATGTTAAAGAAGAAAACATTAAAATAGATTATACAAAGGATTTGCCAGAATTTGAGATCGTGGCCACACTAAAGACGCTCAGGACTAATGATGTTGTCGTGAAAAAGGTGGTAGCCGTCGGAAAAATAAGGCAAAAGAGCTACGAATTTAGCAATTTTACTGGATTTCAAGTCATTGGCCTTGAAGTCCTTGAGTTCGCTGAGATTCGTACAATAAAGTACAAAGAGCTATGAAGACACCCACCGAGAATCAAAAAAAAATATACCTGGTTGTAGGAATGTCCATTTTGGGAACGATTCTACTTATAACCCTTAATGCCTTTAAAGCAAAAGAAAACGACCCATCGGATGTAAAGAGCGATAGTATTGTTTCTCCAAACGCTGATTTCAATATTACTCTTGATACGCTTAACAGCAAGGATAGAAGTGCTTTTTACACAAGGCAAAGGGAAGAGGACAGCATCCCCTTAATAGACCCCTTTGAAAAGGGCAACTCCGAAGAGTCCGGGAGTAAGATTTTGACTTTGACTAACGAGCTCGAAAACCCAACAACGCCGAAGCCGAGAACCAAAATTAAGGTGGACGATAGCCTATGGGACATGGATTCTGAAGAGGAGCCCTCCAATCTTGGCATTGGTGTATCTAAACCAGTTGAAACGGAAGCTGAAAGAAGAGCAAGAATACTTGAGGCCAATCGACGCCAAAGCGAACTATATTCTCCTACCGCTGCAGACACCTTTAAGGATGATTATGCCGTAAGTGCAGCGGTCTACAGAGACCAATGGGTTTTACCTAAAGAAACAGTCGAGCTTATTTTGAACGAGGATATTGATTATAAGGGAAAAATCATACCAAAGAACACCATTTTTAAGGCAGTCGCATCCATAGATCAGACTAGGATTTACCTAACCATCAAGAGTATAAATAAAGTGCCGGTCAATTTTGTGGTGAAGGATGCAGAAACGGATTTGTTAGGGATTGAAAGCGAAAGGGCCTCAGAACTCTGGACTGAGGCAACTAGAATCCTTGAAAACAATTTAGTACAAGACGTAACCTTAGAAGCCTCTCAAGAAACAGGTAGAATAGGTAGGGGAATAGGGCGAGCTATAACCCAAATTTTTAGAAGAAAGAATCTTAGAGAGACAGATAAAATACCATTGACCAATAACTTTCAACTCATTTTAACCCAACCAGATAATTGATGAAAAAAATATATTTCCTCTTTATACTAATACCGTTTCTTTTTAATGCGCAGGAAACGAAAATCGGCCTTCCGCGAAACGGGGTTAAACTTTTGGTTTTTCCTGATGCGGTGGACTTTTCGGTTTTAGGGGATAAATTGAATTTTGTTGAAGTTTCCTTTTCCAATAGCGGGAGCAAATACGGTCCGCAAATTTTAGGGTTAAGAGTGAGCGAAGAGCTAACAGACCCTAACGCACTCACCAATTATACGGTGATGACTAAAAATGGCATTCTATATGACCTGGAGATATTCTACGATCCAAATGGAGACACTAAAACATTTCCAGTTTCGGAATCAATGGCGTCATTTTCCCTAGATAAAAAAAAATCAATGATTAGGGCCGGAAATAGAAGCAGGCAAAGCCGAGACTCTATTTTACCGAGACAACATTCTTTCAAAAATCAAAGTCCAACAGGGGAAACGTCAACTTCTTTAAACAAAAACGATGAAGAAAAGACATTGACGGAAGAGCTCTACGAATTGGACAAGGACGAATATATTAGAAGAAAGTGCTATTATAACCAGTTTAAAAAAGGTTCAATTGTTGACAAACCAGCTAGAATTGGAAATGTTTCTCTTTGGTTAAAAGAGGTTTACTACAATCATAACGAACTGTATTTTTTGTTTCGGATTGACAACGAGGAAACGATAGACTATGACATTAAAGTTCTCCGCACGGCCTTAGGCACAAATTTTAAAAGAAACAATCAGCTTGTCAATTTCCCTCCGGATTATCGGTACAAAGTTCCCACAAGGATAAAGGGCAAATCCTCAAACCATTTCTTTCTTGTCTATGACAAATTTACCCTTGACAAGAATAAAGACCTGGTGGTCCAGCTGGATGAAATCAACGGAAATAGAAGTTTAACCCTAAGGATAAAACACTCAAAAGTTAACAGACCAAAAAGATTTTAATACACCCCACATGAATACGATTACGAGAACAATTTTACTATTATTTTTCCTTGCGGCCAATAGCGCGGCAATGGCCCAAAACTATGCCTCATCAGTAGGCTTTTCAGCGGGCTATGTTGAAGATGGCTTTGGAGGAAACGCAACATTCAACTTTCACCCCAATAGGTTTTCCTACATTCAAATAGGAGTCTTTGCAAGTTTTTCAGAAGAAGATTTTGACGGTGTGAAAATACCCTATAATGTTTTTTCTTTTCAACCAGGTTATTACCGTAGGATCTTTCTTGTGGACTGGAGAAAACCCGTAGGGATTTATTTGGGCGGTGGAGGAATTGCCGGTTACGAGGTAATAAATAACGGCAATAATGAATTGCCCAGTGGAGCTCTTATCACAGCGGAAAGCAAATTCATTTATGGGGGATTTGCAAGTCTTGAAATAGAGTGGCAGATAAAAGAGAGCTTTTCCTTGGCCCTAAAGGCAAACCAACACTATCACGTCAATAGTGATATTGGAAACCTTTACCCCTTTGTTGGCCTGAGTCTTAGATATTATTTATATTGATACTAACAACCCCACAACACTATAATGATGAAAAAATTAAAACTTTATCTGGCATTTTTGCTCTTGCTTCTGGCTTGTGGTAAAGAGTTTGAAGATGATGACATATTAGACACGTTTGATTTTAACTTTTCTGTAATTGCTGATGATACGGGTTTTGTATATGAAGGTTCACAAGCGGATTTTAGAGTAGTTCCGGAGAGGACTATTTCAACTACAAAATTTAATTTCTCTTATACCATTTCTGAGGGAGAAGGTTTCTTTCAATTAGATGATGGTCAAATATTGGAGCAACAAACAGAAATGAATCTCGAAGATCTTGTTTGGAAACTCGACTATATCCCAACCACAACTGGAACCCATGTTGTAAATGTGGTAGCCAAAGACCAAAAAGGGAATGAAAAACCCGAAACGATTACTTATGAGATAGATTTTGCTCCGTTTACGGCCCTTTTCAATAAAGGAGTGAACACTTTTGTTATCAATAGGGAAAACGCTTTAAATCTTACTGTTGTATCCGAAACCAACACCGAACTATACGAATCGTTATCAGTTGGTGATATTGATTCTTCCTATACGCTTTCTTTTACTGTTGAGGGCGGAACAGGAGTTTTTGTTATAAACGGCGAAGAGTACGAACCAGGGCAAAAGATTACGGTTGAAGAGGGAACCCTTGAATTTGGATATGTACCGTCAACTTTAGGAGAACATGTTATCAAACTGATTGCAACGGCTCCTGATGGAGCTGAACGTGAGCGAGAAATAATTGTGCCCGTAGAAAACGTACAGTTTTTCCTTTTAGCTTCAACCCCGTCTGAAAAAATTGCAATTGGGGAGGACATTGATGTTTCACTTAGTCTACAGTCATCTGACGATAGCGAAGAAATCAACTACGACCTATCTTTCTTTTATGCTCCGGACTCTGAAGGTATTGGAACCCTGCTAGACGAAAATGGCGAACCACAAACAGCTGGTCAAACAAGGCCTTTCCCCCCAGGGGATTATACATATAGGTTTAATTCAACGGTACTTGGTTTAAAGAAAATATATTTTGACGTTTCTGATTCCAACAACCAAGTTAAGAGGGACAGTATTTTGGTTGACGTTACCAGTGTTCCGTTTTCTTTTTCAGGTCAATCTATTGGCACATCTATTGGTATTAATCAACCAATTGAGTTGAGCTTTAATCTGAACACGGCCAGCGAAAACAATAATGATTTCAATATTAGTTATGATGCTGTAGCTGGAAACGGAACGCTTAGAAGCGAAGATGATCAGGTGATTGGGCAAAATTCAGCATATGGAGTAGAGCCTGGCATATTCACATTATTTTATACGCCAACATCTCTCGGGGAACATGAATTGGACTTTGTGGCCACCGACAACTTTGGTGAAGAAATGCCAGCGAATATTAAGTTTACGGCCACAAATGCCCAGCTTTCATTTACGGCCTCTTCTTCAACTTCAGAAATGTTTGTTGGTCAAACCAATAGTATTACTGTCTCGCTGTTTGAGCAAGGGAACTTTAACCTCACTTATGAAATGAGCTTTTCAGTAACAGGAGGGATAGGCACTCTAACAAATAGGGACGGGGATGAAGTCGATGCTTCTGAGTTTTTCAGCATAGAACCAGGCACAACACCTTTCAGTTTTATTCCAGAAATTCCTGGCAACTATACCCTTTCGTTTATTCTGAGGGATAGTAACGGCCAGACCCTTCCCGCAGAGACATCCTTTGTTGTCAGCAATACTAACTTTCAATTCACAGCGAATGAGGTTAATGATCAGGTTGGTACGGGAGAGGCAAACCCTATTAATTTTAATATTATTCCAGGATCGGCAAATACCGGCACAACATACACCATGACCTATGAAAGTAACCGTAACGGCTCATTAAATATAAATGGTACAACTTATAGCCCGGGTGAACAAATTCCAGTTCAACAAGGTTCTTTCCAAGGACTATACACTCCATCTTTGGACGGGTCTTATAGGCTAGATTTTTTAGTAACGGACTCAAATGGTATACCTCAATCGGATGATGCCTCTTTTACTGTTGTCTCAAGGGCGTTTTCCATAGACGCAATTGCATCAACAAACTCAGTTGCCGTCGGAGAATCTATCCCCGTGAATTTAACTATTACCGAAACTGGAGGCTCAGGCGGAACTTATACAATACTTGTTTCTTCAACCGCCAACGGAACCATTCAATACAATGGACAAACATTTGCACAGGGTGAGGCTTTTGTTGTTAACGGGGGTCAATCCACCTTCAATTACGTTGGGGAAAGCTCCGGCACGCACACCTTAACCGTTTCGGCGACCGCAAGCTATGGCGGGACTGATGATGATACAGTTTCCGTAACCTATAACGGTAACGTGTTTACATTTTCGGCAACTGAGGAGTTGGCCACAGCGAATATTGGAGAAGCAGTTGGAATAACCTTTGACATTGCTGAAACAATAAACGGGACAGATACCTACACTGCAATCTTCACGAATTCAAACAATGGAACATTTGAATATGGAGGACAAACAATAAGCCCTGGACAAAGCTTTAATATTAGCGTTGGTAACAGTTCTGGAAACTACATCGCTTCAGCTGGAGGAGAACACGTTTTAGATTTTGAAGTTACAAGCTCTAGTGGGCAAAATGAAAGCGATGACGCAAGCATTACAATTTCTGAAACTGATTTTACATTTGAGGCAATACGATCTAAGCCTTTAGAAATTGTCGACGTTGCGCTGCCTATCAATTTCACGTTTAGCCAGACAACAACCCAAAACTTAACTTATACAATGGTCTTTTCAAGCTCTAGCACTGGGATTGTAAATTATAACGGGATTAATTATTCAGCTGGGCAAAGCATTCCAATCATTGCTGCAGATATAAATGCAGGAAATTGGTCAGCTGACTATACTGGCAGTGTCGTGGGAGAGCATCAAATTACTTACACACTTACGGCCAGCAACAATGTCTCTAGGCCGTCATCTATAACGGTTGATATTGTGCCTAGCAACCCTGTTCTTAACTCCTTGTCATTTTCTGAGTACAAGTTGAACCGAACCGAACCAATTGGAACAATTAACGGTGTGGCTCGACAAAAATACTTTATGGAGCTTGTTGTGGCCAACATTGACTTTAGCTCAGTTTACCCGATTTCTCAAATAATAATTAATGGAGAAGTATATGATTACAATTTAGACTATGTGGTTGGCTATCTTGATTATGGTAGATCTACAAGGAGAGGAAGTTGTGCAAGATTTATCGAAGATAGGGACATCAGAATCAAAAAAGGTAGAAGTTATAGGGTGCAAATAGTCAATGACAGAAACGAATTTAGCAACGAAATAACGGTAGAAACGCCTAGTTTTTATATACATGAGAATTTGGGTTGCCCTATTAATGATTGTCCAACGGATTGCACTTATTAAGAATGATTTGGCATAATTTTTGTTTTTATTAAACTTTAAAACATTGACCCCATGAAGAAGATATTTCTGATTTTGATAATAGCAGGCCTTTATAGCTGTGATGATAACGACCCGCCCGCCATTGAAAGCTTTGGGGTTGAGTATGATTTTCAATTAAGGACCGAGAACTCTCTAACCTTTTCTTTTGAATTAACTGATACTGATTTTCCGTCATATACTGTTTCTTCAATTGAGCCAAATGTTAGCTGTTGTCAGGGAACCTTTATTTTGGAAAATAATGTTGATGCAACCATTGGACAGGGCAATCTTTTAAATGCACCCGTTTCTTCAGGGGAAGGACCATTTAATTTAATAATTGAAAATTTCAATGATGGAATGAACTATTTGACAATTCAAATAGATAATGGTTTTGACGTCTTTTTCTTCTCATTCCAGTTCTACTTTGATGTGGCCACTAATGAGGTTGATTACTTAGCCGTTATGAGGTCTCAACAATCAACAATTGATTACTTTGAAGCAATATTTAGGTACGATTACTATACCAATTCAAACATTGATATCCTTATCGAGCTCGAAAGGGGCATTAGAGAACAACCATTGGCCACATTATCCAACGGCGCAGGGGACTTTAGGTATATCACAAGTGGGGGCGGCACTGACGTGGTAAAGACAACAAGAGAAAAACTATAGCGCCAATTTTTATTTCACAATAGCCCTAGCTTAATTTCATGCGGTCTTGCCCAATTATAGATTCGGGTTCGCGCAAACCTTCTTGTGTTCCTATCGATTACTGAATGATTATCTATGTTCTAAATGAAACTAATCAGATTTTCAAAATACAGTTAATCGAATTGTAGGAAAAGTACTTGTCTTGATTTGTAAATCTTCTTAGTTTGGCACACTACAACAATGCTCCTAATCATATTTCCAAAAACAATAAAACAAAGCGGCTTGCCAACCCCGTAACCGAACCACGGATTTATTAACCGGTTACTAAATGAATGCAACATTCAGTTTATTCGGGTCAGCTGTCGGGGGCGGGCTGCTTTTTTGATTCAGTTTCCAAAAGGTAATCCAGAGCCGCTATGGTTTCCCTCAACTCTCTGTGTTTTGAAAATCGGAGGATATTGGTTTCCTTTTTCCTCATCTGCAATCGAGCACGCAAAGCTTCCATGTGGTCTAGGTCAAGCGGGCCATCTTTCTCCAACATTCTTCTCACCCGACCTACAACTTCCATATTTGGTTTTTTCGTGGCCATTTTCTTATAAACGATTCAAAAACACGAATCTTATCAATGTTGCATTTTATCAGTCAAATTTTCGATAAAAAGAATATAATTTTATTGGCCCTAATAAAAAAGCAAGTTGAATTATTACGCCCTCGTTGATTGCAATAACTGTTACGTCTCTTGTGAGCGGGTTTTTGACCCTTCCCTGAACGGTAGGCCCGTAGTGGTGCTTTCAAACAATGATGGCTGCTGTATCGCTAGGAGCAACGAAGCCAAAGCCCTGGGCATCCCCATGGGCGCACCCTACTTTGAGTACAAATCCTTTTTTGCCAAGCACAATGTAGTTGTTAAGTCATCGAACTATGCGCTCTATGGCGACATGAGCTCCAGGGTGATGAACATACTTTCAAGATATTGTCCAGAGGTTGAAATTTATAGTATCGATGAAGCATTTCTTTTGTTCCGGGGCTTTGAGCATTTCAATCTGGAGAACTATGCCAGGGAAATCAAAACATTTGTCCATCGTGCGACAGGAATTCCCGTATCGATAGGAATTGCCCCCAGCAAGGCTTTGGCCAAGGTTGCCAATAGGATTTCAAAAAAGTTTCCCGATAAAACCGGTGGGGTGTATCTGATGGATACCGACACCAAGAGGACAAAAGCCCTAAAGTGGCTGAAAATCGGGGATGTTTGGGGGATTGGAAGCCGTTACGCAAAAATGTTGCAGTTGCAGAACGTCCGTACCGCACTTGATTTTATCGAACTGCCCGACGACTTTGTGAGGGACAGCATGACCGTCGTAGGCCTACGGCTCAAACATGACCTGATGGGGAAACCCTCAATCCAAATGGAAGAAGTCCAAAACAAAAAAGGAATTGCCTGTACACGCTCATTCCATAAGGATTATACCGAGTTTTCCGAACTGCACGAACGTATTGCCACCTTTACATCCGTTTGCGGTAGAAAATTACGAAGGCAAGGCTCCGATTGCAATTTGGTTCAGGTGTTCGTTCGGACAAACCCATTTAAGGAGCATTTGCCACAATATGGCCGCTCCGTTTGCATCAAACTCCCCTACCCGACCAATTCAACCCTAGAATTGACCAAGCACGCTGTAAGGGGCCTTAAAATGATTTTCAAAAAAGGATATCACTATAAGAAAGCGGGAATTATGGTCATGGCCCTTACCCCCTCGGCATCGAAGCAACTGAACGTTTTCCAAAACTCCGACCCAAGACATTTGCCCCTGATGAAAGCTATTGACCGAATCAATTTGCTTTCCGGTTTCAATGTTATTAAATTGGGTAGCCAAGATTTGAAACGGGAATGGAAGATGAACCGTAACCAATTATCCCCTAGATATACCAGTAAGTTTGACGATATAATTACAGTAAATGCACATTACCCAAAAGAAGAAACAGAAGCTTGAAATATTGATGCCTGGTAACGGCATGGCCATCGAAGTGCCTTATTTCGATGGGGGTATTTCATGCGGTTTTCCCTCTCCCGCCGATGATTTCAAAGAAGACCGTATTTCATTGGATAGGGAGCTTATCCATGACCCTGATGCTACCTTTTTCGCCCGTGTAAACGGGGATTCCATGCAGGGGGCGGGTATGGATGATGGCGACCTTTTGGTCATTGACCGCAGCATCGAGGCATACGATGGAAGTATAGCCGTCTGCTTTGTGGATGGGGAGTTTACGGTAAAGCGCATCAAAAAGGAAGACGATAAGATTTTCCTGATGCCCGAAAACCCAAAGTACAGACCCATTGAAATCAGCGGGGATATCACCCTTAATATTTGGGGCGTAGTTACCAATATTGTCAAACGAGTTCATAAAAAGAAATAAAGTAAGTTCGTTTATAGCCAATGAAGAAATCCGTGTTTGAGATCACCAAAATGGATTGTCCTTCCGAAGAAAATCTAATCCGGATGAAATTGGATGGTATTTCAAGTATCGCAAATTTGGACTTTGACATTGCCAACAGAAAATTGACCGTTTTTCATAGCGGAGAAACTGACTTAATTGAAAAATCCGTTGTTGAACTAAATTTGGGCGGAAGGAAAATTTTAACCGAACGAACCGAACAAACAGAATTCAGTGAAAATTCAAACCAGAAAAAACTACTCTGGGCAGTACTGGGAATAAATTTCGCTTTTTTCCTTATCGAAATAACAACTGGAATAATCTCAAAATCAATGGGGTTAATTGCCGACAGCTTGGATATGCTTGCGGACAGTTTCGTTTACGGAATCAGTTTGTTTGCAGTCGGCGGAACTCTGACTAGAAAAAAACGGATTGCAAAACTTGCTGGATATTTTCAAATAACACTTGCACTTATTGGATTTGTGGAAGTGTTAAGGAGATTTTTCGGAGAAGAGAAACTCCCCGCCTTTTCGACAATGATTATCGTATCCATTTTTGCACTAATTGCAAACGGAATCTGTCTTTACATTTTACAAAAGTCAAAGAGCAAAGAAGAAGCTCATATGAAAGCGAGCATGATTTTCACTTCAAACGATGTGATTATTAATTTAGGTGTGATTATAGCTGGACTTTTAGTAAATTGGTTAGAATCTAGCAAACCTGACTTAATTGTGGGGACAGTTGTGTTTGCCCTAGTATTACAAGGGGCATTTCGGATTTTAAAACTAGGTAAGTAATTTTTATAAGTTTAAATGTGTTTCCATACCAGAATTGTTAGTACCGCCAAACAACTTGAATTGCATTTCGGGGTGACACGCTCGGATAAGCTAAAAGATGAAAATGCCGAGCTCATTTACCATCACGCCAATGGGTATAGCCATCAGCAATTTTGGGTAATTCCCCAACAGCGCAAAGACCATATGACCCCCATGATGTGGGGTTTGCTCCCGTTCAATAAACCTGGTGCAGACCATGAAGCCTATTATAAAAAGGCCATCCCTTGGGGAGCTGGACTGAACGCCCAAGCGGAAAAACTTTTTGACCACTGGATGTACAAGCACAGCGCATTGACAAAACGCTGTATCGTACCCCTTTCGGGATTCTATGAACCCCATACGTGTGAAAAGCCCAAAAACTTCAAAGTGCCATATTACTTTGAACAAAAGGATTCACCCATCATCAGCTTGGCTGGCATTTACAGCATTACTCCGGACAGGTATGTAACCTTTTCCATTTTGACAAAGGAGGCTCCGGAAGGTTCCAAATACGCCATCATTCACAACAAGAAGAACCGTGATGGGGAACACCGTCAGGTAGTGCCATTGGCCAAAGACCAAATCGATGCTTGGCTATCCGATGATTTGGGCGAAGATGATGTTTTCGAGATCATAAACAATGATTTGCCCCAGGATCAAATCAATGCGTACTCCGTTAGCAAAGACCTCTTTTCAAGAAACATCAATTCCGACAGAGAGGACATTATCGACCATATAAAATATCCCCAAGTTCAAATCCCCTATTGATATGGATTTAATAACTTTTTTGGGGCTCCCTGAAGGGGAACAATGGGAGGAATTTTGTGATTATGCCGTTTTCTTGTCGAAGTACAGGGACATCGATATAACAAGCAACATCTTTAGGCTACACGATTTCTATGTTGAATTGACCGTGGATAGTGCTACTGAGACAGGCCATCACATGAACGCATTTGTTGACGGCCCTAGATTGGATAAATACCGGCAAGCGGACATTGACTATATCAATGAAATACTATCCCTAAAGAAAATTGATTGATACCCTTCCCGCCTATGACGATGTATGAATATTTTATGCTCAGAGAACACGATCAAATCATGACGCGGGTTGATAAGGGGGAATATGTGGCAACCTACGATAACGGGGGAACAGAATTTGCCTTGTATTCCCTGAGCACTTTCTTTTTTGAATTGGAACGAGACAAGGCCACCAAAAAAATTGTTGGCCGTCAAATATTCAAATCAGGCTATCAGCTTGAAAAATACTTCCCGGACAGACCAATTTTTATTTGACATTTTCCCGCCGTTCCACAATACCATCGATGATTTCAAGGTACATGGCCTGTTTGCTGGCATCGTTGTCGAGCTTTCCGTTCATGGCATGCCATCCAAAGGCATAACCGGAAGCAAATTCGGCGACATCCCCCACCCCAAGTTTGTCATATTCAGATAGAACGTGTTCCCAATCCAAGGTATAGGGTTTTGCATCGACAACCCCCTGAAGAATCATGTTGACCTTTTGCAAGGTCTTATCGAATAAGGAACCAGTGGCCCGTATAAATCCAAATCTTGTTTTATCTATTTTCATTTTCTAATGGTTATGATTGTTCATTTTCAGTTACTATGCTCGCTTTGGGGGAAACCTTGTTGTTATAATAGAAGTTGATGGCCAGCAGAATGCTCAAGCCTATGGTGATGTACAGTTTAATGTTTGGGCTATTGAACTCCGTTTCACGCCACGACATGGCAATGACCACTACCTGATAAAAACTGAGCGCAGCGGGAACCATCAGGAACGGACGAAATTTTCTGCCCCTGGCATCAAAAAACCAACCTATCCAGCCCAAATGTGAAAACAGGTAAATACAGAATAGATAAACCAATACCCTATAACTTCCAAGACCACGAACATATCCCTCGGTATCGGTCAACATCTGTTCGATTCCGAAATTGGGGACCCAGGGCCTTAGACCCACACCCCTTTCGGTAATGATGTCATGGAAAAACGGGAGAAGGGCCATACAGAACAGAACCGCCCACACCAAAATCCTTCTGAAGCTCAGTTTGTTTTGTCGGAACCACAAATATCCCACAAACACGGCCAAACCTAGCAAAACAAAAAACTTTGGCCACGCTTCATTAAAAGCGGTCTTTCTCAAATCGAACAGAATCAATGCCACATGGTACGCCCCGGACACTAGCACTAAAAGGATGCCACCACCGTAATACTTTGACCTAGCGGACTGATACCATCCAGCCCATCCGATACAGGCAAACACGAAAATCAACAACGTATAGAGAAACACCCGATAGGTGGAAAATCCATGAACTTTTCCGTTCGCATCGGTCAATACGGATTCTATACCGAGATTGGGAACCCAAGATTTGAGCCCATCGGCATCGGTAATAAAATCATGCAAATAGGGAAGCGTTGACAATCCTATGATGGCCAACGCCACCCAAAAGGTATCAGGTATCCTCTTCCTTGATTTCCTTGCCGTCGATTGCTTGTGTTTCAGAAACATCGATTAGTGATTCTTCTTCCGCTAAATCGCTTTTTTCACAAGAAGTGAATACTGCAAAGGTGAACAATACGGTGAGGGCACAAATAGCTTTTTGTACTTTCATAACTAAATAAATTATAGGGTTAATAACTACCCAAATTTACCTAGCCGTTTTGCTTTTTTGACCTTACATCAGCTTTACTTCTACAACTTCTATTAACAGAATTTAACGTAGATTCTTACTTTTATATAACTTCAAATCTGTCACTAAAGTACAACAAAGGACACTCAAAGAGTGTCCTTTGAATCCAGATTTTAGTGAACTGCCCGATTCTGAAGGTAAACTACTCGATTTTAAAGGAATTCGTAATCGACAACGATAAAATCATTCGGTTCGTCTATTTCGATGCAATTTGCGCGGTCTTCTCCTACGTTTAAAATAATTTCAAAGTTTTTCATCTTGTGGGTTTTTGGGATTTGAACCGATACAAAAGGGCTGGCCACAATGGGCAATGAACCCGTGAAATTGACGTTTGGGGGCAACGCCCTACATTTGGTGAACATCCCCGACCCTAAAAGATGCTTTGGATTTGTTAAATGGATTACAAAAGAGAATATCGGGAAATCGGGTTCAGGGTGATTTTTTCATGGCAACCGGTTACCAAAACCTTTGCTTTCGCCGCCCAGCCCTATGAGCAGATGTTTGACACGGAGCTCAACAACAGGCCAGAGGTCTTTTTGGTCAGGGGCAGGGTCGATACAGGGGAAAGGCTGGAGGTGGGCTTTAAGGATTTTACCTTTGAAATGACCAGCGATTTCCACAGGCGTTTGGGGGAGCTGTACGAGGTCATAAAAGAAGAGTACCGAAATACCGTAGTGAAAAAGATTTAGGGCATCCTGGCGGGCTATCGCTGCAATCATTCTGAGCCGTTCTTAGCGGTTTTAAGCCTTGCGGTAGCTTCATGGTCGCTTCCTCATGCAAAACACGCTAGGAACCCCATAGAATGGATTTACGCTCTATCCCTGATGCACCCCGAATACGGGAAGAAAGGTCAAAAAGCATTCCGCAACAATCCCACCCGAATAGCACTACCCATGTTCCTGCGGGAGTTGGTACTTTATCCGTCTCCCGGACACTCCGAGCGTACCAGATCCGGTACGCATTCGGAAGTCCTACCGCCTCCAAAAGCACCAACACCCTCAGAACCGCGCACAAGAGCATAACGTTTCTCCGTTACCCCATCGTGGGACCACTCCCCCACCCGCCACATCCAAAAAGGTCGTGGATCCTCACGGGGGAACTCCAAAAGTGATGCACTTGCCTTGCCCCTGCCCTATCCTTCGGGCATTGAGTACCACCCCCATTTTTCCACAAGCAAAGGGACGACCACAGAACCACACACCATTTCGTACCTCATGGCTTTGTGGACCTTGTGGCCGTGTAAGGGCCGATGAGAAAAATGAGTAGTAACCCTTACACAAAAATTATGGCTAAAAACAGACTGCCAGAGGAACTGAAAAAGTTCGGCAACATCTTCGATTCGCTTTCACGTAGGCATGGCATGTATTACATCTTTCAGGACTTTTTGGACCTTTCCATCAACGCCTGGTCGTTCGATTACAAAATGGACCTTGTGGCCATCCGAAAGAAGTACACCGAGAAAGAACGGCAATTGTTCGGCCAGCTCATCCATGAGACCATACACATCTTGGACAGGATGATAGCAGCCGACAATGATTTTTACGATGTCTTCGGTACCTTTTACGAAGCCAACAGTCTTACCAACAAACATTTTGCCCAGTTCTTCACCCCACTTCACGTATGCCTGCTCATGGCACAGCTCACCCTTGACAAAGAGGCCCAAAACTTCAACGACCCCTGTTCGGGTTCGGCCCGATTCTCATTGGCCAGTAACAGCCTAAAATCTGGCATGTTCCACAGCCTTATCGACATCGACTTTACGTGTGCACGGATGAGCGCCCTTAACCTGATGTACCACGGCATCCACGGTATCGTAATTTGCGATAACGGTCTGATTGCGGGAAAAAGCTTCAGGGGAGCATTTATCGTGAACCGATGGCTCAAGTACCAGGGCGTACCGCAAATCGAGTACGTGGACAACGTGAACCATGCCTATGATTACATAAGGGTGAAGCTGGGCCTACCAGAACCCAAGAAAGTGCCAGGGCAATCTTCAGGGGAAACCAAAAGCCCCATTCAGGAAGTGGCGGACATCATTGTAGATTCAAAGACCAACCAAATCAGCTTGTTTTAATACAATCTACATTGGATACCCGATTCAAAGTTTAAACGGAAGTCGTGCACCCTTATCCATTTGCACAAAGTGTTGTCATTGTCATGCCTTTTGCGAAAAAGCAAAAGCCCCGCCAATGATCAATTCTTGCCGTACAGGGCAAGAACTTCATGGGGATGCACTCCAAATATTTGCAGTTGGCTTTCTGTTCCCTCGGCGAAGCCTCTCCCATCGACGGCAAAGATAGCCCGTGCAAAATGAGTTGGCCGGCAATGCTTTTCCGAAAAATAGGGTTTCCCACTTTCAGGGGAACCCTCCCGATTTTCCGATGCGGTCGCAAGCTCCCAAAAGCCTTTTGGCCACTCGCACGGCCAATTGGTTTGGCATCGACGGGGGCGATGACTCCACCTCGGGGAAACCCAACATCTTTAAGGGCTCTGATATATCATAAATAACTATAAAACAGCCATTTATGATAGAAATATATAATCAATAAATACAATAAATACTTGTAATACTTGTAATTATTTAGTATATTGTATAAGAATAAAAACAAGTATTAATCCTTTTAAAACCTTAACAGTTATGAGTATCAAAAATCAAATTTCAATTATCGGAAATGTTGGTAATGACCCAGAAGTAATCAACTTTGAAAGTGGTAGTAAATGCGCAAAGTTTTCCGTAGCTACCAATGAGTACTACACCAATCAAGTAGGTGAACGAGTTGAAGACACCCAATGGCATAATGTTGTTTGTTGGGGCAGATTAGCCAATGTAGTGGAACAGCTTCTAAAATCAGGCTCGAATGTTTGTGTCCTCGGTAAAATGACCTACAGAGAATATGAGAATGAACAAAAGGAGAAGCGAACCTTTCCAGAGATTAAGGCAACAGAAGTCCTAGTAATGGACAAGAAAAAAGAAGCCGAAAAAAAACCTGAAAAGGCAGGAAGCAAAAACAACCAAAAAGCTACAGCTACAAGTTAGGATTGGTGCATGAAAAAGGGCGAAGCCTTTCAACTCTTTCGCCCTTTTTTTAATCATAACCTTAACAGTTATAATCATGAGAGACAAAAATACTCAAAATAGCCGTGGGCTTTCCTTTGACAAGAAAAAGGATTCCTACACCACCATACTCCCAACTGATGTTGTAGTGGAGAGAACCAAGGCCAACGGGGTCGAGCAAATACACGTTATCGATGCCCAGGTCATTGAGCCACCGAAAAGACCTTCTTTTTTTATTTCCGAAACCCTTGTAAAAGCACGAAAGAGACTATGGAAACTACTTTAAGCCCACAGGAGATACGTGAGAACTTGGCACAGTTCCACGGTACGGAGAATTTTTATAAGCATCCATTGTGCAACGTCATCTGGACGGATGGCGCTCAATACGTCATTGATTCGTGCAACGCCCATTGGTTGGTTTCCGATGTGTGCATCCAATGTGATGCGTTAAAGGACAAATCGGAATTTATCAAAGTCCAGTTGTCATGCGACAATGAGAAAGGCACTTTGGAATACACGAACGGCAACGGAAAGCTATTGCACGTACATGAATATCGGTACACCGATTTTCCTTTGGACGTGATTGCTTTTTACTATACGAACAGAACCCTTTTGCTCCCTAGCGAGTACTAAACCTAAAGCATGATGATATGAAACTAGCGGAGATACACCAGTTAATGGGAAAGACAAATTTCAGAAAGGATGAGAAAAAAACTATCTTTGCCTTAATCGACTATAAAGTAGAAAATGATATGGATAAGGTAATCAACAGAATGGAACGGGTCGAGGAACGTATCGAGAATATGTTAAAGACCTTTATTTGGGTCATAGGAATAGCCACAACGGTTATTTCGGTTCTATTGGGAATCATTGCCCTGAAAGCATAGAAAGTCTCCCCCAAGCAATATATAAGCCTCTTTTACAGGGGCTTTTTTTGTGCCGTCCGGATACTGTCATGGTT
Source organism: Bacteroidota bacterium (assembly GCA_039030475.1). Taxonomy (GTDB): domain Bacteria; phylum Bacteroidota; class Bacteroidia; order Flavobacteriales; family Flavobacteriaceae; genus Flagellimonas. Next base: position 32,125 of record JBCCEC010000037.1, read on the forward strand.
TTTGCAGAAAAGGCAAAAACACACGCCAGATCCGGGGGAGAAATCGGAAGTCGTGCCCCCTACCCTCTTGCACTTTCCGTGTCGCCTTTGTCATGCCTTTTGCAGAAAAAGCAAAAGCCCCGCCAAAGGCGATCCTTGCCCTCTACGGCAAGGACTTCGAGGGGTGGCACTCCACATTAATTGTCAAGGCTCCAGTTCCCTCGGCGGGGCCCCATTCCATCGACGGCAAATATAGGCCGTGCCCCATGAGCTGGCCGGCAATGCTTTTCCGGAGAATCGGGTTTCCCACTTTCAGGGGAACCCTCCCGATTTTCCGATACGGTCGCAAGCTCCCAAAAGCCTTTTGGCCACTCGGCACGGCCAGAGCTATCGGCATCGACGGAGGGGCTAACCCCACCTCGGGGGAGCCTTGTCTTTAAAGGGGTCTAATCGGTTTTCCACTTCGCTTCAAACCCCAATAATTTCAACTATTAAAATAATAACAATAAATAAAATAACTACTTGTAATACTTGTATTTATTTCGTATATTGAAT